>NZ_JBNINR010000013.1:0-131671 GCF_051390595.1 Nocardioides segetis | reverse complement strand
CACAAAAGGATCAGATGCACACAAACGTCACAACAATCTATGCATGACACACTGTTGAGTTCTCAAACATCACACGCTGCGAGGTTCCCCGTTGCCGGTTCGTCCTCGCGCTGATGCAGTCCGAAACCTTAGAGCCTGACCCCGGTCTGTGCCAAACCCGCAAGGGCTTGCTTTTCTGACCGACGCCCGAACCAGGTGTTCGAGACTTGTGGTCGCGGGGCCGAGAACCCCTCCGGCTGACCGCCGTGTTGTTCTCCGCCGCACCCGGCGACAGAGAGAACATTACGCACTCCCCCGCGGAAGCACAAATCGAAACGACGTGACCCGAGCCACAGGGGCTCGCCGGGGCCGTCCGCGTTCCCGGGAAGGGCCCCGGATGCGCTCGGGGGCGGCCTCGCGGAGGCCGCCCCCGAGGGACTCGCTCAGCGAACGCGCACGCCCGCGAACCGCTTCTTGCCGCGCCGCAGCACCAGCCACGAGGAGGCGATCAGGTCCGCGGTCGCGGGCACGTGCTCGGGATCGTCGACCCGGACGTTGTTGACGTAGGCGCCGCCCTCGGCCACCGTGCGGCGGGCCTCGCCCTTGGACTTGGCCAGACCCGCGAGGGTCAGCAGCTCGACCACGTCCGGGATGCCGGCGGAGCCGTCGATCTCGACCGTGCCGGCCTCGCTCAGCGCGGCCTCCAAGGTGGCCGCCGAGAGCCCGGAGACGTCGCCACCGCCGAAGAGCGCCTCGGCGGCCGCCTTCGCGTTCGCGGTCTCCTCCGCGCCGTGCACCAGCGTCGTGACCTCGTCGGCGAGCACCTTCTGCGCCTCACGGAGGAAGGGCTTCTCCGCGTGGCGGGCCTCGAGCCCCTCGATCTGCTCACGCGGCAGGAAGGTGAACACCCGCAGCAGCTCGCCCACCTTCTCGTCCTCGACGTTGAGCCAGAACTGGTGGAAGGCGTACGGCGCCATCATCTCGGGGTCGAGCCAGAGCGCACCGCCCTCGGTCTTGCCGTACTTCGTGCCGTCGCTCTTGGTGAGCAGCGGCGTCGCGAACGCGTGCGCCTTGCCGCTCTCGGCCCGGCGGATCAGCTCGACGCCGGCGGTCAGGTTGCCCCACTGGTCCGAGCCGCCGAACTGCAGCGTGACCCCGAGATCGCGGTAGAGCGTCAGGAAGTCGAAGGACTGCAGCAGCACGTAGCTGAACTCGGTGTAGCTGATGCCCTGCTCGAGACGCCGCGCGACGACGTCGCGGGCGAGCATCCGGTTGACCGGGAAGTGCTTGCCGACGTCGCGGAGGAAGTCGATCGCAGACAGGCCGCTCGTCCAGTCGTAGTTGTTGACCATCCGCGCGGCGTTGGGACCCTCGAACGAGAGGAAGGGCTCGATCTGGGCACGCACCCGTGCGGTCCAGTCCCGCACCGTGTCGAGGGAGTTCAGCGTCCGCTCCCCCGAGTCGCGGGGGTCGCCGATCATCCCCGTGGCGCCACCGACGAGGGCGTGCGGCTGATGGCCGGCCAGCTGGAGGCGGCGCGCGGTAAGCACCTGCACAAGGTGGCCCATGTGAAGGCTCGGCGCCGTCGGGTCGAAGCCCACATAGAACCGGACGCTGCCCTCGCCGAGCGCTGCGCGCAGCGCCTCGCGGTCGGTGGACTCGGCCAGCAGGCCGCGCCACTCGAGGTCGTCCAGAAGCGTGGTGTCGACGGACACGTCGATCCTTTCGTCGTGCGGTGAGATGGGACGGTTCCCGCACCTAGGGTGCCCCATCCGCGGCGGGACGGCCCACTGGGCTCTCCGCGGCGGACGCGGGTACGTTGCGAGGACGATGACCACCAACCAACGGGTAGCGGGGCGATACACGCTCCGGCGCGAGATCGGCCGCGGCGCCAGCGGAGCGGTCTGGTCGGCGCACGACGAGGTCCTCGGCCGTCAGGTCGCGCTCAAGCGGCTCGGTCCCGCCGGACCCGCGGGCGCGGAGGCGGTCCGGGCCGAACGCGAGGCCCGGCTCGCGGCACGGCTCGCACACCCCAGCGTCGTCGCCGTCCACGACCTCGTGACCGAGGCCGGCGGCACCTGGCTCGTCATGGAGTACGTCGAGGGCCGGTCCCTGTCGGCCGTCGTACGGGAGGCGCCGCTCTCCCCCGACGACGCGGCGCGGCTGCTGGCGCCCGTGGCCGACGCCCTGGCCCAGGCGCACGCCCTCGGGATCGTCCATCGCGACGTCAAGCCCTCGAACATCCTCGCCGGCGCGGAGGGCGCGAAGCTCACCGACTTCGGCATCGCCCGCGGCGCCGACGACGCGACGCTCACCCAGACGGGGCTGGTCACCGGCTCCCCCGCCTACCTGGCGCCCGAGGTCGCCACCGGCGGCCAGGCGACGCCGGCGAGCGACGTGTGGTCCCTCGGGGCCACGCTGGTGCACCTGCTGACCGGCCGCCCGCCCTATCACCACGACGACCTGGACAACGGCCCGCTCGCGGTCGTCTACCGGATCGCGCACGAGGACCCTCCGGTGGTGGCCGAGGCGGGGCGGCTGGCACCACTGCTGTCCCGGACGATGGCGAAGGACCCCGAAGCCCGACCGACGATGGCGGAGGTGCGCGACGTCCTCGCCCGGACGGCCGTCGCCGCGGAACGGACGATGGCGCTGCCGGCCGTCCCTCGCACGCGGCGCACGACCGCGTTCGTCGCGGCGGCCGCGGCGGTCGTCGTCCTGGTGCTGCTCGTCGTCGCCGTGCTGGTGCTGCGACCGGCCGGGGACGGCGGCCCCTCCGCCGCGCGGGAGACGACCGCCCCGGCCGGCCCGCCGTCCGACCCCACCTCAGCGCCCGCCACGTGGACGAGCGACGAGCTCGAGGAGTTCGCCCGCACCTATGTCACCACGGCCGCGACCGACGCGGCCGCCGGCTTCGCGATGCTGACGCCGGCCTACCAGGCGCGTAGTCCTGAGTACGACGGGTTCTGGGGCCGGGTCCGGAACCCGCAGATCCTCCAGCTCACAGCGGACCCTGCGACGATGACGGTGACCTACCGCTACTCCTACGTGCTCCGCGGGCAGGGCCGGCGGACGGAGTGGGTCACCCTGCGCCTCGTGGACCAGTCCGGAAAGCTCCTCATCGACGACGCCGCCGCTGGGTAGCCTGCTCGCAATGAGCGGGTACGGCGTGCTGTCACCGGACGACGCGGCCCGGCTGCTGCTGCCGGTGGCCGAGTCGGTCGCGTCGGTGCATGCCGACTCCGGACGGCACGGCGCGATCTCGCCCGCGGCGATCGAGATCGACGCCGGCGGCCGAGCCCTGCTGGTCGACCGCACCCGGGTCGCACCCGATCCCGCCTACACCGCGCCCGAGGGGGTCGACGACGTCTGGTCGCTAGCGGCCGTGCTGCTGCACGCCACGACGGGCCGCGCCCCCGCGACCCGGGACGCGCAGCCGGTCGTGCCGCGCGAGACCGGATGGCTGGCGCCGCTCATCGAGCTCGGGCTCCGACCCGAGCCCACCGACCGCCCGTCCGCCGCCGACGTGGCCGCCTACCTCCGGGCCCGGGTCGCGCCGTCCTCGGAGCGTCGTGCCCGGGCCGTCGGCGGGCTGGTGCTCTCCGGCGCGGCCGTGCTGGTCGTGCTCGGCGTCGTCGGCGCCGCGCTGCTGTTCACCGGTGGGGACGACGAGTCGGCCCCCCGCCCCGCGAGCCCGCGTGTCGCCAGCACCGAGCCGGAGCCGGACCCGACGACCGCGGAGCCGTCCGAGGCCCCGACGCCCCCGACCGCCGCCGAGCTGGAGAGCTTCGCCCGCGACTACGTCGCCACCGCCAGCGGCGACCCGGCACGCGGATTCACCTGGCTGACCGAGGCCTACCGGCAGCGCAGCCCGCGCTACCGGGAGGTGTGGTCCTCGATCCGCGACCCGCGCGTGCTGTCGGTCAGCGCGGATCCGGCGGCGATGTCCGTCAGCTACACCTACACCTACCGGCTCGCCGGCGGCGGCTCGCGCACCGAGGACATCACGCTCTTCCTCGTCCAGGACGGCGAGCGGCTGCTCATCGCCGACGCGACGGCCGACTAGCGGTCCTGCGTCCGGACCGCCGCCTCGACCCGGTCCCGGGGTCCCGCGACGAAGACGTACTCGACGTTGCGCAGCCGCCCGACCTGACCCACCCGCACGCCCGCGGCGTTGTGGATGCCGATCTGCGCGCCGACGTACCTCTTGCGATCGAAGGCGAGGACCTCGACACTGCCGTGGCCCGCGTCGTGCAGCCAGCGGGTCATCTCCTCGGGACTGACCCAGGACTCGTCGTTGTAGGACACCAGCACGACCTCGGCGCGCAGACGGCCGAGGAGGTCGGCGAGTGCCGCCGGCATGGCGCGGCGGTTGTTGAACACGCTGCGCCGCTCCCGGACGTCCACGCGCTTGCAGGCGATGCCGTAGTGCTCGGGAGCGTCCCAGCGGATCAGGGTCTCCCAGATGTGGTAGTTCGCGAAGTACCGATGCTGGTTGTAGGGCGGGTCGACGTAGGCGAGGTCGACCGCGTCGAGGTCGTCGACCACCGTCGTGGCGTCTCCCTGGACGGTCCGCCCGGGGCCCGCCAGCAGCGCCGGCCGGCGCAGGTCGAGGTCCGCGTTCGAGCGGGGCGCCCACTGCTTGAGGTAGGCCATCTGCACGCCCGTCGTCGAGTCGACGCGGTCTGCCGCGAGCAACAGGCTCGTCAGCAGGAGCGGACGCAGCGGGCTGCCCGGCGGGTGGTCACGCTCGATCGCCTCCCGGATCGCGTCGATGCGGCGGCCGTTGCGCGGCTGGAAGAAGCGCGCCTGCTCGCAGAAGGTGGCCGTCACGTAGCCGCGCTCGCCGGGCAGGGCAGCGAGCCGGGCCAGCTCGGCATCGAGCGCGGCCTCGTCGATCTCGCCGGCATCGGTGGCGACGAAGCAGTCGCTCAGGACGGCCGAGTACGACGCCAGGTCGGCCGCGGTCACGTGCATCCCCTGCCGCTTCAGCTCCTGCGCGACCCGCGTCGTACCGGTGAACAGGTCCACCGCCGTGCGGGCACCGGTCGCGACCGCCAGCTCCCCCAGCACGGGCACGAGCGTGCGCTTCGAGCCGAGGTACTTGATCACGCACGCAGCCTAGAGTCCCGTCGGCTCCCCGTGCCTCCACCATCTAGGGTCCGCGCAGCGGGGTACCGGCCGTGGATGGGTCACATCCGGGTCGGCACCTCCGGCTGGTCGTACGCGTCGTGGCGGGGCGACTTCTACCCGCGGGGGCTGGCGCAGCGCCTCGAGCTGCCCTATCTCGCCGAGCGGCTGACGTCGGTCGAGGTGAACGGCTCGTTCTACGCCCTGCAGCGGCCGTCGACGTACCGCAGGTGGCGCGACCTGACTCCCGACGACTTCGTCCTGGCGGTCAAGGGCAGCCGGTTCGTCACCCACCTCAAGCGGCTGCGGGACGTCGAGCAGGGACTGGCCCGGTTCTTCGGCTCGGGGCTCGAGGAGCTCGGCCCGAAGCTGGGGCCGGTCCTGTGGCAGCTGCCCGCCTCGCTGGCCTACGACCCCGCGCTGATGGACGACTTCCTCTCCCTCCTGCCGGCCTCGGCACGCCACGTCCTGGAGTTCCGGCACCGCAGCTTCTGCGTCGACGAGGCGTTCGAGCAGCTGCGCCGCCACCGGGTGGGCTGTGTGGTCTCCGACTCCCCGGGACGCTGGCCGATGGCGGAGGTGACGACCAGCGACGTCGTCTACGTGCGGCTGCACGGCCACACCGAGCTGTACGCGAGCGGCTATGCGCCGCGCTCGCTCGACCGGTGGGCGGACAAGTGCCGGCAATGGGCGGAGCGGGCCGACGTCTACGTCTACTTCGACAACGACGCGCGGGGACGCGCGCCGCACGACGCCGTGGCGCTCATCGAGCGACTCTCCGCCTCCCGGGTGCCGCCGGACTGAGTGCCGCCGGCCCGCCCGGGTACCGCTCCCGGCATGGCCATCCTGGTGACCGGCATGTTCGTCGTGCAGCTGCTCGTCGGCGGCTATATGTACAGCTTCGTGCTCGGTGCCGGACAGCGCGGCAGCAACGCCCGGGCCACGCGGATCCCCGATCTGGTCGCGTTCATCCATCCGGTCGCCGCGATCGTCACCTTCGCCTGCTGGCTGGCGTACCTGGCCGGCGACGCGACCGGATTCGCGTGGACCACCTTCGTCCTGCTGCTCCTCACGGCGAGCGGTGGCGCGCTGATGGCGCTGCGGACCGTCACCGGCCCCCCGACCGTCGATCGCCCCTCGCCCCGCCAGGGCGTGCTCGACCCGGGAGACCCGGCGGAGATCCGGGTGGCCGAGAAGCAGATCCCCCGCGCGGCCATCGTCCTGCACGGGCTGACCTTCCTGGTCCTGGTCGCCGGCACGCTGCTCGTGGCCCTCGGCGCCCTGGCCTGACATGCTCGGTGCATGGCCGAGAATCCCGCACCGCTCCAGCCGCTCGACGAGGACTGGCAGCGCGCCCTGTGCGTCGTGGCGCATCCCGACGACATGGAGTTCGGCGCCGCCGCCGCGGTCGCCCGCTGGACCGGGCAGGGCAAGCAGGTCGTCTACTGCATGGTCACCAGCGGTGAGGCCGGCATCGACGGTCTCGCTCCGGACGCGTGCCGCGAGGTCCGCGAGGCGGAGCAGGTCCGCTCGGCCGAGATCGTCGGGGTCGACGTCGTGGACTTCCTCCGGCAGCCCGACGGCGTGCTGGAGTACGGCGTCGCGCTGCGGGGCGTGATCGCCGCCGAGGTCCGTCGGCACCGGCCCGATGTCGTCATCACCGGCAACTTCCGCGACACGTGGGGCGGACGGAACCTCAACCAGGCCGACCACATCGCGGTCGGCCGGGCGGTCGTGGACGCCGTACGGGACGCGGGGAACCGATGGGTCTTCGCCGACCAGCTCGGCGACGGGCCGGACGGTCTCGAGCCCTGGGGCGGCGTCCGGGAGGTGTGGGCGTTCGGCTCCCCCGAGGCGACGCACGCGGTCGACACGACCGACACCTTCGACGCCGGTGTCGCGTCGCTGAAGGCGCACGCGGCCTACATCGACGGGCTGGGCTGGGAGCACTGGGACCCGCGGGAGTTCCTGGAGGGCATGTCCCGGGCGGCCGGCTCGCGCCTGGGTGTCGCCTTCGCCGCGCCGTTCGAGGTGTTCCCCATGGGCTGGGGAGAGTGAGCCGTCCTTCGCTGCCGGACACCGAGATCCCGTGGCAGACCCCCGCCCTGGCGCGACACGACCGCCGCATGGCGCCCGTGGTCCTCGGACTCGCCCTGGTGCTGCTCGCGATCCCGGTCGGGCTGATCCTCGGCGACCAGCCGGTCCCCGGGGTGTTCCTGCTGCTCGTGCTGCTGGTGCCGATCGTCGGCTGCCTGGTGCTGGGAGTGAGGCTGCCCGCGGCCGCGCGGCGCAAGCTCGCCGCGACGCAGGCCCTTGCTCGCTCGGGCGTCGAGGTGCCCGCACGAGCGATCAGCTGGAGCCAGATCCCTCGGGACACGCCATCGACCGAGGGCGAGCTGCGGCTGCTGGTCACGCTGCCGGACGGTGGCGACGCCGTCCTCACGCATGTGTGCGACTGGTCCGACTGCGAGGCTGCCGGGCGCGGCACCGCGGATCGGTCGCTCCGCGTGCTGGTCGACCTCGACACCGGCGTCTGGTCGGTCGTCCACACCGGGCACCCGCGCAGCTGGAGCGCGCAGGTGTGAGCACGCAGGCGTGGGCGCCCCCACCAGGGGTGGGTCCCGGGTCCGCGACGCGACGTCGGGACAGGGCGCCGGTGCCGTGGGCGCCCGCACTAGGGTGGGCTCCCTCGGGGCGGTAGCTCAGTCGGTCAGAGCAGAGGACTCATAATCCTTGGGTCGTGGGTTCGAGCCCCACCCGCCCTACGCAGGCGTCAGCGGCGGCGGGTCGAGCAGCGAGGCGAGGCGGACGGCGGGCGCGGAGCCGTACTCCGCCCGCTCCTCCTCCGTCATCGTGGCGACACAGCGCCGCCAGGACTCGACCCGGGCCAGGCGGCCCAGCTGGAGCGCGGCCGGCAGGGCGGCGCGCAGGTCGGCCGGGGCGGCGAGATCGGACCAGACCTCGAGGGCCGCGTCGGCGATCCGCCACAGCCCGGGGTCGCCGGAGGGCAGGCCGAGGCTCTCCTGGGCGACGGCGAGGGGGACGTAGAGGCCGGCGAGCGGGTCGCCGACGACGGCGTCGCCGAAGTCGAAGAAGCGCAGGCCGCCGTCCGCGGCGACCACGACGTTCTCCGCGTGCAGGTCGTTGTGGAGCAGGGTCAGGGGAAGCCCGAGGTCCTCGACCTGGTCCGACCAGCGCTCCACCGTGGGGAGGAGGGCCTCGAGCAGGACGGCGACCTCGGGAGCGAGTCGGCGGGGATCGTCCGGCGCGAGGGCGGCGAGGCGACCGACCGCGTCGGCGACGTACGTCGTGGCGTCGGCGGGTGCGAGCACGGTGAGGTGCAGGTCGTCGACCTCCGTGACGAGCCGACGCTGGAGGTCGGCGGCGTCGGCGGCGATCCGGGTCCAGGTCGCGGGATCGGCCGCTCCCCCGCGGTCGTGGACGGTCGGCCCGAGGTCGGCGGTCAGCAGGAGGTCGCGGTCCGGGTCGGCGGCGACGACCGGCACGACGTGGTCCGGTGCGCGCCGGGCGACGCGCGCCATCAGCCGCGCCTCGTGGGCCTGGCCCGGACAGTTCTGCTTGGCGTACGACGACCGCCCGCCCGCCCGGACGCGCCACAGTGCCGACCAGGGTCGCACCGCGACCGCCTCGACCCGGTCGGGGACGCCGACCGCGGCGTTCAGGAACGCGCACAGCTCGGCGCGGAACTCCTCCGTCGCCCACACCGCGCTCGTCCAGGTGCTCGTGCTCACCCCAGCAGGGTCGCCCCGCGGAGGCCGACGGCGCCACCCGGTTTCGCCGGGAGACCGGTCAGCGGCGGATGGTGACGCCGGGTGGCGGGCCGATCCGAACGCCGTCGCCGCCGAGCCCACCGCCGAAGCCGCCGCCGATCCCACCGCTGAGACCGCCCGGTCCCTGCGGAGCATCACCCGTCGGCAGGGCCGCGTCGAGATCGGCCAGGACGACCTCGTCGCCCACGTCCACACCGTCCGTCACCTCGACCGTGGTCGCCCCGACCAGGCCCGTCGTGACCGGCGCTCGGCGGGCCCGTCCCTGAGCGTCGACGACGGCGACGGATCCGTCGGTGACCGCGGAGGCGGGAACCACGACGACGTCCTCGGCGGTCGCGACGACGATCGTGACGGTCGCCGGCATGCCCTCGGGCAGGGCGAGATCGCGCTCGTCGAGCAGGACCTCGACGGTGTACGTCGGGTCGCCGCCGGACGAGGACTCGTCCGAGGTACTGGTCGCGGTGTGCTCGATCCGGCCGACCGTGCCGGCGAGGGGCTCGCCCGCACCCGCCGGAATGACCTCGGCGGCCGTGCCGGTCGCGAGCTCCGCCGCCTGGGCGGCGCTGACCTCGACCGCGACGGTGGTCAGTCCCGGGGCGGCGACGGTCGCCACGACGTCTCCGGTCGCGACCCGGTCGTCGACGCTCACGGCGAGGGCGACCACCGTGCCGTCCGCCGGCGCGCGGACGACGGCGCCCCGGAGCTCGGCACGGGCGGAGGCCAGGGCGGCGACGGCCTGGTCGACGGCGGCCTGGTCCTGGGCGAGGGTCGCGGCGGTCACGGTCCGCTCCTCGGATCGGGCCGCGCCGCCCGGCTGGCCCGTGGAGCCGCCGGGCGTCGGGTCGGAGGTGGTGCCGGGCGTGCCGCCGGAGTTCGGGGCGGCGCCGCCCGAGCCGTCCGTCGGGCCGTCGGTCGCGACATCGGTCAGGGCGGCGGCGAGGGTGGAGGTGAGGGTCTCCAGCGCCTGCTGCAGCGCGCCCTGCGCGGAGGCGGCGTCGACCTGGGCCGTCTGGACGGCGGCCAGCGCGTCCGCGCAGGCCTCGCCGAGCACGGCCTCGGTGGCGCCGGGGCGGGCGGCCGCGTCCGGTGTCGACTCGGGGTCGGACGGCTCGGGGTCGGACGGCTCCGGATCGGACGGGACCGGGTCGGCGCAGGCCTGCTGCTGCGCGGTGAGCCGGTCCGTGGCCGTGGCCAGTGCGGCGCTCGCCGTGGACTGGGCGGCCACGACCGCGTCCTGCTGCGCCGTCAGCTGGGTGAGCACCGCGGCACCCGCGTCCGCGCCGGTCGGGGCGCCGCTGTCACCGGCCCCGTCGCCGGTCTTGCCGTCGGGGTCTCCGGCACCTGCGGCGGTCGAGCTCGACGGCTCGTCGGTGGCCGAGGCGACCGCGGCGGTCTGTGCCGCGCGGTCCTCGGCCAGCCGCGCCCGGGCGGTCGCGACCTCTGATCGCGCCCGGTCCACCGCGGCGCGCAGCGCCGCCCGGTCGAGCACGGCGAGCACCTCGCCCTGCCGCACCTCGTCGCCCTGCTCGACCCGCACCCGGCCGACTCTGCCGCTCGTCCCGAAGGTCGGCTCCGAGGTGCCGTCGCGGGCGATCGTGCCCGCGACCGAGAGCTCCTCGGCCACCTCACCGCGCACCGCGGCCACCGTGCGGTAGCGGAGGCCGCCGTCGGACGCCGCGCCGTACGCCGCCACGCCGGTCCCGCCCAGGGCGAGGACCGCGAGTGCGACGGCGATCCGCCGGGAGCGGAGGCGGGGCCGGATCACAGCCCGCACTCGTCGTTCACCCGGTCACTGACCTGCACGGAGACGGCGGTGACGGCTCCGGTGTCGTCGGCCTCGCCCTCGACGCGGACACACCGGCCGACCGTCAGGTCGCCGACCTCGGCCGGTGCCTGCTTCGTGTAGGTCGTGTCCGCACCGACGGTGACGGTGATCGAGCCCTGCGGCCCGTCGACCACGAACCCGCCCTCGGTCACCGAGGAGACTCGACCGGCGAAGCCGAACCCGGCCCGGACGCCTCCCGGCATGCCACCGAGCCGGTCGCTGGGGAGGTCGGTCGGCAGGTCGGTGGGCCGACCGTCCGTCCGCGCGGGGCCACGTGCGGGTCCGCCGCCGGCACCGCCGGTGCAGTCGCCGTCGGCCGCGGGCGACACCGCGACGGACGCGGCGGCGACCTCGGTGAGCAGCTCCGCCCGCCTCTCCGTCGGCGTCTCGTCGGCGTCGTCGGCAGCCGTGTCTGACGCATCGGCGGAAGCACCGCGCACCATGACGCACATCCCCGTGGCTACGTCGGCCTCGGTGGCCGCGACCTGGGCGGTGACGGTCGTGTCGCCGGTGACGGTGACGGCGACCTGCCCCGTCATCCGGTTCTGGACCTGGAGGACGTCGCCGTCGACGGCGGCGATCTCACCGAAGGTGCCCGGCATGCCGCCGCGGGCGCCGGTCGGACCGCCGGCCGCGTCGAGCGCCGGCCGGCTGTCGTCGCCGGAGGTCGCGGCGCTCGGGGCGTCGTCGCCGCAGCCGGCGAGCAGCGCGGCGAGGGCGGCGAGGACGGCGCCGGCGGCGAGGGGACGGAGGGAAGAGAGGGTCACGGTTGCTCCTGGCTCGGTGGTGGGGGTGGTCATTCACTGCGGAGGGCATCGATCGGCGTGAGGCGGGCTGCCCGACCGGCCGGGTAGACCCCGAAGCCGACGCCGAGCGCCAAGGAGGTGGCCAACGCGGCGAGCGTCGCGAGCGCGGACAGGGCGACCGGTTGGTCGATGAAGCGCGGCAGCACCTGGGCGCCGACGATGCCGGTCAGGACGCCGATCACCCCGCCGGTCAGGCCGAGCAGCGACGCCTCGACGAGGAACTGGCGACGGATGACGCGCGGGGCGGCGCCGAGCGCCTTGCGCAGCCCGATCTCGCGGATCCGCTCGGTGACCGAGACCAGCATGATGTTCATGACGCCGATGCCGCCGACCAGCAGGGAGATGGCCGCGACCCCGCCGAGCAGCACCGTGAACGTCCGGTTCGTCTCGTTGGCCGTCTCGACCAGTGAGTCCTGCGTGGCGATGGAGAAGTCGGCGTCGGCCGTCGTGACGCCGTGCCGGTTGGCCAGCAGCGCCTGGACCTCCTGGTACGCCGCGGAGAGCCGGTCCTCGCTCGCCGCCTCGACGTAGATCGTCGAGACCGTGTCGCCCGTGCTGCCCGTCAACCGGCTCGCCGTGCCGACAGGGACGACCGCCTGGTCGTCCTCGCTGCTGCCCGACGCCGAGGCGCCGGAGGAGGCGAGGACCCCGACCACCGTGACCCGGGTCCCGTTGACGGTCACCTGGCGACCGACCGGACTCTGCCGGCCGAACAGCTCCGCGGCCGTGTCGGGACCGAGCACCGCGACCGCCGCACCCCGAGCGGCCTCGGCGGCGGTGAAGAAGCGCCCCGCGGAGAGCTCGCGGCTGCGCACGGCGAGCCAGTCGGTCGTCGTACCGACCAACGAGGTGGTCCAGTTGGTGGCGCCGTTGACGAGCGAGACGGAGCTCGTGGTGGCCGGGGCGACACCGGCGGCATCGGGGACGACGTCACGGTCGGCGATCGCCGTCGCGTCGGCGTGGGTGAGGGTCGAGGCCGAGCCGAACCCCCCGCGGACGCCGGAGCTGTCGGTGCTGCTGCCCGGCGACACGATCAGCAGGTTCGAGCCGAGCGCGTCGATGCGGTCGGCGACCTCGCGCTGGGCGCCCTGGCCCAGGCCGACCGTCAAGATGACCGAGGAGATGCCGATGACGATGCCGAGGACGGTGAGCGCGGAGCGCAGCCGGTGTGCCCGGATCGCGGCCAGTCCGGAGCGGACGGTCTCCCACCAGCTCACCGCGTCGCCCCCGTCGCAACGGCGCGGTCGAGCGTGATCAGGCCGTCGTCGATGACCAGGTTGCGCCCGGCGCGGGCCGCGACGTCGGACTCGTGGGTGATCAGCACGATCGTGCGACCGCTGGCGTGCAGGGCGTCGAAGAGGTCGAGCACGTCGCTCGTCGACCGGGAGTCGAGGTTGCCGGTCGGCTCGTCGGCGAGGAGGAGCGCGGGCTCGGTGACCAGTGCCCGCGCCACCGCGACCCGCTGCTGCTGCCCGCCGGAGAGCTCACCCGGCCGGTGGTCGACGCGGTCGCCCAGCCCGACCCGCTCGAGTGCGGCGAGCGCCCGCGCCCGCCGCTCGGGGCGCGGCACCCCGGCGTACACCAGGGGCAGCTCGACGTTGCGCCAGGCGGTCATCGAGGACAGCAGGTGGAACTGCTGGAAGACGAACCCGATCCGACGGTTGCGGATCGCCGCCAGGGCGGACTCGTCGAGGCTCGACGTGTCCTCCCCCGCCAGCTCGTAGCGGCCCTCGGTCGGCAGATCCAAGCAGCCGAGCAGGTTCATCAGCGTCGACTTGCCCGAACCGGAGGGGCCGATCACGGCGACGTACTCGCCCTCGCCGATGCGGATGTCGACCCCGCGCAGCGCCTCGAACTCCAGGCTGCCGGAGCGGTACGTCTTGCGCACGCCCTCGAGCTCGATGATCGGGGTCACCGGGCTCCCCCGCCCTCGCGGAAGATCTGGGGCGGGGCGAATCCCTCGGGGACCACACCGCCCTCCCCGAGCTGGCGCCGGAACTCCTGCGGCACGTTGCCGGATCCCCCGGATCCGCCCGGAGCGGTGAACACCGGGATCTCGACCACGTCGCCCGCGGTCAGGCCGGACAGCACCTCGGTCGCCAGCCCCGACGTCTCGCCGGTGGTGATCTCGACGCGCTGGGTGGCGCCGGTCGTGTCGTCGGTGATCTTCTCGACGTAGGTCGTGTCGCCGTCGGTCCGGATCGCGCGGCTGTCGACGGTGAGCACGTCGGTGCGCTGGCTGACGACGATCGCGATGTCGGCCGACGTCCCGGTATAGAGGTCGTCGCGCTCCCCGGTGACCTCGATGGTGACCGGGAAGACCGCCGCGCCGGAGGAGTCCGCCTCGGCGACGAGACCGACGTCGGCCACCGTGCCGTAGACGGTCTCGTCGATCCCGCTCACGGTGATCTCGGTCTGCAGTCCCTTCGCGACCTCGGCGATGTCGCCGCTGGCCACCGTCGCCTCGACGACGTAGTCGCCGGTCGACACCACGGTGATGGTCCCGTCGGCGGTGGCGGCGTCGGACGAGGAGCCGGAGGGCGTGCCGGACGATCCGGCGCTGTCCCCGACGGCGATCCCCACGGTGGTCACGGTTCCGGCGGTCGTCGCACGGAGGACGGCGTCCGCGACGGCCTCCTCCGCCTGGGCCAGGCTCGACTCGGCAGCCAGCACCGCGGCCCGGTCGGCGCTGGCCTGTTCGTCGGAGGCGCCGTCCGCGAGGTGCTCGGAGCGGGCGGCCTCCGCGGCGTCCAACGCACTCCGCGCGGCGTCGAGCTCGGCCCGGAGGACCTCGTCGTCGATGGCGGCGAGCCGCTGTCCCTCGGTGACCTTCTCGCCCGGCTCGACGAACACGTCGGTGACGGTGCCGCTGACGTCGAACGACAGCTCCGCCGTGTTCTCCGCCTCGACCGTGCCGCTGGCGGTGACGGTCTGCTTGAGGGTCTGGGTCGTCACGGTGGCCGTGGTGGTGGCGGCCGCCGCGGGTTCGTCGCGCCGGAGGAGCAGCCAGCCACCGGTGACCGCAGCGATCACGACGAGGGCCGCCAGCCCGAGGACGAGCCGCGGCGGTCGGCGGGTGCCGCGGATGCGGCGCAGGAGCGTGTGTTTCACGGGCCCGACCCTGGCGGCGCGGGCTGTGCGATGCCTCGGCCGAGGCTATGACCGCGCTGTGAGAGCGCCGAGCCTGACCCTGATCCGGGTGTCGCCCGGGACGCTGTGCAGGGTCACCGATCCGGCATGAGCGCTGACGATCGCCTGCACGAGCGCCAGGCCGAGGCCCACGCCACCGTCCGAGCGGTGGCGGGAGGTGTCACCGCGGGTGAAGCGCTCGAAGGCGGTGTCGACCAGCTCGGCCGGGAAGCCCGGGCCGTCGTCGTGCACGTCGAAGCCGTCGGCACGCGCGGTGACGGTGACGGTCGTGCCGGCCGGCGTGTACTTGCGGGCGTTGGCCAGCAGGTTGGTCACGACCTGGTGGAGGCGGTGCTCGTCGCCGGTGACCTCGATCGGCTCGCCGTCTGCCGGCAGCACGATCCGCCACCGGTGGCCCGGCCCGACCACCCGTGCGTCGTCGACGGCTTCAAGCAGGAGACGGGTCAGGTCGACCGGCTCGGCGGCGAGCGGCCGGCCGGCGTCGATCCGGGCCAGCAGGAGGAGGTCCTCCACGAGCGCGGTCATCCGACCGGCCTCCTCCTCGACCTTCGCCAGGGCGACCTCCGAGGTCTCGGCGTCGCCACGGCGGCGGGCGAGCTCGGTGTACCCGGAGATCGTCGTCAACGGCGTGCGCAGCTCGTGGGAGGCGTCGGCGACGAACTGGCGGACCTGCTGCTCGCTGCGGTGACGCGCCGACAGCGACGACTCGACGTGGGCGAGCAGGCGGTTGAGGGCCAGGCCGACCTGACCGGCCTCGCTCCGGGGATCCGTGAGGTGCTCGGGGACCCGCTCGGTGATGGCGATCTCTCCCTCGTCGAGCGGCAGGCCGGCGACGGCGTGGGCGGTGGCGGCGACCTCGGTGAGCGGGCGCAGCTGGCGGCGTACGACGGCGGTGCCGGCGAGTGCCGCCGCGACGATGCCGAGCAGGGCGAGTGCGAGCTCCCAGCGGACGAGCGACATCGTGGCGTCGTCGACGTCCTTGGTGGGCAGGCCGGCCACCACGGTCACCTCACCCTCGCCACGCGCCATCACGCGATAGCTGCCGTAGCCGGGGACGTCGACCGTCTCGGCTCCGTCACCGAGCTCGCGGAGCGCGTCCAGCGCACGCTCGTCGAGCACGGCGACGTCGCCGCGCGCGGTGTCGGGGAAGACGATGCCCTCGCCGTCGGTGGCGCTCAGGGACGCGGTCAGCAGGCCCAGCTGGCCGATGATCCGTCGCTCCCCCGCGGGCACGCCGGGGAAGGCCGGGACCGTCGTGAGCTGGGGGCCCGGCCCGCTGCCGCGCACGAGGGCGGCGCGGACGTCGCCGTCGAGCCGGTCCATCAGCCACGCACGCATCCCCAGGGCCGTCGCGGTGCCGACGAGCAGCGACACCACCGCGACCAGGGCCACGGCCGTGACGACCAGCCGCGAGGTGAGCGAGCGCGGGACCAGGTCCTTCATCAGCCCGCCGGCTTCAGCACATAGCCGGCTCCGCGCATGGTGTGGATCATCGGCGCGCGGCCGGCATCGACCTTCTTGCGCAGGTAGGAGATGTAGAGCTCGACGACATTGGCCTGGCCGCCGAAGTCGTAGTTCCAGACCCGGTCGAGGATCTGTGCCTTGCTCAGGACCCGGCGCGGGTTGCGCATGAGGTAGCGCAGCAGCTCGAACTCCGTCGCGGTCAGGCTGATCTCCTCGCCGGCCCGGGTGACCTCCCGGCTGTCCTCGTCGAGCACCAGGTCACCGACCACGAGCGAGGACCGGCTCTGCTCGACGGCCGTGCCGGCGCGGCGTACCAGCGCCCTGAGGCGGGCGACGAGCTCCTCGAGGGAGAACGGCTTGGTCACATAGTCGTCGCCACCAGCCGTCAGGCCGGCCACCCGGTCCTCGACCGCGTCGCGGGCGGTGAGGAAGAGCACCGGCACCGTGGGGTCGTCGGCGCGGATCCGGCGCAGCACCTCCATGCCGTCCTGGTCCGGCAGCATCATGTCGAGGACCACGACATCGGGGCCGTGGCCCCGCACCGCCGCCACCGCGTCGCCGCCTGTGTGGGCGGTCTGCACGATCCAGCCCTCGTAGCGCAGTGCCATGGCGACCAGCTCCGCGATGTTGACCTCGTCGTCGACGACCACGGCGCGCAGCGGAGTGCCGTCGGGGCGGGTCGCGGTCTGGCTCATGGCATCAGACTGTGCCAGGAACCTGTGCGGATCCTGTGGATCGCTTGTGCGGATCCTGCGGCTCTTCACGGCCCGGTCACAGGGTCAGCACAGACAGCGGGACCACGGTGGGGTCATGACCCAGCGCGACGACCCCGCACCCGAGCACACTCCCAGCCCCACTCCCGAGCCCGCTCCCGACGCCGTGCCCGATCCCGCGGCCGTCGCCGCGACCGCGACCCCGCCGGCAGGTCCTCCGCCGGCGCCGCCCACCGCTCCCCCCGCGGCCGTCGCCCCGGGCGCCCCGGGCGCCCCGGTCGCAAGGAGCCGCTGGCGGGACCGGGTCTTCAGCTTCCGGGCCACGCTCGCCGTCGCTCTCGCCGGCCTGGTGCTCGGTGCCGGAGCGGGGGCCGCGACGGCCCTGGCGGCGGGAGACGACCACGACGGCCCGGGCTTCCGGCAGGAGCGGATGGGCGGTCCCGGCCAGGGCGGCTTCCCCGGCTGGGGCGGGCGCGGCGGCCAGGACGGCCCGCCGCCCGGCATGGGCCAGCTGCCGCCCGGCACCGCACCCCAGCAGGACGACGAGCTGCCCGACGGCTCCTCGGAGGGCGGCGCCAGCAGTTGAGGTCCGGTCGGCGGAACGCTGCTACAGCAGGGCCCCGGGGTTGAGGATCCCGGCCGGGTCCAGAGCGCTCTTGACCCTCCGGTTGAGCTCGAGGGCCTCCGGGCCGAGGTAGGAGCCGAGCCAGGGCCTCTTGAGCCTGCCGACCCCGTGCTCGCCGGTGATCGTGCCGCCGAGCGCCATGGCGAGGTCCATGATGTCGCCGTACGCGAGCTGCGCGCGTGCGACCTCGTCGGCGTCGGCGGGGTCGAACACGATCAGGGGATGGGCGTTCCCGTCACCGGCGTGGGCGATGACGGCGACGAGCACGTCCCGCTCGGTCCTGATCCGGTCGATCCCCCGCACCAGCTCGCCCAGCCGCGGCACCGGCACGCCGACGTCCTCGAGCAGGAGGGAGCCCAGCTGCTCGATGGCCGGGACCGCCATGCGGCGCGCGGCCACGAACATCTCGCCCGCCTCGGGATCGTCGGTCGCGTAGACCTCGTCCGCGGCGTGCGCGGCACAGATCTCCTCGATCCGCGCGATCTCCTCGGCCGCGTGGGAGCCCGGCTCGTCGGACTGGATTACGAGCATCGCGGCGGCGGAGCGATCGAGACCCATCCGCGCGACGTCCTCCACGGCGTTGATCGAGGTGGTGTCCATGAGCTCGAGCATCGAGGGGCGCATCGCGCGCGTGATGTCCAGGACCGTGTCGGTCGCGGCATCGAGCGAGCGGAAGGTCGCGACGACCGTGGACGGCGCGCGCTGCGCCGGGACGAGTCGCAGCACGATCCGCGTGATGATGCCGAGGGTGCCCTCGCTGCCGACGAACAGCTTCGTCAGCGACAGCCCCGCGACATCCTTGAGGCGCGGCCCGCCGAGCTCGACCGCCGTGCCGTCCGCGAGCACCACGGTGAGGCCGAGGACGTAGTCGGTCGTGACGCCGTACTTGACGCAGCACAGGCCGCCCGCGTTCGTCGCGACGTTCCCGCCGATGCTGCAGAACTCGTAGGACGCCGGATCCGGCGGGTACCAGAGCCCGTGCTCGGCGGCGGCCGCCTTGACCTCCGCGTTGAACAGGCCGGGCCCCACCGTCGCGGTGGACGTCTGCGGATCGACCTCGATGTCGCGCATCCGCTCGGTGGAGACGACCATGCAGCCGTCGACGGCCGACGCGCCGCCGGAGAGGCCGGAACCTGCTCCGCGCGGGACGATGGCGATCCCGTGCGCGGCCGCGAACCGGACGGCGCGCTGGACGTCGTCCGTGGACTCCGCGCGCACGACCACGAGCGGGACCCCCGCGTCCAGGTCGTGGGCGCGGTCCCATCGATAGCTCGCCATCCGGTCGGGATCGACGATCACCTGGCCCTCGCCCAGGGAGTCGACCAGCTCCGACAGGTCGGGGGCCCGGCCGACGAGATCGCTGGACACGGACATCTTCCTCCTCCTCGTGCGGACGCGCGCTCCGGGCGCCCGGTCGGCCAGGGGGCGGTCCTAGGACCGCATCTGGCTGCTCAGTGCCCGGGCCACCTTCTTCAGGCTGCGAGCCACCTCGGGGATCCGGTCGACCGGGAGCCGGTCGGTGGGTGCGCTGATGCTGACGCCGGCGGGGAAGGACAGGCCCTCGATCGCCACCGCGACGCACCGGCCCGACGCCTGGTTCTCGCCCTCGTCGACGCCGTAGCCGAGCTCGCGGGTCCGTGCCAGCTCCTCGAGGTAGCGGTCCGGGTCGGTGATGGTCGTCTCCGTGGCCGCGGGCATCCCCGCCATCTGCAAGATGGCGCGCACCTGCTCCTCGGGCAGGCCCGCGCACATCGCCTTGCCCAGCGCCGTGGAGTGCACGGCACCGCGCTCGCCCACCCGGGCGGCCAGCCGCATCATGTGGGGCGACTCGGAGACGACGGTGTGCACCACCGATCCCCCGTCGAGGACACCGAGATTGGCGGTCTCCCCCAACTGGTCGCGCAGCCGGTCCAACGCGGGCTTCGCCAGCTCGGCGAGCTTCTCCAGCCCTCGCGTGTCCTGCGGCCGGAAGGCCAGTCCGAGGCGATAGCTGGCGCCGTCGTCGCAGCGTTCGACGTAGTGCCGGGCCTCCAACGCGGTCAGATAGCGGAACGTCGAGCTCTTCGGCATCCCGGTCGCCTCGGCGAGATCGGACAGGGAGACGCCGTCCTTGCTGTTCGCCAGCGTGTCGAGGATGTCGCAGACCCGGTCCACCGCCCGGATGGGGTAGGTCGCCGTCCCGTTGTCGGAGTCACCGCTCATCGTCGCCACGTCCTTCACTCGTTGACCTCCCTCGTGAATGGTACGTCATTTCCGCCTGCTGAAACGGGCGGGCTCAGCCTCGCGACCCGCGGGGACCGGACGGTCCGCGACTCACCCCACGCGCGGCGCGGCGTCGACCGTGTTCGTCACGGCCCCGATCCCCTCCACCCAGACGGTCACCCGGTCACCGTGGCGCAGCGACCGCTGCGGGGTCATGAACTCTCCGCAGCCCCAGGGCGTGCCGGTCAGGATCAGGTCGCCCGGCTCGAGGGTGAAGGCACGGGAGCAGTGCGCGACGATGCGGGCGACGGAGAAGACCATCTCCGCGGTCGAGGAGTCCTGAACCCGCTCCCCGTTGACGTCGGTCCCCATCCGCAGCCGCTGCGGGTCCGGCACCTCGTCGGCCGTCACCACCTCCGAGCCCACCGGGCAGAAGGTGTCCAGGTTCTTGCCGCGGGTCCACTGACCGTCGGCGAACTGCAGGTCCCGCGCCGAGACGTCGTTGACGACGGTGTAGCCGAGCACGTGGGAGAGCGCCACCTCCTCGCTCACGTCGCGGGCCGTGCGCCCGATCACCACGCCGAGCTCCACCTCCCAGTCGACCCGCGTCGTCAGACCGGGGTCGAATCGGATCCGGTCACCGTCGCCGATCACCGACGAGGGGAACTTGGCGAACAGCAGGGGCTCGGTCGGCAGAGCCATGCCGGTCTCCCGGACGTGGTCGAGGTAGTTCAACCCGACCGCGACGATCTTCCCCGGCGTCACCGGAACCAGACGCCGGCCGCTCCCCGACAGCACGTCGCCGGGAGTGGCGGACGCGGCCGACACCAGGTCGGGGGCGGGCGCCTCCTTCGTTCCCAGCAGACGCAGCGCCTCGCCGTCCACGGCCGCGTACCTCCGGGCGCCGTCGACCTCGATCGCGGTGATGCGCATGCCTAGGCCCCCTTCCTGGATCCGGCCAGCTCCGCCGGCTGCTGGGCGACCGTCGACGCCAGCGCCTCACCGAACGCCGCCAGGGTCTGGTCGATGTCTGCCTCGGTGTGGGCGGTCGACAGGTACCACCGGCCGCCGGGCAGCACGAAGATCCCCCGCCCCAGGAGCTGCACGGTCAGCCGGTCGTAGAACCCCTGGTCCGTCGCCAGGAAGCCGTCGAAGGTGTCCGCTTCGCTCACGCCGGGAGAGCACTGGAGGACCGGCCCCACCTGACGCACGGACGCGGCCAGGCCCTGCTCGGCGAAAGCGGAGCGCAGGCCGTCGGCGAGCCGCTCGCCGAGCCGCTCGAACGTCTCGTAGACGCCCGGGGCGGACAGCGCCTCGATGGTGGCGCCGGCAGCGGCCAGCACCACCGGGTTGCCGTTGTAGGTGCCGGCGTGCACGACGCCGCGCTGGGTCTGGTCGATCAGGTCGGCCGAGCCCGCGACGGCGGCCAGCGGGTAGCCGCCGGCGATCGCCTTGGCGAGCGTGATCAGATCCGGCTGTACGCCGTACCGGCTCACCGCGCCCCCGGAGTCGATCCGGAAGCCGGTGATCACCTCGTCGAAGACCAGCACCGTGCCGCTCTGGTCGCACAGCCGGCGCAGGCCGGCCAGGAAGCCCGGAGGCGGCTCCAGCACCCCGGAGTTGCAGAGCACCGGCTCGCAGAAGACCGCCGCGCAGTCGTTGTCGGGATCGGTCAGCACCCTGCGCACGGACTCCAGATCGCCCCACGGCACGATCACCACGTCGTCCAGGACGCCGGCGGGCTGGCCGAGGCTGCCCAGACCGAGCTCGCCGTCGGCCCCGGGCCGGTAGCCGACCAGGAACGGGTCGGACCAGCCGTGGTAGTGCCCGGCGAACCGCACATAGCGACGACGGCCCGTGGCCGCCCGCGCCAACCGCAGCGCGACCTGGGCGGCCTCGGAGCCGGTGTTGGTCCACAGCAGCCGCTCCGCCCCCGGGATCCGGGCCAGGACCTGCTCGGCCACCTCCGGCTCGAGCAGGTGGCCCGCCCCGTAGGACGCCCCCCGCGGGATCTGCCGGGCAACCGCCTCGGTCAGGCCCGGGTGGCCGTGCCCCAGGATCACCGGGCCCCAGCCGAGCACGTAGTCGAGGTAGTCGTGGCCGTCGAGATCGGTCAGCCGGGCGCCGGCTCCCCCGCGGAAGAAGAGGGGGTGCGGCTTCATCTGTGCGCGGAGCCCGGTGGATACACCTCCCCCCACTGAACGCTTGGTTCGTTCCCATGCCTCGGCCGAGGCGGGCCATGAGGTGATCGGCATCTCAGTCCTTCTGTTCCTTGGGTAGGTGGGCGGTGGCACGCGGGCTAGTGGTGCGTCCGGGAAGTTGTGGAACGGTTGGCGTGCTCACGGTGCGTGGATCGCAAGGCGCCGGCGCGCAGCCATACCGGGTCGTCTCGCAAGCGTCGGCAACGCCGCGAGGTGCGTGCTGTGGGTGCGCGAAGCGCATCAGAACTTTCCGGACGTGCCACTAGATCGGTTCCGGGGGTCGGCGTCGCGGCGAGTACGCGACGACGTCCACCTCGAACTTGATCTCGCCCAGGCAGTGCTGGATCGTCGTTCGGGCCGCGCCGGGGCGGCTGAAGAAGGTCGGGAAGAGCGCGTTGTACTCGTCCTTGTGGCGCGGATCCCCGAGGTAGGCGCGCACCTGGACGACGTCGTCCATCCCCGAGCCGGCCAGGGCCAGGGCGTGCGCGACCTTGCCCATCGCGAAGGTCATCTCCTCCGCGAACGGCCGGGGGTCGTAGGCCCCTTCCTCGTCGACGCAGGCATGCCCGGAGACGAAGACGAAGTCTCCGGCGCGGACGGCGGGGGGATACAGGTGGGGCACCGGCCCCTCCCCGATGTTGACCGCTCCGTTGGCACGCTCGGCGGTGGTCGTGATGGTGGTGCTGGCTCCCGGTCGGGAGGGAAGGGACGCCTCAGACATAGCTGGCCTCCGGCTCGTAGGGGTACATGGGTCGGGTGCGGTGGGAGTAGGTGAACTCGTGGACGGACAGGCGGGTGATCCCGGGCGTGTCGACGACCAGCACCTCGCCGCAGACGGGTGCGTAGCCGGCCCGTGGGCCGTTGACGCCCTTGGCGACGACGGCGCGCAGTCGCGACGGGTCCAGGCCGACCGCGGTCAGCTGCGCGGGCGTGATCGGCTGCACGAGCTTCGAGGTCAGCACGACCAGGACGCCGCTGTGGTCGCGGAGCGCGACCATCGCGCCGGCGTCGAAGTACCGCAGCCCGCCGTGCGCCATCCGCGGCTCCTGGTAGCGGCCGTCGGAGCGCCCGACCAGGTGGGCCCGCAGCGCCACCGGGCTGCCCTCCTGCTCGCTGCTGCGCCCGCCGACCTCGACGTCGACCTGCTCGCCCACCGCGGCGGCGGCGAGCGCGGCCACGGCCACCGGGTCGTGGATCACCACGGCCACCTCGCCGACCTCGCGTCGTACCAGCTCGGCGAGCAGCACCGTGGAGTCGCCCGGGCCTCCCCCGCCGACGTTGTCGCCGACGTCGAGCACCAGCATCGGCCGCTCGTCGCGATGCGCGAGGATCTTGTCGATCGCGGTGTCGATGGCGACGCCGTCTCCGCGCAGGTCCTCGCGCCGACGCCACACCTCGCGGGCCAGGCGGCGGGCGACGTCGCGCGCCGCGTCCGGCCCGTCCCGATGGCACGCGACCACGGACATCCCCATCTGGGGCACGTCGGCGTAGGGGAAGCCCTCGACGAGGCTGCAGTCGAGGACGCCGTCCTCGGCCTCCAGGTCGGCGGCGATCGCCAGCAGGTCCGCCATCGGCCCGTGGGCGGTGTCCTGGCTGGTGATGCCGACGACGAGCGGCAGCCGCTCCAGGACCAGGCCGGGACGCCGCCCGGACCGGACGATCTCCAGCACGAGGTCGCGGCACTCCCGGCCACGTCCACGGGCGTCCACGTGCGGATTGGTCTGGTACGGCAACAAGACGTCGAGCTTCGAGACCATCGCCTGGGACAGGTTGGCGTGCATGTCGACGACCGCGCCCACGGGCACGTCGCCGCCGACGACCTCGCGGACCCTCCGGGTGATCTCGGCGTCCGCGTCGGCGCAGCCGTCGGCGACGGCCGCGCCGTGCAGGCCGAGCAGGACCCCGTCGAAGGGGCCCTGCTCGGCGAGCATCGTCACCATCTCGCCCACGATCGCGTCGAACGCCTCCGCCGTGATCGGGCCCCGCGGGTTGACCCAGGCGCTGAGGAGCGGCACCAGCCGGACCGATGTCTCGAGTCCGTCGGGCTCCAGGAACCCGGCGAAGGTCGTCTGAGCGTCCCCGTGGTGGGCGACCAGCTCCGCTCCGCGATGCAGGCCGCCGTCCTGGTAGAGCGCCAGGTCGGCCTTCTGTGAGGAGAAGGTGTTGGTCTCGTGCCCCAGTCCGAGGACGGCGAGGGTGACGGTGGGGGTCACGGCAGCGTCACCGTCACCTCACGGTTGGTGCGGACCGCCTTGAGCAGCGTGCGCTCACCGGTGTGCGGGGCGATCAGCTCGACCGCCACCACTCGGGCGTCACCGACCCCGGCGTACAGCTCGTACGGGACGCCGCCGCCGTAGCTCTCGTTGGGCGTGAACTCGCGGCTGTAGACGAGGTCGCGGGCCTTGGGCCGGTTGCCCGGACGGTCGTAGATCCGCACCGTCGTGCCGGGGGCGAGGTCGGTCGTGGGCAGCTTCACGGTCAGCCAGTTGCCGTTGCGCTCGGTGCGGTTGTCGAAGTAGCGCGAGGGCAGCTCCGGGAACCACTCCGCCATGAACGCGTCGACGTCGCCGTCGCGGTCGAAGTCGCCGTTCACGCCGGTCGGCCAGTAGCGCGGGATCTTGGCGTTCTCCCACTGGCTGATCTCGGGCGTGGGCACCCGCTCGGAGCCCAGTCCGGCAGGCGTGGCGAACTGCGGTACGCCGTCGGAGAGGCCCAGGTGCTTGAACACCGCAGGCGTGGTGCCGTCCTTGACGGAGACGCCGGAGACGATGTCCAACCAGCCGTCCTGGTCGGTGTCGGCCAGCGTGATGTGCGCGGACTTGCTGTCGATCGCCCCGATGCCGGTCTCGGCGGTCACGTCGCGGAAGCGGGGGTTGCCGTCGGCGTCGTTGCCCTCGTTGAGGTAGATGTGGATCGGCTGCGGCCACACCGTGGTCAGCCCGGGATAGGGGTGGGCGCCGATGACCACGTCCGACCGCCCGTCGCGGTTGAGGTCGGCGACGGCCATCCCGGCCGACTCGTCGTTCCAGCCGCCGGTGCGCATGGCGAACATGCTCGCGTCGGCCTCCGTGAAGCTCCCGGAGCCGTCGTTGACGAACAGCCGTGCCCGGCCGTAGGTGCCGGCCCCGGCGGGGTCGGACTGCTTGCGCAGCGTCCCGCTGACCAGCAGGTCCGGTGCGTGGTCGCCGTTCAGGTCCGTCGCGGACGCGCCGAGTCCGCTGATGTTGGCGGGCAGGCCGGACTCGGCGGTGGCCTCGTCGAAGGTGAGGTCGCCGTTGCCGAGGTAGAGCCGACTGGACGACGGGCCGAGCTGGGGCTGGTAGTAGATGTCCTCGACCACGAAGAAGTCGAGGTTGCCGTCGGCGTCGTAGTCGGCCACGGCGACCGTGCGGGCGCCGATCTCGGGCGCGACCCGGCGCGGCTCGGCGAAGCTGCCGCCGACGTTCTCCAGGACGACGACGCTCTGCCCGTTGGTCGGCGGCGGCACGTTGTTCACGTACTCGTAGGGGTAGTACTGGCTCACCAGGAGGTCCAGGTCGCCGTCCCCGTCGAAGTCCGCGAACGAGCTGCCGCTGGAGTTGCCGTCGCGCAGCTCGGGGAAGGTGTCGTCGGGGGTGAAGCCGTCCGGCCCACCCAACAGCAGCCGGTCGGGCGAGATCTCGGTGGCACCGCGGGTGCCGAACCTGAAGAACTTGTCCCAGGGCATCTGCTGGTAGAAGCCCCCGACGTAGAGGTCGAGGTAGCCGTCGCCGTTCACGTCCGCCGACGCGGCGGTGTGGGCGAACATGCCCAGCAGGGGCTCCCACAGGCCCTTCTCCCGTGTCTGGTCGACCAGGACGGCCTCCGTCGGCGCGGCCGCGGGGTCATCGACCTCGGCGACGGCGGTGGGGACGGCCGTCGCGGCCAACCCCAAGCACAGGGCCGGGCCGAGGATGCGGCCGGCGGTTCGTCTTGCTGACATGACTTCCCTTTCATTTGGCAGTTGCTTGATTGACTGAGTCGACTTGGGTGATCGCGGTCCTCAGGACCGCGGGCCTGCGCGCGCGATCGGGGCGGTGGGCCGGCGTCGTCAGCCGGCGGGCGGAGGCTCCTCCGCCAGCGCGCGGCAGTACTCCTCGGCGCGCGCCAGCGCCGTGCTGAGGATCCGCTCGCCGCGCTCCACGCCGGCCGCGCGCGGATCTCCCCACACGCCGTCGACGGTGAGCTCGTCGAAGGCGTAGGCGGTGTCCACGAGCGCGCGCGGCGGCATCGCGTGCGGTACGTCGATGCGGGCGCCCTCCGGGGCCCGCACCCGGTCCGGTCGGAGCAGCTCGGGGGCCAGCACCATCGCGAGGGACGTCTCGTTCTCGCAGGCGTGTCCGTAGGCGGCGCCCGCGGTGCCCTCGGCACAGACGTCGTGCGCCAGCTTCGCCCACATCAACGAGCCGACCCGGACCCGGTTGCGGACGCGCTGATCGCGCGCCACGAGCGACAGGGCCTCGATGTTCCCGCCGTGCCCGTTGACCACGACGACCTTGTCGAACCCCTGGGCGGCCAGCGAGTCGACGATGTCGCCGACGAGACTGATGAAGGTGGCCGGCCGCAGCGTCACCGTCCCGGCGAAGGCCGCGTGGTGCTCGGAGAGGCCGTACGGGAGCAGGGGGCACAGGAGAGCCGTCCCGCCGAGCCTCTCGGCCAGCAGCTGCGCGAACCGCTCGGCGATCCGCGCATCGGTCAGCACCGAGAGGTGCGGCCCGTGCTGCTCGACCGCGCCGACCGGGAGGATGGCGATCCGGAAGTCCGCCGCCGCCACGTCCTCGGTCGTCAGCTCGCCCAGGACGTGCCCGCTCATGGCAGCCTCCTGGCCGGCAGCACGAACGTCTGGAGCTGGCTGAGCGCGTCCAGCGTGTAGGCGCCGCCGAGCCGGCCGACGCCGCTGCGCCGGCCCGAGAACCCGCCGAACGGCGTGTGCGGCTGCCAGGCGGTCGCCACCGCGTCGACGTTGACCATGCCGACCTCGAGCCGCCGTCCGATCTCGAGCGCCCGGTCCAGGTCGTCACCGATGATCCCCGCGATCAGGCCGAGCCGGTGGTCGTTGACCATCCGCACGGCCTGCGCGTCATCGGTGAACGGCACCAGCATCGCGACCGGGCCGAACGTCTCCTCGGTGAAGGCCTCGAGGTCCGGGCGCACGCCGCTGAGCACGGTCGGCTCGTAGAACAGCTCGGTCGCGGCTCCGTCCAGCCGCCGGCCCCCGGCCACGGCCACGGCGCCGCCGTCCAGTGCCTCACGCACATGCCGCTGGACCTTCTCCAGCACCGCCGCGTTGTTGAGGGGACCCATCTGGGTCGTCTCGTCGAGCGACGGTCCGACCCGACGGCTCCGCGCGGCCTGAGCCAGCGCGTCACGCAGGTCGTCGTGGATCGACGCGTGCACCAGGATCCGCTCGGTGGAGCTGCAGATCTGGCCCGCATTGGCGAAGGCCGCCTCGGCGAGCGCCTCCGCCGCCCGGGAGATGTCGGTCTCCGGGAGGACGACCGTCGCGTTGTTGCCACCGAGCTCGAGCAGCAGGGGCTTGGTGCCCGCCGACCGGGAGATGGCCTCACCGGTCTCCGGGCTGCCGGTGAAGCCGACAGCGTTGACCCCGCGGTGGCCGACCAGCGCCGCCCCCACCGAGCCGCCGGTGCCGGTCACCAGGTTGACCGCTCCGGCCGGGAACCCGGCCTCCTCGATGCACCGCAGGATCCGGTCGGCGGTGACCGGGGTCAGCTCCGAGGGCTTCCACACGATGGCGTTGCCCATCGCGAGCCCGGCGCAGAGGTACTCGGTCGGGATCGTCGCCGGGAAGTTCCACGGCGTCACCACCGCGAGCACGCCATGCGGCCGGCGTCGTACGACGATCGCGCGGGCCGGGTCGTCGCTCGGGAGGATCTCCTCGGTGCGATGGCGGACCAGCTCGGCGGCGTCGCGCCACATCTCCACGGCCGCCGCGATCTCGCCCCTGGCCTCGCCGATCGGCTTGCCCTGCTCGGAGGCCAGGTCCCGCGCGATGGACTCCTGCTGCTCCCAGAGCAGGTCGGCGACCCGGGCGGCGAGCCCGGCCCGGCCCCGCGGCCCGAGCTCGGCCAGGGCCGCGCCCGCCTCCGCCGCGGTCGCGACCGCGGCGTCCACGTCGGACGGGGACGCGCACGCCATCCGCGCCACCAGCTCCCCCGTGGCGGGGCTGCGGACGTCCATGGTCGTGCCGTCGGCGGCCGGCAGGCGCTTGCCGCCGATCGCCAGCAGGATCTCTCTCACCGTGCTGCCTCCTCCAGTCGAATGCGGGTTCCGCTCCGTGCCGATCGCTCGATGGCGAGGGCGGCCCGGACCGCCTCGGTCCCGTCGACCGCGGTGCACACGGGCTCGGCCTCGCCCCGCGCCACCTCGACGAGATGGCGGACCTGGTAGCCGATCGCCCCGGACATCCGCCCGTGCATCGTGGGCGCGTACCAGCTGTCCACCGGCACCGGCCCCGTCGCCCCCTGGACGGACAGCCCGGTGCCGCCCTGGTCGATGGTGAGGTAGCCGTGCTCCCCGATCACCGTGAAGCCGGTCAGCCCGGCGCCCAGGGACGCGTCCGGCAGCACCCAGCCCAGCATCGAGGTCCCATGGGCGCCCGAGGCGAATCGCAGGCACACCGAGTACAGGTCGTCCACGTCGAAGCCCCGGGAGCGCAGCACGCCACCGCTGCTGACCGCGTCGACCGCGGCGATGTCCCCGGCGAACCAGCGGGCGATGTCCATCTCGTGGGTGCCGTAGTAGAGCGGGACGCTGACCCGGCCGCCCAGCACCTGCTGGTCGGCGAGCAGTCCGATCCGCTCGCTGCGGATCGCCAGGACACGACCGATCCGTCCGTCCGCGACCGCCGCCCGGGCGGCCGCATAGCGTGGCTCGAACCGGAGGATGTGCCCGGCCAGGACCGGTACGCCGGCGGCTTCCGCGGCGTCCCGGATCTCCTCGGCCGTCGCGATGTCGTGCGCGAAGGGCTTCTCGACCGCGACCGGGAGTCCGAGCCGCACCGCCTCGAGCGCGGCGTCGCGGTGCAGATGGTCGGGCGTGCAGACGACGACCGCGTCGACCCGTGGGTCGGCCAGGGCGTCGAGCCCGGTGGCCCACCGGGCGCCGCAGGTGTCCGCCACCGCCCTGGCACGCTCGTCGTCGACGTCGCAGACCGCCACGACCCGGGCACCGTCGTGGTCGGCCAGCGCCCGCACCCACCGCGTTCCCATGAACCCCAGGCCCACGACGGCCACGCCGACCGGAGCCGGCCGGTCGGTCACCGGCGTCATCGGGTCACCTGTCCGAGGGTGTCTCCCGCGGCGCTGCCCGGGTCGCGTCGAGCCTCCATCGATGCGAGCTCCTCCGGACCGAAGTGGCAGGCGGCCATGCCACCGCCCGGCCGGGCGGTGAGGGCGGGCCGCTCCGTGCGGCAGATGTCCTGGGCGAACGGACAGCGCGGGTGGAAGGCACAGCCGGTCGGCGGATCGAGGGGGTCGGGCGGGTCGCCGCGGACCTCGATCCGCGGTCGGCCACGTCGCGCGATGGTGGGGACGGCGTCCATCAGCACCCGGGTGTAGGGGTGGTGGGGATGGTCGTGCACCGCCGCGGCCGGACCGACCTCGACGATGCGACCGAGGTACATCACCGCGATCCGCTGGCACAGGAACCGCACCACGTCGATGTCGTGGGAGACGAACAGCAGGGCGAGCCGCCGCTCCCGCTGGAGCTCGGCCAGCAGGTTCAGGATCTGCGCCTGGACCGACACGTCGAGCGCCGAGACCGCCTCGTCGGCGACGATCAACGACGGGTCGAGCGCCAACGCACGGGCGATGCCGACACGCTGACGCTGGCCACCGCTCAGCTGCCCCGGGAACTTCTCCTCGGTGCCGGCGGGCAGGCCGACGTCGCGCATCAGCTCGGCCGCACGGCGCAGGGCGGCCTCCTTGTCGCTCACCGTGCGGTGGATGAGCATCGGCTCGGCGACGATCCGGCCGGCCTTCATGTGCTGCGGCAGGCTGGCGTAGGGATCCTGGAACACCATCTGGACCTGGCGCCGGTAGGCCGCCTCGTCGATCTCCCGCAGCGGGCGTCCGTCGAAGAGGATGTCCCCCGCGGTGGGCTGCTTCAGCCGCAGGATGGTGCGGCTGAGCGTCGACTTGCCGCAGCCGCTCTCGCCGACCAGCCCGACCGTCTCACCCGGCCGGATGGTCAGGTCGACGCCATTGACCGCGTGCACGGTGACCGGAGCGCGCAGGCCGCGGCGCACGGTGTAGCGGGAGTCCACTCCCCGCAGCTCGAGCAGAGGCGTCATCGCAGCCCCACCTTCCCCTTCGTCCGCGCGCTCTCGCTCTGCGGCGTGTGCAGATGGCAGGACACCGCCCATGCGGGCGCATGCTCCACCGCCGCCGGGACGACGCTGTGGCAGATCGTCATGGCCTCGGGGCACCGTTCGGCGAAGGCGCACCCCTGCCGCGTCGTCGCCGGGTCCGGCAGGTCGCCGGGGATCGTGGCCAGCACGCCGCCCTCGGGCCGACCTGCCCCGGGAGCGGAGGCCAGCAGCGCACGCGTGTAGGGATGGGCCGGACTCGCCAGCACCTCCTCGGTCCGGCCGGCCTCGCAGACCTCGCCGGCGTACATGACGACGATCTCGTCGGCCACCTCGGCCATCAGACCCAGGTCGTGCGAGATGAGGACGACGCTGGTGCCCAGGTCGTCGCGCATCGAGGCGATCTGGTCGAGCACCTGCGCCTGGGTCGTCACGTCCAGCGCCGTGGTCGGCTCGTCGGCCAGGAGCAGGTCCGGCGCCGTCAGCATGGTCATCGCGATCATCACCCGCTGGTTCTGCCCGCCGCTGAGGCGGAACGGGTACTGCGCCATCACCGCCTCCGGATGACCGAAGCCCACCCGACGCAGCGCCTCGACCGATCGCGTGACCGCCTCCGACCTCGACACCTGCTGGGCGCTGCGGAGCGCCTCGACGAGCTGGTAGCCGACGGTCAGCACCGGATTGAGCGAGCTGGACGGGTTCTGGAAGATCATCCCCAGCCGGCGTCCACGCAGCGGCCGCAGGCGGGCCTCGGAGGCGCCGACCAGGTCGACCCCGTCGAATCGCACCGTGCCGCTGGTGACGGCGCCGCCGCCGGAGAGCAGTCCCATCACGGCGTAGGCGGTGACCGACTTGCCCGAGCCGCTCTCCCCCACGATGCCCACGATGCGGCCGCGACGGACCTGGAACGAGACGCCGCGCACGGCCTGCACCGGCCGCCCGTCGCGCCCGGGGAACTCCACGCGCAGGTCGCGGACGGACAGGACCACGTCGGCGTCGGTGCCATCGTCCGCGGCGGTCGCCTCGGGTGCGACAGCGGCGGCCCGGGAGACCGTACGACGCGGACGGGCACGGCGACGGCGCCGCTCCCCCGGCTCGGCAGCCAGGTTGATCGCGAGCACGGCGAGCATGATGGCCACGCCCGGCAGCACGGGGAGCCACGGCGAGCTCTCCATGTTCTGACGCCCCTCGGCGAGGATCTGGCCCCAGGAGACCGCGGGCGCGGTGAGGCCGAAGCCGAGGAAGCTCAGCGTCGACTCCATGATGATCAGGTGGCTCAGGTCCACCAGCGCGATCGGCGGGACGACCGACCGGACCTGCGGCCACACGTACGTCGTCATCTGCCGCAGCCGACTGGCGCCCAGGGTCCGCGCGGCCAGCACGTAGTCCTGCGAGCGCTCCGCGAGGACCCGGCTGCGCACCACCCGGGCGTAGACGATCCACGCGGGCAGGCCCAGGACCAGGATCAGGTGGATCGGCCGCCGATCGGTCATCATCCCGAGCACCACGATGGCGACGAGGATGAACGGCAGCGCCAGCTGGACGTCGCCGAGGCGCATGAGCACCGTGTCCACCACCCGGCCCAGGAAGCCGGCCGCCATCCCGGTCAGGACCCCGAGGCTCGCCCCGAGGAGCATCGCGAAGACGCTGATCACCACCGAGGAGCGGGCTCCCAGCAGCATCCGGGACAGCACGTCCCGACCGAGGGAGTCGGTGCCGAAGGGGTGCGACCAGCTGCCGCCGTCCCACACCGGCGGCCGCAGCGTGTGGGCGATGTCCTGGGCATGCGGGTCGTGGGGCGCCAACCACGGGGCGAGGGCGGCCACCAGGAGCAGGGCCACGATCCCGACCCAGCCCACCAGGCGCAGTCCCCGCGGGAGGCGGCGCCGGCGTACGCCGGGAGCGGCGGGCGCCGCCGCTCCCTCGGCCTGTTCGATCAGGGCGCTCATCAGGTGTTCTCCGCTCGGACGCGCGGGTCGAGCACGCTGTAGGTCAGGTCGACCAGCGAGTTGACCAGGACGAAGGTGACCGCGGCGACCAGCACCGCTCCTTGCACCATCGGGAAGTCACGGGAGTTGAGGGAGTCGACCGCCAGCTTGCCGATGCCCGGCCAGTTGAAGATCACCTCGATCACGTAGGAGCCGGCCAGCACCACGCCGAGCTGCATGCCGATCAGCGTCACCAGGGGCAGGGAGGCCACCTTGAGCACGTGGATCCCGATGATCCGGCGCGGTGCGATCCCACGGGCCCGTGCCGCCCGGACGTAGTCCTGATCCAGCGTCTCCAGGAAGGACTGCCGCACGGTCCGGATCAGGATCGGGGTGAGCACCACCGTCATGGTGGTCACCGGGAGGACGAAGCTGACCGGGCCGGTGAAGTCGACCGCGGGGAGCCAGCCCAGGTTGACCGCGAAGATCAGCACCAGGATCACCGCCAGCCAGAAGTTCGGCGTCGCCTGCGCGAGCGCGACGTACACCTGGACGCATCGGTCCCACCACGAACCGGCAGCCAGGGCCGAGGAGATCCCGAGCACCAGCGACAGGAGCGTCGAGCACACGATGATGGCGATGGCCAGCATGATCGTGTTGGGCAGTGCGCCGAAGACGATCGAGCTCACGTCGTACCCGCCGAGGTAGGAGCTGCCCAGATCGCCGCGGAGCACCTCGCCGAGGAAGCGGAAGAACTGGACGATCACGGGATCGTCGAGGCCGAGCCGCTCGCGGGTCGCCGCGATGGTCGCCTCCGATGCGTCGGCGGAGTTCAGCAGCCGGGCGGGGTCGCCCGCCAGTCGCAGCAGGAAGAACACGAGCGCTACGACTGCCAGGGCGACCGCGACCATCTGTGCCACGCGGCGCAGGATCAGTGACAGCATGGACGGGCGCCTACTACTCGCCGAGGGTGGCCGGGTAGAAGTAGGTGTCGTAGTTGGGCAGGACCTGCAGCCCCTCGACCCGCTCGGATCGGGCGACCGTGAAGTCGCTGTAGTAGAGCGGCAGCGACGGCAGCGTCTCCCACAGGCGTGCCTGGAGCTGGGCGTAGACGGCCTCGCGCTGCGCCGGGTCGACCGTCGCCTTGCCCTCGGCGACCAGGTCGTCGACGGTCGGGTCGGTCAGGTGCCAGCGGTTGGCGCTGGTGTAGATGCCGACGGCGGAGGCCGGCTCGCCGCCGCTCGCCCAGCTGATGTGGTAGAGCAGGCCGGTCCCGTTCTTCTTGGTGGAGTCGTCCACGAGCCCCGCGACATCGGCGGTCACCAGCTTGGGCTTCAGACCGACCTTCTCGAGCATGGACACGATCGCCTGGCCGACCTTGTCCGCCGCGGGCAGGAAGCCCGGGGCGGCCCAGATCTCGAACTCGAGGCCCTCGGCGCCGGACTCCTTGACCAGGCGGGTGGCCTCCTCGACGTCCTGCTCGTAGCTCGGCTGGTTCTCGACGTAGTACAGGGTCTCGCTCGGCATGTGGCTCATCGCCGGCTTGCTCTCGCCCTGCACGAGGTTCTCGGTCAGCGACGCCCGGTCGATCGCCAGCATCACCGCCCGCCGCAGGTCGGGGTTCTCGTCCCACGCGGCCACGCGGCCGGGGATCGACCACAGGTTCACCTGCTCCGCGGCGGTCATCGACTCCACGGCGATGCCGTCGGTCGACGCGAGGCTCTCGTGGTGCTCGGCCGGGACGCGGTCGATCACGTCGGCCTGACCGGCCTTGAGCGCGTTCACCCTCGTCTGGGCGTCACCGACGTACTCCCACACGAGGGTGTCGATCGTCGCCGGGTCGCGCCAGTAGTCCTGGTTGGCGACCATCGTCTTCTTGGTCGGCGTCTCCTTCTCCAGCTTGAAGGGGCCCGTCCCGTTCGGCTCGGAGGCCATCGCGTCGGCGCCGGCCTCGACGTCCTCCGCCGCGATGATCGGGGTCTGCCGGATCGCGTCGAAGATCGACGCGAGCGGCGTCTCGGTGACCAGCCGGACGGTGTTCTCGTCCACCACCTCGACCTGGGTGGGGACCCACCGGTCGACGAGGATCGACTCCTCACCGGTCGCGCCGGAGGCCCATTCGAAGGACGCCTTCACGTCGTCGGGCCCGAACTCCTGGCCGTCGTGGAAGGTCACGCCCTCGCGGAGCTCGAACTCCCAGGTGCGCTCGTCGACCTGCTCCCAGGACGTCGCCAGCATCGGCTCCGGGGCGTCCAGCCGGCCGCTCGGGAAGTCCATCAGGGTGTCGTAGATCTGGCGGTTCAGGCGGTGCTGGCTCTGCGCCGTGCTGGCGTAGGGCGTCCAGTCGGCCCAGAAGTTCTCGGCGATCAGGAACCTGACCTCGCCGTCCGCGCGGCCGCCGGCCTCGTCCGTGGAGCCGCCGGTCGGCGAGCAGGCTGCGAACAGAGTCAGGGCGAGGAGCCCTGCTCCCATCGTGATCCTCGAGCGCATCGGATAACCACCGTGTTCTACTAGATGGAATGGTCGTTTCACAAAACGTAGAGTGGGGCCACCACAGAAGTCAATGGGCAGTTCGCGAGCACGGGACCGCGCGACGCCGGCGCGCCGTGCCGGACGCGGACCGGGCCGGACCGGGTGTGGCTTCGGCGCGACGAAGACGGGACAGCGGCGCGCCGGGGGCGGCGCGGGCGACCCCGGAGATGCAGAAGGGCCCCTGACCCGCGTCAGCGCGGGTCAGGGGCCCTCTTCGGCTCCCCCGACTGGACTCGAACCAGTAACCCTTCGATTAACAGTCGAATGCTCTGCCAGTTGAGCTACGGGGGAATGCTCGGCTCCACCGCGAGGTGGAGCGGGGAAACCCTAGCAAGGCGGTGGCTGCCCCCAGAAATCGAGGTGCCTCCGGGGCTGTGGGTCTCAGACCTCGACGTCGGCCCGGGCGGCGGCAAGGGCCTCCTGGACCACGGCGTCGACCCGCGGATCGGCCGGGTCCAGCCCGTCGTCGTACTCGACGAACCAGGAGAGGTCACCGCGGGTGCCGGGCGCGCGGCGCGCCAGGATGCGCACCGAGCGGCGCCCGGACACCGCGACGTGGCGTTGGACGGCGATGCTCGCGGTGACCCGCTCGCGCACCAGCTGCAGGAGGCGGCCGGGATCGGCGAGCCGGAGCAGGTGGACGGGTGTCGACTCGCCGAAACGGGCGACCTGGACGACGCGCAGGGTCGCCTCGTCCTGGTCCCACTCCGCACTCGCGACCTGCTCCCAGGGCAGCCGGTCGGGCAGGTAGAGCGCGTCGCGGGTCCCGCCGACGAGCGCCGGCCCGGCGTCCGGTCGCCGCACCTCGGCCCACGCGAGCAACCGCTCCCCCGGCCCGACGGGGAGCGACGGCCGGCGCGCCGGCAGCCGGGCCCACCTCATCGGCGCGGCCTCACGGAGCGCCCACGATCTTCTCGCGCAGAGTGCGTCGATGCTGCTCGAGGGCCGCGAGCTCGCCGAACATCTTGTTGTAGTCGGCCGGGTTGTCGAGCGGGTTGGTGCGCTGCAGCCGGGAGCGGACCTCGTCGATGCGGCGCAGTGCGGTCAGCTCCTGGAGCCGGTGGACGTGATGGGCGACGTAGCCGGCGTCGATGTCGCGGTTGACCGGGATCGGCTCGACGGCCAACGCACTGACCAACGACGACACCGCCGGATCGGTCGCCGCGTCGCGCAGCCGGGCCACCCAGCCGGGGTCGTTCTGGCCGGCCACGGTGCCGCCGGCCGCCGCGACGAGGTCCCAGACCGCGCGGTAGGTCGGGTGGGTGAAGTCGTTGCTGCCGATGTCGGCGGTGGTCCGCCCGATCGCCAGCGGCGCCTGCAGGACCAGCTTGAGGGTCTCGCGCTCGATGCCGAAGCGCGGATCCCGCAGGTCGGGTACGGCGGAGCGCGGCGCCGGCTCGACCGCCGGCTCCTGCGCCGCGCCGTTGCGCTCGGGCCGGCCCGCGGGAGCGCTGCCGCGGGCGGCGGCGCGGCGCACCTCGGCGCGGGCCTGGTCGATGTCGGCGCCCACCATGCCAGCGAGCTCGCGGGCGAAGGCGTCGACCTTGGACCTGTCGCGGACGCTGGCGACGAGCCGGGCGCCGGCCCGGAGCGCGTCGACCCGGCTGTCGGCCCGGTCGAGGTCGTAGCGGCCGATGACATTCTCGAGCACGAAGCGGTAGAGCGGCCGGCGGCTGGCGATCAGCTCGCGGACGGCGTCGTCGCCCTGCTGGATCCGCAGCTCGCAGGGGTCGAGGCCCTCCGGCGCCACCGCGACGTAGGTCTGCGACACGAACCGCTGGTCGCCCTCGAAGGTCCGCAGCGCGGCCTTCTGACCGGCCTCGTCGCCGTCGAAGGTGAACACGACCTCGCTGCGCAGCTCGGCGTGGTCGTCGAGGAAGCGGCGCAGGACGCGGGCGTGGTCGTCGCCGAACGCGGTGCCGCAGGTGGCGACGGCCGTCTCGACGCCGGCGAGATGGCAGGCCATCACGTCGGTGTAGCCCTCGACGATGACGGCCTGCGACTTGAGCGCGATCGGCTTGCGGGCCAGGTCGATGCCGTAGAGCACCTGGCTCTTCTTGTAGATCGGCGTCTCCTGGGTGTTGAGGTACTTGGCGGTGATCCGGTCGTCGTCGAAGATCCGCCGGGCCCCGAAGCCGATCGTGTCGCCGTTGGTCTCCCGGATCGGCCACAGCAGACGCCCGCGGAACTTGTCGTAGAGGGAACGCCCCATCGCCACCAGGCCCGCGGCGATCAGCTCCTCGGAGGTGAACTTCCGGCCGCTCAGGTGGCGCCACAGCGCCTCACCGTCGCGGGGGGCGAAGCCGATGCCGAACCTGAGGGCGGCCTGCTGGTCGAACCCGCGCTCGGCCAGGAACTGCCGCGCCGCCAGCGCGTCGGGGGTGCCGAGCTGCTCGGCGTAGAACTCCTGGGCCGCGGCGTGCGCCTCGACCAGACGCCGCCGTTGGGGCCCCTTCGGCCGGTCGTCGTGGCCGGTCTCGTCGCGACGCAGGTGGATGCCATACTTGTCGGCCATCCGCTCGACGGCCTCGCCGAAGCTGAGCCCGTCGATCTTCATCAGGAACGTGAAGACGTCCCCGCCCTCCTGGCAGCCGAAGCAGTTGCCGGTGAGGATGTTGTCCTCCAGCGTGAACGCGTGACCATCCTCGACCTCCGCGCAGAACACCTCCTCGACCCGGTCGGTCTCCTCGACGCTCTCGACGACCCAGCCGCGGCGGGCGAAGGCCTTGGTGTTCTCCTCGAACCGACGGCGATGCGGCTCGAGGAGGAAGAAGTCGGGCTCGAGATCCTCGTTGACGAGGTGGATCCGGAACAGTTCGGTCGGCTCTTTGCCGAGTCCGAGCCGGGTCTGCCCGGTGATGCCGTAGGTCGCGATGCCGAGACGGGTGCAGACCGTGCGGACGAACTCGAGATCGTCGCGATCGGCGGAGTTCATGATCACCGTGCCGTCGGCGGCGACACACCCGTCGGCGGCGAAGTAGCCCGCCAGCCAGCCGTAGAGATAGGGCACCGACTCGTCCAGCGACGGTCGGTCCTTGAAGAACCTCGGCAGGTGGTGGACGAGGAGGTTGCCGTCGCCGCGAGCGGTGGTGTGGCTGTGGGGGAACCACTTGAGCATCGCCTCGTCCTTGGGCGGGCAGATCAGCGCCATCGCCCCGGTGCCGTCGAGGGTGCCGTCGCCGTAGGTGAAGCCGTGCGCGATGCCGAACGGCGACGGCGTGCTCCGCCGGATCCGAGACCGGGGGAATTTCGCGACCAGCCGGTCACCGGACTTCAGCGCGGTCGTGAGGACCTCGCGCGCGTTCCTCTGGGTCTTGCCGGACCGGATGAACCAGCGGTGCCCGTCGGTGGCGTACAGCTCCTTGCGCTGGTGGTTGCGCGTGACGGTGATCCGGTGCAGCCGCTGGACGCCGTAGGACTTGAAGGGCGCCTCGATCCAGTCGCCGCTCGCACCGAGGATCCGGTGCGTGCCGCCCGCCAGCTCGCGGATCTCGCGGGGCCCGTCCCAGGTCAGCACGCGGGTCTCCCCGGCCAGGCAGTGGAAGAACCCCCGACTCGGGGTCACATGGAAGGACGGGGACTTCTCGTCGTGGAAGGGACACAGGCCCTTCATCGAGCCACCGCCGGCGTTGCGGAGGGTGACATAGGACGACACGACCTCGTCGATCTTGGCCCGCTCGCGGACCGCGGCGATGTCCTCGTCACGAATCCGTCCGGCCATGCTCGTGATCCTACTGACGGGGTGCGACCCGAACGCAGGCAGTGGAGGCGGCAGTCGAGGCGGCAGTCGAGGCGGAGCGGGAGACAGCCGTGGAGCGTGCTGGGAGGCGGGCCCCGCAGGGAGACTCCGCAGGTGACACCCGTGACCTCGCCCACAGGTGGCTCGTTGGCCTGACGGGAGGACCGTACGAAGGGGTCACGGGTCATGAGCGTTCGGGGAGGGACCGGGCATGGAGCAGGCGCCGGCGCGCGGCCGCACCAGCTGGCCGGTCACGCTCGTCGTTCTCCTGTTCGCCGTCTCCGCCCTCGTCATGGTGCTCAAGGACGGCGAGGACGACACGACGCCGCGGGCGGCGCCGATCTCCTCGGTCGACCTGGACCTGAAGGACCTGCCGACCAGCTCCACCATGACCACGATCGCGGACGCGCCGCCCGATCCGCGGCCCATGAACGTGCCGAAGGGCACGGTGGTGCACCCGAAGCGGACGACCGCGCTGTACGACGAGCCCGAGGGCACGCCGTTCGCGAAGATCAAGGCGACGCAGTTCGGCGACACCTGGCTTCCGGTGATCACCCGCAACCGCGACTGGGTGCAGGTGCTGCTGCCCTCGAAGCCCAACGGGTCGACGGGGTGGATCCGCGGCTCGGAGCTGACCGAGGCGCGCAGCCGGTTCCTGATCAAGGTGCACCTGGGCGAGCGCTCCCTCGAGCTGTTCGAGGACGACGCGCTGGTCGGCACCTGGACGGTGGCGATCGGGGCGAGCGGCACTCCGACGCCGGTCGGCCGGACCTTCGTGCTCGGGCAGATCATCGACGACAAGCAGCCGTTCTCGCCGGTGATCCTGCCGCTGGGCAGTCACAGCGAGACGCTCGACTCCTACGGCGGCGGGCCCGGCACGGTGGCCCTGCACGGCTGGACGGACCCGTCGGTCTTCGGCAAGGCGATCAGCCACGGCTGCGTGCGGGTGCCCGATGACGCCCTCGAACTGTTGCGCACGGTGCCGCTCGGGACCGTCGTCCTGGTCGACGAGGCCTGACCTCGACCTCTCACCCGCTCTCGGGGACACATGATGATGACGAAGGGAACACCGATGAAGAACAAGCGGCACCTGGCTCCGGCGGCCGGCGCGCTCCTCCTGGTCGCGGGAGCGGCGGCGTCCGTCTCCCTGCTCGCGGGCAGCTCGGCGACCGCGGCCGGCACGCCGTCCTCGGCGTTCGGCCTCGAGCTCTCGATCGCCGGCAACGCGGTGATCGAGCCGCTGCCGACCGTCACCTCGACGGACGGCTCCCTCAAGAGCGACTCCCTCGTCGGCCTCCCGAAGAACCCGGTCGCCAGCGGCGGCATCATCAACGCGTCCGCCCAGAACGGCGCGGCCACCGCCAGCGTGACGGATCTCGCGGTCGGCGACGGGCTGCTGGCGATCCCGCAGCTGGACGCGCTGACCCAACCGCTCGGCGCGGCCTGCGACGACCTGACCGCCGCCCTCGGCCAGCTGACCGAGCCGCTCGACACCACGGTGCTCGCGCCGCTGCTCACCAACCTGCAGGGCGTCCTCGACCAGGTCGGCTCGGCCACCAAGGACACCCCGCTCAACCTCGGCGCACTCGGCGCCCTCGACATCAGCAAGCTCACCAAGCTCGAGCTCAGCGGCCTGTGCGACGTGCTCCGGGGCAAGCTGAAGGTCGTCGGCGCCGGCGCCGTCGAGGCGCGCTGCAACGGCAACACGGGCACCACCACGATCGCCGACCTGAGCGCGCTGGGCCTTCCGGTCAAGATCGACACCAAGCAGGCCAACCAGGCCATCAAGATCCCCGACGTCGCGGGTGTCCCGCCGATCGTCGAGCTCGTGGTGAACCGCCAGACGGCCAACGCCGACGGGACCTTCACCGTCGACGCGCTCTACCTGAACGTGCTCGACCAGATCAAGCTGACCGTCGCCTCGGCGACCTGCGGCATTGTGACCAGCGACCGGGCGCCCGCGCCGGACGACGCTCCGTCGCCGAAGCCGGTCAAGGACCACGTCCCGGTCACCGGCTGACCCTTCCCGCTCCATCCGATCGACCCGTCGCGTTCAAACGCGACGGGTCGATCCCATTTCGACCGGGCCCAGCTCGAGCCAGCGCGTCCGCGGGTGGTCAGCCGAGCAGGCGCTGGTGCCAGGCGACCGCACTGGCGTCGGTGAGCGAGGCCACCTGGTCGATCACGACCCGGGTGCGGGCCGCGTCGTCGGCGGCGGCGTGCCAGTCGGCGGCGTACATCTCGTCGAGGGCGTCGGGACCGCGGTCGAGGAGCACCTCGACGAGGGCGGCGAGGAGCTCGCGCTGGCGCACCTGGAGGGCGACCCGGTCGGCGTCCTCCATCACGTAGTGGGCGGCGATGCCCTTGAGGACCGTGATCTCCGACCAGGTCGCCTCCGGGATCACCAGGTCGCCGGCATAGCGGACGAACGGCCCCTCGGCAGCCGCGAAGGTGGCCTGCTGGACCGCGCCGCAGAAGCGTCCGATCAGGTCGCTGGTGAGGTTCTTCAGCGCGGCGAGGCCCGCCCGACCACCGTCGTACGGCGCCCGCGGCCAGCTGCCGACCGCCCGCAGCCGGTCGAGGACGTCGTCGAGCTCCGCGTCGGTCGCGTCAGGCTGGTACCAGACCCGCACGGTGTCCCACACGGCGGCGCTGTCGAGGCGGGTCAGGTCGACCTTGCCGGCGACCGTGCCGTCCTCGACGTCGTGGACGGAGTAGGCCACGTCGTCGGCGAGGTCCATCACCTGCGCCTCGACGCAGCGCCCGCCCGCGGGCGCACCGGCGCGGAGCCAGTCGAAGGCGGCCCGGTCCTCGTCGTACACGCCGAACTTGCCGGCGTGCTCGGGCGCCTCGTGGCGGCCCCACGGGTACTTGGTGCAGGCGTCGAGGGTCGCCCGCGTGAGGTTGAGGCCGGCACCGGGTGTCTTGGCCTCGAGGCGGGTCAGCAGCCGCAGGGTCTGCGCGTTGCCCTCGAACCCACCGCACCCGGCCGCCAGCTCGGCCAGCGCGCGCTCCCCGTTGTGGCCGAACGGCGGGTGACCGAGGTCGTGGGCCAGCGCGGCCGTCTCGGTGATGTCGGGATGGGTGCCCAGCGCGCGGGAGAGGTCACGCGCGATCTGGGCCACCTCCAGGCTGTGGGTCAGCCGGTTGCGCACGAAGTCGTCGCTCTGCGGCCCGACGACCTGGGTCTTGGCCGCCAGACGCCGGAAGGACGCCGCGTGGACCACCCGCGCCCGGTCCCGCTCGAAGGGCAGCCGCTCGGGCGCCTCGACGCGCTTCGGCGGCTCGGGCACGATCCGCTCCCGTGCGTGCGCGTCGTACCGCCGCTCGACCTGGTCCACGGGCCGACCCTATCGACGGGTCCGCCGCCGGGCCGACCGGTCGTTCAGATGTCGAAGGCGCGCGCCGGCAGCGCGTCGAGCGGGAGTGGGCGCACCTCGGCGCCGACCCCGAGGTGCACGACGTCGCACGCCACGGCCGCGCGGCGCGCCGCGGCGTACAGGGACGTCGCCCAGTCCTGGTCGCGCTCGTCGACGGCCCCGTCGCCGGACCGGGACATCAGGAAGGCGACGCGCCAGCCGTCGGTGTCCTCGAGGACACCCCGGATCCACCGGGACAGACGACACACCTGCAGGTCGTCCAGCGGGCCGTCGAGGTCCGTGAACGTGACCGCGCGCCGCGTGGCCCTCCCGTCGACGAACACGAACAGGCAGGTGGTGCCGGCGGGCGGATGGTCGCGGCGGCGGAGCCAATCGCGCCAGGTCCGGTCCAGGTCGCGTTGGTTGCGGATACGCGGCCGAGCATCGCGTCGGATCATGCGTGCAGCATGACCCGCGGTGGCGCACCGGGCGAACGGCTATCCACAGGGCAGCGCGCGCGGAGTGCCGTACCTCGACACCGCAGACTACGAGTCACGCACGATCCGATGCGCTAGGACGGCGGCCTGGGTTCGATCCGCGCATCCGGTCTTGGTCAGGATGTGCGATACGTGTGTCTTCACGGTGTGTTCGCTCAGGTGGAGCGCGGCCGCGATGTCGCTGTTCGGCGCGCCGGTGGCGATGAGCTCGAGCACCTCTCGTTCGCGACGGGTCAGCTTCTGGACTCGGGAGAGATCGTCGGAGTCGGGAGGACGCCGGGCGGCGAGGTACCCCGTTACGACATGACGGGTGACCGACGGACTCAGCATGGTATGGCCGTCACGCGCCGACCGGACGGCGGCGACCAACTGCTCGTAGGTGGAGCTCTTCAGCAGGAACCCGACGGCACCCCCGCGGAGCGCCTGGTCGATATACGGACCCGTGTCGAAGGTGGTCAGCATCACCACGGCGACATGCGGAGCGCTGCGCTTGATCTCCTCGAGTGCCTGCAATCCGTCAAGTCGGGGCATCTCAATGTCGAGCAGGACAACGTCGGGTTCGAGCTCATTGCAGAGCGAGACCGCATCGCGCCCGTCGCCCCCGCGGCCGATGACGGCGATGCCCGGCTGGCCGTCCAGGATCGCGGCGATGCCGTCGCGGACCAGTGCGTCGTCATCGACGATGACGACGGTGACCTGCGTCTCCGCGACGGTCATGACGCCGCCCCGATTCCAGCGGAGGCGGGCAGGACGGGCACGCGCCCGACGACGGTAAACCCGCCTTCTGCGGTGGGGCCGTGGCGCACCTCACCGCCGAGGGCAGTCACCCGCTCCTCGATGCCGAGCAATCCCAAGCCTGGCCGGTCCTGCGAAGCCGGCGGGCCACATCTCGGCGGCTCGTTGGTCACCTCGAACACGAGCACCCCGGCCTCCCGCGCGACGCGCACGCGGGTGGTTGCGCCGGGGGCATGGCGTCGGGCGTTGTTGAGGCACTCCTGTGCGACGCGGTAGAGGGCTGCTTCCTGCAATCGGGAGAGGTCTCCGGCGCCGCCGATGTCCCAAGTGACGTGCTGACCGGACTGTTCGACGGCGGTGGCCAGGTGGGACAGGTCGCCGAGCCGGGGCGCCGGCTCCGGGGGCCGATGCCCAAGGGACTCCACGGCTGGGCGTTCCTGGCGGAGCGTGGTGAGCAGTCCGTGCAACTCGCAGTTCGCCTGCCGGCCAGCGGTGGCCAGTGCATCGACGCGGTCGTTGACCCACGGAGGAAGCTCACCGGCTCGGGACCGGAGAACCTCAGCATGGACGGTGAGTGTCGTCAGCGAGTGCGCGACGACGTCGTGCATGTCGCGGGCGATCGCGAGCCGCTCCTGGGTGCGGGCGTCGGCGACCCGGCGATCCTCGAGGTCGAGTCGGTGTTCCCGGTCGCGGCGCGCCTGATCGAGCTCCTGCTCCCGGGTGCGCACGACTAGACCGACGGCCCAGCCGAGAGGTAGTGCGAGGACGACGGCGACGACGTCGAGGCCGCCACCACGCTCGGGAGCGGCGGTCACCTGGTTGAGCGCGAGAGCTCCCAGCATGAGGAGGATCGACGCCACGGCCGTGATCGCAGACGGTCTGGTCGCAGCGAACCGGCCGAGGAAGTAGAACCCGAACCCGAGCGGGAGAACGACCAGCGTGGTGACGTCGACTCCGCCGGCAGCCGCGGCTAGCTGGGTGGCCACGCCTGCCGCCAGGACGGCCAGGAACGACCGGACAGGCGCACGGTCTCGGCCGAAAGAGCCGGCTGTGCTGAGCACGACGACGAGGACGCACAGCGCCCACGCCTCGGGACTGTTCTCCTCGTTGGCCTGGTCAAGGAGGGCTGGCACACCGACCGCCGCGGGTACACCGACTCGCAGGGCGAGCAGCATTGTCGACCGGGTCACAGCCACCATGCTAGGCATCGGCACGAGGCGGAGACTCACTCTCGAGAGTGAGTTCGGCCGGCTCGGCCTACCCCGTAGCGGCGACAGCACGCTGCGACAGATCGCCGTCGGCGGCGATGTCCGAGACGGTCGGCTCGGATGGACTTGGACGCATGAGGAACACGCGCCCGGCCACCAGCACGACGACCGTCCGAGCCCGCGGTGGAGTCGCACTGCGTCGGTGGAAGTGGATCGTGCTGCTCGGCTGGGTTCTGATGGCGGTCCTTGCCACTCCGCTGGCCGAGAAGATCGGCGACGTCGAGCGCGAGGACATCGCGGCGTTCCTGCCCACCGGCGCCGAATCGACCGAGGTCGCCGCGCTGATCGAGTCGGCTGGCGGAGAGGAGACAAGCACCGCGCTGGTTGTCTACGCCGCGTCGGACCGACTCACCGACGGCGATCTGGCCGCGATCGCGGACCAGCGTGCTCAGGTCGCGGCCGAGTTGCAGGACGCCGACGGGATATCGGTGTCGGGAGTGGAGATCTCGGACGACGGTGCCGCCGCGCTGATCGTCGTGGACGGGCTATCCGAGGACGTTGCAGAGGACGTGGTCCCGGAGCTTCGCGACATGGTGGCCGAGCCCAGCGTTGACGTCGACGTCTATGTGAGCGGCGAGGCCGCCCTGAGTGTGGACAACAACGCCGGCGACGTCGACGCGGCACTGCTGCTGACCAGCATGTTGATCGTCGCGGTCCTGCTGCTGGTCACGTATCGGAGCCCGGTGCTGTGGCTTTTGCCGCTCCTCGCCGCGGTGCTGGCGGTCCAGGTCGCCCGGGGAGCCATCTACCTGCTCGGTGATGCCGGAGTGACCGTAACCGAGTTGTCCTCGGCGATCTTGATCGTGCTCGTCTTCGGCGCGGCCACCGACTACGCGATGCTGCTCCTCAACCGCTACCGCGAGGAGCTCGTCCACTACGAGGATCACCACGATGCGATCATGGTCGCGGTACAGCGGACCGCGCCCGCTCTGCTCGCCAGCGCCGGCACCGTCGTACTCGGCCTGCTCTGCCTGCTCGTGGCCAGCCTGGCTGGACTCCGTGGCCTCGGCCCGATCGCGGCCGCTGGCGTGGTGATCGCCCTCGCCGCCATGCTCACAGCATTCCCGGCACTACTGGCGGTCCTCGGGCGTGGGGTCTTCTGGCCCCGGGTGCCCTCGCCCCAACACCCCGAGCGCGTCGGCCGGCACCGGATCTGGGCCCGTGCAGCCGACCTAGTCGTCCGGCGGCCCAGGCCGATCGCCGCCCTCGTGACCGCAGCGCTGGTCGCCCTCGCGTTCCTCACCACCGGCGTCTCGGTGAGCGCGGACCCCATCGACAAGGTCCCGCCGGGCAGCGAGTCCGTCGACGGCTATGCCGTCGCCCACGAGCACTTCCGCGAAGGTCTGCAGCCGCCGCTGACGGTCGTCATGCCCGAAGGAGCGGGCGCGGCGGAGGTGGACGAGGTCACCGCGGTGGCGCAGCAGCTGGTCGGCGTCGGCGCCGTCACTCCCAGCGAGGAGCTTCCCGGTGACCGCGCGAGCCTGCGTGTCGATCTCTCGATCCCCGCCTACGGCGACGTAGGACACGACCTCCTGCACAACCTGCGATCCGACGCCGCAGACGCCGTTCCCGGCACCATCGTCGGCGGCATGCCCGCCGTGCAGCTCGACTACAAGGATGCGGCTCTGGACGACGTACTGCTGGTCGCACCGCTCCTGCTGCTCGTCGTCTCCCTCGTGATCGGGCTGCTGCTGCGCTCGGTCGTCGCCGCCCTGCTCGTGCTCGGCACCGTGCTGCTCAGCCTGGTCGCGTCCTTCGGCATCTCATGGGCGATCTTCGAGCATGTGCGAGGATACGGACCGGTCGCGGCAGACCTGTTCGTCTACATTCTGGTCTTCCTGGTCGCCCTCGGCGTGGACTACAACATCTTCCTCGCCGCGCGGATCCGCGAGGAACGGCGCCGGAGGGACACCACCGGAGCCATCTGGCACGGGCTCACCCACACCGGCGGGGTGATCACCGCCGCCGGTCTGGTACTCGCCGGGACGTTCTTCACCTTGGCCCAGCTCCCAGACGTCACGGTCGCCGAGGTCGGCATCGCGGTCGCCGTCGGTGTCTTGATGGACGCCCTCGTCGTCCGCACCTTCCTCTTCCCTGCCCTCGTGAGGCTCCTCGGAGATCGCACGTGGTGGCCGGGCACACCAGCGCCGGCCACGATCGATACCGCCGCATCGCGCCCGTAGTCTCCATCCGACGCGATTGGCAGGGCTCAGAAGACCGAGACGTGCACGTGGTCGTAGTGGTTCGCCGTCGCCGAGCCGCGGTTGGACATGCCCCGCCACCCCTCACCGGAGCGCTCGACCGACCAGATCTTCTGGGCGTAGATGACGTAGGAGACGCCGAGGGCCGCGTAGTTGGCGCGGACGAACTCCGCGATCTCCCAGCCGACGGCGCCGGAGATCATGATGTCGACGGCCTTGCCCCGCGGGTGGTCGCCGCCGCCACCGCGCAGCGTCCCGTAGACGCTGACCTGCGGGAAGTTCGCGCAGACGGCCGCGTGGACCTTCTTGATGCTCTCGCTCACCGCCGCGGGGACCGAGGTGCCGTTGGTGCAGGCGCCCCCCAGGGTCGGCGGCTTCTCGTCGGTGAAGTAGCCCGCCGTGACCCACCGGGACTTGCCCTCGACGACGACCTCGGCGCGCTCGCCGTACGTGCGGCCCGTGACGAGGACCTTCTCGCCCTCCTCGATCTCGCCGACCTCCTTGGCCTGCTGGTCGGGCCGGGTCCACAGGTTGAGGGGCGCGGAGGTCCAGCGGCGCTTCTCGGCCGTGGCGATCGCCTGGGCGGTCGCGTTCTCGGCGAGCAGTGCGTCGAGCTTGGTGCCGATGGCATCGGCGGACCGGTCGGTGCTGCGGGAGAGCACCGGGACCCGGGCGCCGCTGTCGCCGACGGAGCCGGCGGCGGACTTCGACCGGTCGACCGCGATCAGGTCGGCGTCGGGCGCCGGGGAGTTGAGGACGCCCCCCGTGACGACCGCGGTGGTCGCGAGGGCGGCGAGGGAGCCGGCCAGGACGGCGGCTCGGGGCGTACGTCGCGCGGTTTCCCGCTTGTGGCTGGTGGCCACGCGCTGATTCCTTTGCTGTCGCTTACAGATTCATCCCGAGGACTCTGACCTGCGCCAGAGCATCGTGCGAGTAGAGCACAGAGATCAAGCCTTCAACCAATTGGTGAGACCGCTCGGCGACGTGAGCCGGGCCACCCGGAGCCGGAGCCGGAGCCTCAGCCGCCGGTGGTCTCGTCGACCTCCTCGAGCACCCCGATCCCGCCGCCGCTGAGGCCGTCGGTGTCGTCGAGCCAGCCCTCCGGGAGCACGACCCGGTGCCGGGGCGCGCCCTGTCGGCCCCGGGGGGCGCCCAGCTCGGAGGCCGGGAACGGCTCGGCCGGGTCGAGCTCGGCGAGGAGCCGGTCGAGGGCGGCGAGCGAGTCGACCAGCCCCAGCGAGCGGCGCAGCTCGCCGCCGGCGCGGAAGCCCTTGAGGTACCAGGTGACGTGCTTGCGGAACTCCTTGCAGCCCCGCTCCTCCCCCATGTGCTCGCACAGCAGCTCGGCGTGCCGGCGCATCATCGCGGCCACCTCGCCCAGCGTGGGCAGGGTGGTCACGCCGGGTCCCTCCTCGGAGAAGGCCGCCGCCAGGTCGCGGAACAGCCACGGACGGCCCAGGCAACCGCGACCGACGATGACTCCGGCAGCGCCGGTCTCCTCGACCATCCGCAGCGCGTCGGCGGCCTCCCAGATGTCGCCATTGCCCAGGACCGGGATGTCGACGTGCGCGACGAGGTCGGCGATGGCGTCCCAGTCGGCCTGGCCGGAGTAGGCCTGTGCGACGGTGCGACCGTGCAGCGCGATCGCCGCACAGCCGGCCTCCTGGGCGATGCGCCCCGCGTCGAGATAGGTCAGGTGGTCGTCGTCGAGGCCCTTGCGGGTCTTCATCGTCACCGGCACGCCGTACGGCGCCGCGGCGGCCACCGCCTCCTCGAGGATGCGACCGAGCAGGTTGCGCTTCCACGGGAGCGCGCCCCCGCCGCCCTTGCGAGTGACCTTCGGCACCGGGCAGCCGAAGTTGAGGTCGACGTGGGCGACGGCGTACTCCTCGCACAGGATCTTGGTCGCCTGGCCGACGTAGACCGGATCGGTGCCGTAGAGCTGGACCGAGCGGACCTTCTCGGCCTCGTCGAACACGAGCATCCGGCGGGTGGTCTCGTCGCCCTCGACCAGGCCCCGGCTGGTGATCATCTCGCAGACGTACAGGCCGGCGCCGTGCTCGGCGCACAGCCGGCGGTAGGCGGCGTTGGTGATGCCCGCCATCGGGGCGAGGACGACCGGGGTGGGCACCTCGAGGGAGCCCAGACGCAGCCCGGTCACGACGCGTCGCCGGACGGCGGGGCCGACGCGGAGGCCCCGCCGGCCCCCTTCTCGCCCGTGCCCTTCTCGCCCGTGCCCTTCTCGCCCGCGCCCTTCTCGCCCGCGCCCTTGCCGCCCTTGCCCTTCGCGCCGGGCTTGCTCACCGGGCTCAGCTCGCCGCTCCAGGTGACGGCGTCGAGACCGCCGAACGGGGAGAACGAGACCCGCTCCAGCGCCCGGTTCGGGGCGATGAAGTAGACCTGGCACAGCTCGGCGGTGGCACCCGCCGCGAAGGGCGTCGGCAGCGGGTCGCCGGAGCAGACCGGCAGCTGGTCGGCGGTGTAGTAGTTGGGCGCCTCGAGCGTGGCGCCGTCGTCACCCCACAGCACGTTGTCGAGGCGCATCCCACCGAGGTCGACGTCACCGACGTTGGTGACCTCGACCCGCACGAAGTACGGCGTCCGCGCGGCCGTCACGTCGTCGACGTTCCAGCCCGGGAAGGACTCCTCGAACGAGGTCCGCTCGACCCTGCGCACGTCGACCGCGAGCACACCGATCTCGTCCTGGCGTCGCTGGAACGCGACGACGCCCTGCTCACCGAGCCCGAGGGCGGTCCCGGGCTCGGTGAGGGTGACGTCGTCGGGCACGGGGAGATAGGTCTCCGGGCCCGCGCTGGTGGCGGAGTGGCTCGGCTGGGCCCGGTCGGCGTCCTCGCCGTCGTCCGATCCGCACGCCGACAGGCCGACGGCCACCGCGAGGGCGAGCGCCGGCACGGCGAGCGGCCGGACGACGGTCAGCATCCGACGAGCCGCTCGGCGAAGTAGGTCGTCAGCTTGTCGAGGGCCACCCGCTCCTGGGACATGGTGTCGCGGTCGCGGACCGTGACGGCCTGGTCGTCGAGGGTGTCGAAGTCGACGGTGACGCAGTACGGCGTGCCGATCTCGTCCTGGCGGCGGTAGCGCTTGCCGATGGCACCGGCGTCGTCGAAGTCGACGTTCCACAGCGCGCGCAGCTCGGTCGCGACGGCCTTGGCCCGCGGCGTCAGGTCCTCGTTGCGGCTCAGCGGCAGCACCGCGGCCTTGACCGGGGCCAGGCGCGGGTCGAGCCGGAGCACGGTGCGCTTGTCGACGCCGCCCTTGGTGTTGGGCGCCTCGTCCTCGGCGTAGGCGTCGACGAGGAAGGTCATCAGGCTGCGGGAGAGCCCCGCTGCCGGCTCGATGACGTAGGGCACGTAGCGGGTGTTGGACGCCTGGTCGAAGTAGGACAGGTCCTTGCCCGAGGCCTCGGAGTGCGTCGACAGGTCGAAGTCGGTGCGGTTGGCGATGCCCTCGAGCTCACCCCACTCGGAGCCGGCGAAGTTGAAGCGGTACTCGATGTCGACCGTGCGCTTGGAGTAGTGGGACAGCTTCTCCTGGGCGTGCTCGTAGTGGCGCAGGTTGGCCGGGTCGATGCCGAGGTCGGTGTACCACTTCGTGCGGGCGTCGATCCAGTACTGGTGCCACTCCTCGTCCTCGCCCGGCTTGACGAAGAACTCCATCTCCATCTGCTCGAACTCGCGGGTGCGGAAGATGAAGTTGCCCGGCGTGATCTCGTTGCGGAAGCTCTTGCCGATCTGCGCGATGCCGAACGGGGGCTTCATCCGCTGGGAGGTGACGACGTTGGCGAAGTTGAGGAAGATGCCCTGCGCCGTCTCGGGGCGCAGGTAGTGCAGGCCGGTCTCGTCCTCGATGACGCCGAGATAGGTCTTGAGCAGGCCGGAGAACTGACGCGGCTCGGTCCACGCGCCCCGGGTGCCGCAGTTGGGGCAGGCGATGTCGGACATCGGTACGTCGTCGGGGTTGTCCATCCCCTTCTTCTCCGCGTAGGCCTCCTGCAGGTGGTCGGCGCGGAACCGCTTGTGGCACGACTGGCACTCGGTGAGCGGGTCGGTGAAGGTGGCGACGTGGCCCGAGGCCTCCCAGGTCTGCCGGGGCAGGATCACGCTGGAGTCGAGACCGACGACGTCGTCGCGGCTCTGGACCATGGAGCGCCACCACTGCCGCTTGATGTTCTCCTTGAGCTCGACGCCGAGCGGGCCGTAGTCCCAGGCGGAGCGGGTGCCTCCGTAGATCTCCCCGCAGGGGTAGACGAAGCCACGGCGCTTCGCGAGGGAGACGACCTGGTCGACGGTGGACGGGGGCGGCTTGGCCACGGGACTTCCTTATGGGACGAGCCCGGCTGGCTGCCGAGCGGGTTTGTGAGCTGACTCGCGGAGCAACCACCTAGGTTACGCGAGACTCCACCACGTTGAGGACCGCATCGGGCTCGACCACCTCGTAGCCGCCGGGTTCGTCGAGCGCCCTGCTGAGCACGGGGACGCCGTGCAGCTTGAGGTCGTACGTCGACAGGGCGCGTCGGTAGGCGCCGACGTTGATCCAGCGCGTGGTCAGCGTCCACAGGTCCGGGTCGTCCAGGTTGCGCCCGACCCAGCCGTCGACGTACCCGGCCTGCGCGGCCAGCAGGCCGTGGACGAGCTCGAGATCGGAGCGGAGCCCGACCGGATCGGTCCCGGCACGGAAGCGGTTCACGACGAGCACGGCCGCACTCTACGCAGGACGGGACGCCGGAGCGGCCCGGCGCGATTTGACGGCGACGCCGCCTCGGATGAGAATGATTCTCATGCGCTCCTGGAAGGCCCTCGCCGCCGTCACCGCCCTCGCCCTCTCCGCCACCGGCTGCTCGGCGCTGTCGGACGACGGCGACGGGGGGTCCGATGCGGGCGGGAGCACGATCGACGTCGTCGCCGCCTTCTACCCGCTCGAGTACGTCGCCGCGCGGGTCGCCGGCGACCACGCGAAGGTCACCTCGCTCACCAAGGCCGGCGTCGAGCCGCACGACCTCGAGATCAACGTGCAGGACACCGCCCGGATCGCCGACGCCGACCTCGTGGTCTTCGAGAGCGAGTTCCAGCCCGCCGTGGACGAGACGGTCGCGGAGAACGCCGGCGGCGCGACGCTGGACGTCACCGACGTGGTCGAGCTCGAGCCGTTCGAGGAGCACGCCGACGAGCACGCGGACGAGGAGGGCGAGCACGCCGAGGAGGGCGAGCACGCCGAGGAGGGCGAGCACGCCGAGGAGGGCGAGCACGCGGACGAGGACGGGGAGGAGGCGCACGACCACGGCGAGTCCGACCCCCACTTCTGGCACGACCCGATCCGGGTGGCGGCGTACGGCGACGCCGTGGCAGCCTCGCTGGCGGAGCTCGACCCCGACCACGCCGACGACTTCGCGGCCAACGCCGCCGACCTGCGCGGCGACCTGGAGGCCCTGGACGAGGAGTTCACGACCGGCCTGGCCACGTGCGAGCGCGACACGATCGTGGTGTCCCATGACGCGTTCGGCTACCTGGAGAAGTACGGTCTGCACATGGCACCGATCGCTGGCCTCACCCCCGACGCCGAGCCGACCCCGGCCGCGATCGCGGAGCTCCAGCAGCTGATCGAGCGGGAGGGGATCACCACGGTGTTCAGCGAGACGCTCGTCAGCCCCAAGCTCGCCGACACCCTCGCCGACGACCTCGGCATCGAGAGCAAGGTCCTCGACCCGATCGAGGGCCTCACCGAGGAGACCGCGGACCTCGACTACCTGTCCCTCATGCGCTCCAACCTGTCGGCCCTGCGGGCCGCCAACGGGTGCTCATGACGACTGCCTCCGCTCCTGTCGCCGATGCTGCCGTCGCGCTGCACGACGGCAGCGTCGCGCTCGGCGGACGCCCGATCCTGCGCGGGGTCGACCTCGTCGTGCGCGACGGCGAGTTCGTCGCGCTGATGGGGGCGAACGGCTCCGGCAAGTCGACGCTCGTCCGGGCCCTGGTCGGCCTGAACCCGCTCACCACGGGCGAGGTGCGCCTGTTCGGGGCACCGCTCGACCGGCGCGCCGACTGGCAGCGTGTCGGCTACGTCCCGCAGCGCGCCTCGGCCGCGTCCGGCGTACCGTCCTCGGTCTGGGAGGTCGTCGCCTCCGGCCGGCTCACCCGCCGCCGCCTGCTGCGGCCGCTGAGCCGGGCCGACCGGGCCGCGGTCGAGCGGGCGCTGGACGTCGTCGGGCTCAGCGACCGGCGCCGGGAGTCGGTGGGCGACCTGTCCGGCGGTCAGCAGCAACGGGTCCTCATCGCGCGGGCACTCGCCGGTGAGCCGGATCTCTTCTTCCTCGACGAGCCCACCGCCGGCGTCGACCTGCCCAACCAGCAGATCCTCGCCGACACCCTCGGCCACCTCAAGGACGACGGCGCCACCATCGTGCTGGTCGCCCACGAGCTCGGGCCGCTCGCGCCCCTGGTCGACCGGTGCGTCGTCATGCGCGACGGCAGGATCGCGCACGACGGCGCCCCGCTGGCCGACCACGAGGTCCACTCGTCGTGGTTCGCCGAGCCGCACACCCACCACCATCACCCGGTGGCCGAGCCGCGCGCCGGCGACCGGTCGCCGCAGATCTCCGCCCCCGTCGACACTCCCGGAACGGAACGCCCGTGAGCCCGGCCGAGCTCTTCTCCCTGCCGTTCATGCAGCGGGCCCTGATCGCCGCCCTCGTGACCGGCATCGCCGCTCCCATGATCGGGACCTACCTCGTCCAGCGCCGGATGGCGCTGATGGGCGACGGCATCGGCCACGTCGCCGTCACCGGCGTGGCGATCGGCCTGGTGACCGGGGCCTCGCCGATCTGGACGGCGGTCGTGATCACCGTCCTCGCCACCTTCCTGATGGAGCTGATCCGGGAGAAGGGCCGCACCAACGGCGACGTCGCCCTCGCCCTGATGTTCTACGGCGGGCTCGCCGGCGGCCTGCTCATCACCGGGCTCGACGGCCAGGGCACGCAGACCATCGGCCGCTACCTGTTCGGCTCGCTGACCGCGATCTCGGTCGGCGACGTGCTGACCACGATGGTCCTCGCGGCGGTCGTCGTCGTGCTCTGCGTCGGCCTGGCCCCCCAGCTCTACGCCATCGCCCAGGATGCCGACTTCGCACGGGTCGCCGGGCTGCGGGTGCGTGCCTACAACCTGCTGGTCGCGGCGCTGGCCGCCGTGAGCGTGACCGTCGCGATGCGCACGGTCGGACTGCTCCTGGTCTCCGCGCTGCTGGTCATCCCCGTGGCGACCGCCCAGCAGGTGTCACGCTCGTTCCGCGCGACGATGGCCGCCGCCGTACTCCTCGGCACGCTGGCCGCCGTCGGCGGCCTCACGCTCGCGGCGCTCGCGCCCAGCGGCGTCACCGTCCAGCCGGGACCCACGATCGTGCTCCTCGCCCTCACCCTCTACGCGCTCACCTGGCCGGTCGGGATCTGGCTGCGTCGGCGTGCCCGTCTGCGCGAGCCCTTCGCCTCGGGCCAGGCGGCTCCCGAGCACGACGCGTGCGGCGAGCACCCGCACGCCCACGGCCCCGGCTGCGGGCACCTCGCGGTCCCCCACGACGACCATGTCGACTATGTCCACGACGGGCATCGGCACGCGGTCCACGGCTCCCACTACGACGAGCACTAGTTCGATGGGCCGAGCGTGTCGCTCGTTCCTCGCGCCACGCTGCCGGCCGCGCAGTCGGCTTGCATAGGTCCTGCCTTCCGCTGGCGGCAAGACCGCCGGCTCGCGGAACGGCGCCTCCCTGCACCTCCGGTCGCTCGTTCCTCGCTCCCTGCGGCTCCGGGCCGGCTTCGCTCCGCGATGACCGGCTGAAGGGATGACGCTCGGCCGGAGTCAGAGCTGGTTCGGCTCGGCGCCGCCGTAGCGGCGGTCCCGCCGGGCGTACGCGTCGATGGCCGCCCAGAGGTGGCGGCGGTCAACGTCGGGCCAGAGCACGTCGGAGAAGACGAACTCGGCGTACGCCGCCTGGTAGAGCATGAAGTTGGAGAGCCGCTGCTCGCCGGAGGTGCGCCAGATCAGGTCGGCGTCCGGCAGCTCGGGGACGTAGAGATAGCGCCCCAGGGTGCGCTCGTCGACCTTGTCGGGGTTGACCCTCCCGGCGGCGACGTCGCGGGCGAGCGCCTTCGCCGCGTCGCCCAGCTCGGAGCGCCCGCCGTAGTTGACGCACATCGTCAGGGTCAGGACGTCGTTGTGCCGCGTCATCTCCTCGGCGACCTGCAGCTCGGTGATGACCGACTTCCACAGCCGGGGAGCGCGCCCGGCCCAGCGGACCCGGACTCCGAGCTCGTGCATCTCGTCGCGACGCCGGCGGATCACGTCGCGGTTGAAGCCCATGAGGAACTTCACCTCGTCGGGGCTGCGCGACCAGTTCTCGGTGGAGAAGGCGTACGCCGAGATCGCCTTCACGCCGATCTCGATCGCGCCCTCGACCACGTCGAACAGGCTGGACTCCCCCTCCTCGTGCCCCTTCGTGCGCGGCAGGCCCCGCTCCTTGGCCCAGCGGCCGTTGCCGTCCATCACGATGGCCACGTGGTGCGGGACCAGCTCGGCGGGGATCGCCGGCGGGCGGACACCGGACGGGTGCGGCGTGGGCGGGCGGACCGGGCCGCGAGTGGCGGCGGCCGCCGCGGCGGCGCGGGTACGACGGGTGGAGCGGGTCACGGGGAGCAGTCTGTCAGGCGCACCTGGCGCGTCACCTGGGCATCACCGGTGACACTTGACGGGCAGTTCTGTCACTTGTCGGGCGTTGCAACGGCCGACAAGTGACGGAATCGCCGGTCGACCGGCGATTCCTGCGACCTCAGCGCTCGACATACGCCAGGGAGCGGAGTCCTCGCTCCAGCTGCCACTGCACGAACGCCGCGATCAGGCCGCTGGCCTCCCGGACATGGCGCGGGTCGGCGGCCTCGACGACCGGCCAGTCGCCGGCGAGCAGTCCACCGAGCAGGGTCAGCGTCTCCGGGGCCGGCGTGGCGGAGCCGGGGATGCGGCAGGTGGAGCACAGCACTCCCCCCATCGACGGGTTGAACCAGCGGTGGTGGCCGAGCTCGCCCGTCGCGGTGACCGGCGGGCGGGCGCAGTGGGCGCAGTCGACGAAGGCGGGCGCGTAGCCGGCGATGGCCAGGGCCCGCAGCAGGTAGGAGTCGAGGACATGGCAGGGGTTGCGCGCACCCGCGGCCATCGCGTTGAGCCCACCGAGCAGCAGCGCGAACTGCTGGCGGGCCGGCTCGCGCTCCTCGACGACCAGGCGCTCGGCGGTCTCCAGCATCGCGGTGCCCGCGGTGTAGCGGTCGTAGTCGGCACCCAGCGGCGCGGCGTAGGCCGCCCGGGTCTCGGCCTGGGTGATCGTGTCGAGGTTGCGCCCCTCGGCGAGCTGCAGGTCGACGTGGGTGAACGGCTCCAGCCGCGAGCCCCAGCGCGAGGTCGTCCGGCGCACGCCCTTGGCCACCGCGCGGACCACCCCGTTGTCGCGGGTCAGCAGCGTGACGATGCGGTCCGCCTCACCCAGCTTGCGGGTGCGCAGGACGATCGCCTCGTCACGGTAGAGCGGCACCCCTCCATTGTGCTGCCTCGGCCGGGCGAAAGCCCGGCGCCACCCCGTCAGCCCGGGCCCGGTCCTCGGCGTCGTACCCGCAACCCGGGTCGCGGATCGGACCCGGGAGCGGCCGCGATGCCGGGTGCGATGCGACCGACGCGGATGGGGCAGCGTCAGGAGGATCGGGTACGACGCCCCCGCCGGGCCGGGCGCGCACACTCCCGGACGAACCGGGTGACGACGAGGTCGAGCCGCTCGGGCCGCCGGCGCCACTCCAGCGGCGCGGCCGCGCGCTCGAGCACCGCGCCCGGGATCTCGCCGGCGACCAGCTCGGCGTCGCCGGCCGGGTGGAACGGTTCGGCGGTCCGGGCGAGGACGAGCGTGGGCACGGCGAGCGCCGCGCGCTCGGCGCCGGTGGGAGCGAACCGACCGAAGAGCACGCCGCGGACCACGGCGGCGACCTCGCCCGGCCGGGCGTCGAGGGTCTCCAGGGACAGCCGGACCCACTCCGGGGCGAGGCGCCGCGGCAGGGGCCGGGTCGCCAGTCGCAGCGCCGCCAGCGCGAACGGCGCGAAGCGGGCCGTGGCGAGGACCGGGCCGAGCAGCGCGAGCTGGGCGCCGAGGGCGTTCTCGAGGACCGGGCCGTCGAGCAGCAGGCCGGTGACCCGCTCCGGGGCGATCGCCGCCACCTCGAGCGCGACGTTGGCGCCGAGCGAGCTGCCGCCGACGACGGCGCGCGGCGCCCCGAGGTGGTCGAGGAGCGCGACGACCTGCTCGGCGAACGCGGTCACCGAGTACGACAGCGGGTCGGCGGGGCGATCGGAGCGGCCGTGGCCGAGCGGGTCGAGCACCACCACGTGCAGGCCGTTCGAGGCGAGCATCCGCGCCGTGCGGTCGTGCACCCGGCGCGGCACGAGCAGCGGCGGGACGAGCACGACCCAGGCCTCCCCGGCGCCGTACTCGGTGAACTCGAGGCGGTCGCGGCCGCGCCGGCCCGAGACGAGGACCTGTCCGACCTTCTCGGAGGCCAGCGCGGCGCGACCCATGGCCGGATCAGCCGATCGGCTCGACCGGCGCGGCCGGGATCGTGGTCGCCCGCGCCCGGTTGGCCGCGCACACCACCGCCCGCAGCGAGGCGGTGACGATGTTGTGGTGCAGGCCGATGCCCCAGACGATCTCGCCGGCGACCTCGCACTCGACGTACGCCGCCGCGACGGCGTCGCCGCCCGACGAGAGTGCGTGCTCGGCGTAGTCGAGGACCCGGATGTCCGCGCCGGCCTGGCGCATGCCGTCGACGAATGCCGCGACCGGGCCGTTGCCCATGCCGGTGAAGGTCTGCTCCTCGCCGCGCACGACCAGACGCACCTCCTGGCGGTCGTCCCCGTCCTCACTGGTGACCGACGAGAAGGAGACCAGGCTGTAGGGAGTCTCGCGGTCGAGGTACTCCTTGCGGAAGATCGTCCAGATGTCCTCCGGCGTCACCTCACCGCCCTGGGCGTCGGTGTGCTGCTGGATGACCCGGCTGAACTCGATCTGCGCGCGGCGCGGCAGGTCGAGGCTGTGCTCGGCCTTGAGGACGTAGGCCACGCCGCCCTTGCCGGACTGGCTGTTGACCCGGATGACCGCCTCGTAGGTGCGGCCGACGTCCTTCGGGTCGATCGGCAGGTACGGCGCCTCCCACGGGATCTCGCCGACCGGCTTGCCCTGCTCGGCCGCGATCCGGTCGAGGTCCTCCAGGCCCTTCTTGATGGCGTCCTGGTGGGAGCCGGAGAAGGCGGTGTAGACCAGGTCGCCGGCCCACGGGTGGCGCGGGTGCACGGGCAGCTGGGTGCAGTACTCGACGGTGCGGCGCACCTCGTCGATCGCGGAGAAGTCGATCTGCGGGTCGATGCCCTGGCTGAACAGGTTCATCCCGAGGGTGACCAGGTCGACGTTGCCGGTGCGCTCGCCGTGGCCGAACAGGCAGCCCTCGACCCGGTCGGCGCCGGCCATCAGGGCGAGCTCGGTGGCCGCGACCGCCGTACCGCGGTCGTTGTGGGGGTGCAGGCTGATCACCGAGTGGGCGCGGCGGGTGAGGTGGCGGGAGAAGTACTCGATCTGGTCGGCGTAGGTGTTGGGCGTCGACATCTCGACGGTCGCCGGCAGGTTGAGGATGATCTCGCGCCCCTCCTCCGGCTGCCACACGTCGGAGACCCGCTCGCAGACCTCGATGGCGAAGTCCGTGGGGGTCTGGGTGAAGATCTCGGGGCTGTACTGGTAGCCGAAGTCGGTGCCGTCGAGCATCTGGTCGGCGTACTTCATCACCCACTCGGTGCCGCGGGTGGCGATCGCGATGCACTCGGCCTCGGTGACGTTGAAGACCACGCGCTGGAACAGCGGCGCGGTCGCGTTGTAGAGGTGGACGGTCGCCTTGTCGGCGCCCTTCAGCGACTCGACGGTGCGGGCGATCAGGTCCTCGCGGGCCTGGGTGAGCACGGACACCCGTACGTCGTCGGGGATCCGGTCCTCCTCGACGAGCTGGCGCACGAAGTCGAAGTCGGTCTGGCTGGCGGCCGGGAAGCCGATCTCGATCTCCTTGTAGCCCATCTGGACGAGGAGCTCGAACATCTTCATCTTGCGCGAGGGGCTCATCGGGTCGATGAGCGCCTGGTTGCCGTCGCGCAGATCGGTGGAGAGCCACCGGGGGGCGCGGGTGATCTTCCGGTCGGGCCAGGTGCGGTCGGGCACGGTGACCGGCTCGAAGGCGGTGTAGCGGTGATAGGGCATCCCGCTCGACTGCTGGCTGGGGATGGTGACGCGCTGGGTGCTCATGACTTCCTCGGGTACGTGAGTGACGAGATGGGGCGCCGGGCGCGCGACTCACTCCGCAGCGAGGGGGTCCGGCTGATCAGACCTCGCTGCGGCCGCTAAGAAGGAGGGCTCGCGTCATGATGGGAGCCACCTTAGCAGCCCGCGGCCTCGGCGCCCCCCGGTGTCCCGCGGCGGTGCCCGGGTACCGCGCGGGGGTCCGCAACCCGAGGAGCCCCCCATGAACGCCAAGGACCCGAAGCAGGACCCGATCCCCGGCGCCCCCGCCGCGGTGCCCCCCAGCCTGGCCGAGCCCACTGACCCAGTCGACCCCCTGCCCCCGAAGCCCGACCAGGGCACGCCCGAGACCCGCACGCCCACCGGCGCCGAGACCGGCGCCGACCCCCGCGCGCTCGGCCAGCAGGGCCGGTGGCTGACGACGGCCACCGGCGTCCGCGTGCACGACACCGACCACTCCCTCAAGGCCGGCGAGCGTGGGCCGACCCTGCTGCAGGACCACCACCTGCGCGAGAAGATCACCCACTTCGACCATGAGCGCATCCCCGAGCGGGTCGTGCACGCGCGCGGCGCCGGCGCCCACGGCTACTTCGAGGGCTACGGCACCGCCGACACCGTCACCTGCGCCGGGCTGTTCGCGAAGGGCAAGCGGACGCCGGTCTTCGTCCGCTTCTCGACCGTGCTCGGGTCGCGCGGCTCGGCCGACACCGTGCGCGACACCCGCGGGTTCGCCACGAAGTTCTACACCGACGAGGGCGTCTGGGACCTGGTCGGCAACAACATCCCGGTCTTCTTCATCCAAGACGGCATCAAGTTCCCCGACGTCATCCACGCCGGCAAGCCGCACCCGGACCGCGAGATCCCGCAGGCGCAGAGCGCACACGACACGTTCTGGGACTTCGTGTCACTCCACACCGAGGCGCAGCACCACGCACTGTGGAACATGTCCGACCGGGGCATCCCGCGCTCCTACCGCATGATGGAGGGCTTCGGCGTCCACACCTTCCGGCTCACCCGCGCCGACGGCACGACCTCGCTGGCCAAGTTCCACTGGAAGCCGCGGCTGGGCATCCACTCGCTCACCTGGGAGGAGGCGCAGCTGATCGGCGGCCTCGACCCGGACTTCCACCGGCGCGACCTGGCCGACGCGATCGAGTCGGGCGCCTTCCCCGAGTGGGAGCTCGGGGTCCAGGTGTTCGAGGACACCCCGGAGCAGATGTTCGAGGGCATCGACCTGCTCGACCCGACGAAGATCGTGCCCGAGGAGCTCGCGCCGGTGCAGCCCATCGGCCGGATGGTGCTCGACCGCAACCCCACCAACTTCTTCGCCGAGACCGAGCAGGTCGCCTTCCACGTCGGGCACCTCGTCCCCGGCATCGACGTCACCGACGACCCGCTGATGCAGGCCCGGCTCTTCTCGTACGTCGACACGCAGCTCACCCGCCTCGGCGGGCCGAACTTCGACCAGATCCCGATCAACCGGCCGCACGCGCCGGTCAACGACATGCTCCGCGACGGCTTCCACCAGCACGCGGTGCACGCCGGCGTGGCGCCGTACCGGCCCAACTCGCTCGACGGTGGCTGCCCGTTCCACGCCGGCACCGACCTCTCCGACGAGGAGACCCGCGCCTTCGTCGAGGCCGCCCGGGACGTCGAGGGCCGCAAGGTGCGCGCCCAGCCCGCGTCGTACGACGACCACTTCAGCCAGGCCCGGCTGTTCTGGGCGAGCATGAGCCCGGTCGAGAAGGAGCACATCGTCCGGGCCTACTCCTTCGAGCTCGGCAAGTGCTTCGAGCAGGCCGTCAAGGAGCGCCAGCTGCAGGCGCTGGCCCGCATCGACGCCACCCTCTGCCGCGAGGTCGCGACGGCGCTGGGGCTGCCCGCGCCGGAGCCCGAGTCCGACGGGGAGCCGGCGGAGGTCGTACCGAGTCCGGCGCTCTCGCAGCTCACCGGTGGACCGTGGCCCGCCGACGGCCGCGTGCTCGGGATCGTGGTCGACCCCGGCGGCGCACTCGACGACGTCGCGGACGTCCGCGCCACCGTCCTGGCGGCCGGGATGGTGCCGCTGCTGATCGGCCCCCACGGCGGCACGGTCGGCGACCTCGACGTCCAGCGCACGTTCGCCACGGCCCGCTCCGTGGAGTACGACGCCCTCCTGGTCGCCGGGTGCCCACCGCCGGCCCCCGACGCACTCCCGGCCAGCGACGCCAAGGCCGGTGCCGCCGACAGCCCGACCCTCGACCCGCGCGTCGTCCTGCTGCTCGAGGAGGCCTTCCGCCACGCCAAGGCGATCGGGGCCTGGGGCGCGGGGCTCGACGCCCTCGGGGTGGCGGCCGTGCCGGTCGACGCCCCGGGCGTCGCCACCGCCAGTGCGGGCCCCGACGTCCTCGCTCAGGTGCAGGACCTGCTGGGCACCCATCGGACCTGGGAGCGGTTCGCCACCGAGGTCGAGGACACCGTCTAGCCTGGTCGGGTGCCGACGCTCCTGATCGTCCACCACTCCCCCAGCCGCTCGATGCAGGCGCTGCTCGAGCAGGTGGTCGCCGGCGCGCAGGACGAGGACGTGCAGGCCGACACAGCGGTCGACGTCGTGGTGCGTCCCGCGCTGGAGGCCACGGCGGACGACGTCCTCGGCGCCGACGGCTACGTCCTCGGCACGACCGCGAACTTCGGGTACATGAGCGGTGCGCTCAAGCACTTCTTCGACTCCACCTTCCTCGCGGTCGGCGGCGCCCTGGACCCGACCGGGGCGCCCGCCGACGGCGGCGGTGAGACGGCCGGGCGGCCGTACGGCCTGTGGCTGCACGGCCGCTACGACCTGACCGGCGCCGAGCGGTCCGTGCAGTCGATCGTCGGTGCCCTCGACTGGCGCCAGGGCTACGACGTGCTGGCCGTGCTGGGTCCCGTCGACGACGCCGCGCTGGAGGCGGCCTATGCGCTGGGCGCTACGATCGCGGCACTCCTGACCGACTGATCACCGACCTGCGACCGACCTGTTCTCCGACCTGGATGCCGACGTCACGAGAGGGGCTCTGACACCGGATGCTGCATCGTGCCGTCCGCGTGGCCGGGATCCTCGCGCTCCTGCTCGTGGTGCCCCTGCTCGCGGCCTGCGGCAGCGAGAGCCAGGGCAAGAACACCGACGACGACCAGGTCGACTCCCTCGAGGTCCCCGAGAGCGGGGTGTGCCGCAACCTGACCCCGGACGACGTCGCGCTGCCCGCGAACGCGACCGCGACGGTCCCCTGCTCGGAGGAGCACACCGCCGAGACCTTCGCGACCGGCGAGCTCCCCGAGGAGTTCGACGACACCGACTACGACGACGCGGAGCTGGGTCACTTCGCCTATCGGACGTGCTCGACGGAGTTCGCGACGTTCGTCGGCGCCGACGAGAGCCTGGTGCTGCGCACCACGCTCAGCTGGGCGTGGTTCCGCCCGTCGGCCAAGGCGTGGGACAAGGGAGCGCGGTGGTACCGCTGCGACGTGCTCGGCGGCAGCACCGCCAGCACGACGTACCGGCCCCTCCCGGAGACGGCGAAGGGCATGCTCGCCGGACGCCCGCCGGACGTGTGGCTCAGCTGTGCCCGCGGTCCCTCGGTCGCCGAGGGCGAGAAGGTGCCGTGCTCGCAGAAGCACGACTGGCGTGCGGTGACCACGGTGAAGCTCGGGCAGCCCGAGGACCCCTACCCGGGCGACCGGGTGATGGAGAGCCGGACGCGGTCGTTCTGCTCGACGTCGGTCCAGGCGTGGCTCAACTACCCGGCAGAGTACGAGTACGGCTTCACGTTCTTCCACAAGGCCGAGTGGGAGGCCGGGGTACGCCGGTCCGTGTGCTGGGCGAGGACGAGTGAGTGACGACATGAGCCACCGCAACCCGCTCCGGCGGGCGGGGGTCGTGGCCGCGGCCCTGCTGGCCCTCACCGGACTCGCCGCCTGCGGCGGAGGGAGTGACGAGAAGGAGCAGCCGCCCGCGGAGGCCCCGTCGACCCAGACCACCGCGACCGAGCCCGAGCCCGGGCCGGCCGCCGGCGCCTGCTACGCGCTGCCCTACGACGCCGCCGTCGCCCCGACCTCGACCGTCGAGGCCGTCGACTGCTCGCAGCCCCACACCAGCGTGACGTTCGCGACCGGCGCGATCGACGCCGTGGTCGACGGTCACCTGCTCGCCGTCGACTCCGATCGCGTGCAGGCCCAGGTCTCCGCCGCCTGCCCGAACCGGCTGCTCGAGCACGTCGGCGGGACACTGGCCAACCTCCGCCTGTCGATGATCCGCTCCATCTGGTTCACCCCGACCGTGGAGGAGTCCGACGCCGGAGCCTCCTGGTACCGCTGCGACGCCGTACTCCTCGACGGTGCCGCGAAGCTCGCCGATCTCGACGGCGACCTCAAGGGCGTGCTCGACGCGCCGGCCGTGCCCGACCGGTACGCCATGTGCGGCACCGCCGCCCCCGACGCCCCGGACTTCGAGCGCGTGCGCTGCTCGGCGAAGCACTCGTGGCGCGCCATCCAGGTCGTCGCCTTCGAGGGCGACGACTATCCCGGTGTGAAGGAGGTCCGCGCCGCCGGCCGGACCCGCTGTGAGGACGCCGCGGCCGATGTCGCCGAGGACCCGCTGACCTTCAAGTGGGGCTACGAGTGGCCGACGAAGGAGCAGTGGGCGATGGGCCAGAAGTTCGGCCGCTGCTGGACGGCCGACTGAGCTGTCCTGCGCGAGCGTCCTGCGCGTCTCACCGACCCGGCGCGTCTGAACCTGCTGAGGGCGCCGACCCGGCGCATCTGAACCTGCTGAGGGCGCCGACCCGGCGCGTTCAAACGCTCCGGATCGGTCAGAAGCCCAGCTTGCGCAGCTGGCGCGGGTCGCGCTGCCAGTCCTTGGCGATCTTGACGTGCAGGTCGAGGTAGACGGGGGTGCCGAGGAGGGCCTCGATCTGCTGGCGGGCGGCGGTGCCGACCTGACGGAGCCGGGCGCCCTTGCGACCGATCATGATGCCCTTCTGGGAGTCGCGCTCGACGTACAGGTTGGCGTGGATGTCGAGCAGCGGCTTGTCGTCGGGGCGGCCCTCGCGCAGGCCCATCTCCTCGACGACGACGGCGATGGAGTGGGGAAGCTCGTCGCGGACGCCGTCGAGGGCGGCCTCGCGGATCAGCTCGGCGGCGAGGATCTCCTCGGGGGCGTCGGTCAGGTCGCCGTCGGGGTAGAGCGGCGGCCCCTCGGGCATCAGGCCGACGAGCAGGTCGCCGAGCAGGCCGATCTGGTCTCCGCCGACCGACGACACCGGCACGATCTCGGCCCACTCGGTGCCGGTCTCGCGCCCCAGCTCGGCGATGTCGAGCAGGTGCTCCGCGATCCGGTCCGGTCCGGCGAGGTCGGTCTTGGTGGCGACGGCGATCTTCGTGGTCCGCCGCACCTTGGCCAGCTCGGTGACCAGGAACCGGTCACCGGGACCGATCTTCTCGTCGGCCGGGAAGCACACCGCCACGACGTCGACCTCGGCCCACGTGGTCTTGACCAGGTCGTTGAGCCGCTCCCCCAGCAGCGTGCGCGGGCGATGCAGGCCGGGGGTGTCGACGAGGACCAGCTGACCGTCGGGGCGGTGCACGATGCCGCGCACGACGGTGCGCGTGGTCTGCGGCTTGTCGGACGTGATCACGATCTTCTGCCCGACCAGCGCGTTGGTCAGCGTGGACTTGCCGACGTTGGGACGCCCGACGAAGCAGGCGAAGCCGCTGCGGTGGCCCTCGGGGACCTCGCCCGAGGCGAAGACCGGCACGGCCGGGGGCGGCAGGGCCCCGAAGTCCTCGTCGAACTCGTCGTCGTCGAACTCGTCGGTGTCGAACTCGTCGGTGTCGACGTCGTCGTGCTCGTTCATCCCTGCGCCTCCCGGGCGGCGTCGTAGTCGGCCCAGATCTCCTCGTCGGACTTCCCGGCGGCCTTGCCCGCCCGCCAGATGGGGCCGGGGTCGACGGCGCGCGGCTGACGCTTCGCGACCGCCCGCCAGTAGCCCATGACGTCGTAGTGGGTGCTCGGCAGCCTCCGCTCCCGCATGAGGTGCTTGCGGATCGCCCGCATCTGGGCCGACTCGCCGGCCATCCAGAAGTAGCCCTCGCCGTCGGGCCAGTCGATCTCCTCGACGACCTCGGCGAGCCGGCTCGCGGCGCCGAGCGGGAGCCAGGTGACGTCGGCCGAGGGCGGGAAGTAGCCGTCGATCCGGGAGTCGTCCGGCACCTCGGCGTGGATCCGGACCGGCAGCCGCTCGGCATGCTCGGCCGCGATCCGCGCCATCGCGGGCAGCGCCGTCAGGTCGCCGACCAGGAGCAGCCAGCGCGCTTCGTCGGGCGGCAGGAAGGAGCCCTTGGCCTCGGTGAGGACCACCTGCTGGCCGACGGGACCACCCGACGCCCACTCGGTGACCAGGCCGACCTCGTGCACGACCACGTCGAGCACCATCTGTCCGGACTCGAAGGAGCGCACGGTGTAGTAGCGGCTCTGGAACTGGCCGGGCACGACCAGGCCGACCCACTCGTCGGCGATCCCGGTCGACACGAAGCCGGGTACGTCGAGCGTCAGCCGCACCAGGTGCGGCGTCAGCCGCTCGCGGGCGCGGACCGTGGCGTCGTACTGCTGGGCCCGGGTGCTCACCGACCCAGGCTATCGAGGCTCGGCTCAGACACCGAAGTCGTGCCGCAGGGGGTACCCGCTGACGCCGTCGTCGCTCCGCGTCGCCAGCACGTGGTGGAGCTGGATCTCGTTGCGCTCGAACGCGATCCGCGAGCCCGCCATGTACAGACCCCACACCCGGGCGGTGCCCTCGTCGGTCTCCGCGACGCAGGCGTCCCAGTTGTCGGCGAGGTTCCGGCACCAGCCCGCGAGCGTCCGGGCGTAGTGGACCCGGAAGTTCTCGTGGTGCTGGACCTCGAGTCCGGCGTCCTCGACGGCCTCGACGATGGTGCCGGAGCCGGCGAGCTCGCCGTCGGGGAAGACGTAGCGGTCGATGAAGGCACCGGTGCGCCGGTCGACGTTGTCGTGACGGGTGATGCAGTGGTTGAGCATCCGGCCCTGCGGCCTGAGCCTGTCGCGGATGAACCCGAAGTACGCCGGGTAGTTCGCGACGCCGATGTGCTCGGTCAGCCCGATGGAGCTGACGGCGTCGAAGTCGCGCTCGGCGACCTCGCGGTAGTCGGCGTGGCGCACCTCGGCGAGGTCGTCGAGGCCCTGCCGCTTGATCTCCTCCTGGGCCCAGGTCGCCTGCTCCCGGGAGAGGGTCACGCCGAGCACCTGAACGCCGTAGTGCTTCGCGGCGTGACGCACCATGCCGCCCCAGCCGCAGCCGATGTCGAGCAGGCGCTGACCGGGCTGCAGGCCGAGCTTGCGGCAGACCAGGTCGTACTTGTAGTCCTGGGCCTCCTCGAGCGTGGCCTCCTCGGTCGGGAAGACCGCGCAGGTGTAGGTCATCGACGGACCGAGGACGTGCTCGTAGAAGGTGTTCGAGACGTCGTAGTGGTGGTGGATCGCGTCGGCGTCGCGCTCCTGCGAGTGGCGTCCCCACCACCGCAGCGAGCGCAGGCCCTCCAGCCGGTGCCGCCAGGCCGGCAGGTGCTCCTGCGGTGGCGGTGCGGGCGGGATGAGGTGACTCAGGCCGAGCGAGCGCAGCACCCCGACCAGCTCCAGCGGCCCGGGGATCCCGAAGTCGGTGTGGTCCTTGAGGAGCGAGAAGGCGGCGTACGGGTCGCCCGGGTGGGCGCCGTGCAGGACCAGGTCGCCGGCGACGTAGGCCCGCGCGAGACCGAGGTCGCCGGGCGCGGTCATGATGTAGGAGAGTCCCCGCTCGCTGACCAGCTCGACGCCGTAGGGCTGGGACTGGTCGCCGGCCACCGAGCCGTCGTAGGCCTTGAGCCACAGCGGCAGGCCACCCGGGAAAAGGGAGGCGATCGTGGGCGCGATGCCCTTGCCTGTCTGGACTGTCATCGGCTTCGCACCGCCTTGTCGTAGAGGGTCGTCAGTCGGTCATCGGGATCGTGGACGCGCTTGACCGCCTCGAGCCGGGCGGTGTTGTAGAGCGCGTCGAAGGTGTCCTTGTCGTAGTAGGCGTCGGAGTAGAGCGACTTGTGACCGCCGAGCTCGTGGACCTTCGCCTCGATCGCCCGGTTGCGCGGCCCGTCGGGGGCGTCGGGGCCGACATGGACGGTGCCCCAGAAGCCCACGTTGACGTAGGTGCGGCCGGTCTCGAGCGGGTAGAGCGGCCACGCGCGCGTGGTCGCCAGCGGGCACATCCACACCGGCCGCATCCCGATCTCCTCGTCGAACCAGGCGAGGAACTCCCCCAGCCGCTCGACGGGGACCTCGATGTCCTGCACGACCCGCTCGCGCAGCGGGCGACCGGCCCTGCGGTCGAGGCGGTCGGCGATGCCGAAGCGGCGGTCGAGGTGCAGCATCCGCATGTAGACGTCGGAGCGGCGGTAGCGGCGCGGCCAAAGCCGGCGGATCCGGGGGTTCTGCGCGCCGAAGGCGCCCGAGCACCAGAACCAGTCGGTGTCCCAGCGCCACAGGTAGTCGTGGAAGGTCAGCCGGTCACGGTCACAGGTCTGCAGCGACCGGTAGTAGATCTGCTGTCCGGCGTAGTCGGAGGTGGGCCCCGGCTCGTCGGTCCAGCGGGCGAGGGTCAGCACGTGCTCGCCGGGGCCGAACGAGACGCCGTCGAGTCCGTGGACCGGCTCGCCGTCGTACTCCTGGGTGGCGGTGATCTCGGCGATCGTCTTGGCGAGGAGGTCGGCGTCGTCCATCCGCAGATGGCGCAGCGCGACGTACGGCGGCACGGCGGCGAGCTTGATCCGCAGCCGGGTGGCGTAGCCGAGAGAGCCGTAGGAGTTGGGGAAGGCGTCGAAGAGGTCGTCGCCGGGGCGGGTGGTGACGACCTGCCCGCTGCCGGTGAACACGTCCATCTCGAGCACCGACTCGTGCGGGAGGCCGAGTCGGAAGCTGGTCGACTCGATCCCCAGACCGGTCACGGCGCCACCGAGGGTGATCGTGCGCAGCTGCGGCACGACGTACGGCACGAGGCCGTGGGGCAGCGTCGCGTCGACGAGATGCTCGTAGGTGCACATGCCCTGCACCTCGGCGACCGGGCCGTCCGGACTGTCGGGCAGCACCTCGATCACGCCGGACAGGCCGCTGACGTCGAGTCCGGGCGCGTCCGTGGCGGTGCGTGCACGGAACAGGTTGGTCGTGCGCTTCGCGAGGCGCACGGGCTGACCGGCGGGAATGGCCGCGTAGGAGGCGGCGAGCCGCTGCACGGCCCGTTCGTGCTCCTCCCAGGGAGGGTTTGCCATGATTCCGAATCTACTCCTCTCCGGGGACAGTCGCCCGCAGGGGTCGCCAGGCCCTCGGTCGCGATCGCGTGTCCCGGCCGTCCGTAGACTGGGCCGGGTGGAGGTCCTGACGGCGGCACGATCCGAGCGGGGCCCGTGGGCCGCCGTCCGGTGCCTGCTGCTGGGCGGTCTGCTGGCCGGCGCCGTCGTCGTCGGCCTGGTGACCATGCACACCGTGGGCCTGCACGGCACCGCCGCCGCGCACGCCGCCCCGCTCGCCGCGGCCTCGCCCGCCGCCGGTCACGCGGGCGGTCACGCGGTCGGCCACGAGGTCGGCCACGAGGTCGGCCACGAGGTCGGCCACGAGGTCGGCCAGGAGATCGGGGACGGTCGTCGGGTCGTCGGGACCGAGGCCTGCGTCGGCTGCGGGTCGGACGGCTCCCCGGGCATGGCGGTCATGTGCACCCTCGCGCTCCTGCTGGTCCTCCTCGTGCTCGTGCCGCCACGGCTGCGGTTCCGGTGGCGCCGCGCCGGGCCGCGGCGTGCCGCACCGGTGCGCCTCCTCGAACGGGCGGAGCCCCGCGCGCCGTCCCTGCACGTCCTCTGCGTCAGTCGCACGTGAGGGACGGCCACCGCCGCGTCTCCACGCGGGGTGGCTGACCCCTCCACCCGTGCGCGGTGCCGTCCGGACCCGCGCCCAGCGACGTGCACAGAGGAGAGACACACACCATGAAGCGACGTACGGCAGCGCCTGCTGCCCTGGCCCTGACCGCCGCCCTGTTCCTGGCCGGCTGCTCGTCCGAGGACGACGCGATGCCCGGCCTCCTGGCCGCCAGCCGCTGACCTGAGGGCGATCGGTGCCGGGGCAGCGCCTGCCCCGGCACCGACGCCGGTCCCGATCCATGGACTCCGACGCACCCTGAAGGAACCCCGATGACCCACTCCCCCCACCTCTCGCGCACGCGCCTCCTGGTCGCCGCCGCCGTCGCCGCACTCGCCTCGACGCCCGCCCTCGCCGGATGCGGTGCCGACGACCCCGCGCCCTCGACCGGGCCGACCGGCTCCTCCCCGTCCGGCGGGGCCGCCGGCTCACCGGGCGGCGGCGCCACGGTCGCCGATCTCCTCGCCGAGCACGGCCTGTCCGGTCTCGACACCATGCAGGTGGTCGATCGGCTCGACGCGATGCCGGTCGCCGAGCGCCCCGGGGACCTGATCGCCTCCGTGCGGCCGGACAGCCTGGTCCTGACCGACGGCGCGGGCCGCGAGGCCCGGATGCCGATGCCCGAGGACCGGGTCTACGTCTCCGTGGCGCCGTATCGCGAGCGGACGCACGAGTGCCACTTCCACAGCCTGACGACCTGTCTCGGCGAGCTTCCCGGCGCCGAGGTCCGGGTGACGCTCACCCGCGACGACGGTCGGGTGCTGCTCGACGAGCGACGGCGGACGTTCGACAACGGCTTCACCGGCCTGTGGGTGCCGCGCGGGATCGCGGCGACCCTCACGGTCTCCTCCGACGGTCGCTCCGGCAGCGCACCGGTCTCCACGGTGGGCGCGGACGACCCGACGTGCATCACCACGCTGCGGATGGTCTGAGCGAGCGATCCGGGCCCGGGCCGGTGGGGCAGGTGCGGGTCCGGGTCCGGCTCAGGGCCGGGTGAGCGTGGCGGCGATGGTGCCGCGGGCGTCGCCCAGGTGGATCACGACGCCCGCGGCGCCGGCGAAGTCGGCCAGCACGGCCGCGTCCGGCTCCGTGAGGTCCTGCGCGTCGCCGAGCAGCACGCAGGCGTCCACGCCGGTCGAGCCCGACGCGACGGCCATGGCGACGACGGCCTGGACCGCGGTCAGCCGCAGGGACGGCAGCTCGACCGTGGCGGCGGCGTACGTGCGGCCGTCGGTGTCGCGGACGGCCGCGCCCTCCGCGGCGCGGATCCGGGCCCGCGTGGCGCGGGCGAGGGTGACGAGCTTCTGGTCCTCGGCGGACAGGTCGGACATGGGTCCATCCTCTCAGTCCTCCCGGACGGTCCGGCAGGATGGGGCCATGCCCGCCTACTGGATCAGCAGCTACCGCGCCGTCACCGACACCGAGCGGATGGCGGCCTACGCGGCCCTCGCGCTGCCCGCTCTCACCGCGGCCGGAGGGCGCTTCCTCGCCCGCGGCCTGCCCGAGCAGGTCTACGAGGCCGGCTTGGCGGAGCGCGCCGTGCTCATCGAGTTCGACAGCGTCGAAGCGGCGCGCGCGGCCCACGACTCCCCGGCCTACCAGGAGGCGCTGGCCGCTCTCGGCGACGGTGCCGAGCGCGACATCCGGATCGTCCCCGGCGCCTGACATGGCGCTCGGCCTGCGACCGCGGCTCGGGCGGCCGGACCTCGGGCGGTACGCCGGGCGGTTCGGCGTCCCGCAGGCGAGCGACGGCGTGGGGGTCACCTTCCTCGGCGTCGCCAGCCTGCTGATCGAGGACGGTGCGTCGGCCGTGCTGACCGACGGGTTCTTCAGCAGGCCCGCGCTCGCGCGGGTCGCCCTGGGCCGGATCGCGCCCGACGAGGCACGGATCGCGCGCGTCCTCAGCCGCGCCGGGATCGACCGGCTCGACGTCGTCACGCCGGTGCACACCCACTACGACCACGCCCTGGACTCGGCGGTCGTCGCCGGCCGGACTGGCGCCCGGCTGCTCGGAGGCTCCTCGGCCGCGCAGATCGGCCGGGGTGGCGGACTGCCCGAGGACCGGATCGGCGTCGTCGTCCCCGGCGAGCCGGTCCGGGCCGGCGGGTTCACCCTGACCTGGATCGAGGGCGAGCACTGCCCGCCCGACCGCTACCCGGGGATGATCACGGCTCCCGTCGTCCCGCCGGTGCGCACCACGGCGTACCAGTGCGGGGAGGCCTGGTCGATCCTCCTCGAGCACGACAGCGGACGCACGGCGCTGGTCCAGGGCAGCGCCGGCTTCCGGCCCGGCGCCCTCGCCGGCCGGCGGGCCGAGGTCGCCTACCTCGGCGTCGGACAGCTCGGCGTCCAGGACCCGGGCTACGTCCGGCAGTACTGGGCCGAGACCGTCGAGACCGTGGGAGCGCGCCAGGTCGTCCTCATCCACTGGGACGACTTCTTCCGGCCGCTCGACCGTCCGCTGCGCGCCCTGCCCTACCTCGGCGACGACCTCGACGCCACGATGGCGGTGCTCGCGCCGCTCGCCGAGCGCCAGGGCGTCGGCCTGCACTTCCCGACCGTGTGGCGCCGGGAGAACCCCTGGGCGCTGCTCGGCTGAGCGGCTGAGCGACCGCCGGCGGGGCCCGGAGCCGTCAGTCGTCGGCGGGCTCGGCCTGGGCGGCCCGGGAGATCAGCACGGTGCCGATCTTGTTGCGGCGACCGGCCGCCTGCTCCGCCTCGAAGCGCAGGCCGTGCGCCTCGACGACCGAGCCCGGGATCGGTACCCGGCCGAGGTGCTTGGCGAGCAGGCCGCCGACGGAGTCGACGTCCTCCTCCTCGATCGCGAAGCCGAAGATCTCGTCGAGGTCGTCGACCGGATAGCGCGACGAGACCCGGACCTCGTCGTCGCGGCCGTCGCCGAGCCGCTCCACCTCGACCTCCGCCTCGTCGTACTCGTCGGTGATCTCGCCGACGATCTCCTCGAGGAGGTCCTCGATCGTGATCAGCCCCGCCGTGCCGCCGTACTCGTCGACGACGATGGCGACGTGGAGGCGGCGCAGCTGCATCTCGCGCAGGAGGTCGTCGACCGGCTTCGACTCCGGCACCCAGACGGCCGGGCGCATGACCTCCTCGACCTTCTGGGTGAGCTCGACGTCCGGCGCCTCGAAGTCCCGGCGCACCACGTCCTTGAGGTAGGCCATGCCGAGCACGTCGTCGAGGTTCTCGCCGACCACGGGCACCCGGGAGAAGCCCGAACGCAGGAACAGCGACATCGTCTGGCGCAGGTTCTTGTGGTGCTCGATGTAGACGACGTCGCCGCGCGGGACCATCACCTCCCGCACGGTGGTGTCGCCGAGCTCGAAGACGGAGTGGATCATCTTCCGCTCGTCGGCCTCGATGAGCTCGGTGGCCTCGGCGATGTCGACCAGCTCGCGCAGCTCGGTCTCGGTCTGGAACGGCCCCTCGCGGAACCCGCGTCCCGGGGTGATCGCGTTGCCGACGAGGATCAGCAGCCGCGGGAGGGGGCCGAGCACCGTCGTCAGCGCGGACAGCGGCCAGGCGCACCAGATCGCGACGGTCTCGGCGTGCTGCTTGCCGACGGTGCGCGGCGCGACGCCGATCACGACGAACGACACAACCAGCATCACGCCGAGAGCCACGCCGGCGCGGACCCACCAGGAGGCGTCGAGCCGGTCGTCGACGTACAGGGTCACGACGACGATCGCCGCGATCTCGCACAGCAGCTGCAGCAGCAGCGCGGTGTTGAGGTGACGAGGGGCGTCCTCGAGCAGGACGACCAGGCGCGGCGCGCCGGCGCGCCCCTCGCCCACCATCTCCTGCGCGCGGGCCCGCGAGAAGCCCGCCAGCGCGGCGTCCGCCGCGGCGAACAGCCCCGAGAGCACCACGAGAACGGCCGCTGCACCCAGCGGCCACAGACTGTCGGCGATCATCCCCGCTGCTCCGGCGTCAGGACGCGGCCAGGTGGGCGCGCCACTGGGCCAGGAGCTGGTCCTGGAGGCCGAACATCACCTTGTGCTCCTCCGGCTCGGCGTGGTCGTAGCCGAGGAGATGGAGGATGCCGTGGGTGGTGAGCAGCTCCAGCTCGGCGAGCGTGCCGTGACCGGCCGTCGCTCCCTGGCGCTCGGCGACCGCCGGGCAGAGCACGAGGTCGCCGAGCACACCCTCCTCGGGCTCCTCGGTCACCAGCCCCGGGCGCAGCTCGTCCATGGGGAAGGCGAGCACGTCGGTCGGGCCCTCCTTCTCCATCCACTTCTCGTTGAGCTCGGCGATCGTGTCCTCGTCGACCGCCTTGATGCACAGCTCGGCGAGGGGGTGGACCCGCATCTGGTCCATGACGAACCGCGCCAGCCGCGAGAAGTGCTTGACGTCGAGCCCGCTGCCGGACTCGTCGAGGATCTCGATGGTCACTGCTCGCCCTTCTTCGCCGCCCGGCGGGCCGCCTTCTGCTTCTCCGACCTGGCGTCGAACTCGTCGTAGGCCGCGACGATCCGGCCGACCAACTGGTGCCGGACGACGTCGTGGCTGGTCAGCCGGACGAAGGCGAGGTCCTCGACGCCGTCGAGGATCGTCTCCACGACCCGCAGTCCGGAGTTGGTGCCCGAGGGCAGGTCGACCTGGGTCACGTCGCCGGTCACCACGATCTTGGAGCCGAAGCCGAGCCGGGTCAGGAACATCTTCATCTGCTCGGGCGTGGTGTTCTGCGCCTCGTCGAGGATGATGAAGGAGTCGTTGAGGCTGCGTCCGCGCATGTAGGCCAGGGGCGCGACCTCGATCGTGCCGGCGGCGAGCAGCTTGGGGATCGACTCGGGGTCGAGCATGTCGTGCAGCGCGTCGTAGAGCGGGCGCAGGTAGGGGTCGATCTTCTCGCTCAGCGTGCCGGGGAGGTAGCCCAGCCGCTCACCTGCCTCGACCGCCGGCCGGGTGAGGATGATCCGGTTGACCTGCTTGGCCTGCAGCGCCTGCACGGCCTTCGCCATGGCGAGGTAGGTCTTGCCCGTGCCGGCCGGCCCGATGCCGAAGGTGATGGTGTGCTGGTCGATGGTCTCGACGTAGCGCTTCTGGTTGAGCGTCTTGGGGCGGATCGAGCGGCCCCGGTTGCTCAGGATGTTGAGCGAGAGGATGTCGGCCGGCCGCTCCGAGGTGGCGGTCTGCACGCGCAGCATCGCCTCGACGCGCTCGACGACCTCGGGCGTGATGCCCTGGCCGGTGCGCAGGATCGCGACGAGCTCGTCGATCAGCTTCTCGGCGAGCTCGATCTCGTGGACGTCGCCGGCCAGGGTGATCCGGTTGCCTCGGACGTGGACCTCGACGCCGAACCGCTTCTCGATGATGCCGAGGTGCTCGTCGCCCGGGCCGAACAGCGTGACCATGTCGATGCTGTTGGGCACCACCACGGTGTGGCGGGCGGGGGCGGCCTGCGTGGCGGCGGTGACGGTGGTGGGTGAGTCGGTCATGGATGCCCGGACGGGCGGCCTTTCAGGTACGACGATGCGGCACCTCCATGCTACGGGGCGGGGGCTCGTGGCGCCCACCGGTTTGCGGGGGTGCGTGAGTTTCACCGGCCGGCCGGTGAAACTCATGCTGGGACGAGGAAGCTTCCTCGTCCCAGCATGAGTTTCCTCGTCCCAGTTCGCGTTATGTCACCCTCATCCGGGAGGCCAGCCCATCGGGCGGCCGGCGAGCACGTGGCCGTGGGTGTGGAAGACGGTCTGCCCGACGCCGGCACCGGTGTTGAACACCAACCGGTAGTCGTCGTACCCCTCGCCGGCGGCGACGGCGCGCGCGGACGTGGCGATCTCGGCGAACATCGCGGCATCGGCCTCGGCCGAGGCGGCCGCGTTGGGCTCGTGGTCGCGCGGGACCACGAGGACGTGCAGCGGCGCCTGCGGGTTGATGTCGCGGAAGGCGAGCGTGCGCGCGGACTCGTGGACGACCTCGGCGGGGATCTCCCCCGCGACGATCTTGCAGAACAGGCAGTCGGGTGCGGCAGTCACGGGGACAACCATGCCACCATCGGCGGATGCGTACCCGCCCCCGCCGTCCGCACCTCCTCGTCGCCGCCCTCGCCGCGACGGCGTCGCTGCTCGCCGCCTGCGGCGACGACTCCGAGCCGGACGCCGAGGAGACACCCTCGCTCACCCCGTCGACCTCCCCCGTCGCGTCCGACACCCCCGGCGCGAGCGACGAGCCGGAGGGCGACTTGTCGGTCGTGGCCTACTACGTGGGCGACACGCCCCGGAGCAGCGCCCTGTACGGCGAGCCGCACGACCGCGTCGGGTCCGACGACCCGCTCCGGCTCCTGCTCGACGGCCCGCTCGATCCCGACTACCGCACGCTGATGCCGACCGGCAGCATCGAGCCGGACTTCAGCTTCGACGGGATCGACGCGGACGGCACCTTCGGCGTCGAGCTCACGGACGCGTCCTGGACCGAGCGCCCCGCCGGGATGAGCCGCCGCGAGGCTCGCCTCGCGGTCCAGCAGATCGTGTGGACCCTCAACTCCGTGCGGGGCGCGGCGGCCGCCGACCCGAGCGCTCGCACCGGGGCGCGGGTCGACTTCTTCCTCGACGGCGAGGAGGTCAGCTACCTCGGCGTACCGAGCGGCGTCCGGGCGGCTGCCGAGCTCGACGTGCTCGCGTCGGTCAACGTCACCGCCCCGGCCGACGGAGCCGAGGTCGACGACACCCTCACCGCGACCGGCATGGCCAGCTCCTTCGAGGCGACGGTTCCCTGGGAGGTGCAGGACGCCGCCGGCTCCGTCGTCCTGGAGGGATTCGCCACCGCCGAGGGCTGGATCGAGCGCCTCTACCCGTGGTCGGCGGAGGTCGACGTGAGCAGCCTGCCCGCCGGGAACTACACCTTCGTCGCCCGGACCGACGACCCCTCGGGCGGCGAGGGCGGCGGACCGACGGAGGACACGAAGCGGATCTCGGTCCGGTGAGGCTCTCCCGCCGCCGGCTGAACCGGACCCTGCTGCTGCGCCAGCACCTCCTCGAGCGGGCGGCGATGTCGCCCGCCGCCATGGTGGGGCACCTGATCGGCCTCCAGGCACAGGAGCCGCTGCCGCCGTACCTCTCCCTGGCGGCGCGCCTCACCGAGCTCGACCCGTACGCCGTGAGCGCGGCGATCGAGGACGCCTCGCTGGTGCGCGTACTGAGCCTGCGCGACACCGTGCACCTGCACCTGCCCGCCGATGCCGTCACGCTGCCGGTGTGGGCGGCTCCCGTGCGCGAGCGGGAGATGAGGGCGAGCCAGACCATCGGTGAGGCCCGGACCGTCGACCGGGTCGCGTTCGCCGCGGCCGTGCGCGAGGTCCTGGCCGACGGCCCACTCCCCCAGCGACAGCTCGCGGCGGCGCTGGCGGAGCGCTTCCCCACGCACGCGGCGACGCAGCTCGGTGGTGTCGCCCGGCTGCTCGAGGTGCTGGCGCAGCTGCCCCCGCGTGGCTGCTGGAAGCCGGCCGGATCGACCGCGGTCGCCTACGACTTCGCCGCACGCTGGACGGGCCTGCCCCTGGCCGAGCCCGACGTCCCCGACATCGTCCGCCGCTACCTGCGCGCCTACGGACCGGGCACCGCCGCCGACGTCACCGCCTGGTCCGGCATCACCCGACTCGGACCGGTGGTGAAGTCGATGGACGACCTCGAGGTGCACGAGGACGAGGACGGCCGCCCGCTCTACGACGTCGCTGGTGCCCCGCTCGCCGACGAGGACGCGGCGGCACCGGTCCGCCTCTTCGGCACCTACGACAACCTCTGGCTCTCCCACGCCGCCCGCGACCGGGTGATGGATCCCGGGCACCGGCGGCTGTGGATGGGCGTCAACGGTGCGCAGGCGATGTCGGTCCACGTGGACGGCTGGTTCGCCGGCCTGTGGCGGGCCGAGGAGGGTCGGGTCGTGCTCGTCGAGATGGTGCGGGACCTGACCCGGTCCGAACAGGCCGAGCTCGACGAGGAGATCGCCCGGGTCGAGGCTCTGCTGGCCCGCTGAGGTGATGCGGTTTGGGACCAAACCGCGCAATTCCGGCCGGTTGGCGTGCGGTTTGTGCCCAATCGCTAGGTGGTCAGACCACCCCAGCGCGGGGTGCGCGAGAGCAGCGCGGCGACGGCGGCGACGCCGGCGGTCGAGGTCCGCAGCACCTCGGCCCCGAGCCGGACGGACACCGCGCCGGCCGCGACGAACCCGCTCACCTCGTCGTCGGTGAGTCCGCCCTCGGGCCCGACCACCACGAGGAGGTCGCCGTCCGCCGGGAGGGCGAGGGCGGCCAGCGGCTCGGTGGCGTCCTCGTGGAGTACGACGGCGACGTCGACTCCCGCCACGAGGGCGGCGACCTCGTTCGTGTCCGCCAGGGGCAGCACCTCGGGGTGCCAGGACCGGCGGGCCTGTTTGGCGGCCTCGCGGGCCGTGGCCTGCCACTTGGCGTGTGCCTTCGCGGCCCGTTCGCCCTTCCAGACCGCGACGCTGCGGGTGGCCGCCCACGGGACGATCCGGGCGACGCCGATCTCGGTGAGCACCTCGACGGCGAGCTCGCCGCGGTCGCCCTTGGGCAGCGCCTGCACGACCGTCACCGAGGGCCGGGGCTCCGGCTGGTCGTCCACGGCGGTCACCGTGACGGTGAACGCGCGCTTCGCGGTGGCGGCGACCTCACCGGTCGCGACCCGCCCCCGCCCGTCGGCGAGCAGGAGCCGCTCCCCCACCCGCAGCCGGCGTACGACGACCGCGTGGTGCGCCTCGTCGCCCTCGACGGTGACGGCGTCGCCGACCCGCACCTCGTCGAGCGCCGGCACCAGGTGCTGCGGGAGGGTCATCGTTCGGGAGTCGTTGGGAATCGGCGGTCAGTGGGCGGTGAAGGCGTCGCGGAGGCGGCCGAAGACCGACTTGTGGGCGGGCCGCACGTCCCCGGTCGGCCGCTCCTCGCCGCGGATCGCGGCGAGCTCGCGCAGCAGCTCCTCCTGGCGCGGGTCGAGCCGGGTCGGGGTGTCGACGGCGATCGTGACGGCGAGGTCGCCCCGGCCGCCGCGCAGGCCGGGGACGCCGCGGCCGCGGAGCACGACCTGGTGGCCGGACTGGGTGCCGGGCGGGACCTGGAGGTCGAAGGAGCGCTCGACGTCCTCGCTGGCCGGGAGGTCGGCCTCGAGGGTGGGCAGCTCGATCGTCGTCCCGAGGGCGGCGGCGGTCATCGGCACCGTCACGGCACAGTGCAGGTCGTTGCCGTGCCGCTCGAAGACCTCGTGCGGCGCGACGTGGATCTCGACGTACAGGTCGCCGGCGGGACCGCCGCCGGGCCCGACCTCGCCCTGCTCGCTGAGCTGCACGCGGGTGCCGTTGTCGACGCCGGCCGGGATCTTGACGGTGAGGGTGCGCCGCGAGCGGACCCGGCCGTCGCCCGCGCACTCACGGCACGGGTCGGGGATCACGGTGCCGAAGCCGCGGCAGGCGGCACAGGGCCGCAGGGTGCGGATCTCGCCGAGGAAGGAGCGCTGCACGTGGGCGACCTCACCCGCTCCACGGCAGGACTCGCAGGGCACGGGGTGGCTGCCGGGCGCGGCGCCCTCGCCGCCGCAGGTCGTGCAGCGCACGGCGGTGTCGACCTTGAGCTCGCGGGACACGCCGAAGGCGGCCTCGGCCAGCTCGACCTCGATCCGGATGAGCGCGTCCTGGCCGCGCCGCATCCGTGGCCGCGGCCCGCGTCCGGCGCCCGCACCGGCGTTGCCGCCGAAGAAGGCGTCCATGATGTCGGTGAACGAGAAGCCCGCGCCCTGACCGCCGAAGCCGCCGCCGAACGGGTCGCCGCCGCGGTCGTAGGCGGCCCGCTTGTCGGGGTCGGACAGCACCTCGTAGGCGGCGGTGACCTGCTTGAACCGCTCCTGGCTCTCCGGGTCGGGGTTGACGTCCGGGTGCAGCTGGCGAGCGAGCTTGCGGTACGCCTTCTTGATGGTGTCGGCGTCGGCGTCGCGGCCGACGCCGAGCAGCTCGTAGGGGTCCTGACTCACGTGATGTGCTCTCTCAGCTCTCGTCGAGGATGCGGGAGACGTAGCGCGCCACGGCGCGCACCGCCGCCATCGTTCCGGGGTAGTCCATGCGGGTGGGGCCGACGATCCCGAGCGCCGCGAGCGCGTCGTCGGGGCCGTAGCCGGTGGCGACGACGCTGGTCGAGGCCAGCTCCTGGATCGGCCCCTCGGCGCCGATCCGCACCGTGACCGCGCCGCCGCTGGTGGCCTCGCCGAGCAGCTTAAGGAGCACGACCTGCTCCTCCAACGCCTCGAGCAGGGGTCGGATCGAGGTCTCGAAGCTGTCGCCGAAGCGGGCCAGGTTGGCGGTGCCGCCGACCACGACGCGCTCGTCGGAGCGGTGGTCGCTCATCGCCTCGACGAGGGTCTCGACGACGGCGACCGTCGGCGGGGTCGCCGGCTCGGCTCCCTCGCCGTCGGGGACGAGTGCGTGGAGCGCGGCGACGGCGTCGGCGATCACCTCTCCGGTCGCGGCGAGGTTGATCCGGGAGCGCAGGGTGCCGAGCTCGTCGTCGCCGATGTCGGCGTCGAGCTCGACGAGGCGCTGCTCGACCCGGCCGGAGCTGAGGATCAGCACCAGCAGCAACCGCGTCGGCGTCAGCGCGACGACCTCGATGTGGCGCACCGTGGAGCGCGACAGCGTGGGGTACTGCACCACGGCGACCTGACGGGTCAGCTGGGCGAGCAGGCGCACCGAGCGGTGCACGACGTCGTCGAGGTCGACGGCCCCCTCGAGGAAGCCGGCGATGGCGCGACGCTCGGCCGACGAGGTCGGCTTGACCGTCGAGAGCCGGTCGACGAAGAGCCGGTAGCCCTTGTCGGTCGGCACCCGCCCGGCACTCGTGTGGGGCTGATGGAGGTAGCCCTCCTCCTCGAGCGCCGCCATGTCGTTGCGGATCGTCGCCGGCGACACGTTGAGGTGGTGGCGCTCGACCAGCGCCTTCGACCCGACCGGCTCCTCGGTCGCCACGTAGTCCTCGACGATCGCGCGGAGTACGGCGAGCCTGCGGTCCTCCTGCATGGCCACCTCCTGGCTGTCGTCTCGGGCGGGCACGGCCGGATCTGGCACTCCGTCGCCGTGAGTGCCAATCCTAGCGCCCGCGCCCGCGACCGCCGCCTTCCGTGCCGCGTGCCCCGCGCCGCGCACGCTGCGCCCCTACCAGGGGAGGCCGCCCTTCCGCACCGCGCCGCGATCAAGTAGGTTAGGCTCACCTAAACTTCTGGAGGAGCCCGGACCAGGTCCGGGCGAAGGAGAGGTCATGACGGTCGACCCCGGTCTCGACGTACGACGCATCGCCGCCGCGGCGCGCAGCATCCTGGCCTGTCCCGCGGAGGTCCAGCTGGTCGTGGACGGCATCGACGACCCCGACACCATCGCCGGCGGCCTCGACCCGGCCGGCCTGGAGATGCAGGACCACGGCGGCCGGCCGCTTCTCTCCTGTCCCGCCGACTCGGCGCTCGCCACCGCGGCCACCGACCGGCGGGGCGCCCTGCTGACCCTGACCAGCGGCCTGGGGGCGCCGGGCTCGGCCGACCGCGACGCGACGCTGACCCTCTCCGGGCGTCTCGAGGCGCTCGGACTGGAGCAGTGCGAGTGCTGCGACGAGGTCCGGATGCGGGTCGGCATCCACCTCGACTTCGCCCTTCTCTCCCGTGCGAGCGCCCCGGAGCACGCGCCCGACGAGACGCGTGTCCGGGTGCCCCTCGGCGCCTTCGCCGACACCGAGCACGACCTCAACCGCGGCTTCCTCCAGCGCTCGACCGAGCACGCCAACCTCTGTCACCAAGACGAGCTCCGCCGCGCCGTCTCCTCGATGACCCACACCCGGCTCGGGGAGGTGGTCGGCGTCCAGCTGGCCGACCTGCACGCCGCCGGCGTCACCCTCCACTGGGTCGACCTCACCGGCGCCCACAGCGCGCAGCTGCGCTTCCCTCGCCCCGCCGCGTCCGCGGCCGAGCTGGGTGACCTGCTGCGCACGGAGCTGCACGCCGGGCTGTGCTGAGATCGGCCGGGGCGACCGGCACCCGCGCGCCGGCCGACCCCCGTACCCTGACCCCGTGCCGGCTTTCACCGAGGTAGCGGACCGGGTCTGGGTGCGCCGCGTCCCGTCGTACGACGTCAACCTGACCGTCGTCGGCGGTGAGCGCGGTCTCGTGGTGGTCGACACGCTGTCCAGCGCCGCGGAGGCCCGGGCCGCGATCGCGGCGATCGGCGATCTCCGGGCGGGGGCGGTCGTCGCCGTGGTCAACACCCACGACCACTTCGACCACGTCCTCGGCAACGCCACCTTCCGGGAGCGGTACGACGACCCGCCGGTGCACGCGACCGAGGAGGCCGCGGCGCGAACCGATCCGGCGGCACCGCCAGCCGACCGCACCTTCTCCAGCGCGGCGGTGATCGACCTCGGCGACCGGCAGGTGGAGCTGGTCCATCCCGGACGCGGTCACACCGCCGGCGACCTCGTCGTCCGCGTCCCGGACGCCGACGTGCTGCTCGTGGGCGACCTCGTGGAGGAGTCCGCGCCGCCCTCCCTCGGAGCCGACTCGTGGCCGCTGGACTGGCCGCAGTCGCTCGACCTCGTGCTCGGCCTGCTCACACCCGGCTCGGTGGTGGTGCCCGGCCACGGCGGCGTCGTGGACCGGCGCTTCGTCGAGCAGCAGTGCGACGACCTGCGCGCGGTGGCCGAGACCATCCGCGACCTGGCCACCCGCGGGGTGCCGGAGGCGGATGCCTACGCGGCGGCGGAGTGGCCCTTCCCCGCCGAGGCGCTGCACCACGCGATCGCCCGCGGGTACGCCCAGGTGCCCCGCGCCCGGCGTCAGCTGCCGCTCGCCTGACCCGCCCCGGCGTCGTACCGGACAGATCGGCTCCACATCGGCCGAATCCACGACCGAATCGTCCGTACGACGGTGTGTCAGCGTGCGCAGACCCGGTCGCGGGTCCGTAGGGTGGTCCGTCGTGGATCGCTACGGGACCGACGTACTGGCCGGCGACTGGAAGGTCCCGAAGCGGGGCCACGCCGTGGAGACCCCCGCCGACCTCGGGCTGGTGGTCGAGGAGGTCACGACCGACTGGTGCGGCGAGATCGTCGCCGTCGACCGCGACCTCGACACGGTGACCCTCGAGGACCGGCGGAGCAAGCGGCGCACGTTCCCGCTCGGGACCGGGTTCCTGCTCGAGGGCCGGCCCGTGATCCTCACGGCTCCGGTCACCAGGACGGCTCCTGCGAAGCCGACGCGTACGGCGAGCGGGTCGATCGCCGTGCACGACGCGAAGGCGCGGGTGGCGCGGGCCAGCCGGATCTTCGTCGAGGGCCGCCACGACGCCGAGCTCGTCGAGAAGGTCTGGGGCGACGACCTGCGGATCGAGGGCGTGGTCGTGGAGTACCTCGGCGGCGTCGACGACCTCGCCGACCATCTGCGCGACTTCAAGCCCGCGCCCAACCGCCGCGTCGGCGTGCTGGTCGACCACCTGGTCCCCGGCTCCAAGGAGAGCCGGATCGCGCAGAACATCATGCGATCGCCCGTCGGCAAGGACGTCCTGATCGTGGGCCACCCGTTCATCGACATCTGGCAGGCGGTCATGCCCCAGCGGCTCGGGTTCGAGGCGTGGCCGACGGTGCCCAAGGGCATCGACTGGAAGAAGGGCACCTGTCAGCAGCTCGGCTGGCCGCATCGCGACCAGGCCGACATCGCCCGCGCGTGGAAGCACATCCTGGGAGGCGTCCGCGGCTTCCAGGACCTCGACCCCGCGCTGCTCGGGCGGGTCGAGGAGCTCATCGATTTCGTGACACTGGTCTGACCAGGGCGCGGTTTGGTCCCAAACCGCAACGATCCGGGCCGATTTCCTGCGGTTTGGGACCAAACCGCATGCTCACAGGCCGGCCCGGAACCGATCCAGCACCTCGTCGACCCGCGCCTGATCGCGGGCGTCCAGCGGGATCAGCAGCTCGGCGACGACATCGGTGAGCTCGGCGATACGCCGGTTGAGCTGCCGGTTCTCCTGCACCTCGGCCTCCAGCGCCCGCACCCGCTCACGCAGCGTGCCCCGCTCACGGATCCGGGAGCGCACCCGGCGGGCCAGCTCGGTCGTCGTCATCGCAGCTCCTCACGCTCAGCCGCCCGCCAGGCGGCACGGATCCGGCACACCTCCGGCACCGGAAGGTCGAACATGTCCTCGCCGCGGCCGGTCGTCAGGCGCTCGACGCGACCGCCGGCGGACTCGATGGCCGCGCGAACGGCGACCGGCGACGCGGTGGGCGTGACCGCGAACTCCAGGAACAGCCGTCCGCCGCCGGGGCGCAATGCCATCCGGGCGAGCAGCCAGAGCTGGCCCAGCGCGGCCGGGTCGAGATGGTCGACGAGGTGGCGGGCGTAGAGATGGTGCGGATCGCGGGCCAGTCGGGTGCCGTGCAGGAGCGTGGAGCGGAGCTCGCCGAGGATCAGCTGGTCGACCTCGATCGCGCGCCGCGAGCGGCGGGCCCGGCGGCGGATCACGCCGAGGCTGCCGCGGGAGAAGTCGACGGCACCGGTACGACGCCCGGCGCGTGCGAACCACAGGGCGTCGCGCCCGGTGCCCGCGCCGATGTCCAGCACGGGGAGGTCGCCGAGCTGTGGCTCCACCCATCGCGCGAACGCCGACGGGCCGCGCGGGATCGCGGCGCGCCGCGGGCCGTTGTAGAGCTCGGTCCAGCGTCCCATGTCGGTGCGGAAGCCCCGTAGCCATCCGTCGAGGCGTCGGACGCCGGCCGGCGGGTCGGCGTACTTGAAGGACGGGTCGGGCGTGCGCCAGTGCGGCCCGTAGAGGAACGCGAGCATCGCCTCGGGGTCACGCGGGGCCGGGAACTCGTGTCCGTGCAGCGTGATCGTCGAGAACGGCTCGATCGCCGAACGCGGCAGCCGACCGCTGCGGTTGCCGAGCTGGAAGAAGGTGGCGCCGACGTGGAACGCCGCGAACACGTCGATGTGGCAGACCCGGCCGTCGGACAGCGGCAGCAGGAGCTTGACGTCGCCGCCGGACATCCGCAGCACGCGCCAGCCCCGGCCGCGCATCGCCCGGGTGATCCGGTATGACTCCGTCACGATGTCCGCCGGGGACGCGTGCGCCGACAGGTAGCACAGATCGGTGTCGGAGTCGTGGGCGAGCATCCGCCCCTCGCGCACGGCGCCCAGCAGCGCCCCGTAGTTGAGGTACGCCGCCACGCCGGCGTGCTCACGCAGGTCGTCGACGGCGCGGCGGGTCCCCGCGAGGATCTCGTCGCGCACCGCCTCGTCGGTGGCGGCGAAGGTGCGGGCGAGGTGGCCGACCTTGTCGACGCTGAGCCGGTGACCGGCCGCGTCGACCACGGCGAGCACGCCCTCGCCGGCGCCGAGGCGGACCTCGTCGTCGTACAGGACGTCACGGCCGGCCGCGTCGCTCACCCGGACCCGGCCGCGACCGCTCAGATGAGGCCGCAGCACCGTCGGCCACGGCACCAGGACGCCGCCCGCGCTCGGTCGGCCGTCGCGCGCCGGGGTCAGGGACCACACGTAGTGGCCGTCGATCTCGACCACGAGCGGCCGGACGCCCGGCGGGACGAGCAGGCCGTCGTCGGACACGTCGACCGCGCCCCGGGGCCGCCGTGATGGCGCGCGGGATGGCGGAGCGGACGACGGGGACGTCGTGGACCGGCTCATGACGCCCCGCGATGGGCGAGCGCCTTGCGCAGCGCCGTGGAGGAGGTCTGGAGCGTGTAGGGGAAGTAGGTGACCTCGACGCCGAGGGTCGCCATCTGCTCCTCGAGCCGCCGTCCCTTGGCGGTCCCCTGCCAGTCGTCGCCCTTGAAGATGCGGTGGAAGCCCACGTCGCGCCAGGAGTCGGCCTTGTCCGCCGTGCTCTCGGCGTAGACGGCGTCGACGATCCCGATCGCCTCGACGATCTCGATCCGCTCCGCCAGTGGAACGGTCGGCAGCACGCCCTTGGTCGCGACGCAGACGTCGTCGGCGACCACGCCGGCGACCAGCACGTCGCACCACTGCCGGGCCTGCCGCAAGGCGTTGAGGTGTCCGACGTGGAACAGGTCGAAGGCACCGGGCACGTACCCGATCACGGGGCCGACGACGTCGCCGACCTCACCCGACTTCTTCATAAAGTCGAGTGTAACACTAGATTTAATACAGGTTCACGCCAGGAGGCGGTGCACGACCCCGTCGGCGAGCAGCCGACCGCGCAGGGTCAGCACCACGCGATCCGTCCGGTTCTCGACGAGCCCGTCGGCGACGAGCCCCGGCAGCGCGGCACGGCCGGCGGCGTCGAGGACGTCGACCGGCAGGCCCGTGCGCAGCCGCACCTCAAGCAGCACCCGCTCGACGCGCCGGGTCCCGGCGTCGAGGAGCTCCCGCGCGTGGGCGGGCGTGGCACCCTCGGCCAACCGGCCGGCGTACGCCGCCGGGTGCTTGACGTTCCACCAGCGCACGCCGCCGACATGGGAGTGGGCGCCCGGTCCGGTCCCCCACCAGTCCCCGCCCGCCCAATAGCCGAGGTTGTGCCGGCAGCGGGCCGCGTCGTCGCGCGCCCAGTTCGACACCTCGTACCAGCCCAGACCCGCCCCACCCAGCCGCTCGTCCGCCTGGACGTACTTGTCGGCGAGGTCGTCGTCGTCCGGCATCGGCAGCTCGCCGCGCCGCACCCGGCGGGCCAGCGCCGTCCCGTCCTCGACGATGAGCGAGTACGCCGACACGTGGTCGGGCGCGCACGCGAGCGCGGCCTCGAGCGTCTCCTCCCAGTCGTCGGCGCTCTCCCCCGGCGTCCCGTAGATCAGGTCCAGGCTCACCTGGTCGAAGCCGGCCGACCGGGCGGCGTCCACCACCCCGGGAACCCGGAGCGGGTCGTGGGTCCGGTCGAGCACGGCCAGCACCCGCGGCACCGCCGACTGCACGCCGAAGGAGACCCGGGTGTAACCCGCCTCCCGCAGCCGCTGGAGGTAGCCGAGATCCACCGAGTCCGGATTCGCCTCGGTGGTGACCTCCGCTCCGGGCGCCAGGCCGAACTCGTCGTCGATCGCGCGCACGATGCGCCCGAGATCCTCGGGCGGCAGCAGCGTCGGGGTGCCACCGCCGAGGAACACCGTCGCGACCGGTAGGTCGCGCTCACCCAGCACGCGCCGGGCCCACCGCACCTCGGCGACCGCCTGGTCGGCGTACGACGCCCGGGAGACCCCGGGCCCCAGCTCCTCGGCCGTGTAGGTGTTGAAGTCGCAGTAGCCGCACCGCACCCGACAGAACGGGACGTGGACGTAGAACGCGAACGGGCGGGCACCGAGCTCGGCGAGAGCCTCGGTCGGGAGCGACCCGTCGGCGGGGACGGGATCGCCTTCGGGCAGGGCGGACGGCACCGCCCCAGTGTCCCAGGCGCGCCCTCAGACGGGGACGTTCAGGGTCACCGTGTAGCCCTCGTCGACCGAGCCGGTGACCGCGGCCAACTGCAGGGAGTAGCCGTCGCCGAAGATCCCGTCGGTCTCGATGCTGAGCTGCGCCAGGTTGTTCACGCTCTGCTCGTAGCCGTCGGTCGCGTAGACGTCGGCGCAGACGTCCTCGGGCAGAGCGAGCTGCGAGGTGCGCAGCTTGCTCGCCGCGCCCGTGGCGGCGGCGAGGCTCTCGTACACCTCGAAGTGCATGTGCGGCCAGCGCCCGGCGTAGCAGGCCGGGAAGATCGTCGTGAACGTGAGGACGCCGTCCGCGTCGGCCTCCTGCACGCCCCGCAGGTAGTTCTCGTCGGCGATCTCGTCGTCGTACATCGAGTAGCGGCCCTCGCGGTCGCAGTGCCACAGGTAGACCGCCGCGCCCGCCAAGGGCGTCACCTCGTCGCCGTCGAGGTCGTAGACCTTGAGCCTGACCGTCGTCGGGATCCCCTCGGCGACGCCGGTGGCCGTGCCGAAGCTGGACGTGAGATCGCTGCGCACGACGCCGGACTCGGCGAGCACGTTGGGGCCGTTGCTCCCGTCGCCGGGGTACGGGCCCGCGGTCTCCTCAGGGATCTCGCCCTCGGCGACCTCGACGCCCGCGTCACCGCCCAGGCCGTTCGGCGGGGTGGCCCGCGCGGTCGCCGTACCGGACGGGGCGGTCGTGTCGTCGGCACCGCAGGCACTCAGCGCCGCGATCGCCCCCACCCCGCCCAGGAGCCCGAGCAGCCCACGACGCGCCATGATCCGCGGCAGGTCGTGGGACAGCCCGAGGTCGTGCTCGTGGGTCTCGTCGGCTCCGTGGTTGCTCATGGCGGCCAGTGTGGGCGGCGGATCTGTGGGGGTCCTGTGGGGCGGCTGTCGGTCCGCGACGCCGTGACAGTTTCACCGGCCGGCCGGTGAAACTGTCGGGGGTTGGACGACAAAACTCATGCTTGGACGAGGAAACTTCCTCGTCCAAGCATGAGTTTCACCGGCCGGCCGGTGAATCTGTCTTTTCGTCCCCCGCCGACCTCAGCTGTAGAAGCTCGCGATCAGATCGGCGTTGTTGGACTCGACGACGTTGCGCTTCACCTTCAGCGACGGGGTGAGCTCGCCGGACTCGATGCTCAGGTCGTGGTCGAGGAGCTTCCACTTCTTGATGGTCTCCCAGCGGTTGAGCTGGGCGTTGAGCTCGTCGACGTACTCCCCGACCATCGCCTGCACGGCGTCGTCGTTGACCAGGGCGGTGTAGTCCTTGCCCTCCTTGCCGTTCTCCGCGGCCCAGCCGGCGATGGCGTCCGGGTCGAGGGTGATCAGCGCGGAGACGAAGTTGCGCTCCGCGCCGAAGACCATGAACTGGCTGACGTAGGGGCAGATCGCCTTGAACTTGGCCTCGATCGCGGGCGGGGCGATGTACTTGCCGCCGGAGGTCTTGAAGAGCTCCTTGATCCGGCCGGTGATGGTGAGGAAGCCGTCCGCGTCCAGCTCGCCCTTGTCGCCGGTGCGCAGCCAGCCGTCGTCGGTCAGCGCCTCCTTCGTGGCGTCGGCGCGGTTGTGGTAGCCGGCCATCACGTGCGGGCCCTTGAGCTGGACCTCGCCACCGTCGCCGATGCGCACCTCCGTGCCGGGGAAGGGCTGGCCGACGGTGCCGAGCTTGTAGGCGTCGGGGTGGTTGACCGTGGCACCGGCCGCGTTCTCGGTCATGCCGTAGCCCTCGAGGATGAGGATGCCGGCCGCGTGGAACCAGGCGGCGATGTCGGCGTTGAGCGCCGCCGAGCCGGAGATGAAGAAGCGCACCCGGCCGCCGAAGCGCTCGCGCACCTTGCTGAACACGAGCTTGTCGAACAGCTTGTGCTGGAGCCTGAGCGGCAGCGGGACGGACCTTCCCGCGAGCTCGAGCTCATCGACCTTGCGGCCGACCTCGAACGCCTTGAGGAAGATCTTCTCCTTGGCACCGCCCTCGGCGGCCTGCATGGTGACGATGCGCGCATAGGCCTTCTCGAAGATCCGCGGCGCCGCGCCCATGAAGGTCGGCTTCACCACGCCCAGGTTGTCGACGATCTTGTCGACGCGGCCGTCGATCGCGGTCGCGAAGCCGCAGGCGAGCTGTGTCGAGAGCAGCACCTTGCCAAAGGAGTGGGCCATCGGCAGCCAGAGGAACTGCAGATCGTCCTCGTGGAGGATGTCCTGGGCCTTGATCGCCTCGCCCTCGAAGACCCAGGTGCGGTGCAGGAGCCGCACGCCCTTGGGCTTGCCCGTGGTGCCCGAGGTGTAGATCAGCGTCGCGAGCTGGTCGGGCTCGATGCCCTGGGCGACCGTGTCGACCGCGTCGGGCTGCTCGGCCAGGCGGGCGGCCCCCAGCTCCGCGAGCTGGTCGAGGGAGATCACCCAGTCCCCGTCGGAGCCGTCGGCCAGGGCGTCGTCGAAGCTGACGACCTTCGCCAGGGCGGGCAGCTCCGCGCGGTGCTCGCGCAGCTTCGCCAGCTGGGTCTCGTCCTCGGCGAAGACGAACCGGCACTCGGCGTCTCCGAGGATGTACGCCGTGTCGTCGCCTCCCGTGGACGGGTACACGGTCGTGGTGGCACCGCCCGCGCACATCACGGCGAGATCGGCCAGGATCCACTCGTAGCGCGTGGCGGACGCGATGCCGACCCGCTGCTCGGACTCGAGGCCGAGCGCGAGCAGGCCCGCGGCGAGGCGGCGTACCCGGTCGCCCGCCTGGCGCCAGGTCACCGACTCCCAGGCGTCGCCGCGCGGGAACCGGAAGGCCTCCCGGTCCGCGCTCTGCTCGACCCGGTCGAGGAACTGCACCGCGCAGTTCCTCGGCATCCGCTCGAGGAAGGTGGTGTCGTGGTTGATGGGCATGGCGCTCCCTGCGTCTGCTCGTCCGAGACCGTCGTGTCCACGACCCGCGGGTCGTGGGCAACTGGGCAGTAACCTAAGCCACCGGCTCCGCGGGGGGTAGGGATCCGGACGTCCTCGCCGCGATTTCCTCCGCTTTCGCCCGCACCTTGGGCAGCAGGCCGTCGACCACGAGGAGGTCGGGCAGGCGGGCCCGGTCGGTGTTGAGGGCGACGAACAGGTCGCGGATGGTCCGGCCGTGGCCCGGCCGGTGGACGACCTCGACCGTGTCGCCGGGCGCGATGGTGCCCGGCTCCAGCACCCGCAGGTACGGCCCGGGGCGGGCCTCGGCGGTGAATCGCCTGACCCAGGCGCGCGGGTCGTAGCCGCACTCCCCCATCCACCCCTTGAAGTCGTTGCAGGGGGTCCGGACGTAGACCGCTTCGACGAGGATCCCCACGCCCGGCTCGCCGATCCGCAGCCGGCTGCCGATCTCCAGCGCGTTGACGTCGATGCCCTCGGTGGTGAGGTTCTCGCCGAACAGGCCGTCGCGGATGGGCATCCCGAGCTCCTGCTCCCAGAAGTCCAGGTCCTCGCGGGCGTAGGCGTAGACCGCCTGGTCCGGGCCACCGTGGTGCCGGGTGTCGGAGACCTGGTCCCCTTCGATGCCGAGCGGGTGGACCGCCACCGGCCCGGTGACGGCACGCTTGTCGATCGAGGTGCGCCCGATGCCGGCCCACTCCCTGTCCTTCGGCATGCCGACGCTGATGGTCCGAACGAACGCCATGCGGGGAGACTACCGGCGGGCCGACGGCGGGTCCTGCCCGTTTCCGCCCGGCGGCGGCCCCGGGCGTCAGTCCTGCACGGCCTTGGCCACGGTGATGCACGCCGTGACGTGCTCGCGCTCGTCCGCGTCGAGCGGGCGGTCGGCGCGGACGGCGTCCTCGTGGGCCCAGTGCGCGTTGAGCACCGAGCGGACCACGACCCAGTCGCGGGCGCGTCCCTCGTCGAAGCCGGCGGCGTCGACCAGGGCGTGGAAGCGCCGCCGGATCCCGTCGCGGACCGACCCGGCCGCCCACGGCGCGGCGTACTCCTCGAACCGGTCGCGCAGCATCGGCTCCAGCTCGTAGTGCGGGTCGCCGTTGGTCGGCTTCGGGTCGATGACCAGCCAGGTCTCCTCCCCCTCGCGCCGCCCGCGCAGCACGTTCCCGTAATGCAGGTCGCCGTGGATCACCGCCGTGGCCGGCTCCGCGACCAGCTCGCGGCCGAGGCCGAGCGCCTGCTCGACCAGTCGCCGCGGGATCGGCACGTCCTGGGCGTCGCGCTCGAGCGCGGTCAGCCAGCTCTCGACGTACGACGCCTGCGCACGCAGCTGCGGCATCGGCGCGACGTGTAGGTCGGCATACCTCCGCGCGACCACCTCGCAGGCCTCGAGGTCCCAGCTCTCGGTGAGGTCCTCGCGGTCCAGCCGCTCGAGCAGCAGGGCCCGGCGGCCGGGGTCTGCCCTCAGCAGCCGGACCGCGCCACGACCGCTCCACCGTTGCAGTGCGAGGTGCTCGTGCTCGGACTCGTCGTCGGGCAGGCCGATCTTCAGCGCGGCGGGCGTGCCGTCGTCGGTGGTGACCGGGAGGACCAGCGAGCAGAAGCCGTGCCAGCTGTCCGCCTCGGGCGTGAGCCGCCAGTCGTCGAGGACGGACCGCGCGATCGCCGGGAGCCGGTCCAACCAGGCCGCCCACGTCGGTCCGAGCGCGCGCTGGCCGTCGAGCTCGGCGGGGACGACGACGGCGGGACGCACGCGATCATCCCACCAGGGCGGACCAACCGAGCTACCGTGCGGGTCATGCGGATCGACGACGTCCGGCGCATCGACCTGGGCTCCTTCGTGCGCCCGGCCGCCGAGACGGGAACCGGTCGACCGCGCGTCGAGGCGGTCTACGGGTACGTCGTTCGCACCTCTGCCGGACCGCTGCTGCTCGACACCGGGCTCGGTGACGCCGGCCCGGAGGTCGAGGAGTGGTACCGGCCGCGGCGGGTCCCCGTGGAGCGCGCGCTGGGCTCCGTGGGCCTGACGGCCGCCGACGTCGCGGTCGTCGTGAACTGCCACCTGCACTTCGACCACGTCGGCAACAACCCGCGCTTCCCGGGGACGCCGATCGTCGCGCAGCGTGCCGAGCTCGCGACCGCGCGTACGGTCGACGACTACACGGTGCCGGCGCTCGTCGACTTCGCCGGCGCTCGCTACGAGCAGCTCGACGGCGAGGCCGAGATCGCCCCGGGTGTGCACGTCGTACCGACGCCGGGGCACGTCGACGGCCACCAGTCGGTCGTCGTGGTGTGCGAGGACGGCAGCGTCGTGCTGGCCGGGCAGGCGCACGACACGGCGTCGGCGTTCTCGGCCGACGTCCTCGCCGCCAGGGCGCGGGAGCTCGGCCACGCGTCGCCGCTGCCCGCACCGAGCCCGTGGCTCGAGCGGCTCCTGGCCTTCGACCCGCGCCGCGTCGTGTTCGCCCACGACGCGGCCGTGTGGGAGCCCTGACCCGGCTGCCGGCTACTTCTTGGGCTTGTCGCCCGCGGGACCGGTGGTGGACAGCGCGGCGACGAAGGCCTCCTGGGGCACCTCGACCCGGCCGACCATCTTCATCCGCTTCTTGCCCTCCTTCTGCTTCTCGAGCAGCTTGCGCTTGCGGGTGATGTCACCGCCGTAGCACTTGGCGAGCACGTCCTTGCGGATGGCGCGGATGTTCTCGCGCGCGATCACCCGAGCGCCGATCGCGGCCTGGATCGGCACCTCGAACTGCTGCCTCGGGATCAGCTCCTTCAGCTTGCCGGCCATCATCACGCCGTAGGAGTAGGCAGCGTCCTTGTGGACGATCGCGGAGAACGCGTCGACCGGCTCGCCCTGGAGCAGGATGTCGACCTTCACCAGGTCGGCGGCCTGGTCGCCGGAGAACTCGTAGTTGAGGGAGGCATAGCCCTTGGTCTTGGACTTGAGCTGGTCGAAGAAGTCGAAGGCGATCTCGCCCATGGGCAGCGTGTAGCGCATCTCGACCCGGTCCTCGGAGAGGTAGTCCATGCCCTGGAGGCTGCCGCGCTTCTGCTGGCACAGCTCCATGATCGTGCCGATGTAGTCGGCCGGGGCGAGCACGGTGGCGTCGACGACCGGCTCGCGCACCTCGGCGATCTTGCCGTCGGGGTACTCGCTCGGGTTGGTGACCGTGAACTGGGTGCCGTCCTCCATGACGACCTCGTAAACCACGTTGGGGGCGGTCGAGATGAGGTCGAGGTTGAACTCGCGCTCCAGCCGCTCGCGGGTGATCTCCATGTGCAGCAGTCCGAGGAAGCCGCAGCGGAAGCCGAAGCCCAGCGCGCCGGAGGTCTCCGGCTCGAAGGTCAGCGCCGCGTCGTTGAGCTGCAGCTTCTCCAGCGCGTCGCGCAGCGTCGGGTAGTCGTCGCCGTCGATGGGATAGAGGCCGGCGAACACCATCGGGTTCGGGTGCTCGTAGCCGCCGAGCGGCTCCGCCGCCGGGCGCGCGTTGACCGTGACCGTGTCACCGACCCGCGACTGGCGCACGTCCTTCACGCCGGTGATCAGGTAGCCGGTCTCGCCGACGCCGAGCTTGGCCGCCTTCATCGGTTCCGGGCTGATCACGCCGACCTCGAGCATCTCGTGCAGCGCACCGGTCGACATCATCTTGATCTTGTCGCGGTGCGAGAGCTCCCCGTCGACCACCCGGACGTAGGTCACCACGCCCCGGTAGGTGTCGTAGACGGAGTCGAAGATCAGCGCGCGGGCCGGGGCCGTGGCGTCGCCGACCGGCGGCGGGACCTGCTTGACGATCTCGTTGAGCAGCCGCTCGACGCCGACGCCGGTCTTGGCCGACGTCAGCAGCACGTCGTCGGGCTCGCAGCCGACGAGGTTGGCCAGCTCGGCGGCGTACTTCTCGACGTTGGCGCTGGGCAGGTCGATCTTGTTGAGCACCGGGATGATGTGGAGGTCGGCACCCATGGCCAGGTAGAGGTTCGCCAGCGTCTGCGCCTCGATGCCCTGGGCGGCGTCGACGAGCAGGATCGCGGCCTCGCACGCCTGCAGGGAGCGGGACACCTCGTAGGTGAAGTCGACGTGCCCCGGGGTGTCGATCATGTTGAGGATGTAGGTGCCCGGCTCGGCACCCGCCTCGTTGTCGGCGTCGACCGTCCACGGCATCCGCACGGCCTGGCTCTTGATGGTGATGCCACGCTCGCGCTCGATGTCCATCCGGTCGAGGTACTGCGCCTTCGCCTCGCGCTCGCCGACGACGCCGGTCAGCTGCAGCATCCGGTCGGCAAGCGTCGACTTGCCGTGGTCGATGTGCGCGATGATGCAGAAGTTGCGGATGATCGCGGGGTCGGTGTGACCCGGCTGCGGGACGGAGGCTGGCATGGTGCCGCCCATTGTCCCGGATGCCGCTCCGGTTCGCTAAACCCGGAGCCGCACCGTCGCGGCGGGTCACGACCGGTCGGCCATGATGGGGCGCGTGTTCCCCACCGTCATCCCCCACGGCCGGACCGCCCGGCGCCTGGCCTGGGCACACCTGCCGCCGCTCGTCCGGCGCGCGATCGAACGCCGGCTCGGCACCCGGGTCGCCGAGGCGGTCTCGCAGGACGGCGGGTTCACGCCCGGCTTCGCCTCGGTGCTCACCGGTGCCGACGGCACGCGGATCTTCGTGAAGGCTGCCTCGGTCAAGGCCCAGCGCGTGTTCGCGGACGCCTACCGCGAGGAGGCGCGCAAGCTCGCCGTCCTGCCGGCCGGCGTACCGGCTCCCCGCCTGCTGTGGACCGACGAGGTCGCCGAGTGGTTCCTGCTCGCCACGGAGTACGTCGAGGCCCGGGCACCGCACCGCCCGTGGCGCGACGGCGACCTGGCCGCGGCGTCGGCCATGGCCGTCTCCATGGCGGAGACCCTCACCCCGGCTCCCGGAGGGCTCGACAGCGCGGTCGAGGAGTTCGCCTCCTGGCCGGGGCTGTGGAACCGGATCGCCCACCCTCGGGGAGCCGAGATCCAGGCCCTGGCCGAGCGGTACGCCGAGATCGTCGCCGGCGACACGCTGGTCCACACCGACATCCGCGACGACAACATCCTGCTCCGCCCCGACGGCACTGCGCTGCTGTGCGACTGGAACTGGCCGATCGTCGGCGCCGCCTGGCTCGACTCGCTGCTCCTGCTCATCGGGCCGCGGGGCGACGGGCTCGACGTCGAGGCCCACATCGCGGCACATCCCCTGCTCGCCGGCGTGCCCGCCGACCACATCGACGTCTTTCTCGCCCTCGTCCTCGGCTACTTCACCGCGAGCGCCGAGCAGCCCGTCCCGCCCACCTCGCCCCACATCCGAGCGGCGCAGGCCTGGCAGCGCGACGTGATCGACCACTGGCTGGCCGAGCGCCGCGGCTGGCCGGGCGGACGCTGATTTGGGCGGGATGTCGACCCGCTGTTAGCCTTGCTGGTCGCGTCTCCGCGTTCCCGCCTGCCCGCCCTTCGGTGACGAAGCCGGGGTCAGGACCACGGCGACCGAGGCGCGCTCCGGACCAGAACCAGCATCCCCCACCTGACACAGAGGCGAGTAGAACGTGGCGAACATCAAGAGCCAGATCAAGCGCAACAAGCAGAACGAGAAGCGCCACGAGCGCAACAAGGCCGTCAAGTCCGGCCTGAAGACCGCGATCCGCAAGTTCCGCGAGGCCGCCGAGGCCGGCGACAAGGACAACGCCGTCGCCCTGGCCCGCGAGGCCGGCAAGAAGCTCGACAAGGCGGCCTCGAAGGGCGTCATCCACAAGAACCAGGCCGCGAACCGCAAGTCGTCGATCGCGAAGCAGGCCGCCTCTCTCTGAGACCACCCTGCTGGCTCTCGGTCCTGAGCCATCACGACAAGGGAGTCCCCGTCCGGGGACTCCCTTCGTGATTTCCAGCGGCCCGCCCAGGGGCCCGGGCCACGCCTGCGGCGGTGCGGTCAGCCGCGACGCAGGCCGGTCACGGTGAGCACCAGCCGCTCCAGGGCGTAGGAAGCGTCGCTGGCGGCGCCCTTGATGTCGGCGTCGGCCTGGGCGACCGCGCGGATCGCGCGGGCCAGGCCGGCGTCGCTCCACCCGCGGGCCTGGTCGCGCAGCGAGCGCAGCTTCCACGGCGGGACACCGACCTCGCGAGCGAGGTCCGCGTCCCGCATCCCCCGCGGCGCGCTGACCAGCCGGGCCAGGCCGCGGGCGCTGCCCGCGAACGCCGAGGTGATCAGCACCGCGGCCGTCCCGGAGTCGAGCGCCCAGCGCAGCTCCTCCAGGGCGACCCGGTCGCGTCCGGCGAAGGCGGCGTCGGCGACCGCGAACGACTTGGCCTCCGCCCGGCCGCCGAAGTAGCGGCGGACCTGTGCCTCGCTGATCCGCTCGCCCGGGAAGTCGTTGGTCAGCTGGTGGGCCGCACCGGCCAGCGAGCGCAGGTCGCGGCCGATCGACTCGATCAGCGCATCCGCGGCCTCGCGGTCGATCCCGGCGCCCAGACGGCGCACCTCGGCGGCCACGAACCCGGGGTAGTCCGACGCCTTGAGCTCCTCGGACTTGTGCTCGGTGACCGCCGGCAGCTTGCGCAGCTTGGTGAGCACGCCGCTGCCCTTCTGGCCGCCACCGTGCACCAGGACCAGCGCCACGTCCTCGACCGGCGCGCCGGCATAGGCCACCAGGCCGTCGACCGACTCGTCCGGCAGGTTCTCCAGACCGCGGACGACCACACAGCGCACCGCGGAGAACAGCGACGGCGCGGCCATCTCGCCCAGCGCGGCGAGGGTGAGGTCGGACGCGGCGCTGTCGGCGAACTCGGCCTCGGGATCGTGGCCGCGCACCGCCGCCCGGACGTCGTCGACGGTCCGCGCGCCGAGGAACTCCTCCTTGCCGGTGACCAGGGTGACCCGCCCCAACACGTCCTCGGCCCGCATGCGACCAGCCTCCCACACCCCGCCGACACGATCCGCGCGACCTCGCGTCGCCGTCACGGAGCGCCCGCTGCCCAGCTCGAGGCGTCAGCGCGCGGCGTTCCACCCGGTCAGCGCCGGGTGAGCGTGCGGACGCCCCCGGAGCCGTCGGGCACCACCGCGACGGCGCCGTCCCGGTCGGTCCGCAGCACCCGCGCGCCGGCCCTCTCCAGCCCCCGCACGATCTCGGGGGACGGGTGGCCGTAGTCGTTGTCCGCGCCGACCGACACCAACGCCACCTCGGGGCGCAACGCGGTGAGCCAGTCGAGAGCCTGGTGGGAGCTGCCATGGTGCGGGACCTTGAGCACGTCGACGTCCAGTCCCGGTGTCAGGGCGGCGACCTCCGCCTGTCCGGGCGGCTCCAGGTCGCCCGTGAGCAGCAGCCGCAGACCGGCCACCTCGACCAACAGGACCACGCTGGCATCGTTGGCGGTGCTGCCGTCGCCCGGTCCTTCCACGACCGCCGGGAGGGCCGGATGGAGCACCTGCACGACCGCCGCACCGATGCGCCTGGTCGTGCCGTACGGAGCCACCGCCACCGGGATCCCGGCCTCCTGCGCGACGCGCCGGACCAGCCCGACCCCGCCCGGCGGGTCGGCCACGGCGGTTGTCTCCACCCCGCCCACCCGGCGCCCGTCGAGGACTCCGGGCAGCCCGTCCACATGATCGGCGTGGAAGTGGGTCAGCACCACCAACGGCACGCGCTCGACACCCAGGTCGTCGAGACAGTCGTCGACCAGCCGTGGGTCGGGTCCCGCGTCGACCACGATCGCCGACCGCGGACCGACGGGGACGACCAACGCATCGCCCTGGCCGACATCGCACGCCACGAGCACCCCGTCGGGCGGCGGCCAGCCGGCCACCGTCGACCGGAGACGCTCCGGGACGCCGAGCACGACCACGAGCAGGGCCACGGCGAGGAGCACCCCCGCCGTCCGGGAGCGGGCGAGTCGCGGCAGGCCGAGCCCGATCGCCAGGCAGAGCAGCGTCAGCACGCCGATCGCCGGCGCGCCGCTCCCCCACCCGATCGCCGCGCCGGGCAGGTCGGCACCCCGCTCGGCGACGGCGATGATCCAGCCGACGCTCACCCCGGCGAGGATGCCGCACAGCCGTCCGGCCCAGGGCCACACGAGTCCGATCAGCCCACCGGCCAGGCCCAGCACCGTGGCCGGACCGACCGCCGGTCCCGCGAGCAGGTTGGCACCGACCGCCACCAGGCTCACCTCGCCCGACAGGCCCGCGATCACCGGGGTGCAGGCCAACTGGGCGGCGGTCGGCACCGCGACCGCCTCGGCGAGGCCGCGCGGCAGCCAGCGGCCGAGGGACCGGGCCAGCGCGGGGCCGAGCAGCACGATCCCCGCGGTGGCGAGCACCGACAGGGCGAACCCCGCGGTGACCGCGAGGCCGGGCTGGACCAGCACGAGGCCGGCGACGGCGACACCGAGGGCGCGCAGGCCCCGCCGACGCCCGTCCGGGCCGAACGCGAAGAGCCCGACCGTCCCCATCACCGCCGCCCGGAGCACGCTCGGCTCGGTGCGCGCCAGCAGCACGAATCCGGCGATCCCGGCCAGACCGACCAGCGTCAGCCAGCGCCGGCGCACCCCGATCGCCCGGGCGAGCAACAGCACCGATCCGACGACGAGGGTGAGGTTGGTGCCGCTCACCGCCGTCAGGTGGGTGAGCCCGGTGGTCCGGAAGTCCCGCTCGACCTCCTCCGGCAGTCCGGCGTCGTCACCGTCGACCAGCGCCGGCACCAGCCCCGCCTGGTCCGGCGGGCAGTGCTCGACGGCACGACGGATCGAGGCCCGCACGGCCGCCGACGCGCGCCACCAGGGATCGGGCCCGCGGATCCGCACCGGTGCGCGCGCTCCGACCAGCAGTGCGGCGGTCGCGGGGTCGTCGGCGGCCGCGAGCCTGCCCTCGGCGAGCACCCGCTCCCCGAGGCCGACCCGGGCCCAGGCGGGGTCGCCGATGACCACGATCACGCCGCCGGCGCGCAACCGGTGACCCCGTGCGGTCACCTCGCGCACCCGGAGCCGGAGCACCGCCTGGGGACCGCTGCGCCCGTCGATCGCACGCGGATCGGACGCCACGGTGCCCACGATGTCGGCGCTCGCCCGGTCGCTCGCGAGGTCGCGCAGGGGCGACCCGCGGACCGCGTCGTGACGCAGCATCGTGCCGGTGACCGCCGCGCCGGCGACGAGCAGCCCGGCCGCGGCCAGGCGCACGGCCCCGGCCGGCAGCCGCGGGCGCAGCAACGCCGTGACGGCGCCCAGCACCGCGAGCCCGGCGTAGGCGGTGGCGTCGACGCGGTGGGCGGCGATGCCACCCAGCCACGCCGCCGCGCCCAACAGCGGCATCCGCAGGTCGGGCGCGGGCTCCGCGAGCCGGCTGTCGGCCGGTGCGCCCGCCGGCTGCTGCCCGGTCATACGGTCACGTGCGGGGAGATCTGGGCGAGCGTCTTGTCGCCGATGCCGTCGACCTCGAGCAGCTCGTCGACGCTCGTGAAGCCCCCGCGGGACTCCCGCCAGGCGATGATCGCCTGGGCGGTGACCGGCCCGACCTGGGGCAATGACTCGAGCTCGGCCTGGCCGGCGGTGTTGAGGTTGACGAGCGGGCCGGACGGGCCACTGCCGCTCGCACCCGCGCCCCCGGAGAACGCCGCGGCCGCCGGAGCACCGACCACCACCTGCTCCCCGTCGACGAGCACCCGGGCGAGGTTGAGCGGCGTCAGGTCGACCCCCTTGCGGGCGCCGCCGGCCGCCTCGATCGCGTCGGTGACCCGGGCACCGGCGTCGAGCACGACGATCCCGGGCCGGCGCACCTTGCCGGCCACGTCGACCGTCACCGTCGCCGCGGCGCCCCGCGCCGCTCCCGCAGAGCCCGGCGCCGGCGAGGACGACGGCGCGGGCGGGGAGCCCACTGCGGTCGGCGGCGGCGTCACCAGGGGCGCGGCCGGCGCCGCGGAGACGGGCGCCAGCGGACCGGGCCGGTCGCGCAGCACCCACCAGGTCGTCACCGCCAACCCGAGCGCCACCGCGATGGCGACGACCGCGACCTGCGGCATGCCGAGCGCGGGCAGCCGGTCGGCGAGGGGGCCGAGCGAGGACCGCGGGACCCGCCCACGGCGACGTCGGGCCGCGTGGCGCCCCGGCAGCGGGAGCTCCGGCACCGCGTCGCCCTCGCCGGCGGCACTGGGCCCGATCCGGGCGGGGCCGGTCCGTCCCGGCTCGGTCCGCCCGGGCCCGGTCTCCTCAGCCGCGACGGCGCGTCGCGGAGCCACCCTGGTGTGGTCGGCCCACCACGGCTCGGCCGCCCCGCCGCCCGTCTCCGCCGGCGGCGTGGGCCGGGCGACCCCGAGGTCCGCCGCGATCAGGGCCAGGCGGCGCGCAGCGGCGTCGGCACCGGGAGGGTCGGGGCGAGGGGCAGGGCGGCGGACGGGCATGGGGGCACGCTAGGTTCGCGGCCGCTCACCGGGGCGACCACGGCCGGTCGTCCTGTGGACAGGCACCCGGCGGAGTGGGCCTGGGGAGGAACGAGGTCACGCGCCGTGACTCCCGGGACCGGTGCGCCCGGGCCGACCCCAGCAGGTCCAGCAGCTCAGGGAGCTCCGCCGCCGCGACGCGGCGCAGCGCCCGCCTACGGCAGCACGGGGGCGACGCAGATCGCGAGCATGCCGGGACCGACGTGCGCGCCGAGCACCCCGCCGAGCTCGACGCAGCGCACCGGCTCACCGGACCGGGCGGGGACGAGCCGCTCGCCGACCTGCTCCACGAGTCGGGCGGCCATCGCCTCGGCGCGCTCCGCGGCGGCCAGGTGGGCGACGCAGACCTCGACCCGCTGCTCCCCCGCCGCCTCGACGGCGAGCGCCTCGAGCCGCGCGATCGCCTTGGCCGCGGTGCGCACCTTCGCCTGGGGAGAGATCACGCCGTCGACGATGCCGAGCAGCGGCTTGACCGCCAGCGCCCCGCCGAAGACGGCCGCGGCCGCGCCGACGCGGCCACCGCGCCGGAGGTACTCCAGGGTGTCGACGTAGAACAGCGAGGTCGCCGCCTCCGCCCGTTGGCGGGCGGCCTCGGCCGCCTCCACCGCCGTGCCGCCCGACCCGATGACGTCGAGGGCCGACTCGACGGCGTACCCCGTGGCGACCCCGACCTGCCGGGTGTCGACGCAGGTCACCGGCACCGGAGCGTCCCGGGACGCGACGAGGGCCGACTCGAAGGTGCCGCTGACCTCCGCGGACAGGTGCACCGAGACGATCGCGGTGGCGCCCTCGGCCGCGAGCCGGGCGTAGAGGTCGGCGAAGACCGCCGGCGCCGCCCGCGAGGTGCTGACGGCACGCTTCTCCCGCAGGGCCACCGCGAGGCGCTCGGGAGTGACCTCCTCCGCGCCCTCGTCGTAGACGTCGTCGTCGATGACCACCTGCAGCGGAACGACATGCACGCCGCTGGCCGCGGCCACCTCCGCCGGGACGGTCGAGGTGGAGTCGGTGACCACGACGATCGACATGTCGCAGAGGCTATCGGCTCGGGCGCTCCCGGCCCGAGAGGACAGGCTCGCGACCAAGCCCTGGCAGCCGCGACGCCCGGCTGAGCCGGCCGGACCCAGCCGGCCGGACCCAGCCGGCCGGACTCAGCGCGCCCGGCCGCGTCAGACGACGATGTTGACCAGCTTCGGCGCGCGGACGATCACCTTGCGCACGGCGCGACCGTCGATCGCCTTCACCACCGCCGGGTCGGCGAGCGCCGCGGCTTCCAGGTCGGCCTCGCTGATGTCGGGCGACACCTCCAGCCGCCCCCGCACCTTGCCCTGGATCTGGACGACGGCCGTGACGGCGTCGTCGACCAGCAGCTCGGGCTCGACGGCGGGCCACGGCGCCTGGGCGACCGACGGCCGGTGACCCAGCCGCTCCCACATCTCCTCGGCGGTGAACGGCGCCACCAGCGAGAGCAGGACGGCGACCGTCTCGGCGGCCTCGCGCACCGCGGGGTCCTCGGGGCCGCAGCCGGAGTCGATGGCCTTGCGGGTGGCGTTGACCAGCTCCATCACGCGCGCGACCACGACGTTGAAGCGGTACGACTCGAGGAGCTGCTGCGCGTCGTTGATCGTCTTGTGGGTGACCTTGCGCAGCGCGATGTCGCCGGCCGCCGGATCCGTGCCCGGAGCGGAGGCGACGTCGCCCGCCAGCCGCCACGCTCGCTGCAGGAACTTCGCCGAGCCGGTCGGCGACACGTCGGCCCAGTCGACGTTGTCCTCGGGCGGGCTCGCGAAGACCAGGGTCAGCCGGACGGCGTCGACACCGAACTCCTCGAGTTGTCCCCCCAGACTGACGCCGTTGCCCAGCGACTTGCTCATCTTGCGGCCGTTGTTGATGACCTTGCCCTGCGACAGGTAGGCCGAGAAGGGCTCGTCCCAGTCGATCAGGCCCATGTCGCGCAGCACCTTCGTGAAGAAGCGTGCGTAGAGCAGGTGCAGGACGGCGTGCTCGTCGCCGCCGATGTAGAGATCGATCGGGCCCCAGGCCTTGGCCAGCGCCGGGTCGAACGCCTGGGTGGAGTCGTGGGCCGACAGGTAGCGGAAGAAGTACCACGACGAGTCGACGAAGGTGTCCATCGTGTCGGTGTCGCGGGTCGCCGGGCCACCGCACTGCGGGCAGGAGACGTTGACCCACTCGGTGGCCGCGCCCAGCGGCGAGGTGCCCTTGGGCTTGAGGTCGGCGCCGCGCAGCTCGGGCAGCTCGACGGGCAGCTGGTCCTCGGGGACGGCCACCTCGCCGCAGGACGGGCAGTGGACGATCGGGATCGGCGCGCCCCAGTAGCGCTGGCGGGACAGCAGCCAGTCACGCAGCCGGAAGTTCACGGTGCCGTCGCCGGCCCCGATCTCGGTCAGGTGCGCGATGGTCGCGCGCTTGGCCTCGGCGACGGGCAGGCCGTTGATGTCGAGCGCGGAGTCGACGCCGGGCGCGGGCGAGTTGATCGCCGGTCCCTCGCCGTTGAACGCCTCGCCCTCCCAGTCGGCCGGCGGCTGGGTCGTGCGGACGATCGGCAGGTCGAACGCGGTCGCGAACTCCCAGTCGCGCTGGTCGCCGCCGGGCACGCCCATCACGGCGCCGGTGCCGTAGTCGGCCAGCACGTAGTCGGTCGCCCAGATCGGCAGCTTCGCGCCCGTCAGCGGGTTGGTCGCGTGGACACCCAGGAACACCCCGGTCTTGGGCCGGTCGGTGGCCAGCCGGTCGATGTCGCTGGCCTTGCGGATCTCGTCGCGGTAGGCCTCGAAGGCGGCACGGTGCTCGTCGGTGACCAGCTGGTCGGCCAATTTCGCGTCGACGGCGACCACCATGAAGGTCGTTCCGAACAGGGTGTCGGGGCGGGTCGTGAAGACGGTGACCGGCTCGTGGCCCTCGACCTCGAAGGTGACGTGGGCGCCCTCGGAGCGGCCGATCCAGTTGCGCTGGGCGTTGACGACCTTGCCGATCCACGAGCCCTGGAGATCGTCCAGGCAGTCGTAGAGCTCCTGGGCGTACTGCGTGGTCTTGAAGTACCACTGGGTCAGCTCGCGCTTGGTCACCACCGCGCCGCAGCGCTCGCAGGTGCCGTCGGCCAGCACCTGCTCGTTGGCGAGCACGGTCTGGTCGTTGGGGCACCAGTTGACCGGCGAGTTCTTGCGGTAGGCCAGGCCGCGCTCCCGGAACTTCAGGAACAGCCACTGGGTCCACTTGTAGTACTCGGGGTCGGAGGTGTGCAGCCGCCGCGACCAGTCGAAGCTGACGCCGTAGCGCTTCATCGAGGAGTACTGCGTCTCGATGTTGGCGTAGGTGTACGTCGCCGGGTGCTCGTCGTTCCTGATGGCGGCGTTCTCGGCGGGCAGTCCGAAGGAGTCCCAGCCCATCGGGTTGAGGACCTCGTAGCCGCGCAGCCGCCAGTAGCGGGCGATCACGTCGTGGATCGCGAAGACCTCGGCGTGGCCCATGTGCAGGTCGCCGCTCGGGTAGGGGAACATCGTCAGCGCGTAGCGCTTCTCCCGCTCCCCCGAGACGACGGCGTGGTCGTCGGCGCGGAAGGGGTCGAGCGACTCCCAGACCGGCAGCCACTTCTCCTCGACGGCGTGGACGTCGTAGTGGACGTCGTTCTCGCTGCTCATCTCAACTCTCTCGTCTCGGTCCCGCACCCGTTGCCGCGCAGACCACGCTCCGGACATGCAAAAGCCCCTCGACAGGGAGGGGCCGCCGCGTCGACCGGTCTGGTCGCCGACGCGGCTAGGTAAGGAGCAGGATCATCCGCACGCGCTCATCCTACTCCTCCGCCCGGCCGCTCTCCTCCCGGCCGCCTTCCTCCCAGCTGCTCGCGCGGCCGCGCACCCCGGCCTGCTCCGCGCGGCGCCGTGGGCGGACGTACGCCGGCGGGTCACTCCGTCCCGTCGCCCGGCTCCGCCGCGCCGCGGGCCCAGGCCGCCCAGAGCCGGGCGTAGACGCCACCGGCGCCGACGAGCTCCTCGGGCGTGCCGAGCTCGACGAGGCGACCGTCCTCCATGACGGCGATCCGGTCGCACCGCGCGGCCTGGCTGAGTCGGTGCGCGACGACGATCGTCGTCCGCCCGGCGGTGGCCCGCTCGATGGCCGTCTCGAGCTGTCGGGCGCCGGCGCTGCCGGCCTCCGCCGTCGCCTCGTCGAGCACGACGACGGGCGGGTCGGCGAGCACGAGCCGGGCCAGCGCGACCTCCTGGGCCTGCAGCGCGGTGAGCGGGTGTCCGCCGGCGCCGATGGCGGTCTCGATCCCGTCGGGCAGTGCGCTGACCCAGGCCCGCGCGCCGACGAGGTCGAGGGCGGCGGACAGGTCGGCGTCGGTGGCGTCCGGGGCGACCAGGAGCAGGTCCTCTCGGAGGCTGCCGCGGAAGAGGTGGACGTCCTGGGTCACCAGGGCTGCGGTGTGCCGCAGCGCCTCGGGCGACAGGTCGGCCGTCGTCGCGCCGCCCAGCCAGACCCTGCCCTCGGTCGGCAGCCTCAGGCCCGTCACGAGCGCACCGAGCGTGCTCTTGCCGGCTCCGCTCGGTCCGACGACCGCCAGCCGCTCCCCCGGCGCGACCTCGAGCGAGAGGTCGTGGATCACGGGATGATCGGGGTGGTATCCGAAGCCGACCGCGTCGAACCGCACCGACCGGTCGGCCACGACGACCTCGCCCGGCGGCACCGTGCGGCGCGGCACCTCGAGGACACCGACCAGACGGCCGAGGCCGGCCGCCGCCGACTGGACGTCCTCGAGCAGTGCGAGCACGATGTTGATCGGGTTGAAGAGCCGGATGAACATCAGCGCCGCCGCGGTCGCCGCGCCCGCCGTCACCGCGTCACGCGCCACGAGCCAACCGCCGACGGCGAGGATGGCGCCGGTGCCGACGTACTCCGCGAGGTTGAGGCGCTGGAAGAAGACCGTCCGCATCCGCACCGCGTCCAGGCGCAGCCCCCTGGTCGTCAATGCCCGGTCCCTGACCGACGCGCGATGCCGCTGGCCGAGCCCGAGCGCGCGCACCGTCGCGCTGGCCTGGACGGACTCGAGGAGCTGCTGCACCTCGGCACCTTCGGCGCGGGACAGGGCGCGGTAGGTGGGGCCGGCCTGGCGCAGGTAGCCGCGGGTGGCCCACACCTGGATCGGTACGGCGAGCAGCGCGGCCAGCGCGAACCGGTAGTCGACCACCGCGAGACCGACCAGGCTCAGCAGCAGGGTGATCGCCGCGCCGCCGAACCGGCTGAGCACGGCGCGGACGACGTCGGCGAGAGCCCGGACGTCCTGGCTGACCCGGGCGAGCAGGTCGCCGGTGCCGGAGTCCTCCACGACGCCGTACTCCAGGTGCAGGGCATGGTCGAGCACCTCCTCCCGCAGCTCGGCGACGGCGGGCTCGCCGACCCGTGCGATGAGCAGCTCGGCGAGGAGCCCGGCGAGGCCGGCGAGCGCCGCGAGGCCGACCAGCACGACGACTGGCCCGACCACGGAGCCGCCGGCCGCACCCGGTGCGAACACGTCGTCGACGACCCGGCCGATGACGACGGGGACCGCGATGCCGGCAGCTGCCGCGACGACCATCATCAGCAGGGCGGCGACGGCGATGCCGGCGCGCGGACGCAGGACCCGGCGCAGCGCGCGGAGCGTCGCGCGGCCCGACGCGACGCCGATCAGGGCCGTCGCGGGCGCGCTCTCCGCGGCCGTCATCGCAGCACCGCCGCGGCGTAGCCGGCGCGGTCGAGGAGGGCGTGGTGGGTGTCGACGGGCAGACCGTCGCTGAGCCACACCACCTCGTCGCAGGCGTCGAGGAGGACGGGGCTGGTCGTCAGGATCACGGTCGTCAGGCCGGCGCGGAGCGCGGCCGTGCGTTCCGCGACGAGCGCCTCGGTGACGGAGTCGACGGCGCTCGTCGGCTCGTGCAGGACCAGGGCCGGAGGCTGCAGTGCGAGCGCGCGGGCGAGACCCACCCGCTGCCGCTGCCCGCCGGAGAGCAGGTGCCCGCCCTCCCCCACCTCGGCGTCGAGACCGCCCGGCAGCACCTCGACGACGTCGGTGACCGCGGCCGCCGCGAGCGCGGCCTCGACCGCGGCCGGGTCCCGGCCGACCCCGTCGACGTTGCTCGCGAGGGTGCCGGTGAACAGCCGCACGTCGTGCGGAGCGACGACCAGCGCCGCGCGCAGGGCAGCGGGCTCGGCAGCGCTCAGCGGCAGGCCCCCGAGGCGAGCCCGGTCGCCGTCGGGGCGGGGCTCCCCGGTCAGCGCGGCGGCCAGCCGCTCGAGCTGCTCGGGGCTGCCGACCACGCCGGTCGTCGCCCCGGCCCGCAGGCGCAGCGTGTGCCCGGCCAGCCCCACGACCGCACCGTCCACCTCGAGGGGCTGCGGATGCGACGGCACCTCGATGTCGCCGTACGCCGGCGGTGCGGTCTCGAGCACGGCCGCGACCCGCGCCGCGGCGGCCCGCACGGTCGCCAGCTCGGCGAAGGTGTAGGCCACCATCTGCAACGGACCCGCGAGGAACTGCGCCAGGCCCAGCGCCGCGACGAGGGCGCCGAGACTCAGCCGCCCGTCGAGGGCGAGAGCCCCGGCGACGGCGACGGTCGCCGCGACCAGCAGGGCCGGCGCGAGGGCCGCCAGTGCCTCGAAGCCGGCGTTCGCTCGGGCACTGCGCAGCGAGGCGAGGAGGGCGCGCGCGCTGACCCTCCGGAAGCGCCGACCCGCGGCGTCCTCGGCGGAGAGTCCCTTGAGGACGCGGAGGCCGGTGAGCAGGTCGGCGGCCGCGTCGGCCGCGTCGGCACCCGCCCGGCGGTCGGCGACGATCCGGCGCTCCAGGATCGCGGACGCCCGGTGTAGCAGCGCGGCCACGACGACGACACCGACCACGACGACGATGCCCACGACCGGATGGATCCGCAGGAGGGCGACGACGGCCACGACCATCCCGGCGAGGCCGGCGACGAACATCTGGATCACCCCGGACGTCTCCGCCACCGCCCGGACGTCGGACGAGGCGACCTCGGCGAGGCCGCCGGAGCCGGCCTCGTGCGGTCCGACGCCGCGGACGTCGAGCAGGTGGACCGTCACCCGGTCCCGCAGGGCGACCTCGGCGTCGGCGACCACCCGGGTCGCCGTCCGGTCGAAGCAGAGGTAGGAGAACGACAGGAGCGCGAAGGTGGCGGCGAGCACGACCAGCCACAGCAGGAGGGCCTGGTCGTCGCGGGCGCTGACGCCGCGGTCGAGCGCGAGGCCGACGACCACCGGCACGAGCGCCTCGCCCGACTGGTGGCCGATCGCACAGAGGGTCGCGAGTGTCACCCGCCAGGGCTGGGCGGTGACGGCGGTACGCAGCAGACCCCGCGAGCCGTCGTACGCCGGGCCGTGCGTGTGCCGTGTCATCGGATCTCCTTGCGGTCCTGGCCGGCGGACCACGTCGGCGCTGCCGCATGCTGAGGTGAGGCATACCTTAGGGACCCTCGGCGCGGCGCCGGCGCGGGGGTCCGCCTGCCGGTCGCGTCGCCACCCACTACCGTGCGGACATGACCGTTACCGACCTCTTCCGCCTCGACGGCAAGGTCGCCGTCGTCACCGGCGCCAGCTCCGGCCTGGGCGTCGACTTCGCGAAGGCCCTCGCCGAGGCCGGCGCCGACGTCGCCCTCGGCGCCCGCCGGGTCGACCGGCTCGCCGACACCGCCGCCCTCGTCGAGGCGGCCGGCCGGCGCGCCCTCGGCGTCGCGACCGACGTCGCGGACCCCGCGTCGTGCCAGGCCCTCGTCGACGCCGCCGTCGCCGAGTTCGGCAAGGTCGACATCCTCGTCAACAACGCCGGCATCGGCACCGCGGTGCCCGCGACCCGCGAGACCCCGGACGAGTTCCGTCAGGTCATCGACATCAACCTCAACGGCAGCTACTGGATGGCCCAGGCCTGCGGCCGGGTGATGGCGCCGGGCTCGAGCATCATCAACATCTCCTCGGTCCTCGGCATCACCACCGCGGGGCTGCCCCAGGCCGCGTACGCCGCATCCAAGGCGGGCATCATCGGCCTGACCCGCGATCTCGCGCAGCAGTGGACGGGCCGTAAGGGCATCCGGGTCAACGCGATCGCGCCGGGCTTCTTCGCCTCCGAGATGACCGACACCTACCCGCCGGGCTACCTCGACGCCCAGAAGCAGCGCATCCCGGCCGGCCGCAAGGGCGACGCGCGCGAGCTGGCCGCGACGGTCGTCTACCTCGCCTCCGACGCGGCCGGATACGTCACCGGCCAGACCCTCGCCGTCGACGGCGGGCTCACCATCACCTGATCGACCCGTCAGCGGGCCTTGAAGGCCACCACCACCGACGGGCGCGGGAACGCGTCGGTGTGCGGCCAGGTGCTGGCCTGGTTCTCGAAGGTGGCACCGTCGATCTCCCCCGGGTGCTGCACCGCCACGAACAGCGATCGGTCGTCGTCGGCGATCAGCGGTCCGCACGCCTCGGCCCCCTTGGGCACCGTGCAGAACTGCTGCACCTGGCCGCGGTTCGGGCCCGCGACCGGCACCCGGAAGACACCGTCGTTGCTCCCGAGCACATTGCCGTCGGTGGAGATCCACAGGTTGCCGGCACTGTCGAAGGCGACATTGTCCGGGCAGCTGATGGGGCTGACCTTGGACTTGTCGAAGCCACCGAACCAGGTCTCCGGCGCCGCCGGGTCCCCGCACACGAGGAACAGGTCCCAGGTGAAGGTGGTCGCCGCGTGGTCGCCGCCGTCCGGGGTCATCTCGAGGACGTAGCCGTTGCGGTTGCCGCTGGCGTTGGACAGCGGTGCGCCGATGCTGGCCCGGACCTGCGAGGCGGCCAGCGGGTTCGCCTCGTCGACCGGCATCGCGGCGTTGCCCCGGTTGGAGTTGTTGGTGAGGGCCGCGTAGACCTTGCCGTTGACCGGGTTCGGCTCGACGTCCTCGGGACGATCCATCTTGGTCGGGGCGACCTTGTCCGCGGCGAGGCGGGTGAAGAGCAGGACGTCGGCGACCGACATGCCGGGTACGAACGACTGGGTGTCGCTGGCCAGCGGGATCCAGCTGCCGGTGCCGTCGAACCGTCCGTCCTCGGTGCCGTCGCCGACCAGCCGGGCGACGTACAGGGTGCCGGTCGTGAGCAGGGCGAGGTTGTGCGCCCGCGCCGCCCGGGTGCCCCGGCCGTCGTACCGGCCGGCTGAGACGAACTTGTAGAGGTAGTCACCGCGCTCGTCGTCGCCCAGGTAGGCCACGGCGCGGCCGTCGTCGGCGAGGGCGATGTTCGCGCCCTCGTGCTTGAAGCGGCCCAGCATGGTGTGCTTGCGCGGCGTGGAGGTCGGGTCGTACGGGTCGACCTCCACGATCCAGCCGAAGCGGTGGGGCTCGTGCGGCTCCTTGGAGAGGTCGAAGCGCGGGTCCACGCTCGCCCAGCCCTTGCCCGAGCCGTTGATGCCGTAGCGCGCGTACTGGGCGGCGTAGCGGGGATCGAGACCGGCTCCCTTGTCGAAGTACTGGTTGAAGTTCTCCTCACCGGACAGGACCGTGCCCCACGGCGTGGTGCCGCCGGCGCAGTTGTTGAGCGTGCCGAGCACCTTCCTGCCGGTCGGGTCGGCGCTGGTGCGCACCCGCGCGTCGCCGGCGACGGGGCCGGTGAGCTCGAAGACCGTGGCGTCGTGGAGGCGCCGGTTCTGCCGGGAGTGTCCGAGCCCCGCGCGCTTCCAGGAGCCGGCCGGCTTGTGCCGGCGCAGCTTGACGACGGACATGCCGTGGCTGGCGATCGCGATCCGCTTGATGTCGTCGGCGGAGTAGGCGCCGGTCGGGAACATGAGGTTCTCGTCGGTGTACTCGTGGTTGACCACCAGCAGCGCCTCGTCGCCGTCCAGCGGCAGGAGTCCGACGTAGTCGCAGTTGTAGCCGAACTGCTGGCGCGCGGAGGCGACGGACTGGGCATGCGGGTCGAACTCGGGTGCGCCCTTGACCACCGGGTCGCCCCACCGGATGACGACCTCGTGGTCGAAGCCCTTCGCGGTGACGAAGGCGTCGCGCTTGTTGGGCTCGACGGGCGCGAAGACGGCCTGGCCGAGCGAGCCGTGCCCGCTCGGCGCGCCCGGCCGGCGGGGCGCCCGGGTCGCCGCGGCGGCGAGACCGCCGGACTGGACGACACCGCCGACGACGAGGGCTCCGGCGGTGATGGTGCCGCCGCGCAGGAAGCTGCGGCGGCCGACGGCCTTCGCGATCTCGTCCCTGACGTGGACGTGATCGGTCGGGTTGGGCTCCGGCTGGTCGCAGGCGTTGCCGCACCGGAAGAAGCAGGTCATGTGGGAGCGCGAACCGTGCCGGGTGCCCTCGGCAGCGAGGGCGAGCAACGGCCGGTTCTCGGGGCGCACAGAGGTCATGACGGTAGGCGACCAGAGCCCGGTGAACGCCGCCCGACCCGTCGGTGACGCACCCGTGAAGGACCGTCGGCGCGGCGGTCGGCGTGGGCCGCTATCTCACGGGGTGATGGCTGGTCATCGAGATCCGGTTGAAGGTGTTCATGGTCAGCGCGACCCAGGCGACCGCGGCGAAGGCGTCGTCGCCGAGGACGGTCCGGCTCTCCGCCTCGGTGCGCCGGCGCCGGTCCGGATCCGGCAGGAGGGTGACCGACTCGGCGAGGGCGAGCGCCGCTCGCTCCTGAACGGTGAACAGGTCGGTCTCCGACCAGGCCGGCAGGAGTGCGAGACGCCGCTCCGACTCGCCGGAGCGGACGGCGCGCCGCTGGTGCAGGTCGATGCAGAACGCGCAGCCGTTGATCTGGGACACCCGCAGGTTGACCAGCTCGACGAGGATGCGGTCGAGGCCGGCCGCCTCCGCCGCGACTCCGGCCTCGCGGGCGAGATCGGTCGCGGCGGCGTAGGCGGCGGGGACGGCCTTGTCGAGGTAGAGGGGTGCGCTCACCGGCTCACGCCACGGGGTCGTTGATGTCGTCGTACTCGGGGTGCTTGGTGAGCCACTTCGCGACGTAGGGGCAGTGCGCGATGATCCGCTTGCCCCGCTCTCGGACGTCGGCCAGCGCCGCCGCCACCAGTTCGCCGGCCAGCCCGCGGCCGCCGTAGGCGTCGTCGACCTCGGTGTGCACGAAGTCGACGTGCACGTCGTCGGGCAGGCGGTACTGCGTGAATCCCGCGAGCGTCTCGCCGTCGCGGATCTCGTAGCGGTGCTTCTCGGGCACGTGGACGTAGGTGATGCCGCTGTTGTCCGGAGCGTCGGTCATGGTGCCCATCCTGCCGGTCGCCTGGAGAAAAGACACGGAGGCCGCCCCACGGGGGCGGCCTCCGGTCGACGGGTCACGCGGTCAGCGCAGGTCCCACCGGTCGGCGTCCATGACCTTGGTCCAGGCGGCGACGAAGTCGCGGACGAACTTCTCCCGGGCGTCGTCGCTGGCGTAGACCTCGGCGAGGGCACGCAGCTCGGAGTTGGACCCGAACACCAGGTCGTTGCGGCTGCCCGTCCAGGTGCGGCCGTCGGCGGTGGTGCCGGCGAAGACCTCCTCGGAGGCGTCGGTGGCGGTCCACGTGGTGTCGAGCTCGAGCAGGTTGACGAAGAAGTCGTTCGTCAGCACGCCCGGGCTGTCGGTGAACACACCGAGGTCCGAGCCGTCCCAGTTGGTGCCGAGCACGCGGAGACCGCCGATGAGGACGGTGAGCTCCGGCGCACTGAGGCCCAGCAGGTTGGCGCGGTCGATCAGGGCGAACTCACTCGGGAACTTGCTCGACTTCGGCAGGTAGTTGCGGAAGCCGTCGGCCTTGGGCTCGAGGTAGCCGAACGACTCGACGTCGGTCTGCTCCTGGGTGGCGTCGCCGCGCCCCGTGGTGGTCGTGACGGTCACGTTCACGCCCGCCGCGGCGGCGGCCTGCTCGACGCCGACGGAGCCGGCGATCACGATCGTGTCCGCCAGGGAGGCACCCTGGGCGGAAGCGATCTCCTGCAGCGTCGCCAGGATCGGCGCCAGCTCGGCCGGCCGGTTGATCGCCCACGACCGCTGCGGCTCGAGTGCGATGCGCGCGCCGTTGGCGCCGCCGCGCTTGTCGGAGCTGCGGTACGTCGACGCGGAGGCCCACGCCGTCGACACGAGCTGCGACACGGTCAGGCCGGCTCCGGCGATCGCCTTCTTGAGCTCGGCGACCTGGGCGTCGGTGAGGGCCGTGCCGGCCGGGACCGGGTCCTGCCAGATGAAGTCCTCGGCCGGGACGTCGGCGCCGAGGTAGCGCGACTTCGGGCCCATGTCGCGGTGGGTCAGCTTGAACCACGCGCGGGCGTAGGCGTCGGTGAAGGCGTCCTGGTCGTCCTTGAAGCGCAGCGAGATGGCGCGCATCTCCGGGTCCTCGCGCAGGGCGATGTCGGAGGTCAGCATGCGCGGCTCGCGCTTCCCGTCACCGAACGACTCGGGCACCATGTCGGAGCCGCCGCCGTTCTTCGGGCGCCACTGCTTCGCACCGGCGGGCGACTCGAACAGCTCCCACTCGTAGCCGAAGAGGATGTGGAAGAACTCGTTGTCCCAGCGGGTCGGGTGGTAGGTCCACGTGACCTCGAGGCCCGAGGTGATCGCGTCGATCCCCTTGCCGGACGCGTGCGAGCTCTTCCAGCCCAGTCCCTGCTCCTCGATCGGTGCGGCCTCCGGCTCGGGACCGACGGCCTCGGCCGGGCCGTTGCCGTGGGTCTTGCCGAAGGTGTGTCCGCCCGCGATGAGCGCGACGGTCTCCTCGACCGTCATGCCCATCCGACCGAAGGTCTCCTTGATGTCGACGGCCGACGCCAGCGGGTCGGGGTTGCCGTTCGGGCCCTCGGGGTTGACGTAGATGAGACCCATCTGGACCGCGGCCAGCGGGTCCTCGAGGTCGCGCTCACCGGTGTAGCGCTCGTCCTCGAGCCACTCGGCCTCGGGACCCCAGTAGATGTCGTCGTCCGGCTCCCACACGTCGGGGCGACCGCCGCCGAAGCCGAAGATCGGCAGACCCATGTCCTCCTGGGCGACGTTGCCGGCCAGGATCATCAGGTCGCCCCACGACAGGGACTTGCCGTACTTCTTCTTGACCGGCCACAGCAGACGGCGCGCCTTGTCGAGGTTGCCGTTGTCCGGCCAGGAGTTGGTCGGTGCGAACCGCTGCTGACCGTGCCCGGCACCGCCGCGGCCGTCGGTGGCGCGGTAGGTGCCGGCCGCGTGCCAGGCCATGCGGACGAAGAGCGGGCCGTAGTGCCCGAAGTCGGCCGGCCAGAACTCCTTGGAGTCGGTCAGCACCGTCTTGATGTCGGCCTTCACGGCCTCGAGGTCGAGGGCGAGGAAGGCGGCCTTGTAGTCGAAGTCACCGGCGAACGGGTCGGCGACGGCCGGGTTCTTGGCGAGGATCTTCAGGTTCAGCTTGTTGGGCCACCACTGCTGGTTGGCCGAGCCCTGGGTGGGGTGGGTCAGACCATGCATGACCGGGCACTTGCCGGCCGCCTGCTGAGCGTCCTGCGGCTCCTCGGTCACGAGGGGCTCGGTGTGCTGGTTGTTGTCGGGCATTCGGGAACCTTTCCGGGGACCTGTCGTACCTACTGGGGGCGGGTGGTGCAGTCGGGGCAGAGGCCCCAATAGATGACCTCGGCCTCGTCGATCACGAAGCCGTGGGAGTCGGAGGCGGTCAGGCACGGCACGTGGCCGACCGCGCAGTCCACGTCGGCGATCTCGCCGCAGGAGCGGCACACGACGTGATGGTGGTTGTCGCCGGTGCGCGTCTCGTAGCGCGCGACCGAGCCGGCCGGCTTGATGCTGCGCACCAGGCCGGCGCCGGTCAGCGTGTGCAGCGAGTCGTACACCGCCTGGTGGGAGACCTCCGGCAGGAGCGCCCGGGCTGCCGCGATGATCGACTCGGTGTCGGCATGCGGGTGTGCGTGCACCGCCTCGAGGACCGCCAGGCGGGGCCGGGTGACCCGCAGCGCCACCTCGCGCAGCTGCTGCTGGAAGTCGGGCGCGGGCATAGGTCCAGCATGCCACTTTTCTTGAATCAGTCAAGATCCCGGAGGGTGTGTCGCGGCGCGACCACCCCGACTGCGGCGGCGGCCCGCGGGTACCGCCTCGGCATGGACATGTCACCTGGCTGGCTGATCATCGGCGTCGTCGTCGCGGCGTTCATCGTCCTGGGCCTGGTCTGGGCGTTCGTCGCCGACCGTCGCCGCAACGAGGAGGTCGCCCACGACCCGGAGCGCGTCGAGCCCGACGCCGACCGGGCCGATCACACCCCGCCGACCGATCCGGCCGACCCGGCCGACTCTGCCGACCCCGGCCGGGAGCGGCTCCACGTCGACCCGCAGCACCGGCGCCCGAGCGACACCTGACCACCTCCCGACAAGGAACACGGCCGGCTCCCGCCATCGGCGGGGCCGGCCGTGTGCCGTCGGGACGTTCTGCGGGTCAGGCCTTCTTGGTGGCCCAGAAGATCTCGGCGATCTCGTCGATCTTGGCGAGCAGCTCGTCGGCCTTGGCCGGGTCGAGGGTGCCCTTGGTGCCGGTGGCGCCGGCGAGCTTGGTGGCCTCGTTGACCAGGGTGTGGAGCTGGGGGTAGGCCTCGAAGTGCGGGGGCTTGAAGTAGTCGGTCCACAGCACCCAGAGGTGGTGCTTGACGAGCTCGGAGCGCTGCTCCTTGATGAGGATGGCGCGGGTGCGGAAGTCGGGGTCGTCGCTGTCGAGGGCCTTGGCGATCACGGCCTTGACGGACTCGGCCTCGATGCGGGCCTGGGCGGGGTCGTAGACGCCGCAGGGCAGGTCGCAGTGGGCGGAGACCTCGACGGTCGGGGCGAACAGGCGCATGCGTGTTTCCTCTCGATGGGTGCGGGTGGTGGGAACGAGCGCGGGCACGAACGGCGGGACCCGGCCGAAGCGCGGGATCAGCCCTCGACCGCGCGGAGGGCGCGGACCTCGGGCAGCGGGGTGGGCATCCAGTAGTCGCGGTCGTGGTGGACCAGCGGCGCCGCCGCGGAGCCCTCGTCGACCCGGTCGACCTCGAGCAGCAGCAGCCAGGAGCCGCCGGCAGGGATGACGCGCGTGGGGCGGCCGTGGAAGGTCGCCACGGCCTCCGGCAGCACCAGGCCGCCCTCCTCGCGGACCCAGCCCTGGGCCGCGGTGAAGCGCTCGGCCCGCCGGTCGGCGTACGCCCGGGCGAGATCGACCTGGGACTCGGCGAGCAGGAAGACGGAGAGGTCGTCGCAGCCGACGAGCTGCGGGCCGACAGTGCTGGCGCGGGCGAGCGAGAACGACAGCAGCGGTGGGGCGGCGCTGACCGACGCGACGCTGGACACCGTCGCTCCGACCGGGCCCTCCGCGGTCTCCCCGACCACGATCGCGACCCCCGCCGCGTGGCGGCGGAAGCCGGCCTTGAACTGGTCGGCCAACGAATGCGAGGCGGCGTGCGTCATCGACTCTCCCTTCACACGGAGTGAGCATAGAACCTCAAGCACACTTGAGGTCCAGTCGACATGACGCACCTCACACGCGGTCGGGGTGGCCGGCTCAGCCCCGTCCGCTGATCCGGTCACCCATCCGGGCTATCCACGAGGTACGCCGAGCGCCCCGCGCCTCCCGCCTGTCCGCGAGGCCGTAGGCCCGATAGAGGCCGTGGATGCCCAGCCAGCGCAGCGGCTCGGGCTCCCACGTCCGTGCCCGCTGGTCGACCCAGGGCAGGGTCGTGCGCTCGGTCCGCTCCCCCGCGACGAGATCGGCGAGGGTGCGGCCGGCGAGGTTCGTCGCCGTGACGCCGGTGCCGACGTACCCGCCGGCCCAGCCGAGACCGCTCGCGGCGTCGTACCCGACGGTCGCGCGCCAGTTGCGCGGCACGCCGAGCACTCCGCTCCACGCGTGGGCGACGCCGATCTCGCGCAGCGGCGGGAACCACGCGCACAGGACGTCGCGCAGGTGCTGCACGGTGCGGTCGGGGATGTCGCCGTCGAGGTCGGTGCGCGAGGCGAAGCGGTAGGGGTGGCCACGGCCGCCGATGGCGATCCGGCCGTCGGCGGTGCGCTGGGCGTACGAATACACATGGGCGAAGTCCTCGAGCGTGTCGTGGTGCTCCCACCCGATGGCGGCCCAGGCGTCCTCGGGCAGCGGGTCGGTCACGATCATCGAGGAGTTCATCGGCACCCAGGTGCGCCGCTCGCCGGCCAGTCGGGCGGTGAACCCCTCGGTCGCGCGGATGATGTGACGCGCACGGAGGGTGCCGCGGTCGGTCTCCACCCGGCCCGGGGCGATCACCCGGACCGTCGTGCCCTCGTGGATCCGGACCCCTCGAGCACGGACCGTGTCGGTCAGACCCCGGGCCAGACGCGCCGGATGGATCCGCGCGCAGTGCGGCTCCCAGAGCGCCACCTGCGTGCCGGCGACCCGGATCCTGGCGTCCGCCGCGTCCGCGTCCAGCAGTCGCGCCCCCGTCTCCGGCCACCGCCGCGCGGTCGCGCCCGCGGCGTGGGCCCGGGTCGCCTGCGCGGCGTTGCGCGCGACCAGCAAGGTGCCGCCGCGGCGTACCTCCGCGTCGATGCCGTACCGCTCGACGACCCGGATGACCTCGTCGACGGCATCGTTCATGGCGAGCTGGAAGCGCGCCACCTCGCTGCGGGGATGCGTGCGCGCGTAGCCGTCCAGCCCGCCGGTCACCGACGCCGAGAGCCAGCCGCCGTTGCGCCCGGACGCGCCGTAGCCGGCGAACCGCTGCTCGACGACCCGGATGTCGAGGTCGGGGCGCAGCTCACGCAGGTAGTACGCCGTCCACAGCCCGGTGTAGCCCGCGCCGACCACGGCGACGTCGACCTCCTCGTCGCCCGCGAGCGGGTCCCGCGGCTCCGGGAGGCCGAGGTCGGCCCACCAGTACGACACCCCGCCGGTCCTGCGCGCGCTGCTCACCGGGCGAGCCTAGTAGCCCGTCGCAGCTAGGGCGTGTCTCCCAAGTCAGCGCCGTCGCGAGCGGCGTTTCCGGCCGATCTGGCAAGGCGGCGGAGCGATGTCGTGCCGGATCGCCCTTCGAGCGACGCCAACGCAGCCAGATCGAGTCGGAAACGTCGCGGAGCAGGCGGGGACTTGGGAGACACGGCCTAGACCGCGGACTCAGAGGATGCTGACCACGACGTGCTGCCCGCCGGCGAGGGCGGCACGGTGCACGTCGAGGAGCACGCCGAACGCCTCGGCCAACTCGGCACGCAGGGCACCGGGATCGCCCGACCAGATCCGCGGATAGACGTCCGCCGCGCTGAAGGACTCGAAACGCGCATCCGCCAGCGCCGCGGGGAGATCGACGGCCTCCAGCGCCGCCACCACCGCCGACAGCTCGTCGTGCTCCGTGCAGCCGACGTAGTCCTCCGCCTCGAAGACGTGCACGCCGACCACCGCCTCACTCAGCGGATCCCCGGCGATCGGCACGTCGGCGGACTCCCCCGTCAACAGGAAGTGCAGACCGTCCCACAGCTTGTCGAGGTAGACCGTGGGCGCTCCTCCGGCCTCCAGCGCCTCCAATGCAGCGCCCAGCTCCTCCGGCGCCGAGGCCACCAGGCGGTCGAGGGTCGCCTCATCGACCAGCGTGTACGCCGCCTGTATACCCACGGCGTCGAGGATAGGAGACGAGAGGCGGCTCAGGCCGAGCGGATCAGGTGGTCGAAGGCCGACAGCGCGGCCGTCGCCCCGTCGCCGGCGGAGGTGACGATCTGCTTGTACGGCGCCACGGTGCAGTCCCCCGCCGCGAACACGCCGACGACGTCGGTGCGACCGCGATGGTCGACCAGCACCTCACCGCGCTCGTTGCACCCGACGACCCCGGCCAGCCACTCCGTGGCCGGCTGCAGCCCGATCTGGACGAACACCCCGTCCACCGGCACCTCGTGCACGCTGCCGTCGTCGCGGCGCGCGTAGCGCAGGCCGGTGACCCGGCGGCCGTCGCCGAGCACCTCCTCCGTCGCGGCACCGGTGACGACCTCGACCGTGGGCAGCCCGCGCAGGGTGCGCTGCAGCACCTCGTCGGCGCGTAGGCGCTCGTCCCACTCCAGCAGCGTGACGTGCGCGGCCAGACCGGCCAGGTCGATCGCGGCCTCCACCCCGGAGTTGCCGCCCCCGACGACGGCCACCCGCTTGCCGCGGAACAGCGGCCCGTCGCAGTGCGGGCAGAAGGTGACGCCGCGATTGCGGTACTCCTCCTCCCCAGGCACCCCGAGCGTGCGCCAGCGCGCACCGGTCGCGATCACGACGGCGCGCGAGGCGAGGGTCGCGCCATTGCTCAGCTCGACGGCGATCGGGTCGCCCGTGACGGCGGGTGGGCGGATCGCCGTCGCCCGGTGCGCCGCAACCACGTCGATATCGTGCCCGCGGACGTGGCGCTCCAGGGCCGCACCCAGGTGCGTCCCCTCGGTCCGCGGCACGGACGGGAAGTTCTCGATGCCGGCGGTGTCGAGGACCTGACCGCCGAGCCGCTCCGCGAGCAGCCCGGTGCGGATGCCCTTGCGGGCGGCGTACATCGCCGCGGTCACGCCGGCCGGGCCGCCACCGATCACCAGCACGTCGTACGGCGCGCGGCCGGTGAGGTCCGCGACGTCGCCCGTCCCCGCCGGCCCGTCGAGGAGGGCGAGGATCTCCGGCAGCCCCATCCTCCCCTGACCGAAGGGCTCGCCGTCGAGGAAGACCGACGGCACGCTCAGCACCCCGCGCTCCTCGATCTCGGCGGCGAAGGAGCTGCCCTCGATGGCAGTGTGCGTGACGTCCGGATGCAGTGCGGCCAGGGTGTTGAGGGCCTGCACGACGTCCGGGCAGCTCTGGCAGGTCACCGAGAAGTAGGTCTCGAAGTGCAGCGGCCCGCGCAGCGCCCGCGCCCGGGTCAGGACGTCGTCCCCCTCCTTCGGCGGGTGCCCGCCGACGTGCAGGATCGCCAGCACGAGGGAGCCGAGCTCGTGGCCGAGGGGCAGGCCGGCGAAGCGGACGCCGGTGTCCTCGCCGGGTCGCGTGACCAGGAAGGAGGGGACCCGCCGGCCCGGCTCGGGATCCGCGCGCACGGCGCTGACCAGCGGGCTCGCTGCGGCGAGCTCGCCCAGCAGCTCCCAGGTGCGTCGGGAGGCCGCGCCGTCGTCCAGGCCGGCGACCAGCTCGACCGGCGTCCGCAGCCGCTGGAGGTGCGTACCGATCTGGGCGAGCAGCGCGGGGTCGAGCATCAGATCCTCCCGACCAGCTCGAGCGACGGGGTGAGGGTGTCGGCACCGTCGTCCCACCTGGCGGGGCAGACCTCGCCCGGGTGCGCGGTGATGTACTGCGCCGCCCTGACCTTGCGCAGCAGCTCCGCCGCGTCGCGGCCGATGCCCGCGTCATGGACCTCGACGGTGCGAATGGTGCCCTCGGGGTCGATGACGAAGGTGCCGCGCAGCGCCTGTCCGTCCTCCTCGACGAGCACGTCGAAGGCCCGGGAGAGCCGGAGGGTGGGGTCGGCCAGCAGCGGGTAGCGGACCTTGCCGACGGCGGCGGACGACGCGTGCCAGGCCTTGTGCGCGAAGTGGCTGTCGGTCGAGGCGCCGTAGACCTCGACGCCGAGCGCACGGAACTCGTCGTACCGGTCGGCGAGGTCCTCGAGCTCGGTCGGGCAGACGAAGGTGAAGTCGCCGGGGTAGAAGACGAGCACGCTCCACTGCCCGCGCAGGTCGTCGTCGGTGACCTCGAGGAAGGCGCCGTCCTGATAGGCGTGGACGCGGAACGGCGGGACGGTGGTGTTGACGAGGGACATGCGGTTCTCCGGGGGTCGTGGGTGTTCGGGAAGACTCAGGCAGCGTCGTAGAGCGGGTGCTCGGCGACCAGCCGGTCGACACGGGTGCGCAGGACGTCGGGGTCGGCGCCGAGGAGCGCTCGGGCGACGATGTCGGCGATCTCGGTGAACGCCGCGTCGTCGAAGCCGCGCGCGGCGAGCGCCGGCGTGCCGAGCCGCAGCCCCGACGCCACCGCGGCCGGGCGCGGGTCGAGGGGGACGACATTGCGGTTGGTGGTGATGCCGAGGTCGCCGAGACGGCGCTCGGCGTCGAGCCCGGACAGGGCGGCGTCGCGCAGGTCGAGCAGCACCAAGTGGACGTCGGTGCCGCCGGTGAGCACCATGATCCCGGCCGCGGCCAGGTCGGGCGCGGTGAGCCGCTCGGCGACGATCCGCGCGCCGCGCAGCACACGCTCCTGGCGCTCGCGGAACTCCGGCGTGCCGGCGAGCAGCAGCGCCGTCGCCTTGGCCGCGATGACGTGCATGAGCGGGCCGCCCTGCTGGCCGGGGAAGATCGCCGCGTCGACCTTGCGGGCCAGGTCGGCACCACACAGGATCAGCCCGCCGCGCGGTCCACCGAGGGTCTTGTGCGTGGTCGTGGTGACGACGTCGGCGTACGCCACCGGGTCGGGGTGCAGCCCGGTCGCGACGAGTCCGGCGACATGGGCCATGTCGGCCCACAGGACGGCGCCGATCTCGTCGGCGATCGACCGGAACGCGGCGTAGTCGAGGTGGCGCGGGTACGCCGACCAGCCCGCGACGAGCACCCGGGGCCGCTCGGCGAGCGCGCGCTCCCGGACGTGCTCCATGTCGAGCCGGTACGACGCGGGGTCGACGCCGTAGGAGCGCGCGGCGTAGAGCTTGCCCGAGAAGTTCGCCGGCATGCCGTGGGTCAGATGGCCGCCGTGCGAGAGCTCCTGGCCGAGCAGCACGTCGCCGGGCCGGGCCACGGCGGCGAGCACCGCGGCATTGGCCTGCGCGCCGGAGTGCGGCTGCACGTTGACGTGGGCGGCCCGAAAGAGCGCCTGCGCGCGCTCGATGGCGAGCTTCTCGGCCACGTCGACGTGCTCGCAGCCGCCGTAGTAGCGCCGGTCGGGGTAGCCCTCGGCGTACTTGTTGGTGAGCACCGACCCCTGCGCCTGGAGGACGGCGCGAGGCGCGACGTTCTCGCTGGCGATCATCTCCAGTCCGGCGCGCTGGCGGCGCAGCTCGGCGTCCAGCACGTCGGCGATGGCGGGGTCGAGCTCGCCGAGATCGGCGGTGAGCACGCGGGTGGTGGGGCGGGGTTCGGCGACGGTCATGGTGTCCTCTCCGGGCAGGGGGATGTCGAGGTGGAGGCAGGAGTCGAACCTGCGTGCACGGTGCTGCGGACCGCGGCCTCGCCACTCGGCCACTCCACCGGGGTGACGCTCAGGCCGCCGGGCCCGCCGTCGGGCGGCCGGTCACCGCCTCCGCGATATCGGCCACGAGCCGGTCGGCCGCGTCGGCGTCGAGGTCGTGCACGGTCAGCCGCAGGTGCCGGGCGGCGCTCCCCGCCGTGCCGAGCGCGAAGTCGCTCCCGGTCCGGGCCAGCCAGCCCCGCCGCATCAGGCGCCGTCCCACTCTTGCCGCGTCGCCCTGCACGTCGACCCACACGTTGAGGCCGTCGCCCGCCCGGGCGGTGATGCCGTGCTCCGCGAGCGCGGCGACGAAGGCGGCGTTGCGCTCGACGTAGTGCGCGGCAGCGGCGGCCACCTGGTGGCCGGCGGCGGGGTCGAGGAGCAACGTGCGCGCCAGCCGTTGGAGCAGGTGGCTGACCCATGTCGTCCCGGGGCTGATCCGGGTGGCCAACCGGCGCGCGGTCTCCGGGTCGGAGGCGACGAAGGCGAGGCGCAGGTCGGGGCCGAGGAACTTCGAGACGGAGCGGACCAGCGCCCAGCGGGCGTGCTCCGCGCCGATGATGCTGTGGTAGCCGGTCGTGGCGAGCCGGGAGTAGTGGTCGTCCTCGATCACCAGCACGTAGGGGTGCTCGGCGAGGACGGCGCGCAGCTCGGCGGCGCGGGCCGCGCTCAGGCTCGCCCCCGTCGGGTTGTGGGCGCGCGGGGTGCACACGACCGCGCGTACACCGGCACGCAGCGCCGCACGCAGGCCGAGGACGGTCATCCCCTCCTCGTCGATCGGCACCGGCACGGTGCGGTAGCCGGCCAGGCGCACGGTGTGGATGCTGGCCAGGAAGCACGGATCCTCCAGGGCGACCGCGTCCCCCTGGGTGAGCGCCTGGGCGAGGAGCCGTTCGACGGCGTCGACCGCGCCGTGGGTGAGGGTCAGCCGGAAGTCGCGCGGGTGGTCGCTGGCGATCCACCGGGTCGCCCACTCGGCGAGCTCGGGATCGATCACCGGCTCGCCGTACAGCGTCGGCGGCCGGGACGCCGTCGCGAGGCCGGCGGACAGGTCGGGCAGCAGGCCGGGCGCGGGGTTGCCGTGCCCGACGTCGCGCAGCACGGTGTCGCGAGCGAAGCCCTCCTCGGCACTCTCCTGGGGCTCGGCGACCGTGGTGCCGGCGCGGCCGTGGGTCTGGGCGACGCCCGCCTGGACGAGCTGCCGGTACGCCGCCACCACGGTGTTGCGGTTGACGCCGAGGACCTCGGCGAGCTGGCGCACCGGCGGCAACGGGGCGCCCGGAGCGAGGGCGCCGCTGTCGACGTGGTCCCGGACGCTCGCCGCGATCTCGCCCGCGGTGGCACCGGTGATCGGGACGCTGGGCCGCCCTCCGAGATCCTGCTCTTTTGGCATAGGTCAAAGCTAACATATGACCTATGCCAGCGCCCTCCACCCCCTCCCCGGACTACCCGACGGCCCACACGGTCGCCGACGTCGAGCGCAACCTCGCCGTCGTGCGCAGACGTCTCGACGTGGCGGCGCGGCGCGCCGGACGCGATCCGGCCGAGGTCCGGCTGCTGCCCGTCAGCAAGACCGTCCCCGAGGAGAGGGTGCGACTCGCCGTCGCCGCCGGCGTGACGCTCCTCGGCGAGAACAAGGTGCAGGAGGCCCTGCGCAAGCACCGCGCGCTCGCCGACCTGCCCGTGGCGTGGTCGGTGATCGGCCACCTCCAGTCGAACAAGGCCCGGGACGTCGCCGCGTTCGCGGCCGAGTTCCAGGCCCTCGACCGGCTCAAGGTCGCCGAGGCCCTCGACCGACGGCTCGAGGCGGCGGGGCGCACCCTCGACGTCCACGTCCAGGTCAACACCTCGGCCGAGGACTCCAAGTTCGGGATGCCGCCCCAGGAGCTCCCGGCGTTCCTCGCCGCACTCCCCCGCTACCCGCACCTCCGGGTGCGCGGGCTGATGACCCTGGCCGTCTTCACCACCGACACCGCCCGGGTCCGGGCCTGCTTCCGGCTGCTGCGCACGCTGCGCGACCGGGCCCGGGAGACCGACCCAGCCCTGATCGGCCCCGGCGAGCTGTCGATGGGCATGTCCGGCGACTACGAGGTCGCCGTCGAGGAGGGGGCCGGCTGCGTCCGCGTGGGCCAGGCGATCTTCGGCGCCCGCTCGACCCCCGACCACTACTACTGGCCCGAGGGGCCGACGGGAGGCTGATCCTCCCACGGATCCCGGCGGGTGGTCAGGCGGAACGCAGAAGGCCGGACCCTGGCGGGTCCGGCCTTCTGTCTGACTCTCGGTGGAGGTGAGGGGACTCGAACCCCTGACCCCCTGGACCGGTCTGCACGGCGATCAGGTCTCGACCGATCTTGCCGATCCTCGGCCTGCATCGCTGTGACCAGGGCTTTCGCTCCGAGCGAGGAACAAAGACGCCACTGATTGTACGTTGAAGCTTGGCCGCTCTGGTCCGGCCTCGATGGTGTTCGTGACGCCAAACTGGGCCATTTTCGCGACCACGGCGATGACAGTCGACTTCGAGGCTGCGGTCGAATTTGTCGCCGGTCCGGCAGCACGAGCCGACCTGGATCAGCGGTTGACGAGGAGTTTGAGGGTGTGGCGCTGGTCCCTAGCGCGGCAGATGCTGCCCGCGACCATTCACCTCAGTCGGGCGTTCTACTCCCCTTGTCGTCGGCGACGCGGCCTGATGTCGAATCTCACCAGGACTCACCGCAGGCGCCACATCTGAACCTGCTGATCTCGGACTTTCGTGGGATTCCGCCGACTGGTCGTCACCCCCTTCTTCCTTTCCGCATGGCCATGGCCATGGCCGTTCACGCGCGCCATCGTGAGTGTGGCACCCCAACGCCGAGGTGCCCGAGCGGCAGTTCCCCCGCGACTGACCGGGGCGTCGGCTCAGGACACTTGACGGCGGGTGCCGCCCTCGTTCTCCCAGGTCGATTCCGCGGCCCCCTCTCGTCCGCCGGCACGACGGGCGGTTGCGGTCGCCAGCAGGCCGGCGGCCGAGAGGATGTTGCGTTCGTCGGTGGCCTCCTCCATCAGGGTCCGCGCGGTCGCGGCGTCCGTGCCGCTGGGGATCACGAGCAGCTCGAGGCGCTCGCGCGAGGACAAGATGACGGTCATCAGGTGGGTGTCATCCTCGGGGAACGAGCCAACCTTGACGAGCCCGCGCCGCGCCTTGATCCGGCGGGGGGAAGGCCGGTCGGGCTCTGTGTCCCAGTCGGGCGGGGAGAACAGCAGGCGCGCCGGGCGGCCGATGTTGCTCGGGAAGTTGTCGATCAGGTCGGCCCCCTCGGCCTGGAGGTCGCGCGACTGGGGCCACCAGGCACCGTCGAGACGCCGGGTAGATGAGCTGGGGTTGATCGAGATTCTGAGCGGAGCCCGGTCGGAGGTGGTCATGGCGTTGCCTTCTTTCGTGGTGCTGACGGTCCAGGTGCGGCGAGCCCGACCTGGTGGAGGTGCCCCAGCGCCAGCCCGTACGACGCGAGCAGGGTCGTCTCGGCGTAGGGGATCCCTCGTTCCTGGCAGTGCTGGCGCACGACCGGCCGGGCGAGCCTGAGGTTGGGGCGAGGCATGTTGGGGAAGAGGTGGTGTTCGATCTGCAGGTTGAGCCCGCCGAGTGCCAGGTCGGTGAACGGGCCGCCGCGGATGTTGCGCGAGCACAGCACCTGGCGCAGCAGCGGGTCCGCGGCCTCCTCGGCGGTGGGCACCGGCATTCCCTTGTGGGACGGGGCGAAGGAGCTGCCGAGGTAGACGCCGAGCACGGCCTGGTGGATGACCACGAAGACGATTGCCTGGAGCCAGGTCAGGGCGCTGACAACGAGGGTCAGGTAGAGCACAAGGTGGCCGAACAGCAACAGGCCCTCGGCCCATCGGTGCGCGATGCCGGGCCGCAGGAGCGCACGTATGCCCTCGGCCCGCAGATTGAACCCCTCGAGCGTGAGCAGCGGGAAAAACAGGGCGGCCTGGTGCCGGGTCATCCAAGCTGACCCACCGCGGCGTCCGCCCGCCTGGTCTGCGTCGAAGACGAACACCCCGGCGGCGACGTCCGGATCGGAGTCCAGGTCGTTGGGGTGCGCATGGTGCGCGTCGTGCTTGGCAGTCCACCATCCGTAGCTGAGCCCGTTGAGCAGGTTGCCGAGGGTCAGGCACAGCGCTGTGGTGAGCCGGCGGCTGCGGACGACCTGGTGGTGCGCGGCGTCGTGGGAGAGGAACGCGATCTGTGCCGAGACGACACCGAACGCGGGCGCGAGCAGGAGGGCCCACCACGAGTCGCGCAGCAGGAACAGGAGCAGCACGAGGGCCACGAGCGCCCCCAGCGCGAGGATGCCGAGGCGAATATAGAAGGCGGGTCTAGGGTGGAGTAGTCCTCGTTGCCGGATCTCCCGCACCAACTCGCCGTAGTCGCTGCGGAGCACCGCGCCTCGAGGATCACTGGTCGACATGACTACTCCCGGTTGTCGCAGATCGCGCCGCCGGGGTCCGAGGTGGCCTTTGTTTCGAGGCTACTCCTGCAGTCCTAGGGGCAGAGGGTGGGCACGGTGTGACGACGACGATGCAGATCCTCGCGGCCATCGGCGCGCGGCACCGCGCCGGGCAGTCGCTGGCTGACCTCCTGTGTATCGACTGCAACGAGTCGCTGAGGCTGGCCGGCGTAGGAATGACACTCATGAACGCAGCCGGCCACCAGACGGTGATCGGTACCTCGGGCGCCGTCGCCTCCCGTCTCGAGGAGATCCAGTTCGACCTCGGCGAGGGCCCGAACTTCGACGCCTCACGCACGAACCGCACCGTCGGCAGCGACAACCTCCACGACGAACTCAAGGACGGGATGCTGCCGCGCTGGCCGGCTTTCGCCCCGGCCGCACTGACGGCCGGGATCAACGCCGTCACGGCGGTCCCACTCAGCGTCCACGGGGTCCGGCTCGGCAGCCTGAGCATGTACCGCTCCTCCCCCGGACGCCTCGACGAGCACCAACGAGCGACCGCCCACGCCTACAGCGGCGCCGCCGTGGTCGTGCTCCTCCACCTGCAAGAACGCATCCCGTCCCCCGACCCAGCCCACGACCCCCTCGACGGTCTGCACCCCGACCTCCGTGCACCGGTCACGCACCGCGCCGAGATACACCAAGCCACGGGCTTCCTCTCGGTCAAGGCCTCAGTCGGCATGACCGAGGCCATGCTGCTCCTGCGCGCCCACGCGTTCGCCGCTGACCGCTCGCTGCTCGAGGTTGCCCGCGACGTCCTCGCGGGACGACTTCGCATCCACCCCGAGGAGAACGAGGATGATTGACACAGGCAACGGCGCACCATTGCCGGGGTCGCGACAGTGGAGGAGACGACCATGACGAGTGAGCAGAGGCTGGCAAGAGTCTTCGTCGAGCTCGCCGACACGCTCGTCGACGAGTTCGACACGCTCGACTTCCTCTCCACCCTGACCGAGCGGAGCGTCGAGCTGCTCAACACCGATGCCGCCGGTGTGATCCTGGCCGACGCTCAAGGCGTCCTCCACGTGGTCGCGTCCACGAGCGACCAGGCCCAACTCCTCGAGCTCCTCGAACTCCAAAACGACGAGGGCCCGTGCCTCGACTGCCTCCAGAGCGCGCGTCCGGTCGTCAACGTGGGCGGCAGAGAGTCCCGGGAGCGGTGGCCGCGGTTCAGCACTGCCCTCGCCGAGGTCGGCTTCGCGTCCGCCCACGCGATCCCCCTGCGCCTACGCGACTCCGTGGTCGGTGCGATGAACCTGTTCTGCGCGGCCGGCTCCCACCTGAGCGAGGACGACGTCGCCATGGGCCAAGCGCTCGCCGACATCGCGACCATCGGGCTCCTCCAGGAGCGCGCCGTCCGCCAGTCCGGGCTGATCGCCGAGCAACTCCAGACCGCACTCGACAACAGGGTCCTGATCGAGCAGGCCAAGGGCGTGCTCATGGCAAGCGCAGAGATCGACGTCGACCAAGCATTCCGGTTGATGCGCGAATACAGCCGCCGCAACAACCACCCGGTCAAGGACGTCGCCCGCCAGGTCGTGAACCGCACCTTGAGCGTGGAGCACCTACGCCGCTCCTGACGCGGCGCGAACCTGATCGAAACAGCCACCATCTGAGACAGCTCATCGGGGGCAGCTCATCGGGGGCAGCTCATCGGGGGCAGCTCGTCAAAAGCGGGTTCTCTCCGCCCGCAACGTCGCGGCTCGTCACCGCTTCCAGTGTCTACACCGGATCACTACGCCCGGTACCGATCGATCGCACCTCACGCGTACTGCCCGGTCGAGCTCCTCGTCTCCTCGGCTGCCGTGTCGAGGACGACGGCCGCCGCGACCCGGGCCCACGACACCACCAGTGTTGCTTCGTTGTCCGAGCCAGGATCGAGGACCTTGAGCACTCCGGTCGTCTCGTTGCCGACCTGGGAGATCTGCGACCGGACGTCGTCCTCCATACCCGCGGCGATCCTCCACCGCTGGGTCCAGCCGCTCCCGTAAAGCATCAGGTAGGACACGGGCTACCTTCCTAACCGGAATGACGGTGCCACGACGTGGGGCCCCCACCATGTCGCGCCGTTGTCGGTCCAACGATCAGCAGGATCGACGTCGGGGTGTTCGGTGACGAGGTCAAGAATGTCCGCGGCACTATGTTTGTTTCCGTTCGTCGACGCGGCCAGCAGCGCTTCCGCGCCCTGGTCATCGGTGAAGTCGGGCGGGACCACGAGCAGGTAGAACACGGCTCGCTCTGCTGTCTTGAGCGTCACGACGTGATCGTCGGCTTGGGGAAGCCAACCCACCTTCACATAACCATCGGCGACAGCGACACGCGTCGATGCCACGGCCCAATCCGGGCGCGACGCCGACACCCACCCCACCTTGCCGAACCGCGCCGGGAAGTGGTCGACCAGATCGGCCAACTCGACCACCAGGTCGTGGCTACGAGGCCACCACCCGCCATCCACACGGTCTCGTCCGGGGTGCTCCACCATCCGGAGCCGCACCGACCCACGCGCAGGCAAGGAAGCATGGACGGGACAGTTCGACGTCGTCATGACGTCCGCCTCTCGGACTGCTCCACGCCGGTAGGGTCCGGAACTGGGCAGTCACCACCACTCTACGCCTGACTGACAACCGCGCTGTCGAGCGGACAGAGCCGAGACTGGCAGGCCGCGCCTGCTGCTCGGGAGTGCCCGTCGGGTAGGAACTGCTCACCCGTCCCTGATCGCGATGGCACGACCCACGCACCCGCCGGACGGACCCTGCCTCGAGCCCGACGCTCCGCGAGCTCCTAGCGCAGGGGTGAACTGAGGTGATATGAAGGTCGATACAGACCCGCCTGGACCCCGCGAGTTCCGTGCTGGAACGCCAGGGGGAATCACGTGTCGGGTATATCGGAGCTGTCGGCGATGTCGGGGCTGATGCCGACGGCGTCCGGACGAGCCTCACGGCAACCAGAAGGTCACGTACTGAACCACGGGACGGCGACCGCGGAGGCAGTGCGGTACGGCGGCAACCCGCGACCTGTGCGGATCACCGTCATCGACCATCACGTTCTCTTCGCTGACTCCCTCGCGATGGCGCTGGACCCCGAGGGCTTCATCGTCACGGTGATCGACCCTGGTGAGCAGCACGCGTCGCTGGCCACCGTGCTGGCCGCCGCACTACGTAGCACTGGCCGGCTCGTCCTACTCGAGCATCGCCTGGGGCTGGTGGGCGACGGACTCCGACTCGTCGCCCCCCTCACCGCATCCGGGGCGACAGTGGTGCTCCTAACCGACACCACCGACCGGGCCCGATGGGGGACTGCGGTGCATCTGGGCGCCAAGGACGTCCTGCACAAGACGTGCTCGCTGAAGGAGCTGGTGGACACGGCCCGACGGGTCCGTGACGGCCTGCCGCTGATGAGCAGAGAACAGCGCGCCACCTTGATCGAGGCAGCCCGCGCCGACCGGGACGAGTCACGGGCCATACGAGCCCGACTGGACCGGCTGACCCAACGCGAGAAAGAGGTCCTCGGCGCACTAATGAACGGCGACCCGGTCCAAGAGATCGCCCGCACAAACGTCGTCGCCGTGGCAACAGTGCGGACCCAGGTCAAGTCGATCCTGACCAAGCTCGAGCTGCAATCACAGATCGCAGCCGTAGGCGCCGCCCATCGAGCATCCTGGCGCCCACCCGGCTCACCCCGGAACCAACCGCGGGTGTTGCCGGCATGACCGCCTGGCTGTGGATCCTCGGAGCCTTGCTGTGGACCGCGATCGTCGCCACGGCATGGATCTCGATCGCCCGGCGCGCGAACCCGGCGCCCCCCGATGACCAGATGACCAGATGACCAGATGACCAGGCGCGACAAGGTGGACCGGGACTGAACGCGGCGTTCGCTAGTCCCACCCGCAGATGGCTACCGTGCCCCGAGGGATCGGGGACCTGCCGAGGCTAGGAGAGATCACGGCTCCCAGCGCCGCCGTCGTCCTCCCACACATCCACCTCGAACGGCACAACGCCACCGAAGTGGCTACGCGCCGTCTCCAGGAGGACACGTGCCGAACTCACGTTCCGCTCGTCGGCGGCTCGACGCATCAGATCCTCAGCCACATCGATCTCCGTCGCGCTGGGAATCACGAGCAGGTGAAGACGCTCCCCCGAGGACGTCACGACGGTCAGCAGGTGTGTGTCGTCGGTGGGGAAGGAGCCAACCGCGACAGTGCCATGGCTCGCCGTGATCAGGCGCTCCGAAGCGCCCTCCGCGATGGCGTCCCAGTCCGGTCGGGAGAAAAGCAGTCGGGAAGGCAGACCGACCAAGCCGGGGAGGTGGTCGACCAGGTCAGCACACTCGACCTGGAGGTCTCGCGACTGAGGCCACCACGCGCCGTCGAGCGGACCCGACGGGAACCCGTTGTCGAGCAGGATCCGCAGCGGAACTCTCGCAGTCGGCCGGAACACCGGCTCGGAGCCGGCCGGCTCCCTGGTCGGACCCGTGCGGAGCCGGAGAGGCTGCCGATCGGGAACTCGGCTCGCCGCGAGATCACGGGCGGGAGGGACGGGTGTGCCTGGCGTCGTCATGACGGCCACCTCTCGACCGGTCCGGGTGTCCGGATGGAGGCCTCAGGGCGACCAGTCACCCTCCACACTAGCCCGCGTCCCCAGCGTCCCCCGGGATGCCGTCCGGGCTCGACCCGGAACCGTCCAGGTCGAACACCTCCTCGAGAACCCTGCCCGGCCAGACCACCCGGATCCGCAGCACCTCGGAGGTGTGCAGACGGATCAGCACGATCCCTCGACCGCGCGCCTGCGGCAGGAAACCCACCTTGACCCGACCGTGCCGGGTGAAGATCTCCGGCGTTGCCTGCTCCCAGTCGCCCGGGGCGTAGGCGAGGCGGTCGATGCGACCCCGGTGTGCGGGGAACTCATCGACCAGGTGCGCTCCCTCGCGCACCAGGTCGCGGCTATAGGCGAGCCAGATCCCGTCGGCGAGGGCGCCGCGCGGGAGATCGGCCAAGCGCAGCCGCAAGAGACCGAGCGCGTCGGGGTACCTGTGCGGGTAGTGGAACTTGAGCGCACCCATGGCGCCGCCTCTCGTCGCGCTCACCACCGCACCGGACGTGCTGCACGAGCTCCTCACTCCACGGTACGTCGAGGCGGGTGAGCCGCCGCGCAGCGGCTGCTCAGTCCCGGGGGCAGCGCCAACCGACCTTGTGGGCGGCGCCGACTGCCGCCAGCTGCGAGGTCAGCTCCAACTTGGCGAGGATGGTCTTGACCTGGGTGCGGACAGTTGCCTCGGAGACCACCCCTGCCCGAGCGATGTCGCCGACCTGCATGCCCCGCATCAAAGCCCCGAGGATCTCCATCTCGCGACGCGTGAGATGCTCCAGACGGCTCGCGATGTCCCCGTTCTCGAACCGGTGCTGGGATGCGGCATCGATCAACGCCGCGCGCTCCTCGGGCGTCATCAGGGCTACGCCATCGTGCGCCCGCCGGACCGTCCCCACGAGCATGGGCAACGACGCCGACTTCGCCAGGACCGCACGCGCGCGCCGCTGTAGGCACTCGCCCCGCTCCGGACGACTGAGGCTGCTCGTGAGAACGACGACCAGCACTCCGGACGCCGCGAGCGGCGCCACCAGCCGGGTCCCATCACCGACCCGGCCCAGGCACAGGTCCAACAGCACCAGACGCGGGACGGTGCGCAGTGTCGCCGACAGCACCGAGGCGAGCGTGGCGCGAGGATCCGCCAGGTCGAGACGTCGGACTGCGTATCCGTGGTGTTCCAGCGTCAAGGCAACCGATTCGGCGAACAGCACGTGGTCGTCGACGATCGTGATCCGCATCTGCGGTGCAGTGCTCATTGGGGGGGTACCGGTCCTGACGGTAGCGAGTTCGACCTCGGCTCAGGCGCGCCCCCGGTGCGAGTGACCCGAGATCCGGTCGCGACCGGCAAGATTGCTGCGGCTCGAAGACTTGACTCCTTGACAGTCCTCAGAAAAGCCACCCGCGTCAACCTTTTCGGACGTACGCCTGGGTTCGCCTCACAACTGGTGGTCTCGCTGCGGGGCTGGGCCGCACCGCCGCGGGTAGTGCGCAAGCAGTCGACGTGCGGCCCGGATCTCTCGGGCTCATGCCGGCAAGGCCCTGGCCGGGGAGGTGGGCTCCAGAAGCCGGCTGGGGTCGTACCCCCTCCTCTTCAGAGCCCTCCCTGATGATGCCGCGGCGCAGCAGCGCAGCCTCCTCGCCACGGCCGTTCACCGACTGCTGTCGCAGGCACCGCGATGTCAGGACCCCGAGGCTGTTCGCCGCCGCTGCCGAGAGACAGTGGTCCGCTCCCCCTGGACCTGTCATAGGCCGAGGTTGCGGGAGGCGGTGGTGGCGTGTCCGGCGCGCAGTGAGTGTCCGGTGACAAGAGAGTCCCCTGGAGTGGTGGGGTTTGAGGACCGGCGGCGGGGCTTCATGACGTAGGCGGCCATCGGC
>NZ_JBNINR010000012.1:0-132979 GCF_051390595.1 Nocardioides segetis | reverse complement strand
GGACCCACACCGAAAAAGCAATGAGCCCAAACCCACAACCGTGGGTCCAGGCCATGCCGATGTCCCGAGACATCACAGTGGTGCGGGCGGTGGGATTCGAACCCACACATTCGACAGGACTTTTAAGGTCCCCGGCTCACCGTTGGCCTACGCCCGCTTGCGATTGCGACTCCGATATGTCGGCGTCTGAGCGTGGCAGTTGGGGCAGAGCAGCTCCAAGTTGCCGAGCACATTATTGCTGGGGTTCCCGTCTCGATGCTCGAGCTCGAGCGGGATCGGCTCTCCCATCCACTCGGTGCCGCCGCACTTGTTGCACATCGCCTTGAGAACTCCTTCGCGAAGCATGCGCATCTTGAGTCGGTAGGAGCTGATCGGGAACCGATTGGAGAGGTAGTCATCAAGCGGTCGACGGGGCACTCGGCTGATGCCCTTGCTCCATCCCTGACCCCCGAAATGGGATATGTCGAGTCCCGCCTCCTGGATCGCACCGCGCACTGTCGCGTAGTTTCCGCCCGCGACCTTCAATCCGAGACGCCCGATCACCTGGGCAAGCGAGAACGATGCCAAGACCGCAGCCTCCAGCTCCTCATCGCTCCAACGCCGCCTCCGTTTCGGCATGCCTGAGTGTATGCCGAACCACGTCGTCTACCGTGTCGCCGGGCCGCCGCCGTCCGCTTGTCACCGACGACCGGGCGCTGGCTCTCGCTCACAAGTAGGTCTGGCGCGGGTAGATCGCGTGCGCGCCGGCGACCCGGTCGAGGAAGAGGAAGCCGTCGGTGTGGTCGATCTCGTGCTGCAGCGCCCGCGCCTCGAAGGCGTCGGTGCTGAACTCGACCTCCTCGCCGGTGCCGGGCAGCCGGCCGCGAACCGTCAGTCGGGAGGCGCGCTTCACGTCGCCGGTGAGGTCGGGGACGCTCATGCAGCCCTCGCGGGCCCTCTCGTTGCGGCTGGACGCGACGACCTCGGCGTTGCAGAGCACGAACGTGCCGTGGTGGGTGCGGGTCTTGGCGTGCTCGGTGACGTCGACGCAGAAGACGCGGACGCCGATGCCGACCTGGTTGGCGGCCAGGCCCACGCAGCCGGGGCTGACCCGCATGGTGGCGACCAGGTCGGCGGCGAGCTGGACGATGTCGGCGGAGGTGGGGTCCACGTCCTCGCCGCGGGCCGCGAGCACGCCCGCGGGCGCGCGGACGACGTCGAGGACCCGACCCTCGACGCCGAGCTCGGTCTCGGTCCAGGCCGCGACCCGCTCGCCGTTCACAGCTCGTCGGCCTCGGCGGGGCGCAGGGTGGCGGTGACGCCGACCCGGTCGGCCGCGGCCCGGATGGCGCCCTCGACCGCGGCGACATCGGCGTCGACCGGCAGGTCGAGCTCGGCGACCAGGAGGTAGAGCTCCCCCGCGAGGCGGGTGGTCAGGTCGGTGATGTTGCCGCCGGCGCCGGCGACCTCGCTGACGACCGAGGAGACGATGCCGGGGCGGTCCCCGCCGTGGACGGTGAGCACCCAGGCGCTGCCGCCCGCCGCGGGGGTCGGCTCGTCGGCGACCGGCCGGACGGACACGTCGAGGTCGCCGTCGGCCGCGAGCGGGGCGAGCGCCCGCTCGATCTCGGCGGCCGCGGAGCCGCCCCGGCACAGCAGCATCATCGCGAAGTGCCCGCGCAGCAGCGTCATCGTCGAGTCCTCGATGTTGAGCCCGAGCTCCGCGAGGCCGGCCGTGGTGGCGGCGATGATGCCCGGGCGGTCGTGGCCGAGGACGGTGACGGCGTACAGGTCGGTGCTCACGCACCCATCATCCCAGCCCCACGTCGGCGGTCGCGCGGGAATGCCCCGACGTATCGCCGCGGCCCACGAACCGGAACGCCCCCCAGTAGTAGGGATGGGGATAGCGCCGAGCGACCGCGCGTCGTGCCTGACGCAGCGCGGCGGGCGGCTCCGAGCCCGCGGCGAGAGCGCGGTAGAAGTGGGTCATCAGCTCGAGGGTCACCTCGTCGTCGACGACCCACAGGGCGGCCACGACCCCGCGTGCCCCCGCCGTGAGGCAGGCCGAGACCAGCCCGATGGGCTCGCTGGTGTGGTCCGACGAGCGTCCCGAGCTGCAGGCGCTCAGCACCACCACCGCGCCGTCGAGGGCGGGCAGACCCGCCGCGATGTCGCGGGCCCGGAGCCAGCCGTCGGCGAGCCGGAGTCCGGAGGACAACGGGTCGTCGCGGTGGAACACCCCGTGACAGGCGAGATGCACCACGTCCGCCCCCGCCGACCGGTCGGCGAGCGCGCGCCGGGTGGCCGCCCCCGCCACGAGCACCTCGGCGGCCGGGAGGGAGTGCCGGATCATCTCGGCCTCGCTCGTGATCGAGGGCGCGTCGTCGTCGGGGACGGCGAGGACCAGGGCCGTCAGCCGACCGGCCCGCGTCGGGGTCCGCTCGGCCGGGAGCACCGGCCGGGCGAGGCTCGCGTACCACGGCCCCACCTCGTCGAGCAGTGCGTCGAACGGCACGGCGTGCAGATGCCGGTGCCCGACCACCTGCAGCTCGTCGTCGAGGTCGTCCAGCAGCTCCACGACCGGAGCGAGCAACAGGTCGAAGAGTCCGTCCAAGGCGGGCGACGAGGTGGGTCTCGGACGGTCGCGCCCGCCCGGCGCCATCAGGGTGCACTCCTGCTGCCAGGCGTTGACCAGGCGCCGGGTGCTCTCGGCGGCCTGGCGCAGCACCCGGGCGTCGACGTGGCCGTCGCGGACGACGAACACCACGATGTCGTCGCCGGCGACGTAGTACTCGATGAGCGAGCCGTCGGGGACGGCGGGCAGCGCCTCGTCCGCGTCGCCCGGCACCACCGACACGGGGGCGATCGCCTCCGACAGCAGCCGCTCCAGGCGACGGTGCCGACCGACGTCCGGGGCGCCGGCCGGCTCCGCCTCGCGCGCCGGGGCCGCGGCGGCCGCCTTGACCGCGCGCACCCGCCGCAGCGCCTCGACCCGGCCGGCGTGGTCGCCCCGGTGGAGCAGGAGCAGGATCAGCTCCTCGGTCGCCTCGGCGAGCGAGGGGCACGCGACGCTGCCCCGATGGCCGAGCCGCTGGGCCCATCCCCGACCGACGCGCAGCACCCGGCGCAGCGACGCGACCGCCTGCGCGACCTGACCGGTACGCCGCTCGTGACGTGCCCGGGCGAGGAGGACGTCGGCCCGCAGCTCCGGTGTCCCGAGGCCGGTGGCGCGGGAAGCGGCGGCGTCCAGCAGGTCGGCGGCGACCTCCGGCTCCGCGACCCGGGCGGCGAGCAGGCGGGCCCGGACGAGGACGAGAGGCGGCGTGTCGTCGACCTCGGCGGCGATCACCCGGTCGCAGATCGCACGACAGGTCTCGGGCTCGTCGAGCGCCCAGGCGACCTCGGCCTGGAGCAGCCAGGTGTGCACCCGCAGCAGCCGGCTCCCGCACTCGCCGAAGAGTCGCTCCGCGACGTCGAGCTCCGCGGCGGCTGCCCGGCGCCGCCCCCAGGAGAGGGAGGCGCGCGCACAGGAGAGCGCGGCGCGGGCGGACCACTCGACGGCGCCGATCTGCATGAACACCTCCTCCGCGGCACGGGCCTCGGCGTGTGCCTCGGCGGCGAACCCGGACCGCAGCAGCGCGTCGGAGCGCACGAAGGCGTGCAGGGCCACGTGCCACCGCGTCCCGGGGAGCTCCGGCGCCAGGCAGTCGAGCACGTCCAGCGCCCGGGCGACCTGCCCGGTCGCGGAGAACGCCTCGGCGACGAGGGCCGTGGCGGCCGCCGCCCACGGCTCCTGCCCCGCGGCCTGGTAGGACACGCGGGCCCGACTCAGCTCCAGGAGAGCGTTGTGGGTGAGTCCCGCGTCCAGCGCCGCCCGTCCGCGGCGGAGGCGTACGTAGGCGATGCTGTCGGCATCGCCGAGGGCGCCGAAGAGGTTCTCGGCGGCGTCGTACTGTCGCAGTGCGGCCGAGACCTGGCCCCGTCCGGCCCGGGCGTCCGCGAGCTGGCGCTGGACGACGGCGCCGAGACGGGCGACCTGGGCATCCTCGTGAGGGATCCGGCCGAGCTCCGCCTGCAACCTGACCAGCGCGGCCTCGGCGGCCTCGAACTCGCCGACGAGGAGCTGTACCTCGGCCGCGCCGACGGCCGCGCGTACCGCTTCGACGGGCTGGGCGGCGGCGAGCCAGTTGCGGCGGGCGCTGCGGTAGGCGGCGGCCGCGGCACCTAGCTCTCCGTCGGCCACCGCGAGGTCGCCCCGGATCATGTCGATCCGGGCCGACCGTGCGGGGTCGCGCTGGCCGTGAAGACCGGACTCGGCGCACGCGACCAGCTCGCGGCACCGCTCGGCGTCACGGCTCAGCCAGCTCTCCGCCTCCCTGATCAGCTCGTCGAACTCCGCCGCGGCTCCCGCCGCGGTGTGCTTCGCGATGCTCATCGCCGCGGTCAGCGACGCAGGTCGAGGATGGCGCGCACCCGGGTCGCCCCGGACGTGAGCCACAGCTCGTCCACGTCCACCGGCACCCCTCGGGCGTCGAACCTGCCGTCGGCTGTGGCACGCACCGCTCGCCGCAGGTCGCCCCGGGCGAGGAACGCGAGGTCCGCCCCGGCTGCCCCGGGCGCCAGCATGATCAGCCCCTGGACGTCGACCTCGCCGGCCCCCGCGGCGGTGGCGTCCAGGACGAACCGGCCGAGCGAGCTGTCGAAGGCCAGGTGGACACCGCCGTCCTCCGTCGAGCGCACGCCGGCCGCGACGCCGGAGCGCGCGTCATGCAACAGCCAGGCGTCGGACCAGCCGTCGACGCTGCCGGGACGGTGCAGCTGCTCGAAGACGCCGCGCAGGCGGGCGCTGAGGTCGGCCGGCGGCTGGCGCAGCGGCATGGAACGGGCGTCCTCGAGGAAGTCGCGGATCCAGGCGACGCTCGCCGTCGTCGAGGGGTCGCCGGAGGCGACGTACGCCGCGACCGCGGCCGCGGCGTCGTCGGCGAGGCGACCCTCGACCCAGTCGACCAGCTCGGTGAAGGTCGGCCGAGCGGTCATCATGCCTCCTCTCCCATGATCGCCCGGAGCTTGTCGAGGCACCGTCCCCGCAGCGGTCCGATGCCGCCGACCGACCGTCCGAAGCGTCGGGCGATCTCCGCGTAGCTCGGGGCGTCCGGCTCGAAGTAGAGCGCGAGCAGCAGCTCGCGACAGGTCCCGCCGAGCGTCGCCAGCGCGTCGTGGAGGGTCGTCGTCACGGCCCAGTCCGCGAACGGGTCGGTGACGCCCTCGGGCGGGGCCTCGAGCGTCGTGGTGCGCCGGCTCAGGTTGCGGGTGCGCCAGGCCTGGCGCCGGGCGACGGTCATCAGCCAGGACGCGACCTTCTCGTCGTCCTGGAGCCGGTCGAGGGCGTCGATGAGAGCCACGAACGTCGCTTGGGTGACGTCCGCCGCGTCCTCGGGCCCCAGACCGTTGCGCACGGCCACGGTGTAGACGAGCCGCTCGTAGCGGCCGACCAGCAGGTTCCACGCCTCCGTGTCCCGGCGCCGGCATCGGCGCAACAGGTCGGAGTCGGTGACCACCTCGCTGTGGCGAGATGGTCGGTTGCCGGCCCGGCCGGTGGGCCGGAGCTCGGTGATGCGAGCCGGGCGCTCGCTCAATGACGTCATGACGGGTCCCCAAGGAGAAAGGTCAGGGAACGCACCCACATGCGTTCCACAAAGGCTGGGAGAGCCCACGCCAGACCATGCTGCGATCCGCCCGAGAGAGCTGTCGGTTGGACCCGGCCGGCGCTGGCCCTCGGGTCGTTGCGACCCTAAGCAGCAGATCGCGGCGCCGACAAGACTCTTGTGGGCTGTCCACACGCCCGGCGGATCAGACCGGTGCCCACCACGCACCAGTGCTGCGTGACCAGCTGCGATCGCCTCCACGGCCGTGCGCGTCCCGTGCGCCGGACGTCGTCCGAACGTCGCTCGGCGGCTCCCGTCTGCCGGATCTCCGGGGACTTCGAGCGCCGCCGACGCGAGCCACGCCGGCACGAGCACGGCTCCCGATGCCGCGGCTCTTCTCGTGCCGGCGTCCCACACGAGAACGTAGCACCTTTGCCTCCCCGGCATTCCTAGATTGACCAAGATGTGACAGCCTCGTTGGCAAATCCGCGGCCGGGCACCCCCGCCCGCCGCCCTCCCTCCCGAAGGAGACCCCCGATGAAGACTCGCAAGATCCTCGCCGCCACCGCCGCCGCTCTCGCCGCCACGCTGGCGGTCTCGCTGGGCACCCCGTCCCAGGGCGCGTCGGTCGTGATGGCCGACCGTCCGTCCGGCTGCTGCTGAGGCGGATGGTCCCCTAGGAGGCGTCCTGGCGGACCCGGCTCGCGCGGCGCTCGCCGGCGCGCAGCCGGAGTCCGCTGGCGCTGGCCGCCGACTTGAAGGCGGCGTGCGCCTCGGCCGCGGACCCCAGGAGGTCGAACAGCTCCGCGAGCTCGCACCAGGCCTGGGCGACCCACCGGTCGGTCCCGGTCAGGGCCGACAGGAGCGTGCCCGCCTCGCGGCACACGGCCACCGCATCGTCGGTGCGACCGAGCTCCGCCAGTGCCTCGGCGTGCGCGATCGCCGCCTCCGCCGCGCCGAGCGAGGCCTGCTCGGGATGGCCCGCCCGCGCGGCGACGGCGGCGTCCAGGGCCTCCTGGGGACGGCCGTCCACCACCAGTGCGTGCGCCAGCACGACCTGGGCCTGGGCGATCTCGACCCGCGAGGCGCTCGTGCTCCGCAGCTCCTCGTTCGCGCGCTCCAGCTGGGCCAGCGCCTGCGGCGCGTCCGGCGGATCGAGGGCGAGCTGCAGGCGGCCCAGCTCGAGCCGCAGCCGGGCGAGGTTGCGGGCGTCCTGCCCCTCGCCGAGCAGGCCGAGGGCCCGCGTCGCCAGGGCGAGCGCGGCCTGGGTCTCGCCCCGCTCGGAGTAGACGATGCTCGCGTTCCAGTACGCGGCGCTGCGCGCGGTGGGCGACGCGGCCTGCTCCGCCAGCTCGATGGCCTCCGTGCAGATCCTGGTCGCGCGGTGGAGGTCGCCGCGCTCGATGTAGGCGAGCGCGACGGTCATCGCCAGCTGCACCGCCTCGTCGCTGCGCTCGAGCCCGCCGTCGGAGATGACCGGGCGGATCCGCTCGCCGACCTCGATGGCGAGATGGAGGTCGCCCGCCTCGCGGTAGCACCGGCTGAGCGCGATGCCGCACCGGATCGCGGCCAGGCCGTCGACGTCCGCGAACAGCGACTCGAGCTCGACGATCGCGTCGTCGAGCTGTCCCATCGCCTCCAGCGCCCGGGCGACGACGAACCGTCCGCGGGTCGTGAGGTCGGGCACCGCCACGCCCTCGGCGCGGGCGAGGGTCTGCCGCGCCTGGTGCTCGGCGTCGACCGCCTCCCCGTTCTCCAGGGCCAGCTCGGCGTAGCTGAAGCCGAGCCGGATCTCGTCGATCTCCGCCTCGGACGCACCCGCCACGAGCTCGCCCACCGACAGGCCGAGACGCTCCCCGATCACACCGAGCGCCGTCAGGGTGGGACGGCGGGTCCCGGACTCGATGCGCGAGACGTAGCCGACGGAGTAGTCGTCGCCGGCCAGGTCGGCCTGGTGGAGTCCCTGGGCCAGCCGTGCCGCACGCACCCGCGCGCCGAGGACGGCCGGATCGACCGTCCCCAAGAGCTGCGCCCAGCGCGCGTCGACTTGACTCATGGGGATGCATGCTAGGCGAGCCTGGTTCACCTGCGCTGTCAAACGGTGTCAACGTCCCCCGCTGGGTCACCCGCCCGACGCGCGCCGGCCACGCCCGCGGGTCGAGCGCGCCGGGTCGGTACGACGCCCGGCCCGGCTCCGCGAGAGCACCCGTGGACCCGGCGCTTCCGGGCTCCGTCGCCCCCGTCCCGGCCCGGTCGGAACGTCCGGCGACGGCCCCGGCACGGCCGCGACACGCCGGTGCGGAACGAAAGGTAAAATCTTCGGGAAAGGCCCTCGCGGTGACGCCGGATGTGGCAACGCCCGCAGCGACGGCCGGGCCGCACCCGCCGATGTGGACCGGACCGGCGGCCGCTCAGCCCACCAGCGACCAGGCGATCCCGTCGAGGATGTCGGTCTCGGCGACGACGAGGGTGGCGACCGACAGCCGGCTCAGCACCCCGGCGACGATGAGGGCACCGGCGTCGATGACGTCGGCGCGCCCCGGATGCATCCAGCCGAGGGCACGACGCTCGGCGACGCTCATCGCCAGCAGTCGGTCGACCTGGGCCGCGACATCGCTCACGGCGAGCTCGCGGCCGTGGATCAGGGTGCGGTCGTAGGCGGCGAGCCCCAGCGTGCCGGCGGCGATCGTGGTGTTGGTGCCGGCCACCGCGATCACCGAGCGCGCGGCCGCCGGGTCGACCGGGCACGCGTCGAGCGCGGCGTCGATGTCGGCGACCACCGCGGCGATCTCGTCGGGGGCGATCGGGTCGTGCCGCACATGCCGCTCGTGGAGCCGGACCGACCCGATGTCCATCGAGTGCGCGGCGTGCGGACCGGTCGCCGGGTCGCCGAGGATCAGCTCGGTCGAGCCCCCGCCGACGTCGACGACGAGCGCCGGGCCGGGCACCACGACCTCGGCCGCCGCCAGACCGCGCACCGCGCCGTCGAAGGCGAGCCGCGCCTCCTCCTCCCCGGAGAGGACCTCGGGCTCGATCCCGAGCCGGGCGCGCACGCCGTCGGTGAACTCCGCGGCGTTCCCGGCGTCCCTGGTGGCCGAGGTCGCGCAGAACCGGATCCGGTCGGCGCCGATCCCCGCCGCCCGGATGAGAGCGGCGTACTCGTCGAGCGCCGTCCACGCGCGCGCGAGCGCCTCCGGCGCGAGCCGCCCGGTGGCGTCGACGCCCTGGCCGAGGCGGATCATCCGGCTCTCGCGGCGCACCTGCGCGGGCTCGCCCGCCGGGTCGCCCACGAGCAGCTTGATCGTGTTGGTGCCGCAGTCGATCGCGGCGACCGCCTCAGTCACCGGCGGCGTCCGCCGGGGCCACGCACGGCCCCTTGGCCCACCAGTCCCCGAGCAGCTCCAGCACCTCGTCGCCGAGCGGGTTGACCCCCGGACCGGCGGCGAGCGCGTGGCCGGCGAGCACGTGCAGGCACTTCACCCGGTCCGGCATGCCGCCCGCCGAGATGCCCTCGATCTCGGGGACGTCGAAGCCACCGGCGGCGCCGACGGCGGCACGGTCGGCGAGATACGCCTCGTGGGCGGCGCGGTAGGCCGCGGCGAGCTCGGGGTCGGTGCCGAGCCGCTCCTGCATCTGCTTCATCAGCCCCGACGCCTCGAGGGTCCCGATCCGGGAATTCACCCGAGGACAGGTGAGGTAGTAGGTCGTGGGGAACGGCGTCCCGTTGGGCAGGCGCGGCTGGGTGGCGACGACGTCCGGGTTGCCGCACGGGCAGCGGTGGCCGATCGCGTGCACCCCGCGCGGCGGGCGGCCCAGCTGGGCCGCGATGACCGCCTCGTCGCTGCTGGTCATGGCGTCGCTCACTCGGACAGGTCCTCCTGGGGAGCCTCGATGTCGTTCTTGGGGGCACGCACCTTCGTCGGCGGGTCGCCCGCGATCTTCATCGAGTCCCACGCGTCCTCGTACCAGGTCTGCCGGTCCGGGTCGGGTACGTCGGCCGGGTCGCCGAGCTCCGCGGCCGTGTCGAGCGGGTCGCCGTTCTCGTCGACGACGACGAAGGGCGTCTCGCCCGGGGCGACGTAGCCGAACCGGGCACGGGCCTGCTGCGCGACGTACGCCGGGTCCTCCCAGCGCCGCTTCTCGTCCTTGAGGTCGTCGATCGTCGCCTCGCGCTCCGCGATCTGGGCCTCCAGCGCCTCGATGCTCCCGCGCTGCTGGAGGTAGGCGCGCAGCGACGAGGCATAGGAGACGGCGAGGACCGCGAGGACGAGCACGAGGACGGCGGCGCGGCTGGTCAACCTCGCCCGCTGCTGGTGCTCCTTGCGGGCCCGGACCAGTGCTGCCTCGCGCTCGCGGGCAGCCTTCTTGCGCTCGGCCTTGAGCCGCTCGGCGTACCGCGGCCCGGACCGCCCCGAGACGGGGCGGCCGGGCTTGCGGGACGTTCGGCGGTCGTCGGCCATCGCGTGGCTCCTGGTCGGAGGGGTCAGCCCTGGTAGCGGGGGAAGGCGGCCGCGCCGGCGTACCGGGCGGCGTCACCGAGCTCGTCCTCGATGCGCAGGAGCTGGTTGTACTTCGCGACCCGCTCGGACCGGGCCGGAGCGCCGGTCTTGATCTGGCCGCAGTTGGTCGCGACCGCGAGGTCGGCGATCGTGGTGTCCTCGGTCTCGCCGGAGCGGTGGCTCATCATGTTGCGGAAGCCGTTGCGGTGCGCGAGCTCGACGGCGTCGAGGGTCTCGGTGAGCGAGCCGATCTGGTTGACCTTGACCAGCATCGCGTTGGCCTGGCCGCCGGTGATGCCGCGCTGCAGCCGCTCGACGTTGGTGACGAACAGGTCGTCGCCGACCAGCTGGGTCGTGGTGCCGAGCTGGTCGGTGATGGCCTTCCAGCCGTCCCAGTCGTCCTCGTCGAGCGGGTCCTCGATGCTGACGATCGGGTAGTGCGCGACGAGGTCGGCGTAGTAGGCGGTCATCTGCTCCGCCGTCTTCCTCTCGCCCTCGAAGGTGTAGGCGCCGTCCTCGAAGAACTCGCTGGCCGCCACGTCGAGCGCGAGCGCGACGTCCTTGCCGAGCTCGTAGCCGGCCTTGGTGACGGCCTCGGCGATCAGGTCGAGCGCCGCCCGGTTGGACGGCAGGTCGGGCGCGAAGCCGCCCTCGTCGCCGACGCCGGTGGCGAGGCCCTTCTCCTTCAGCACCGACTTGAGCGCGTGGTAGACCTCGGCACCGACGCGCAGCGCGTCGCGGAAGGTCGGCGCGCCGATCGGCGCGATCATGAACTCCTGGATGTCGACGTTGGTGTCGGCGTGGGCACCGCCGTTGAGGATGTTCATCATCGGCACGGGCAGCAGGTGGGCGTTGGGGCCGCCGACGTAGCGGTAGAGCGGGAGGTCCGCGGAGTCCGCCGCGGCCCGGGCCACGGCGAGCGAGACGCCGAGGATCGCGTTGGCGCCGACCTGGGCCTTGTTGGGCGTGCCGTCGGCCGCGAGCAGGGTCTGGTCGATCAGCCGCTGGTCGGCCGCGTCGAGGCCCTCGATGGCGGGGCCGAGCACCTGGATGACCGCGTCGACGGCCTTCTGCACGCCCTTGCCGGCGTACCGGTCGCCGCCGTCACGCAGCTCCACCGCCTCGAAAGCGCCGGTCGACGCGCCACTGGGGACCGCCGCGCGGGCGAAGGACCCGTCGTCGAGGAGGACCTCGACCTCGACGGTGGGGTTGCCGCGGGAGTCGAGGATCTCGCGTGCTCCGACGGCTTCGATCGCTGCCACGTGTACTGCTCCTGGAGTCGGGGACGGGCTGTCGTCGCGGTCAGCCTAGACCGCGACGGGTGTGGTTCCGGGCAGCACCCACCGGGCGTGGGATTCTGTGTCCGGGGCCGCTCCCGATCCCCCGAGGCGACGCCTCGGCCCCGCCGGCCGGCTCAGGCCTCCAGACCGAGCTCGGCCATCCGGGCCATGTGCCGCTCGGTGAGCCGGGTGAACATCCGGCCCATCGCGGCCAGGTCGAGGCCCGGCCGGTCCACGCCGCCGGCCAGCAGCGCCGCGAGGGCGTCGCGGTCCGCCGCGACCCGCTGCGCCTGGGTGAGGGCCTCCCCCATCAGCCGGCGCCCCCACAGCGCGAGGCGGCCGCCCAGGCGCGCGTCCTCGGCGATCGCGGCGCGGACCCGCTCGACGACGAACGTCGCGTGACTGCCCTCCTCCATCGAGGAGACGACGAGGTCGCGGGTCTCGGGGTCGAGATAGGCGGCGATCTCACGGTAGAAGTCGTTGGCGAGGCCGTCCCCGACGTACGCCTTGACCAGGCCCTCGTACCAGTCCGCCGGCGCCGTGTGCCGGTGGAACTCGTCGAGCGGTGTGCGGAACGGGAGCATGGCCACGAACGGGTCCGCGCCGAACGCCCGGATCCGCTCGTGCAGCGCGTGCACCTTGGTCAGCTCGCCGCTCGCCATCGTCGCGAGGTCCACCTTGTCGGCCAGGGTGGGCGCCAGCTTGGCGTCCTCCGCCAGCCGCTCGAACGCCGAGATCTCGCCGTAGGCGATCGCGCCCAGCAGGTCGACCACGGCCTCGCGGTAGGCGGGGTCGGCGTCGGCGGTCGGGACGCTCGGGTCCACGGGTTCAGCCATGCGTGCAGGCTACAAGCAGGCCCGGGCCAGGGGCGTGCGCGCCACAGGTCGGGCAGCACGCCGTCGTCGATGGCCGGATCCGTGCCGCCGGCTTGTACGCTGGACCACAGCGAGAGCCTGTCCGCACCTCCGGGAGCGCGATGGCCCGCCGGGCACCCGCCCACGTATGTGCGCGGCTGAGTGTGAACAGCCGCATCGATCTGGCGCCTGCCGACCGGCTGACGACACTCACGAAAGCGAACAGAACACTGACTTCCAACGACACCACCGCTGCCTCCACTCCCCAGGTCGACGCCGCGGCGGCTCCGACCTTCCGCGACCTCGGCGTGATGCCGCAGATCTGCGACGCGCTCGAGCGGGCCGGGATCACCCACCCGTTCGCGATCCAGGAGATGACCCTCTCCGTCGCCCTGATGGGCACCGACCTGATCGGCCAGGCCCGCACCGGCACGGGCAAGACGCTCGCGTTCGGCATCCCGGTGATCCAGCGCAGCGTCGCGCCGAGCGACCCCGACTACGCCGAGATCCCGCAGGGCAAGCCGCAGGCGCTGATCGTCGCGCCGACCCGCGAGCTCGCGCTCCAGGTGTCCAGCGACCTCGAGATCGCCGGCCGCGACCGTGGGCTGCGCGTCCTCACCATCTACGGCGGCGTCGGCTACGAGCCGCAGATCGAGGCCCTCGAGAGCGGCGTCGACATCGTCATCGGTACGCCGGGCCGGCTGATCGACCTCGCCAACCGCAGGGTCCTCGACCTGTCCCACGTGCACGCGCTGGTCCTCGACGAGGCCGACGAGATGCTCGACCTCGGCTTCCTGCCCGACGTGGAGAAGCTGCTCCGGATGACTCCGGAGACCCGGCAGACCATGCTGTTCTCGGCGACCATGCCCTCGGCGATCGTCTCGCTGGCGCGGATGCACATGCGCCACCCGATGAACATCCGCGCCGAGTCGTCGTACGAGAACGCGACGGTCCCGGCGACCGCGCAGTTCATCTACCTCGCCCACGACCTCGACAAGCCGGAGATCCTCGGCCGGCTGCTGCAGGCCGAGGACGCCGACAAGATGATCGTGTTCACCCGCACCAAGCGCCAGGCGCAACGCGTCGCCGACGACCTCGTCGAGCGCGGCTTCAAGGCCAGCCCGCTGCACGGCGACATGGCCCAGGTCGCGCGCGAGAAGGCCCTGACGAGGTTCCGCGAGGACAAGATCAAGGTCCTCGTCGCGACCGACGTCGCCGCCCGCGGCATCGACGTGTCCGGCGTGAGCCACGTCGTCAACTACACCTGCCCCGAGGACGACAAGACCTACGTCCACCGGATCGGTCGCACCGGCCGCGCCGGCGCCTCCGGCATCGCGATCACGCTGGTCGACGCGACCGACGTGCATCGCTGGAAGATGATCAACAAGGCGCTCGACCTGCCCTTCGACGAGCCGGTCGAGACCTACTCCACCTCCGAGCACCTGTTCCACGACCAGGGCATCGCGCCCGGCACCAAGGGCCGGATCGCTCCCCCGGCGCCGCCCGCGCCGCGCGCCGAGCGCTCGGGCGAGCGGGGCGGCCGGTCCTCCGAGCGCCGCGGCGGTGAGCGCAACCGGACCCGCACCCGGACCCGCACGCGGGGCGGCAAGCCGGTCGAGGGAGGCTCCCCGGAGACCGGGAGCACCGGCGGCGCCGCGTCGGCGAAGGCCACCGCGCCGGCCGAGGGCGCCGAGGGCTCGCCGAGCCGCAACCGTCGGCGCCGCCGCCGGGGCGGCGGAGGCGGCGGCACCGCGCCAGCGGCGGATCCGGCGCAGACCCCCACGGCCTGATCGGGTCTTGAAACGAACGACAGCCCGGGCATCGCCCGGGCTGTCGTTGCGTCGTGCGGCGTCCGCTCTTCCGCGCTGGTGGGTCAGGCCTTCGGCGGCAGCGGCTCCACCCACACGTTGCCGACGAGCATCGGGTGGTCGCTGATGCCGTTGTAGACCTTGCGGTAGTCGCTGAACTTGGTGCCGGTCCAGGTCGCGAGCATCCAGTCGGGCCCGGCCTTCGGCGGCACGGGGCACGGGTTGCGCTTGGTGCCGCCGAGCGAGACCAGGTCGGTCGCCTTGGCGACCCGCTGGCAGAACTCGACACGCTCGTTCATGTCGCCCATGACCACGACCGGCTTGCCCTTGGCGCCGAGGCGCTTGATGAGCCTGATCTCGCGCACGGTCGAGATGTCCCGCTCGGCCTCGAGGCCGCCGGGCGCGTTGTGGATCGCGATCACGTAGAAGGAGCGCTTGGTGACGCGGTGCTTCAGCTTGACCCACGGGATCGCCCGCATCTTGCCCATGGACGGCCGGTAGATCTCGCCCTTGTCGAGGACGTCGTACTCGCCGGTGTGCCAGGCGATCTGGATCGCGCCGCTGAAGTTGTCGAGGGTGCGGCGCGGGTAGAACTTGTAGCGCGGCAGGCGGTTGCGGAGCACCTTCAGCTGGGACTGGTGCACCTCCTGGAAGGCCACGACGGTGCGCTTGTTGTTCTGCACCTCGGTGGCCGCCCGGTGCGCCCGGGTCGCGCCGCCGGGGGCCATCGAGGCGGTGAGGATGTTGAAGGACATCGCCCGGATCTCGAAGCCGCCGCCCTTCTGCGAGGTGGCCGGGTCCGGGACCGCGGCCGGCTCGGGGTTCGAGGGCGCCGCGGCGGTGCCCTGCGCGGGCGCGAAGGTCACGGCGAGGGTCAGGACCGTCAGCGCGGCGACGGTCGTGGCGAGGTGCTTTCCGAGGTGGGCGAGCATCCGGGCACCCTAGACAGACGCCCCCCGAGCAGGGCAAATCGTGCCGGGCTCGTCCTGGGACTGCCGTGACCCCTGGGACTGGTGGGCTCGACTCCGGTCGCGATCAGGGCGTGACGACGACCTTGGTGCCGATCGGCGCGAACTCCCACAGCGCGATCGCGTTGGGGCGGGCCTGGCGGATGCAACCGTGCGAGAGCGGGGTGCCGAGCTGCGCGATCGTCTGCACCGGCTTGCCGTCGTCGACCGGGATCGTGTGGAAGCCGATCGCGGCGCCCTGCGTGCCCTGGGTGAAGCGGACGAAGTACTCCATCGTGCCCGAGTCGTCGATGCCGATCGCGTTGCGGCTGCGGGAGTACACGGCGTAGGTGCCCGGCTCCAGGTTGTCGTAGATGCTGCCCGAGACCGGGTAGGTCCGCTCCACCGACCCGGAGGCGCCGACCAGCCAGACCCGCTGGCGTCCCTCGCTGAACACCACCCGCCGACCGGTGCCGGACGCGGCCGGTAGCTCGGTCGAGCCCGACTCCGCGGCGATCGGGGTGCTGACATCGGCGAGCTCGCCGTTGAGCGGGCCGTCGAGAGCGCGCTCCTGGCCGGCGGTCGGAGCGGCCTTCCCCGCCGCCGGGTCCGCCGCCGGGTCCGCCGCCGGGTCCGGCGGCGAGGACGGCGGCGAGGACGGCCGGGTGCCGTCGACGGCGCTCGCGGCGGCCGAACCGTCCGGATCGCCGGGGAGGACGCCGAACGCGCCCGCCACGCCGATCGCCGTCACCGTCAGCGCGGCGGCGAGTGCCGAGATCCGGCCGTAGCGCGGACGCGCCGGGACCCGTCGCCGCTGACCACGGTGGCGGTGGGCACGACGGCGCCCGGGAGCGCGGCGTGCGGCGTGCTTCGACACCGGCCGATCAGCGCCCCGACCGGGCCAGGAGGGAGCCGGCGACCTCGCGGTAGGCCTGAGCGCCCCTGCTGGTGCGGCTCGTCGCGAGGATCGAGCGGCCCGCGGCCGGCGCCTCGGCGAACTTGATGGTCTTCGGGATGGGCGGCTCGACGACCTCGAGGTCGTAGGTGTCGGAGATCGTGTCGAGCACCGCCCGCGCGTGGTTGGTCCGGCCGTCGTAGAGCGTCGGCAGGACGCCCCACACGGCGAGATCGCGGTTGGTGAAGCGGCGTACGTCGTGGACCGTGTCGAGGAGCTGGCCGACACCGCGATGCGACAGCGTCTCGCACTGCAGCGGGATCAGCACCCCCTCGGCCGCGGTGAGCGCCGCGACCGTGAGCACCCCGAGCGAGGGCGGGCAGTCGAGCAGGATCCAGTCGTAGCCGCGGCCGCTCCCCCGCAGGTCGTCCAGCACACCGCGCAGCACGTGCTCGCGGCCGGTGCGGGTCAGCAGATCCGCCTCCGCGCGGGCCAGCTCGATGGTCGCCGGCAGCAGGTCGACGCCGTCGTCGGTCTCGATGATCACCTCGGCGACCGCGGTGCCTTTGGTCAGGACGTGATGCACCGACAGCTCCAGGTCCTCGGGGTCGATGCCCAGCGAGAACGTCAGGCACGCCTGCGGGTCGAGGTCGACGAGCAGCACCGACTGCCCGCGCTCCGCCAGGGCAGCGCCGATCGAGGCGACGCTGGTGGTCTTCGCGACGCCGCCCTTCTGATTGGCGACAGCGAGGATCGTGGGGGGAGCCGGCACGCTGTTCATCGCCCCCCATCATGCCGGATGACGTGCCGCGCGTCCCCGGACCCGGCCGCGTGACTCCTACTCTTGCGCCATGCCCACCGCCCTCGTGACCGGCGCGACCGCCGGCATCGGCCTGGAGTTCGCCCGCCAGCTCGCCGCCCGCGGCCACGACCTGGTCCTCGTGGCCCGCGACGAGGCCCGGCTCGCCACGGTCGGCGACCAGCTGCGCGCGACGTACGACGTGGGGGTGGAGCTGCTCCCCGCCGACCTCACCGTCCCCGAGGCCCTGGCCCGGGTCGAGGCGAGGCTCGCGGACCGGTCGGCGCCCGTGGACCTCCTCGTCAACAACGCCGGCTTCGGCCTCAAGGAGCGCTTCCTCGACAACCCGATCGAGGTCGAGCAGGCGCAGCAGGACGTGCTGGTCCGCGCGGTCCTCCGCCTCACCCACGCGGCCCTCGGCGGCATGGTCGAGCGCGGCCGGGGCGGCGTGATCAACGTGTCGAGCGTCGCCGCCTTCCTCCCCCGTGGCACCTACAGCGCGGCGAAGGCGTGGGTGAACTCGTTCAGCGCGTGGGCGCACCAGGAGTATGCCGGCCGGGGCGTCACGGTCATGGCCCTGTGCCCCGGCTTCGTGCGGACCGAGTTCCACGAGCGCCTGGGCATCGACCGTGACTCCTCCGCCCCCCGGCTGCTCTGGCTCGAACCCGACCGGTTGGTCCGCGACGCCCTCGCCGACTTCGACCGCGGCCGCCCGATGTCCATCCCCTCCAGGCGCTACCGGGCCATCGTCACCGTCAGCCGCCTGGTCCCCCGCTCCCTCCTCCAGCGCCTGCAGTCCCTCGGCCGCAAGTAACGGAGATGGCCGGCCCACCAATCCGCGCGCGAGCGGTGCCCAGCGTGTGCGCTGGCAAGGCGGAGGAGGGAGGCGGCCTCGGAGCGAAGCGGGCCGTCGACCGACGACAACGCAGCCAGCGTGCGCGCTGGGTGCCGATCGCGCGCGGATTCAGCCTTCGCCGGCGATAAAGGCCCGGACGGCGTCGGCGACCAGCTGGACGGCGATGGCGGAGAGCAGGAGGCCGGCGATCCGGGTGACGAGGAGGACGCCGCCCTCGCGGATCAGGCGGAGGATGGGGAGGGAGTAGCGCATCGCGGCCCACAGGGCGAGGTGCACGCCGATGACACCGAGCGCGACCGCGATCCCGTCGCCCCAGGTGTCGATGTCCTGGACGAAGAGCATGGTGGCGACGATGGCGCCGGGACCCGCGAGGAGCGGGGTGCCGAGCGGCACGAGGGCGATATTGGCGTCGGTGGACGCCGTCATCGCCTCCTCCTTGCCGGTCAGCAGCTCGAGCGCGACCAGGAGCAGCAGCAGCCCGCCGGCGCACTGCAGTGCGGGCAGCGAGATGTGCAGGTAGTTGAGGATCTGCTGGCCGAAGAAGGCGAACAGCGTGATCACCAGGAAGGACACCGCCACGGCCTGCCAGGCCGCGCGGCGGGCGGTGGCCGGGCTGCGTCCGGCGGTGAGCGACAGGAAGATCGGCACCGTGCCGACGGGGTCCATGATGACGAAGAGGGTGACGAAGACCTCCACCAGCAGGACGTACTCGATCATCGGCGCACCCCTCCGACCAGCCCCGTCGGGGAGCCGAGGGCGGCCGCCCGGGCGAGGATCCGCTCGAGCTCGGCCGGCGCGGTCGTCTCGCTGCCGAGGGCGTGCCCGGTCTTGCCGGTGCCGTGGTGGTCGCTGGACCCGGTGACGACGAGACCGAGCCGGCGGGCGATCGCGCGCAGGTGCGCGCGCGACCTCGGATCGTGGTCGAGGTGGTCGACCTCGACGCCGCTGAGCCCGGCGTCCGCCAGGTCCGCGAGCGCCGTCTCGCCGAGCACCGAGGCGGAGCCGCGACCCCACGGGTGGGCGAGGACGGCGACCCCGCCGGCTCCGGTGACGAGCCCCAGCATCGCGACCAGGTCGGCGGCGTACCTGTCCACGAAGGCCGGTCCCCCGTCGTGGAGGTAGCGGGCGAACGCCTCGTCGCGGTTGCGGACCACCCCGAGCCGCACGAGCAGGTCGGCGACATGGGGCCGGCCCGTCACGCGGTTGTCGGGGCTCACCTCGGCCAGCGCCTCCTCCGTGACGGGGAGGCCGAGCTCCCGCAGCCGGGCGAGCATCGCCGGCACCCGGTCCTCCCGACCGGCGACGATCCGGCCCAGCTCGGCCTGGAGCGCCGGGTCACCGGGGTCGGGGAGGTAGGCCAGCAGGTGCACGCCGGCGCCTCGGTAGCGGGTGCTGATCTCGATCCCGCGCACGAGGCCGATGCCGACCTCCTCCGCCGCGGTGGCCGCCTCGGTCCAGCCCGCGGTGGTGTCGTGGTCGGTGAGGGCGACGACCTCCAGCCCGGCGGCCGCGGCCGCGCGCACCAGGTCGGCGGGCGCCGCGGTGCCGTCGCTGACGCTGGAGTGCGTGTGGAGGTCGATCGTCACCGTATGAGATTAGAGGCTCGGCGCCCGCCGCACCGTCAGGCGGCGACCCTCTCCGGCGCGGCCGGCTCGGCCGTGCGGCCCGCGGCGGCGGGCGTCGGCCGTGGCAGCGGCCGGGGAGCCGGTACGCCGGCGTCCCGGGTCTTGGGCGTGACCAGGTAGGCGACGAGGACCGCGGCACCGATCCGGGGCAGGTCCGCGAGCGAGCGGTAGGTGAGGTACAGCGCCTCGCAGCGCGGCGAGAACTTCGCCTTGAAGGCGTGCAGGGAGGCGAAGCCGTACAGCGGCTCGAGCAACCGCGCCGAGCGCTCGAGTCCGCGCTGCAGCCAGCCCTCCGGCTCGCCGGTGCTACGCGCCAGCGGCGCCGCCGACAGCGACACGACGCGCGCGCCCTCCGTGCGGAAGGCCAGGCACGACTCGGCGATCAGGAACTCGATGACCGGCCGGAAGCCGTCGTCGGGCCGCCGCATGAGGTCCAGGGTCCAGCCGTCGACGCGTCCCTCGCCGCCGTGCACGGGCAGCCAGGAGAGGAACCCGTGCACGCGGTCCTCGGCGTCGAGGGCGAGCGCGACCCGGACCCGCGGGTCCATCGCGTGGTCCACGCCGCCCAGGGTGAAGCCGAGCTCGGGGGTCCGCTGACGCCGCAGCCAGCCGTCGCTGATCGCACGGACCTGGGCGACGACGCGCGGGTCGGCGTCGGCCAGGACGACGAGCTCGAAGCGGATGCCGTCGCGGGCCGCGCGGTTGCGTGCCGTGCGGATGTCCTGCCACCGCTTGCCGCGGAACTCCAGCTCCGGCAGGTCCAGCAGGGTGTCCTCGCCGACCTGCAGGCTGCGCCCGCCGATGGCCCGGGCGACCGGTCCGCTCACCGCGAAGTGGCTGGGGATCAGGTGCTCGTCGGCGCAGAAGGCCGCGAAGGCGGCCGGGGCGCGGTCACGCCAGGCGGGAGTCCCGATCGGGTCGCCGAGCGCCAGGGCCACGCCGAGGTGACGGCGGTAGGCGACGTAGCCCTCGCCCTGCGGGTCGTAGAAGTAGCGCACGCCGGGCCAGGTCGTCATCCACGAGATCGAGCCGCCACCCTCGCGCCGCAGGTGCTCGACGGCTCGGTCGCGGTTGACGACGGGACGGCGGCGGGGCCCGATCGCCGATCCGATCAGCAGGCCGCCGGCGACCGCGACGAGGTGGACGACGTCGGCGAGGTGCCCGACGAGGAGGAGGGAGACGACCGCGTAGCCGACCAGCGCGCCGCGGGTCACCCGACGGGCGGCGGCACCGAGGAAGGCGGTCATCGTCGCGGCGACGGCCAGCGCGCCGCCCGAGGGCCCGACGTCGAGGGCCTGCCGGAGGGACTCGGGGCCGACGGCCAGGATCAGCCCGCTGGCGACCAGCACGCTGCCGGCCTGGGTGCCCAGCCACAGCAGCGCGGTCCGCAGCGTGCCGAGCCGCGGCTCGGCGTACCCGATCGCGAGGCCGAAGCTGAGCAGCACGGGCAGGTAGCACCAGGGCGCGATGGCGAACAGCGGCCCGGTCAGCAGACTCCACCAGCGGCCGTCCTCGAGGGCGCCCGGCCCGTAGGCCAGGTCCCGCGCCCACGCGTGCTCGAGGACGTCGCCGGTGAGGGCGCCGCTGCCGAGCCCCACGAGCGCGATGAGGAGGAGCCCGAGGGCCGTGAACGGGCGGCGGCGCACCGCCGCGAAGCGACGCGGTGCGGAGGGGGACTCGCTGGCGATGGCTTCCGTGGCTGACATGTCTCCAGCCTGGCCGGGCGAGGGCGCGCGGTCAGTAGCGCACCGACCCGACCTGGGGTGGTGCGTGCACCACCTTCACCAGGAGGGTGCGGGCCCCCCGAACGGCAGCGCGACCAGCTGCGGCCCGGTCGCCGAGATGTCGCGCAGGATCCAGTCGTCGCGGAGCAGCAGGACCGCCGAGGCGGGCCGCAGGATCAGCCACAGCCACCGCCCGCCCGCCTCGCCGGCGAGCACGGAGCGGTCCCACTCCCCCGGCGCCGCGCTCACGGAGACCGGCCACAGCCCGACGGGGTACTGCTCGACCCGCACCCGGACCGGCGGCGGGCCCTCGCCCACCTCGTGACCCGGGTCGAGACGCTCGGGGTCGTCCGGGGAGGAGAGTCCGGCGACGCGGGCGCCGAAGCCGGTGCCGGGCTCCTCGCTGATCACCATCACGTCGACCGGTCCGTCGAGCTGGCTGGTCCCGGAGACGCAGGCCATCGTGGCGTGCGCGGTGTCGCCCTCGGCGACCACGGCGGCGAAGTCGCTCACCGCCCACCCGGGTCCGAGCGGCCAGGGCAGGAAGGTCGGGAAGAGCGGGCCCACGCGCAGCAGATGCGCCGCGAACTCGTCGTACGACGACGTGACCGGCCGCCAGAGAGGTACGACGACGCCGTGGTCGGGGCACGACCACCGCCCGTCGCCCACCTCGGCCACCGGCGCGGGGCAGCGCGGACACTCCACGCGCACCCCGCCGCCGTCGCGGGGCGCTCCCGGCTCGTCGGTGGACATGTCCGACACCGTGCTGCGCCGCGGCCGGTTCGTCAAGCACCCGGCGCCGGTCGCACGGAGCCAGGCTCGCCTGCATTCAGCTGTTCCAGCGCAGCAGCACGGGTGTCTCCCGCTCGTGGCCGAGCTCGCAGAGCGTGGCCGTGTCGAGGCGGAACAGCCGCCCGTCGGTCGCGGGCAGGCCGAGCCACCGGGCGGCCAGCGCGCGCAGCACATGGCCGTGGGCGACCACCAGCACCGGGCCCGTTGCGACGCGGATCCGGGCGACGACGCGGTCGCAGCGCGCGGTGACCGCCGCGGCGGACTCCCCGCCGGGTGACGGGTGGGTCCACACGGTCCAGCCGGGCACCTGCTCGCGGATCTCAGCGGTGGTGCGGCCCTCGTAGTCGCCGTAGCCCCACTCGCGCAGGTCGTCGCTGACCTCCGCGTCGGGGTAGCCCGCGAGCTCCGCGGTGCGCCGGGCCCGCTGCAGCGGACTGGTCAGGACCTCGGCGAAGGCGACACCGGCGAGCCGGGCGGCCAGCCCGCGCGCGACCTCCTCGCCCTCCGGGAGCAGGGGCAGGTCGGTGCGGGAGGTGTGCCGCCCCGCCACGCTCCACTCCGTCGCGCCGTGGCGGGCCAGGAACGCGGACTCGGCCATGGGCACATCCTGCCAGTCGGGCGCGCGCGGGCCCCGGCGGTGGCAGGATCCCGCCATGCCCCCGACCGACCGTCCGAGCGGCCCGCCCGCGACGCCGGGTCGCTTCCGCCTCGCCATCGCGCTCGGCTTCGCCACCCAGGGCTTCGTCTTCATCGGGCTCACCACCCGCCTGCCCGACCTCAAGGACCGATGGGACCTCTCGGAGCTGGCGATCTCGGGGGTGCTGCTGGCCATCGTCCTCCTCGCTGGCGGCGGGTCGGTGCTCGCGGAGCGCCTGGCCGCCCGGGCGGCGAGCGCACGCGTGCTGCGCGCCGGCCTGGTGCTGGTCGGGGGCGGCTCCGCGTTGATGCTCGCCTCGCCCGTGTGGGCGGCGTACCTCCTCGGTGTGGGGGTGTACGGCGTGGGGCTCGGCATGGTCGACGCGACGACCAACATGCAGGCGGTCGCGCTGGAGCGGCGCTACGGCCGCACGATCCTGCCGAGCTTCCACGGCGCCTGGACCTTCGGCGGCCTGCTCGGCGCGGCCGTGACCCTCGCGACCGCGGACGCCCCGCTCGCCTGGACCGCCCTGATCGCCGTCGTCCCGCTGCTCTGCGCCGGCGCGGCCTTCCTGCCCCGCGACGGGCGCGCCCGGCCCGCGGAGACCGGCGCCGGCGTGGCGGTGCCGTGGCGGCCGATCCTCATGGTCGGCCTCGGCATGGTCGTGTTCTACATGGTCGACACCGCCGCCCAGACCTGGGGTGCGGTCTACCTCGACGAGGTCGTCGACGCGCCCAGCCGGTGGGTGGCGCTCGCGACGCTGCCCTATCTCACGGCGAGCCTGGTGGTGCGCCTGGCCGGCGACTCCCTCGTCGAGCGGTACGGCGTGACGCCGGTCCTGCGCGTCGGCGCGGTGGTCGCCTGCGCCGGTCTGGTCGTGGTGACGGCCGCACCGACCTGGCCGGTCGCCGTCCTCGGCTTCACGCTGACCGGCGCGGGCATCTCGGTCGTGGCGCCCTTGAGCTTCTCGGCCGCGGCCCGGATCGCCGGTGGCTCCGTCGAGCGGGTGGACGCCGTGATCGCGCGGTTCAACCAGTTCAACTACGTCGGTGGCCTCCTGGGAGCGGTGCTCACCGGCGTCGTCGGGCAGGACGAGCTGCGCTTCGGCTTCGTCGTCCCGATGGCGCTCGTGCTGGGCCTGGTGCCCCTCGCCCGCTGGTTCGCCGCGCGGGGCGGATCCGAGATGACGCCGACCCGGCGCAGTCTTCATCGGAATTGACGCCCACCCGGCGCAGATTGAAGTTCAATCTGCGCCGGGTCGGCGTGTTCCCGGGTTTCATCTGGGCCGGGTCGGCGCGTTCCCGGGTTTCATCTGCGCCGGGTCGGCGTGAGTTCCGAGGTCAGCGTCGCGCGGTCGGCCGGCACACCCGGCAGGTGGCGAGGTGCGCGTTGTCCTCGCCGACCGGGGCGAGGTCGTCGCGGTGGGCGATGAGCGCGCAGTCGCGCCGGTGCATGGTGGTGCCGCCGCCGGCGACGACGGGGATGGCGCCGACGTCGTGGCCCTGCTCGTCGGTGCGCGCGGAGGTGGCGGTGACCTCGGCCAGCACCAACAGCGTGTCGGCGAGGCGCTTCGACGACTCCCGGCCGTCGGCGGCGATCCGGGCCAGCCAGGCGCCGAAGTAGAGGAAGCCGCCGACGAAGGTGAGGCCGAGGCCGAGCATGCCGCCGGAGACGACGTAGGACATCTGGTCCCACTGGTAGGGCGTGTTGGCGGCGCCGTACCAGCCCAGGATGATCACCACGATGCCGAGCGGGAGCATGACGGCGCCCGCCCAGAAGAGCACGACCTGCAGCAAGGCGTAGTGGTTGTCCTTGAGCGGCGCGATGCCCGATCGGCCGGAGCCGGCGGACTCGCCGGCCCGCGGCAGCGCCTGCAGGCGGCCGGAGCGACTACCGGACGGGGTGGCGGCTGTGGTCATGGCTCAGGCCTTTCGGAGATCGGGAAGGCCGCTGTCGAGGCCGTGGGGACAGGAGGCGCCGATCCCGAGGGCCGCGGCGCCCAGCCGGCGGAACCAGGATCCGGCGACCGCCGCGGCGGCGAAGGCCGCGACGAGGAGCAGGCCGGGGATGGAGAACAGCTCGGGAAGCCCGGCGCCGGTCGGTGCCGCGTCCGCGAGGACGCCGGTCGGAGCGGCTCCGGCGGGCGGGACGGCTCCGGTCGGCGCCGGCACCGGGGCCACCGCCGACGGTACGCCGACCCCGCCTGCCGCGGGCGCGGGCGCCGCCTCGGGCGCGGCTGCCGGCGGCGCCTCCTCCCCCGCCGGGGGCGGCGGGGCGAGGACCTCGATCGGCGGGACCGTGTCGACCTTCGCCTCGGCGATGCCGAGGGTGACGACGACCTTGGGGGCGAGGTTGGACAGGCCGGACACCACGCCCTTGAGCGGGCCGGCCTGGGCCGGGATGAGCTCGGCGAGGATGTTGGTGGGCAGCGCCTTGAGCAGCGGGGCGAGCAGGTGGGTGTCGATGGTGATCCGCAGGCCCTCCGAGACGCTGGTGCCGGCGTCGCCGTCGACGGTGCGGACCTGCTGGGGCACCTCGATGCTGACGCCGAGGGCCTGCAGCGCGTCGAGTGGCAGCTTGTCGAGCCCGGGGATCGGCGTGACCTTGCCCATGGTGAGCGCGCCGTCGGGGCCGATGCCGAACTCCTGGCCGGCGATCGCCAGCTTCCCCCAGGTGGCCGACCCGGTCGCCGTACCGGTGGCGCCGTCGGAGGTGGACTTGGCGACGGCCTCGACGCCGCCGAGGGTCACCAGGCCGCCCAGCAGCCGGATCTCGCCGATCGTCGCGCGGGAGACCCCGACGACCTTGCCCCCGGTGGCGTCCATCCGGCTGGTCGAGACGTAGCCGTCGATGTCGACGAGGGCGGCCAGCTGGGGCGGCAGGCCGGGCGCGGCCGCCCGGGTCTGACCCGCGGCCGGAGCGGCCCCGGAGCCGCCGCCGAGGCCGCCGCCGAGTCCGCCGCCGAGACCGCCCGTGAGCAGCCCGGTGACGCCGTTGAGCAGGTCGAGCAGCCCGCTCTTCGTGGCCGGGTCGGCGGTGGCGCCCTCGGGACCGAGTACGGCGCCGTCGGGCGAGAAGCCGGTCTCGGCGGAGGCCGTCTTGTCGCCGGACGTCGTCGTCATGATGGCGCCCGGGATCGTCTCGTCCTTCTGGGTCGGCGTATCGCCGGGGTACTGCGAGTTGACCTGCATCGGGTAGCCGCCGTCGGTGAGCGGGTTCGGCGGCAGCCCGAGCTGCTCGGCGAAGGTCTTCAGGCCCTCGCCGACCGGGTCACCGGGCCAGAACAGGCTGGCCCGGCCGCGTGACTCGCCGGAGTCGGCCTTGACCTTGCTGTAGCCCAGGTCGAACTCCAGCTGGGCGACCCCCGCGTCGACGGGGATCGGCAGGCTCGGCTCGAAGACCTCGACCCGGATCGGGGCCGACCAGGCCTGGGCCGTGTAGCCGCCGTACGCCGCCGCGGCACCGTCGTCGGCCGCGGCCGGTGACGCGACGGGCCCGGTCGCCAGGAGGGCGAGGGAGCCGATCACGCCGCCGGTGACGAGGACCTTCGTGGGTTGTCTCATGCCGCCCCTCCCAGGATGACGTCGGCCATGGTGTCGAGGATCTCGCCGGGCTCACCGGTCGCGACGATGCGGCCGCCGCTCATCACCGCGGCGTAGTCGGCGACCCGCAGCGCGGTGCGGGCGAACTGCTCGATGCAGAGGATGGAGACGCCGGACTCGGCGATCCGCGCGACGGTCTCGTAGAGCTCGTCGACGATCAGCGGGGCCAGGCCCATCGAGAGCTCGTCGAGCAGGAGCAGCGCCGGGTCGGAGGCGAGCGCGCGCGCCATCGCGAGCATCTGCTGCTCGCCGCCCGACATGGTGCCGGCCAGCTGGTGCCGGCGCTCGTGCAGGCGCGGGAAGTAGGCGTAGGCGGTGTCGAGGATCGCCGGCGCCGGGACGCCGGCGTAGGACATCAGGACGAGGTTCTCCTCGACGGTGAGGTTCGGGAACACGGAGCGGCCCTCGGGGATCGTGCACAGCCCGACCCGCGCCAGGTCGTCCGAGGCGGCCCCCTGCACGTGGACGCCGGCCAGGTGGATGTCGCCGGAGGTGGCCGCCTTCTGGCCGCTGATCACCTTGACCAGGGTCGACTTGCCGGCCCCGTTGGGACCGAGCAGGGCCATCACCGCCCCCCGCGGCACCGACAGGTCGACGCCGCGCAGCACCTCGATCCGTCCGTAGGCGGCATGCAGGTCGATGACGTCGAGGATCGGGACGCTCACGACAGCACCTCCTCGGTCACCGGCTCCAGCACGCTGGTGGCGCCGTCGGTCTCGGCGTAGCCGAGGTAGGCCCGCTGGACGGCCGGGTCGGTGCGGATCTCGGCCGGACCGCCCGAGGCGATGATCTCGCCGAAGTCGAGCACGTGGATGTCGTGGCACACGCTCATCACCAGGTCCATGTCGTGCTCGACCATGAGGATCGAGCAGCCCTCGGCGGCGAGGTCGACGAGCAGCTCCCCGAAGGCATCGGTCTCGGTCTCGTCGAGTCCCGAGGAGGGCTCGTCGAGCAGCAGGAGCTGGGGGTCGCCCGCCAGACACCGGGCGAGCTCGAGCAGCCGGGCGGTCCCGGTCGGGATCGAGTCGGCCCGCTCGTCGGCGTACTCCGCGATCCCGACCCGGTCGAGCAGCAGGTCCACGCCGTGCGCGCCGCGTCGGCCGCCGAACCAGGCCAGGGGTCCGCCGTGGATCTCCTGGGCCACGCGGACGTTGTCACGCACCGACAGCGACCCGAACGCCTCCAGCCGCTGGAACGTCCGGCCCACGCCGTGGCGCGCGCGCCGGTGGACCGGCCAGCCGGTGACGTCGCGGTCGCGGTAGCGGACCCGGCCCTTGGTCGGTCGCTGGAGGCCGGTGATCACGTTGAAGCAGGTGGTCTTGCCCGCACCGTTGGGGCCGATCAGTCCGGTGATCGTGCCCCGGTCCGCGGTGAAGGTCGCCCGGTTGACGGCGGTCACGCCACCGAACCTGACGACAACGTCATCGACCTCGAGCAGCGCCATCTCACACCACCTTCTCGATCACCATCGTGTCGGTCGCGTCGGCGACCGCCACCGTCTCCGGTACGCCGCCCCCACCGCGCGGCAGCAGCCCGCCCAGCCGGCCCCGGAGCTGCTCCTCCAACCCCGGGGCGAGGCGGGACCGCAGCCAGCGGCCGACGCGGAACAGGTGGTTGGCGATGCCGTTGGGATCACGACCGAGGAGCACGGCGCCGAAGCCGATCACGGCGAACAGGAGGCCGGCCATCCCCGGCGAGGCGGCCTGGAACTCCGGGAGCAGCATCAGCGCGGTGCCGCCGAGCAGCGCGCCGGTGACCGACGTCGCGCCGAAGACCACGGCCAGCAGCAGCACGAGCAGCGACTGGAAGTAGAGGAAGTCGGCCGCGCCGACCGTGCCGCGCAGGCCGGCGAACAGCCCTCCCGCCAGGCCGGCGATGCCCGCCGACAGGGCGAACAGACCGACCCGGAACCAGCGCATGTCCAGGCCGAGCGTGCCGCAGGCCGACGGGCTGTCGCGCATGGCGATGAGCAGCCGGCCGAGGGCACCACGACGCAGGACGAGCACGCCGAGGGACAGCAGGACGAACGCCAGCACCATGAACCAGACGTAGGAGACGTCCGAACCGATCCGCATGCCCAGGATCGAGAGCCGCTCGGCGGCCAGGGTGCCGTTGAACTTGAACGCGAAGTCGGCGTTGAAGATCACCTTGTCCATGAGCACGGCGAACGCCATCGTCGACAGCGCCAGGTAGAGCCCGGTCAGCCGCAGCACGGGCAGGGCGACGAGCGCGCCGACGGCCGCGGCGATGAGCGCCGACACGAGCAGCCCGACGAGGTTCGGCTCGTCGAGCTTGGCGTAGGCGAGCGCACCGACTCCCGCGAACGTGAACTGCGCGAGCGAGACGTGGCCGCCGTACCCGGTGAGCAGCACCAGCGACAGCATCACCATCGCGTACGTCGCCGCGACGCCGATGAGCAGCACCTGGTTGGGCGCGACCACGTTGACGAGCAGCAGTGCCACCACCAGGAGCCCGGCGCCGGAGCCGATCGAGGTCCGCATCGGGGGGACGGGCGCGGTGACGATGCCCTTGACCTGGCCGATCCGGAGCTGGGCCTGCGGCATCAGCACCACGATCGCGAAGAGGAAGAGCGCCGGGATCACCGCGCGGAAGGAGTTGAGGAAGCCGTCCTTGGGCAGGTAGGCGACCGCGAGCGACTCCAGCACGCCGAGGAACATGGCGCCGGCGAAGGTCATCGGCAGGCTCTTGAGCCGGCCGAGCATGGCGGCGGCGTAGGCGTTGATGACGAGCAGGGTGAGGCCGTAGTAGTCGAGCAGCACGACCGGCGCCAGCAGGATGCCGCCGAGGGCGGCGAGCGACATGCCGATCGCCCAGGACAGCGCGGCCACGCGGTCGGGCTTGCCGCCGAAGAGCTTGAGCAGCTCGGGGTTGTCGACCGAGGCCCGCATCGCGGTACCGATCCGGGTACGGCCGAGCAGGAGGTAGAGGCCGAAGGCCACCGCGATCGCGCAGACCAGGGTGACCAGCTGATGGGCGGTGACATAGGTGCCGCCGACGTTCCAGCTGGTGTCGGGCCAGAACGGCAGCAGCGCGCGCGGCTCCGGCGGCCAGATCTGCTGGGCCAGCCCGATCAGGCCGACCAGCAGGCCGACGGTGACGACGAGCGCCACCGACACCGGTCCCTCGCCGAGGCCGCGGGTCACGAAGCGCTGGATGAACCAGCCGATCGCCGGCGCCACGACGCCGAGCACCAGGACGAGCGACAGCACGGTCGGCATCCCCTGGCGCTGGGTGAAGTCCCAGAACACGAAGGACAGGAACATGCCGAACGCACCGTGGGCGATGTTGAACACCCGGGTGGTCGTGTAGGTCAGCACCAGGCCGCTGGCCATGATCGCGTACGCCGCGCCCGTGAACAGGCCGAGCAGCACGTAGGCGAGGAGGGAGCCCACGATCAGCCTCCGACCCCGGAGTCGACGACACCGCCGCACATGTAGTCGCCGGGCGAGACCTGCTGCCACCGGCCGCCGGCGTACTGGATGACCTTCAGGCACGGCGGCGAGCTCGGCGTCGAGAGGTTCATCGCCGTGTGCGCCCCGTTGCCGGTCCACGCCGTGGTCGCCCGGAACGCCGCGACCAGGGACTCGCGGGTCAGCTTGCCGCCGAGCGAGATGGCCTTCTCGACGAACAGGCGGGCCGCGGACCAGGCGTAGAGGCCGTAGTAGTTGGGGATGGCGCCCGGCTTCACCTGCTGCAGCCACGACAGGTAGAGCTGCACCTCGGCGTTCTTGGTGTTCTCGAAGAGGTCGTTGGCCGCGTAGACGTAGGTGCCTTCCGCCGCGGACCCCGCCTGCTGGACGTAGCGCTTGTCGTAGACGGTCGGGTCCTGCAGGAAGAAGTCCGGCTTGAAGCCCTGCTGGGCCATGGCCTGCTGCAGCTTGACCGTGTTCTGGTAGGGCCCCTGGTAGGCGACCGCCCGGACGCCCTTGTCCTTCATCTGCTGGACGTAGGGCGCGAAGTTGAACTCCGCCACGTCGATGCCCTGGAGGTAGGTGACCTTCCAGCCGGCGCCCTTCTCGTACCCGGCGGCCATGCTCTTGGAGTTGACCGGCGCGGCACCGGCGTTGATGTAGAGGACGGCGGCGTTCTTGACGGCGTCGGGGAACTTCTGCGCGAACCACTTCGACGCCGCGTCCGGGATCAGGTTGGTGCGGATCGAGTAGGCGCCGAAGCAGGACTTGCAGGCCTGGCGCTCCGGGTTGACGATCGTCGAGCGGATGTCGGGCAGCCCGCAGGAGTCGGCCGTGGCCGCGCCGCCGGAGTCGAAGGCCGACATCGAGCCGACCGCGGCGAACGCCTCGCTGCACGCCTTGACGTAGGCCTGCTGGTCGGCGCCGGCGTCGGCACGGCTGTCGAGGTTGGTCAGCGCGAGCTTGCGGCCGCAGATCGTGTTCTGGGAGTTGAAGTACTCCACATAGGCGCGGGTGGCCTGTTGCGCCGACTCGAAGATCCCCGGCACCGGTCCGGAGATGTCCGAGACGTTGGCGAGGGAGATGGTGCTGTCGGTGATGCCGGTCTGGTTCTTGAAGCCGTCGCAGGAGGCGGCCTTGGCGCCGCCCGTGGGCGAGCCCTTGCCCTTGGACTTGCCTCCGTCACCGGCGGCACCGGCGGCACCGCCCCCGCCTCCGTCGCCGGCCGCCGCGCCCGGGTCGCCGGGAGCGCCGGCGGCGGGCGCGTCGCCGCCCAGCGGTACGTCGCCGGCGGCCGGTGCGTCACCGGCGACGACCCCGGTGTCGCCGGCGGTGCCGGAGCCGGCTCCCGTCGTACCGCTCTGACCGCTGGCCTTGGCCACGGTCGCCGGGTCGAGCTGGGAGCCACAGGCCGTGAGCGCCAGCAGGACCACGACGACCCCGCTCGTCCTGCGCAAGCGCGTGCTCGTCACCACTGATTCACTCACCTCATCTTGAGTCCGGACCGCCTCTCGACCAACGAGGCGGACGTGACCCAGGTCACGCCCCAAAATGGAACGTGTTTCAGTGGCGCGTCGCGGGAACCGTTGGGCACCGCGAGACGTCACAGGCATCATGAGCACCATGCGTCCGACCGCCGCCCTCGCCAGCCTCGCCGCGCTCGTCCCCCTGCTGTTGGCGGCGTCGGCCTGCAGCAAGGAGTCCGACCGGGCAGCGGACCGGACGACGGCGTCGGCGAGCCCGAGCGCCGAGGCGACCGACCCGCCGAGTACGACGAGCACGACCACCGGATCGGCCGGCACGGGGGCGTTCCCCGGCTACGGCCCGCAGGACTACACCTACGAGCTCGAGGTGCTCTGCTACTGCCCCCAGGTGGGCACCGTGGAGGTGGTCGTCCGCGACGGCGAGGTCACGGAGGCCACCTCGCTCGACGGACCGACCGCCGGCCGGTCCGCACCGGACTTCGCCCGGCTCACGATCGACGAGATCATCGCCATGGCCAACGACCCCCAGGTCGCCAAGACGAGGGTCGACTGGCCCGAGGGCCAGGACCACCCCGATGCGGTGATGCTCGACCGGATCGCCCAGGGCGTCGACGACGAGGTGACCTACACGATCAAGAACGTGCGGGTCGGCGTGACGGGTTGACCGCTCGGCCGGGACCCGGACCTCCCGGGGCCTTCCCGGCCCGGCTCAGCGCGGGACGAGCGCCCAGTAGTCGAGGTCGAGCAGCACGCCGGGGGCGTACTTCCCGTCCTCGCCACGCAGGATCATCGATACGTCACGGCCCTTGGTGGCCACCAGCCGCAGCCGCAGCGCACCCACGCCCGGCGCGCCGGTCTCGGCCTTGTCGAGGACCTCCGACCACGCGTAGACCGTGTCGCCCGCGAACGCCGGCGCCGTGTGCGCACCCGCGTTGATCGCCGCGATCAGCTGGGCGTTGGCGAGCCCGTTGAACGACAGCGCGCGTGCCATCGAGATGATGTGGCCGCCGTACACGAGCCGGTTGCCGTCGGGGCGGGCCTCGACGTTGAAGTGCACCTTGGCCGTGTTCTGCCACAGCCGCGTGGCCTGCTGGTGCTCCGACTCGGTCAGCGTCACGCCGTCGACGTGGTCGATCCGCTCCCCCACGACGTAGTCGCCGAAGCGGTGGGGCTCACCGGCCGCGGCGAAGTCGTACGCCGTGAAGTCGAGCCCCGCCGGGACGACCAGGTCCGCGGGCGCCACCGCCGAGGCGAGCTCGGGGACGACGGTCTCGGGCGCGGCGGCCGACGCGTCGCGCTTGTGCACCATCACCCAGCGCGCCCAGTCCAGCGCGACCTCGCCGCGCTGGTTGGTCGCCGTGGAGCGGACGTAGACCACACCGCTCTTGCCGTTGGAGTTCTGCTTGAGCCCGATCACCTCGGAGGTGGTGCTGAGCGTGTCGCCCGGCACGACGGGCGCGTGGAACCGGCACTCGGCGTACCCGAGGTTGGCGACCGCGTTGAGCGAGACGTCCGGGACCGTCTTGCCGAAGGCGATGTGGAACGCGATCAGCTCCTCGACCGGGTGCGGGTCCAGGCCGACCGACGCCGCGAACACCGCGGACGACGGCACCGCGAACCGGGTCGGGTAGAGCGAGCCGTAGACCGCCCGGTCCCCCTCGGTCACCGTGCGCGGCGTCGCGTGCCGGATGACCTGACCGACCTCGAAGTCCTCGAAGAAGTTGCCCGGGTCGGTCTTGTCGGCGACGACTCCGCTCGCCGGCTGCGCAGCGCTGCTCACTTGAGCTTGTACTCCTTGAGGAGCTGGCGCCCGATGATCATCTTCTGGATGTCGGAGGTGCCCTCGCCGATGAGCATGAACTTGACCTCGCGCATCAGCCGCTCGATCTCGTACTCCTTGGAGTAGCCGTAGCCGCCGTGGATCCGGAAGGAGTCCTCGACCACCTCGTTGGCGTACTCCGAGGCCACCATCTTGGCCATGCCGGCCTCGACGTCCATCCGCTTGCCGGTGTCCTTGAGGCGCGCGGCGCGGACCATCATGTTGTGCGCGACCTCGACCTTGGTCGCCATCTCGGCGATGCGGAAGAGCACCGCCTGGTGCTCGGCGATGACCTTGCCGAAGGTCTTGCGCTGCTGGGCGTAGGCGACGCCCAACTCGAAGCCACGCCAGGCCAGGCCGCAGGCGCGGGCGGCCACGTTGACCCGCCCGACCTCGACGCCGTCCATCATCTGGAAGAAGCCCTTGCCCGGCTCACCGCCGAGGATCGCCTCGGCGGAGATCCGGTGGTTCTCGAGGATGAGCTCGGTGGTCTCGACACCCTTGTAGCCCATCTTGTCGATCTTGCCGGGCACGGTGACGCCCTGGGCGGTCTCGCCGAAGCCGGCCTCCTTCTCGACGAGGAAGGTGGTCATGTTCTTGTAGACGCTGTCGGCGCCCTCGTCGGTCTTGACGAGCAGCGCGACCAGCGTCGACGTGGCGCCGTTGGTCAGCCACATCTTCTGGCCGGTGATCGAGTAGGACCCGTCGTCCTGCTTCGTGGCCTTGGTCGAGACCGCGGAGACGTCGGATCCGAGGCCGGGCTCGGACATCGAGAAGGCGCCCCGGACCTCGCCGGTCGCCATGCGCGGGAGGTACTTCTGCTTCTGCTCCTCGGTGCCGTGCTGCATGAGCAGGTAGGCCACGATGAAATGGGTGTTGATGACTCCCGAGACACTCATCCAGCCGCGGGCGATCTCCTCGACCACCAGGGCGTAGGTGAGCAGCGACTCGCCCAGCCCGCCGAACTCCTCGGGGATCGTCAGGCCGAAGACGCCGAGCTCCTTGAGCCCGTCGATGATCTCCTGCGGGTAGGTGTCGGAGTGCTCGAGCTCCTGGGCGACCGGGATGATCTGCTCGTCCACGAAGACGCGCACGGCCTTCAGGATCTCGGACTGGTCCTCGGAGAGGCCTTCGGTCTGACAAAGCCGGGTCATCAGCTCCCTTTCACTGGTCGTGCCGGAGCGCACTGTACCCGCGAACCGGCCTCCCAGCGCCCCCCGAACAGTGCCCGAGATCCGTGACATGAGTCATGTCGCCGACCCGTCCGGAGCGGCTAGATCGTGCGCCCGACCGCCGCGAAGTAGCGGACGAACATCTCGTCGTAGCCGAACTGGTCGGAGCGGATCTGGGCGATCGAGCCCGCGCGCTTCTGGTCCTTGGGGACCCAGGTGCGGTTGAAGTCGATCCGCACGGCCCGGGTGCCACCCGAGGTGCTGGCGAGCACGAGCGCCCGTGGCAGACCGGTCTTGCCCCAGTTCGACTTCCGCTTGGCCCACGACTTGTGCTTCTTCTTGGTGCCGAGGAGCTTGGCGAGCTTCGTGTCGAGCGCGGTGGCCTTGCGGTGGCCGGTGATGATCTGGACCTCGACGCCGCGGGCGCGGGCGTTGACGATCGACTTGTAGACGCCCTTGCCCGAGAGCTTCTTGGAGGCGAGATGGAGCGCCGACCCGGGCGGAGCCTGGTCGATGGCGCTGCGCGCCAGGCGCATCGTGGTCTTGGCGTCGTCCTTGTTGGAGACCAGGCCCGGGGCGAAGGCACCCGCACGCTGGCCGACGTTGCCGAGGTCCACGACGACCAGGTGGTGGTCGGAGTGGAGCCCGACCGTCGTCAGGTTCGTCACCGGGAGCAGCGGGTCGCCCTGGTAGAGGTAGGCGTGGTCGATCACCGCGCCGCTGTCGTGGGTGGCCGGCGCGACGCCGAACAGGTCGAAGACGTTGGCCAGGCCGAGGGCGGCGATCTCGTTGCGGGGGTAGGCCGCCGAACGGAAGTTGACGTTCACGTCACCGCCCATGAGCACCGGGCCGTGTGCCGAGAGGGTCCGGGCGAGGGCGGCCATCCGCTGGTACGACGGCAGGGTCAGGCCCATCGTGTACTTGCTCGCCGGAGCGAAGTGCACCGCGACGACCGAGACGGTCTTGCCCTCGGCGTTGCGCACGGTGACCCAGTTGGCGTACCGCACGCCCCAGTGCACCTTCTGCTTCTTCGTCTTCCCCCACACCTCGGAGATGTTGTAGGTGCCGGCGGCGATCTTGGTCCAGCGCGCGGTGTCCCAGACCACCGCGGTCGCGCCGGTGTAGGTGCCCGGGGTGCGCTGGATGGCGTAGCCGGGAGGCGCCAGCATCGCGTCGGGCCGGCTGGAGACCTCGTTGTAGGTGATGAAGTCCGGCAGCTGGGCGAAGACCTGACCGAGGTCACTGGCGGTGTTCGACGCCGACATGCCCGACTTGATGTTGGCCTGCACCAGGCGGATCCCGCTCGCGCTGCCCGGGTCGGACGCGGCGGCCGCGTTCTCGAGGGCGGCACCCCGGCCGCTGCCCGCGGTCGCCGTCGCGAGGACCAGGAGGGTCGCCAGGACCGCGAGCGCAGCGACCGTCGCCGGTAGGGCGCGAAGCCATCGAAGCGAGCTCTGGGTGCGCATGGGACCTCCCCGATCACGGTGCCGAAATGCACCGAGCGAACAATTGCCTCAGGAATCACACCAGTAACAACTTCACCATGGCAATACGCCGTGAATAACTACAAGGATGTAATTCCTCGAATTACATCCTTGTCATTTCCGAAGAAGGGGCCGCATCCTTCCCGCACCGCGGCCCTCACCCGCCCGGGTCGGGGTCGCGCACCAGGTCCCACGGCGTCACGCCCAGCGCCTCGGCCAGGCCGTAGAGCGTGGTCAGCCGCAGGTTCACCGGGCGCGCCGGGGCACGTCGGCCGGCGGCCTCGATCAGCTGGACGTGGTTCTTGGAGCAGCCCGCACGGTGGGCGAGCGCCTCCTGCGACAGGACCAGGCCCTCACGCAGCCGCCGCACGCGGCGGCCGAGCAGACGGGCCGCCTCCTCGTCCCAGGGCACCGCCCCATCGTCGCTATCGGGAGTTCCTCGCGAACACCAGACAGGTATGGCCTTCTATAGCATGATTCGTAACGGAGTGTTACACAGGACGTTGTCCCGATGGGGGGTGGTGAGTCATGGAGTTCGACGAGTTCGTCGTGCCCTATCGTCGCGAGCCGGGTCGGTTCCCGAGCTATCCCGACGAGTTGGAGGCGCGGCTCGGCGACGTCCGCCGCCTCGCCGTCCGCTGGGGTGAGATCCTCCATGACGCCCTGGCTCTCGGCCAGGCCCCGCCCCTTCCCGAGCTGCGCGCGTTCTCCATGGGGTACTCCGCCTGGGCCAACGCGGGCTTCGGCGGCGTCAGCTCCTTCGTCGAGCGGTGGGCCGCCACCCGGGCCGAACAGCTCACCGAGTCCGACGAGGACGGCGTCGCCGCGTTCCTCGACACGCTCGCGCAGCTGAGCAGTGAGCTGAACTTCCACCGGCTCAACGCCCATGCCGGGACCTTCTGGGCCGCGCTCCTGTGTGGGGTCCCGGGCCTGGCCAACCGGGAGATCGTGGAGTCGACCTGCTACCACCTGGCCCGCGAGGTGCTCACCTTCTCGGAGTACCGCAACATCCTCATCGAGGACGACCTGTACTTCGGCGACGACGTCCGGACCGGCCGGGCCATGCACACCGGCGCGCTCACGGAGATCGACGCCTATATCGCCCTGCTGGACCTGACCCGGCGCGACCGACGGCTGATCGTCGTGCCCGGGCCGCCCCAGTTCGAGCGCTGGGCAGGTTCGGCCAATGCCGACTTCATCGTCGTCGACACCGCGAGCGGGACGATCCGCGGCATCCAGGTCAAGTCCATCGTCGAGCGCCGCGAGGCCGACCGCTACGACCCGGCACGGATCACGCTGATCGACGGTGCGCGGGACCTGCAGAACAGTCGTGCCATGCGCACCGACCCCCGCCGCTCCGACCGGCAGGTCGTCTCCTGGCCGGGCATGATCGGCGCGCACTACCTGCGCGAGCTGAAGCCGGGGCCGCTGACCGACCGGTGGGTCGAGCGCCGGTCCCTGCTCCTGACGAAGTTCGCCGCCGTGCACTACGCGGGCACCGTCGCGTCACAGAACAAGTCCGCCTATGCCGCGGTCCGGCAGCGGGTCATCCACGACCTCTCGTCACGGCCCGCCTCCTGACGGCCGGGTCCTCACGGGCCCTCGGGGAGCGCCGCTGCCCCGATCCGGGCGGCGACGCCCGTGCGGTCAGCGACGGCGCAACGCCCCGAGCAGTCCTCGACGGCCCGGCCCAGGAGGGGCGGCGCGCTCGACCCGGAGGTCACGCACCTCGCCGAGCAGGGTCGCGACCAGGTCGGTGGCGACGGCGGCCACCTCCTCCTCCGTCACCGAGTCCGGCGTACGACGCGGCGCCAGTTCGGCGGGGATCTCCAGCCGGGCGAGGTCCCCCACCACGTCGACGGGGTGGGTGCGCAGGTAGTCGAGGGCGGCGTCGTTGCGCGCGCGGCACTCGGCGACCCGGTCGGGCTGGGGCCAGAACTTCTCCCCCCGGCGCGGCACCAGGCGCTCGTCGGCGAGATGCGTGCGGATGAACATGCCGCGGTCGCGGGCCGCGCCCAGCGCCTTGCGGGCCACCAGGTGCTCGTTGACCCGGCGCAGCACCTCGGCCTCGACGACCCCCATCGACTCGTTGGGGAAGGACCGGCTCAGGTCGTAGGCGTCCGCGCGCAGACCCAGCAGGCCGGCGAACCGCTGCCAGATCTCGTCGCGGGGCGCGGACGTGTCGAGCGGGAGCACGTGGATCCGCTCGTGGGCGACGGCCTCCGACCACCGCTGGAGGACCAGGTGCAGGTCGAGGGTGCGCCAGTTCCACACGTCGCGGGGGTCGTCGGACACCTCGCGGGAGTAGTCGCTCATCGGCGCCGTGCCGCGGTTCTTCAGGCTCTCCTGCCAGCTGGCCGTGAACAGCCCCAGCAGGTCGCGGGCGGTGATCACCACGTGCATCTCGGCGGGAGCGAGCTGGTCGGCCATCCGGCGCGCCTGCTCGGCGCTCGCCGCCGCGAAGAACTCGTGGGTGACCAACGCGTCGCCGTCGTAGGCCGCGATCTCCGCGCGCAGCCGCTCCCATGCGCTGCGGTGCTCCTCGGACGCCTTGGGCAGCCGGGGGTCGTCGCGCACGATCCGGCTGCTCCACAGGTGGTCGAAGCGCCCCAGGCCGGGCAGCAGCACACCGTCCTCCCGCAACCGGTCCCGCGACGACCAGACGATGGTCTGCAGATAGGTGGTCGCCGTCTTGGGCAGGCCGATGTGGACGAAGACGCGACGGGCCAACGGACCGGTTCCTTACAGGCTCTTGTCGAACGCCTCGATCGCCTCGGCGATCCGGGCCTCGTCGCGTTGCGCGACGGGGATCAGCAGCTCCTGGACGACGTCGACCAGCTCCGCCATACGCACGTAGTGCCGCTGCAGCTCGACGACCTCGGCCTCGAGCGCCTCGATCCGCAGCCGCTGCGCGCGCACCGTCGCGAACAGGTTCCAGCGATTCTGTGTCATCTCTTCCCTCACTGCCCTCACCACTGGGCGACCACGACGGCCCGGCCGGCCCGGTCCTGCGTCCCCGGCTCGACGTCCGCCGAGAGCACCGATCCGCCGAACCGGTCGATCTCGGCGAGGACGCTGTCGAGTGGAACAGGATACAAACCCTCGTCGGTCTCCCCCGCGCCCGTCGCGAACTCGGCGTACAACCGGCCGCCACCTCGCAGCGCCATCGCCGCGAAGCGCAGGAGACCCTCGCGCCCACGCTCGGTGGTCGCGTCGAGCACATGGCGCGCCAGCACGGCCCGTGGTCCCTGCTCACGGGCCACGCGGGCGCCCTCGGCGAGGACCGAGCGGAGCTGGGTGAGGCTGATCGTGCGCACCTCGAGCGGGGCGCCCTCGCGTCCGGCGCGCCGCTCGGCCTTGCGCAGCGTCTGCGGCACGTAGTCGTAGGCGGTCGTCCGAAAGCCCTGCCGCGCGAGGTGGAGCGCGTCACTGCCCCGTCCCGCCCCGACGTCGAGGACGTGGGTGTCCGGCGTCGCCGCCGCCGCCAGCCGGCGGGCGAGGTCGGAGGCCGGGGCGTCCACCGGTCCCTTGCGGTGGTCACGGTTGGTCTGCCACTCGCGGCGGTAGGGCGACAGGCCGCGGAACCAGTTGTCGAGCCGGGCCTTGGTCGCCGCCGAGGTCTCGAACTTGAAGGCGGGGTCCGGGACCCGCCAGTGCGGGCCGTACATCGCCTCCAGGAGCCGCTCGGGCTCCGCCGGCGCCGGGAACTCGTGGCCGGCGAGCGTGACCGTGGACAGCGGCAGGATCCACTCCTCGCGGAAGTCGACCCCCACCTCGCCCATGAGGTAGAGCTTCCCGTCGCCGGCGAAGAAGCCGCCGAACAGGTCGAGCCCGCGCACGGAGCCGTCGCTCTCCTCGACGTCGATCCGGAAGGCGCCGCCGCTGTAGCGGAAGGTCGCCATGCCCCGCGCGGCCAGCGCCCGCTGCAGCCGGAAGGACTCGCGCACGACGTCGACCGGCGAACCGTGCCGGGACACGTAGCCGAGGTCGGCGTCGGAGTCGTGGCCGAGGAAGTCCTGCTCGCGGACCGCGCCGAGCAGGGTGCCGTACGCCGGGAACGCGGCGATCCCCTCCTCCTCGAGGACCGCGATCACGCGGTGCATCGCCTCGAGCAGCGGCTCGAGCTGGTCGCCGCTGCGCACCGAGAACTCGGGGTGGAAGCGCCCGGACTTGTCCAGGGCGACCGGCAGGCCCTGCTTGTTGACGAACGCGATCCGCCCCTCGCCGGCGCCGAAGGTCGTCTCCTCGTCGTGCAGCACCGTGCCCGCGACGTGGTCGCGGACGCTGAGCCGGGTCGCGCCGTCGAGGAAGCGCCGCATCCGATCGGGCCAGGCGATGCGCCGCTCCGCGGGCCGGTCCGGAGCCTCCTCGGCGGTGTCGCGCAGCGACCAGAAGGACCAGATCCGGCGGTCGTCGAAGAGGACGTCGAGCGCACGGTCCTCGGCGACGTCGGAGAGGAGGAGGCCCTCCTCGTCGACGGCGGTGACCGCCAGGGTCGGCGCGTTGCTCATGGAACCAGCCTGTCAGAACGCGTCCTGTGGTCGCCATGCGAGGCCGGGAACCACCGGACGCGACCGCGCGGCCGGCAGCGTGGCGGACGGCGGCGCAGCCGCATCGACCGACGCCCGCGGTCCGAGCGCAGCGAGGACCGGGCGGCGAGGTCGATATCCGACACGCTCGGCCCAAAGAACTCAGAACGCGTGACGGAGCTCGTCGGGGATCCGGACGTACGGCGGGCGGACCAGGGCGAGATGCTGCCCGGCGCCGGTGGCCCGCCACAGGCCGCCCTCGTGCTGCACGATGGACGCGAGCTTCTTCGGGCCGGGCCGGAACCGACCCAGCTCGCCGTCGGCCTCGGCCTGCTCGACCTGGGCGGCGGCGGTCCGCAGCGCCTCGACGATCTCGTCGGTGGGCCGGCTCCAGCTCGACTTCACGGCGCGGCCCTCGACGACCGCCGCCTGGTGGCGGTGCTCGGCGAGCAGCTCGAGCTGGCCGACGTCGGCGAACTTGAGGTGGAACATGAACAGCTCCGGGTCCGGCGCGAACGGGTGCCGGATGCCGTGGGAGGCGTGCGCCCAGGGAGCGTCGACCCACTTGAGCGCCGGCTTGCACATCAGCGGCGTGAACCGGGCGTAGGCACGCTGTCGCAGCAGCGAGGGCGCGTCGAAGTCGAGGGGCGGCTCGATGCCGACCCGGTGGATCACGTTGTAGCCGAGCACCCCGGCCACGTCGTTGCCCGCGCGCGCCGCGGCGAAGTGGCGCAGCGTCTCGTGCTTCGCCGGGTCCGCGACGACGAACTCGTCCGCGTCCGCGAGCAGCACCGCGTCGTAGGCGAAGAGCAGCGACGACGCCAGCCCGCTGAGGATGCCCATCCGCGAGGGCTCGAAGGGGAACTTGTCGAGGTACGGCAGCCGCAGCACGGTGCAGGGCAGGTCGTCGGTCGACCCGTCGACACTGTGGTCGTCGATGACGAAGACGTCGTCGGGTCCGACCTGGCGGCGGTAGTGCTCGACCCAGTGCCGGAGCACCGGACCGCTGTCGCGGCTCATCGTGATGACCGCGATCCGGGGCAGCCCGTCCCCCGACGGGCGCGCCGTGGCCGGCGCGGCCGCGGGCCCGGGGCCGGCACCCTGCTCGCGACGACCTGGCCACCTCATTCGGAGTCTCCCTCGTCCTGCCCGGCGCGCACGCGCGCCCACCGGTCCAGCGCGATGCCCAGCGCGTCGATCGCGGCGCGCAGCACGTCCTCGGTCGGCAGGTCGGCGGGCTGGAGCCCCGGCACCGGCCGCGGCCGGAGGTCGTCGAGATCGCCGACGACGCGGTGCTTGCCCTTGCGCAGCCGGGTGACCTGATCGTCGCCCTTGGCGCGGACCCACGCGTCGTCGTACCCCAGCCGCTGGCCGCCGCCGCTGCGCAGCGACAGGCCGCGCTTGGCCAGCTGGTGCTTGACCTGCCGGTCGTAGAAGTCCGGCAGGTCGCCCCGGCCGTCGGGACGCAGGTGCCGGTTGAGCTCGAGCAGCAGCAGCGCGCTCGGCAGGTCGATGCTCGGGTTGCTGCGGACGTCGAGCCGGATGCCGTCGGGGCTGATCCCCAGCACCTCGGCGAACCGCCTCCACAGCAGGTCCTCCGGCGCACCGGGCGGCGGCACCGTGACGAGGCTGACGGCGCCCCTCTGCAGGCCCTTCGCCCAGCGCCCCGCGATCGCCGGCACGTCCTGGTGTCGCCAGAACCGGTTCGCCACGCCCGACTCGTCCCTGCGGTCGCCGAGCGCGGCCACGAAGTCCGGCCACGCCGTCGTGCCGCCGTTCTGCACCGACTCCAGCCACATCGCGGGCACGTTGCGGCCGAGGTCGCGGCAGGTGACGACCGCCTCGACCCGGCTCTCCGGGAAGGTCTTGCGGATCCGCTGGATCTGCGCCTCGTCCCGGGGAGCGAGGTACTCCATGGACACCACGGCCGTGCCCGGCCAGGCCCGGATCTCGTCGACCAGCTGCTGCCACGGACCGTCGGCCGGCATCGGCGGCTGACCGGGGCCGCCGTGGGCGATCAGCTCCTTCACGGCTCGCACCTGGCGTCGCCACCGCCGGCCGGGGAAGAGCACGCCCCGCTCGGCCAGCAGCGCCTTGTTCTCGCCGAGCACGTTCTGCAGGAAGCTGGTCCCGGACTTCATGGTGCCGACGTGCAGCACCACCCGTTGCGCCATGAGGTCGTGTCCTAGGAGAGCTCGGCCTCGAGTTCGTGGAACGGGTAGTCCTTCGGACCGAGGTACTCACTGCCCGGCTTGATCCGGACCTTCGGGTCGGGGTCGGCCGAGTTGACGTAGTTGGCGAGCGTGCGCGGCGCGGTGTTGTAGATCATGTCGACCCAGCCGGCGTACTTCGCGGCCATCGCGGCGTCGTCCCAGAAGATGATGTCGTGCTCGTCGGAGAACCAACCGAGCTGGGTCCAGTTCTCGCTGCTGGAGAGCACGGCGCTCGCACCGGGGTTGCCGTCGAGGTTGCCCTCGACCGAGAGGCCCTTGAGGTGGACGTAGCGGTCCTTGAACTTGTTGGCGGTCTCGCCGGTGATGTAGACCATCTGCTTCGCCGGGACCGGCGCGAGGATGCTGCGGATGTTGCCCGACATCATCATGAAGACGACGCGGACGTCGCAGCCCTGGAAGTGCAGCTCGCGCACCTTGCGCGCGATGCGCGCGCCGCGCTCGTCGCCCCACACGGCGTTGGCGACGCGCACCTTGGTGCGGCCGTTGGCCGTGTTGGCGCCGTTGCACTGCACCTTGTTGAGGATCCGCAGCGGCGGGTCGACCTGGTCGCGGTGGGGGGCGAACATCGTGGTGATGTTGGCGCCGGGGATGGTCGTGCTGGGGACGGTGAACTGCAGGGCCGGGAAGTTCTTGTCCTTCTTGGCCTGGTTCCACATCGTCATCCAGCCGTCGTAGAGCGCCTGGTTCTCGGTGGTCGTGGTCCAGTCGTTGAACTGCTGGACGGCCGCCGCGCCGGTGAAGTTGCCCGAGCCCTGCATCACGATCCAGTTGGTCGCGCCGGACCTGCTGACGAGCATCATCTTGTTGTGCATCGCGCCGCCCTTGCCCCGACAGGTGGCGCTGCAGGTGCGGATCCAGCTGCGCAGCTCCTTGGGCCGGTCGGCGTTGCCCTTCTTCAGCGCCCGCAGGAGGACGCCGTAGGACCGGTGCATCCCCTGCTCGCGGGCGAGGCCGCGCGCCATGATGACCTGCACCGAGACGCCGCGCTTGTGCGCCGCGATGACCTTGCTCGCGAGGTAGGGCGAGTCGAAGTTCCACGTCATGATGCGGACGGTCTGGCCCGCCTCGACGTTCTTGAGCGTCTTGACGATCTTGCGGTGGATCGCGGCCCGCTTGCTCTTGCGGAACGGGTGGTTGAAGGTGATGCCGGGCTTGACGACGGACTCCGGGTTGGGCTTGTTGCGCGCCGCCTTCCGCGCCGCCGGCGTGGCCGGGGTCTCGGTGGTCGCGGTGGTCGCGGGCGCGGCGACCGGCGCGGCGTCGGCTCGGGTCACCCCGGCCGGCCCGGTGGCCAGCAGCCCGGCCGCGAGCAGCGGGGCGACGAGCGTCGCCACCACCGTCCGGGTCCGTCCCGCAGCCGACCGGCTCCCCCACACATTCGTCACGTCCCTGACTCCTACCCACTCCACCCGAGAATTGACCGGGTTCCGAACGGGCGCTCCCTGGTGGGCGCGCAGGCGGTCTCGACCCTTTGACGCGGGCACTATACCCGCCTGGATGGGCCGAAAACCGGCTGGACGGAGCTCCTACTCCGGCGTGGCGGTGTTCTCCTGGGTGGGCTGATCGCCCCCACCCTTCTTCGACTTCTTGGACGCAGCGCCGTCGCTGCACTTCTCGGTCTTGATCCCCCCGAGCGTGAACACCGAGCGGACGGGGAGGTGGTCGGAGCCGCCCTCGGACATCACGACCGAGCTGGTGGGCGTGAGGTCGGGACCGCCGTAGAGGAGGTAGTCGATGCGGGTGCGCGGACGGCTCGCCGGGTGGGTGGGCCCGCTGCCGCTGCCCGCGTCGACGAAGGAGTCGTCGAGCCGCGAGGTGAGGATCTGCTCCGGGCCGGAGCCGGGCCAGGTGTTCATGTCGCCGCCGAGGATCTTGGGGCGCGGGTCGGCGGCCAGCATGCTGGAGATCCGGCTGGCCTGCTGGGTGCGGATGTTGGCCGAGGTGTTGTCGAGGTGGGTGCTGTAGAGACTCACCTCCACGCCCTCGACGTCGATCACGGCATGCAGGAGACCTCGCGGCTGGGCCCGGCCGATGTTGGGCAGGGGCGTGTTCACCGAGGACAGGATCGGGTACTTCGACACGATCGCGGTGCCGTAGAGCCCGTCACCGAAGGTGACATTGCGCCCGAAGGCGGAGTGCCACCCGCCGAGACGCTCGGCGAACCACGCGGCCTGGTCGACGCTGCCGGTGCTGCGCCGACGGTTGTCGACCTCCTGGAGCAGGATCACGTCGGCGCCGGAGCGCTGCATCACCCCGAGCAGCCGGTCGAGGCTGCCGGCCCGGGCCGACTTGATGTTGTAGGCCAGCGCGGTGAGCTCCGTGGTGCCGATCAGCGCCTGGCACACGAGCTGGGCGGACTGGCGCTCGGCCTCCATCGCCAGCGGCGGCACCACGACCTCGCCCCCCTCGGGGACGACCGGGTCGGCCACGGCGGGAGACGGGATCGCGGCCGCCGGCGCGCGCCGGCCCTCGTCGGCGACGGGAGCCTCGGGCGCGTCCGGCGGGAAGATCAAGGAGACGCTGAGACCCGCCACGACGACCACGACGGCCACGAGCGTGACGACCATGTCGAGCGAGGAGACGCCGAGGCCCTGGCGCCTGCCCGCGCGCCCGCGCCGGGTCTCCTGCTCCTCCACGTCCGGAATGGTAAACGACGACCCCGCCTCTCCGGACCGCTTCGCCTGCTGGGGCAGACTGGGCGGCGATGACCGATCAGCGTCCCTGTTGCGTCCCCGCCGGCCCCGGCTCCTCGACGGGGGTGGGCGCCGGCACCGCGGACGGTACGCCGGACCCGGGCGCCCGCGGCGCCGACCCGACGCCGCTGGCCACGATCCCGGCCGGCAGCGCCGCCCTCGGCGACCACTTCGGCGACGGCTATGCGGGCGACGGCGAGGGGCCGGTGCACGAGGTCGAGCTGACCGCCTTCCGGCTCGGCACGACCACCGTGACCAACCGGGCCTTCGCCGCGTTCGTCGACGCGACCGGGCACCGGACCACGGCGGAGACCGAGGGCTACTCGGCCGTCTTCCACACCGACGTCGCGGCGAGTGTCGCCGACGTGCTCGGCCGCTCCCCCGCCACCCCGTGGTGGGTCGGCGTGCGCGGCGCGGACTGGCGACACCCCGAGGGCCCCCGCTCCGACATCGAGGAGCGGGCGGAGCATCCCGTCGTCCACGTCTCCCACGACGACGCCCTCGCCTTCGCCCGCTGGGCCGGCCGGCGACTGCCCACCGAGGCCGAGTGGGAGTACGCCGCCCGGGGCGGCCTGACCGCGCGGCGCTACCCGTGGGGCGACGACCTGATGGACGGCGAGCGCTGGCGGGTCAACATCTTCCAGGGCAGCTTCCCGGGCACCAACACCGCCGAGGACGGCTGGACCACGACGGCCCCCGTGACGGCGTACGAGCCGAACGGCTACGGCCTGCACCAGATGGTCGGCAACGTCTGGGAGTGGTGCTCGGACTGGTTCGACCCCGCTGCCTACGGCGCGAGAGCGCGCCACGATCCGCGCGGGCCCGCCTCTGGTACCGTCCGCGTGATGCGCGGGGGCTCCTTCCTGTGTCACGACTCGTACTGCAACCGGTACCGGGTGGCCGCCCGTTCGGCGGCGCCGCCGGACTCCAGCGCGTCGAACCTCGGCTTCCGCTGCGCGGCCGACGTCACCAGCACGACCGTCCGCACCACCACGAAGGAGACCCACGCGTGAGCCGCCCCGGACGCCTCCGTCTGGCCACCGCCGCCGTCCTCAGCGCGAGTGTGCTCGCCGCCTGCTCCGGCGGCGGTGACGGCGCGTCCACCGAACGCCCGCCGGTGGTGAAGTACCAGCCGCCCGGCGAGCAGGCCGACGTCGCGGCGCCGACGAAGGACGACACCGTCCTCGGACCCGAGGCCACACCGGCACCGGTGGCCTCGCCGGAGCGGCCCAACCTGCTGATGATCACGATGGACGACGCGGCGCTCAAGGACATCGCGTTCATGCCGCACCTGCAGGAGGTCGTCGCCGACCAGGGCGTCACGATCGCCAACGGGATCGCACCGACCCCGATCTGCGTGCCGGCCCGCGCCTCCCTGCTGACCGGGCAGTACGCCCACAACCACGGCGCGGTCACCGTCGGCGGCGAGGGCGGCGGCTATCCGGCGTTCGAGGACGCCGACACGCTGCCGGGCAGCCTGCAGGACGCCGGCTACGACACGATGATGGTCGGCAAGTACCTCAACGGCTACACCCGCCACGAGGTCGACCACCAGCCGCCGGGCTGGACCGTGTGGCGCCCGACCGTCGACTTCGCGACCTACGACTTCGAGCACCCGCAGCTGCTCGTCGACGGGAGCATCGAGCGCTACGACACCTACTCCACGACGCTCCTCAGCGACCAGTCCAACGACCTGATCGAGGAGCGGGCCGACAGCGACGACCCGTGGTACCTCTGGGTCAACTACGTCGCCCCGCACCACGGCAGCCCGATCGAGGACGACGACCCCGAGGGCATCTCGACCACGGTCCCGGCCAAGGAGGACCGCAACACCTTCGAGGACCTCGACCTCGACACGACTCCCGAGATGTTCGAGGAGGACCCGAGCGACAAGGCCCTGATCCGGGCCGCCCGGCAGAAGGTCTCCGACGAGCGCCGGGCCGGACTGCGCGAGGAGCGGCAGCAGCGGGTCGAGGCGCTGCAGGCCGTCGACCGGGCGATCGCCCGCACCGTCAAGACGCTCGAGGACACCGGACAGCTCGACAACACCTATGTCGTGGTGACCTCCGACAACGGCTTCATGACCGGCGAGCACAACCTCAACGGGAAGCTCTGGTACTTCCGCGACAGCATCGGCATCCCGATGATCATCCGGGGCCCGGGACTGCCGGCCGGGACCACCACCCAGGCGCCGGTCACCAACGCCGACTGGGCGCCGACCTTCGCCGCTCTCGCCGGCACCACCCTGGACCGGGACGCCGACGGCGTCGACGTGATGCCCTGGCTCGACAGCGATGCCACGCGCCGCGTCATCCCGATCGCCGGATGGCCCGTCAAGGGCGGCCTCGAGCCGCTCTACACCGGTGTGATGGTCGGGCCGTGGACCTATGTCCGCGGACGCAAGGGTCGCGGCGAGATGTACTACGCGAAGAACGACCCGTTCCAGCTCTCCAACCTGTACCGCGACCCTCGCTACCAAGCCATGCGCAAGGAGCTGCGCGGGCTGTGGCTGGAGACCCGTGACTGTGCCGGGGCGACGTGCCCGCGGACGTTCATGAAGTAGCCACGCAGGGCGGTAGCGTTCGTGCCGTGAGCACCACCCCTACCCGCGTGTTCGCGGCCAGGCTGGTCGGGCTCCCGATCTTCGACCCTCAGGGCGACCAGGTCGGGAAGGTCCGCGACCTGGTCGTCACGATGCGCACCGAGGGGACCCAGCCGCGGGTGCTCGGCATGGTGGCCGAGGTGTTCGGTCGGCGGCGGATCTTCGTGCCGATGACCCGGGTGACCAATATCGACAGCGGCCACGTCTACACCACCGGCCTGCTCAACATGCGCCGCTTCGAGCAGCGCACCACCGAGACCCTCGTGATCGGGCAGATGCTCGACCGCACCGTGACGATCCGCGACAGCGGCGTCACCGGCACCGTCTACGACGTCGCCATGGAGCCGGCCCGGACCCGGGACTGGGTGCTGAGCCGGGTCGCCGTCCGCGAGCCGTCCAAGGGCTTCCGCCGGCGCGGGCAGACCCACATCGTGGAGTGGCGCGACGTCGTCGGCCTCACCCGCAGCGACGACCGGCAGGGCGCCACCCACCTCGTCGCCGCCCTCAACGAGATGCGCCCCGCCGACGCGGCGAGCATCCTCCACGACCTCCCGCCCGAGCGGCGCACCGCCGTGGCACTGGCGCTCGACGACGAGCGGCTCGCCGACGTCCTCGAGGAGCTGCCGGAGGACGACCAGGTCGAGATCCTCAAGGGCCTCGACTCCGAGCGGGCCGCGGACGTGCTGGAGGAGATGTCACCCGACGACGCGGCCGACCTCGTCCGCGACCTGCCGCCGGAGACCGCCGAGGTCCTGCTCGAGCTGATGGAGCCCGAGGAGGCCGAGGACGTGCGGCGGCTGATGTCGTACGTCGAGAACACCGCCGGCGCCATGATGACCTCCGAGCCGGTGATCCTCGGCCCGGACGCCACCATCGCCGACGCGCTCGCCCACGTCCGCAACCCCGAGCTCACGCCGGCCCTGGCCGCCCTCGTCTACGTCTGCCGGCCGCCGCTGGAGACGCCGACCGGCAAGCTGCTCGGTGTCGCGCACATCCAACGGCTGCTCCGCGAGCCGCCCTCGACGCTCGTGGCCGGCGCCCTCGACGACTCGATGGAGTGGCTGCGCCCCGAGGCCGCCATCGACGAGGTCGCGGCCCACCTCGCGACGTACAACCTGGTCGCGGCGCCCGTCGTCGACGAGGACCGTCGCCTGCTCGGGGCCGTCACCGTCGACGACCTGCTCGACCACATGCTGCCGGCCAACTGGCGCGAGCGCGCCCGCGAGCGCGGCAGGGGCGCCTCGTGAGCGACACCCGCCGGACCCGGGAGCGGCTCGACACCCCACGCGACGAGCGACGGCAGTTGGTCCGTCGGCCGTCGTACAACGCCGACGCCTTCGGGGTCTTCGCCGAGCAGTTCGCCCGGTTCATGGGCACGGCGACCTTCCTCATCTACATGACGCTGTTCGTCGTCGGCTGGATCTGCTGGAACCTGCTCGCACCCGCGGACCTGCGCTTCGACGACTACCCGTTCATCTTCCTGACCCTGATGCTGAGCCTGCAGGCGTCGTACGCCGCGCCCCTGATCCTGCTCGCCCAGAACCGCCAGGAGGCCCGCGACCGGGTGATCGCGGAGCAGGACCGCCAGGCCGACGCCCGGGCACACGCCGACATGGAGTTCCTCGCCCGCGAGGTCGCGTCGCTGCGCATGGCCGTCGGCGAGGTCGCCACGCGCGACTTCCTGCGCTCCGAGCTGCGCAACCTGCTGTCCGACCTCGAGGAGCGTGCTCCGTCTCACGGGGACGGCGCCGACGAGGACCCTGCGGGCGCTCCGTAGACTCAGGGGTTGTGAGCAGTACGACGCAGTCCCCGTCCGTCGAGCAGGTCATGGCCGCGCTCAGCAAGGTCAACGACCCCGAGATCAAGCGCCCGATCACGGAGCTCGGCATGGTGGAGGGCGTCGAGGTCGCCCCGGGCGACGGCGGCTCGGTGGTGACCGTCAAGGCGCTGCTGACCGTGGCGGGCTGCCCGCTCAAGGACACCATCAACCGCGACGTGACCGCTGCCGTGGCCGCGCTCCCGGGCGTGACCGGCGTCGAGGTCGAGCTCGGCGTGATGAGCGCCGAACAGCGCTCCGGCCTGCACGAGACGCTCCGCGGCGGCCAGGCCCAGCGGGAGATCCCGTTCGCGCAGCCCGGCTCGCTCACCAAGGTCTACGCCATCGCCTCCGGCAAGGGCGGCGTCGGCAAGTCGTCGGTCACGGCCAACCTGGCCCTCGCGCTGGCCAAGGCGGGCCGCAAGGTCGGCCTCGTCGACGCCGACATCTACGGGCACTCGATCCCGGCCATCCTCGGCGTCGCCGACTCCCACCCCACCCAGGTCGACGACCTGATCATGCCGGTCCCCACGCCCTCGGGCGTCTCGGTCATCTCGATCGGCATGCTCAAGCCGCGCCGCGACCAGGTCGTCGCCTGGCGCGGGCCGATGCTCGACCGCGCGCTCGTGCAGATGCTCGCCGACGTCTACTGGGGCGACCTGGACGTCCTGCTCCTCGACCTGCCGCCGGGCACCGGCGACATCGCCATCTCGCTCGGCCAGCACCTCCCCGGCGCCGAGGTGGTCGTGGTGACCACCCCCCAGGAGGCGGCCACCGAGGTCGCGGAGCGGGCCGGCACGATGGCCTCGATGATGCACCAGCGCGTCGTGGGCGTCGTCGAGAACATGAGCTACCTCCCCTGCCCGCACTGCACCGCCGAGGGCAAGGACCACCGGCTCGACATCTTCGGCACCGGCGGCGGCGATCGGGTCGCCGAGACGCTGTCACAGCGCTTCGGCTACGACGTGCCCGTCCTCGGCCGGATCCCGCTCGACATCGCACTGCGTGAGGGCGGCGACGCCGGCAAGCCGATCGTCGAGGCCGACCCCACCGCACCCGCCGCCGCCGCGCTGCAGGCGATCGCCGACCGCCTCGACGGCCGGGGCCGCGGGCTGGCCGGCATGCAGCTGGGACTCACGCCGACCAGTAAGTTCTGACCCGCACGCTTCGCGACGCACGCAGGAAGGGGCTGGCGGGTGTTCGGTATCGGTTTCGGCGAGCTCGCGCTCATCGCCTTCCTCGCCGTGCTCGTCTTCGGCCCCGACAAGCTCCCCGAGCTGGCCCGCCAGGCCGGCCGGCTGATCCGAGACCTGCGCCGGTTCGCGAACAACGCGCGTGACGAGCTGCGCTCGGAGCTGGGCCCGGAGTACGCCGACCTCGAGCTCTCCGACCTCGACCCGCGCGCGATCGTCCGCAAGCACATCGCCGAGGCGATGGCGGAGCTCGACGAGCTCGAGGACACGATCCGCGGCACGGGAGACGACGACGTCTCCGTGCGGCCGCTGGAGCCGGGCGAGCGGCCGCCGTACGACCTGGATGCGACCTGATTCCTGCGGAATGACGCGTCAGTAGATCTCGCGGTTTGGGACCAATCCGTGCGAATTCGACGCCGGAGCATGCAGTCTCTGCCCAATCGGCGGTGTAAATCGGGGCTCCTGGCGACCGGCGTCAGCGGTGTGACTGTGCCGCCGCGAGCGCGCTGAACGCGACGAGCAGCTGGCGCCGCCCCTCGCCCTGCATCAGTTCGCAGAAGTCCGCGCCGACCCGACCCAGGATGCCGTCGTGGCGTGTCCCGTCGCGCAGGTGGAGCAGGCAGGGCTCGCGCGCCTCGGCGATGCGGCGCAGGGCGGAGCCGAGGCCGAGGCGGGTGAACGGCGACCAGGCGACGGCGGGCACCGAGCGAGCGGATGCGCCTTCGACGGTGGCGAGCGCGGCGACGGCGACGACCCAGTCGTGGTCACCGGACGTGAGGAGCAGCCAGCCGTCGGCGACCCGCTCGATGGTGCCGGTCAGGGCACCGACGCCGACGACGCCCAGTGTCGCCTCCGCGCCCACGCTCGCCATCAGCCGGCCGGCGAGGCCGACCTGCTGATACTCCGCCCGGCTGCGGTCGGCCACCTCGAGGTCGCGCTCCGCGCCGAAGAGGGCGCTGGCCTGGTGCTCGAGATCGTCGAAGAGCGCGAACAGCTCGTCCTCCCAGCCCATGGCACCACCCTCGCACGGCGCCGTCCACAGGCCGGCAACGAACGGTTGACAAGGGCATCGAACCACTTCATCCTGAATCAAACGGAAGCAAACGCAAAGGTTCTCTCGGGATGGAACTCGCCGCTGCCGGCCGGGTGCGGATCCGCGCCGCCCTGCTCTGGCTCATCGCCACCACCGCGCTGGCGGGTCTCGCCACGCTCGCCCTGCCGCCGGCCCGCCGCCTGGTCGTCCCCCTGTTCACGAGCGGCGTCGCCGGGCGGGGCGGTGGGCCCGAGGGCCGCGGCACCGGCTTCGCCGACCTCCTCGTCGAGGCGTGCGCCGTGGTGGTCCTGGTGGCCGTCGCCGCGCTGTGGATCACCGTGACCGACGTCGTGGGCGGCGTGCTGCGCACCGGCGGCCGGCCATCGCGACGTCCGGTCGGGTCGGTCCGCCGACTGCTCCTCGCCGCCTGCGGGGTGGCCGTTCTCGCGGGCACCGCACCGGCCGCCGCCAGCTCCGCTGACATCCCCACCGGGCCCGACGTGCCCGCCGGTCCCCGCACGCCCGCCGGTCCGGCGAGGCTCGACGGGCTGCCGCTGCCCGACCGGCCTCTCGGCCGAGCCGCCCCGCGCAGTGCCGACCCCCGCAGTGCCGGCCCCCGCGGTGCCGCCCCCCACGGTGTCGACCCCCACGGTGTCGACCCCCACGGTGCCGACCCGCAGTACGCCGCACCCACGATCGTCGTGGTCCGACCCGGCGACTCCCTGTGGTCCATCGCGGCCCGACAGCTCGGGCCGGAAGCGTCGCAGAGCGACGTGGCGTCGTACTGGGTGCGTCTGCAGGCGCTCAACGCCGCCAGCCTCGCCCCCGACCCCGACCTGATCCGTCCCGGCCAGTCGCTCCGGCTACCGCCCGGCTGACCCCGCCGACCAGCCCACCCAGGAGGAACCATGTCCGCAGCCCCGCACCAGCTGGTCGGCCTCCGGCTGGCCGTCCCCGTCAGTCCCACCCAGGGCACGCTCGCCCTCGCCCTGCTGCCGCGCCAGTCCCCGCCGAGCTCAGGCGACCGGGCCGCGTCGCGGCCCCCCACGCGGCCCGGCGCGGTGGTCGTGCCGATCGACCAGCGGCTGCGGCACGCGATCGAGGAGTGGACCCATCGGTTCGTGCAGGCGGCCGTCGAGATCGTGGGCGGCGACCGTCCGGTGTCCCAGCTGGTCCGCTGGACCACCCGCGACGTGTACGCCGACCTTCACCGCCGGGCCCTCCTCGTCGCCCGTGCCGGCGGTCACCAACCGGGTCTGGCGCGGGTTCAGCCCGTCCGGCCGCGGGTGCAGAGCGTGCACGCCTGCTTCCTCAGCGAGGCGATCGTCGAGTGCGGCGTGCACGTCCGGCACGGCGAGCGCTCCCGTGCCGTCGCCGCTCGGTTCGAGCGCCGCGACCAGCGCTGGGTCTGCACCGCGCTCGACTTCTCGTGACCTGGCCGAGGGCGGCCTAGACTCGTCGTCAAGGCAATGAAACGGCGCGACGTCCTGAAGGCGTTCAGGGCCAACGGCGTCTCGTTCAAACGCGAAGGCAAGGACGACCACGACGTGTGGGAATGCGACTGCGGAGAACACCACGAGCCGGTGCTGGCCGACACCCGTGAGATCTCGCCGGGCGTCGTCCGCGACACGATCCGACGGCTGTCGAGCCTTCCGGAGGGATGGCTGCAGTGACGACCTACCAGGTGACCGCCCGGCGGTGGCAGCACGGCTGGGAGCTGCACATCGACGGCGAAGGCGTGACGCAGACGCCGTCACTCACCACGGCCGAGGACCAGGTCCGTGCCTTCCTCGCGACGGCGCACGAGGGACGGACCTTCGACGATGCCGACATCAGCATCGTCGAAGATCCCAGCCTGATCCGCTGATCAGCCGTTGACGCGGGTGGTCAGGCCCGACGGCCCGCCCGGCGCACCGTGGCAGCGCTTGTACTTCTTGCCGGAGCCACAGGGACACAGGGCGTTGCGGCCGACGTCGCCGAACTCGCTGTCGGCGTTCGACACGGTGCCGGTGCCGCGGACCTCCTCGTGCCCGGTCTCGTCGGGCGCGGAGTAGGTGAGGTTCTGCGGCTGCTTGGGGGCGTCGAGGCCCTTGGCGGTGACCTTGGGGGCCTTGAGCTCGGAGGAGATCGACGCCAGGTCGACCTCGCCACCGGCGCCCACGCCGACGCCGACCGGGGGCTCGGCGAACGCGCCCTCGTGCATCGGGCCGGCGTGCCGGGTGCCGTCGGCGTGGTAGTGGAACTCCTCCTCGTCGTCCTCGACCTGGACCTCGAGGTTGAAGAGGAAGCCGACGGTCTCCTCCTTGATGCCGTCCATCATGGCGGCGAACATGTCGAAGCCCTCGCGCTGGTACTCGACCAGCGGGTCGCGCTGCGAGTAGGCGCGCAGGTAGATGCCCTCGCGCAGGTAGTCCATCTCGTAGAGGTGCTCGCGCCACTTGCGGTCGAGCACGGAGAGGAGCACGCGGCGCTCGAGCTCGCGGGCGACCTCCTCGCCGACCTCCTCCTCGCGACGGTCGTACGCCGCGTGGGCGTCGGCCTTGAGGACGTCGATGAGGTGCGACTTCTCGATGGCGGCCTGGCTGCCGGCCTCCTCGGCCAGGTCCTTCCAGGAGACCGAGACCGGCCAGAACTGCCGGAGGTCGGTCCACAGCTGCTCGAGGTCCCACTCCTCGGCGAACTCGTCGAGCGAGCCGTTGACGAAGCCGGTGACGACGTCGTCGATGAAGGTGCGGATCTGCTCCTCGAGGTCGACACCCTCGAGGACCTCGCGGCGCTCGCCGTAGATGACCTTGCGCTGGCGGTCCATGACGTCGTCGTACTTGAGGACGTTCTTGCGGGACTCGAAGTTCTGCGACTCGACCTGGCCCTGGGCGTTGGCGATCGCGTTGGTGACCCGCTTGTTCTCGATCGGGACGTCGTCGGGGATCTTCAGCATCAGCAGGACCCGGTCGACCCAGTCCGACTTGAACAGTCGCATCAGCTCGTCCTGCAGCGACAGGTAGAAGCGGCTCTCGCCGGGGTCGCCCTGACGGCCGGAGCGACCGCGCAGCTGGTTGTCGATGCGGCGCGACTCGTGGCGCTCGGTGCCGATGACGTAGAGGCCGCCGAGCTCCTTGACCTCGTCGTGCTCGGCCTCGACCTGCTTCTTCATCCGCTCGACCGTGGCGGGCCAGGCGGCCTCGTACTCCTCGGCGGTCTCGCCGGTGGGCTCGAGGCCCTGCTTGCGCAGCTCTGCGTCGGCGAGGAACTCATACGAGCCGCCGAGCATGATGTCGGTGCCGCGGCCGGCCATGTTGGTCGCGACGGTGACGGCGCCCTTGTGGCCGGCGAGGGCGACGATCTTCGCCTCCTCGGCGTGGACCTTCGCGTTGAGGACCGAGTGGGGGATGCCGCGCTTGGTGAGCTGCTGGTGGAGGTACTCGGACTTCTCGACCGAGACGGTGCCGACGAGGACCGGCTGGCCCTTCTCGTGGCGCTCGACGATGTCGTCGACCACCGCGTCGTACTTCGCCTCCTCGGTGCGGTAGACGAGGTCGGGCTGGTCCTTGCGCTGCATCGGCTTGTTGGTCGGGATCGGGACCACGCCGAGCTTGTAGATCTTGTCGAACTCGGAGGCCTCGGTCATGGCCGTACCGGTCATGCCGGAGAGCTTCTCGTAGAGGCGGAAGTAGTTCTGCAGGGTGACGGTGGCGAGGGTCTGGTACTCCTCGCGGACCTTCACGCCCTCCTTGGCCTCGATGGCCTGGTGGAGACCGTCGTTGTAGCGGCGTCCCGCCAGCATGCGGCCGGTGTGCTCGTCGACGATGAGCACCTCGCCCTCCATGACGACGTACTCCTTGTCGTTGCGGAACAGCTCCTTGGCCTTGATGGCGTTGTGGAGGAAGGAGATGAGCGGGGTGTTGGCCGACTCGTAGAGGTTCTCGATGCCGAGGTGGTCCTCGACCCGGGTGATGCCGTCCTCGAGGACCGAGATGGTGCGCTTCTTCTCGTCGACCTCGTAGTCGACGTCCTTGGTGAGCTTCTGCGCGATCTTGGCGAACTCGGCGTACCACTTGACCTCGTCCTGGGTCGGACCGCTGATGATCAGCGGGGTCCGCGCCTCGTCGATGAGGATCGAGTCGACCTCGTCGACGATGGCGAAGTTGTGGCCGCGCTGGACGCACTCCTCGAGCGAGGAGGCCATGTTGTCGCGCAGGTAGTCGAAGCCGAGCTCGTTGTTGGTGCCGTAGGTGATGTCGCAGGCGTAGGCCTTGCGCCGCTCGTCGGGACGCATGCTCGGCAGGATCACGCCCACCGAGAGCCCGAGGAAGTGGTGGATGCGGCCCATCATCTCGGACTGGAACTTGGCGAGGTAGTCGTTGACCGTGACGACGTGGACGCCCTTGCCCTCGAGGGCGTTGAGGTACGCCGGCAGCGTCGAGACCAGGGTCTTGCCCTCACCGGTCTTCATCTCGGCGATGTTGCCCATGTGCAGCGCGGCGCCACCCATGATCTGGACGTCGAAGTGGCGCTGCCCGATGACGCGGCGCGCGGCCTCGCGGACCGTCGCGAACGCCTCGGGCATGATGTCGTCGAGGTCCTCGCCCTCGGCCAGGCGCTTGCGGAACTCGTCCGTCATGCCCCGCAGCTCGTCGTCGGACATCGCCTTGAAGTCGTCCTCGATGGCGTTGACGGCCTTCGCGATGCCCTCGAGCTGGCGGAGGATCTTGCCCTCTCCGATGCGGAGGAGCTTGTCGATGATCACTGGCACGCGGTCACTCTACCCAGTGCCCGGAGACGGTCACGAACCATTGGAATCCCGGCCCCGGTCGTAGGCCTCGAAGGCGGCCGCCCGCTCGTTCTCGATCTTGCGTCCCAGGCCGTAGGCGGTCCCCCAGAGCAGGGCGAAGATGCCGCCGACGACGAACATGAGCGGGGCGAGGAAGCCGAGCGCCACGGCGCCGACCTGCAGCGCATGGCCGAGGACGTACGCCGACTCGCGGCGCAGCATGCCCGCGACGAGCACGCACAGCACCGCCAGGCCGAGGCCGAGCGGCAGCGCGACGGCGGGCCGGATGTCGGAGATGCCGATCATCACCGGGGTGGACAGGCCGACCGCGATCGCCTCGAGGGTGAGGACCGCGGCGCACATCCCGCGGCGCGGGGACTTCTCGCGCTCGGGGTCGACGGGTGCGTCGGGGCGCGGGCTCTCGTCGGTCACTTGCGGCCTCCCAGCAGCGTACGGGCCTCGCCGACGGTCACGACCGAGCCGGTGACCAGCACCGCGCCCGAGCTGAGCGCGTCGCTGCCCGCGGCCTCGGCCCGGGCGGCGGCCGCGTCGATGGCGTCGGCGAGCAGGGGGACGACGGTGACCCGGTCGTCGCCGTAGACCTCGCGGGCGACGACGGCGAGCCGGTCGGCGGGCAGGGCACGGTCGGTCGAGTTCTGGGTCACCACCACGTGCGCGAGGTGGGGCTCGAACGCCGCGAGGAGGCCCTCGGCGTCCTTGTCTCCCATCACGCCGATCACCCCGATGAGCGGATCGAACTGGAAGGAGTCCTCCAGCGCCGCCGCGGTGGCCTCCGCGCCGTGCGGGTTGTGCGCGGCGTCGAGCACGATCGTGGGGCTGCGCCGGACGACCTCGAGTCGGCCGGGCGAGGTGATCTCGGCGAAGGCACCGCGGACGATCTCGTCGCCCAGCGGCTCGTCGCCGCCGACGAAGGCCTCGGCCGCGGCGAGGGCGGTCGCTGCGTTCTGGGCCTGGTGGGCGCCGTAGAGCGGGAGGAAGAGGTCGTCGTAGCGACCGCGGAGACCCTGGAGCGTCACGACCTGGCCGCCCACGGCCGGCGCGCGGGTCACGACGCCGAACTCGAGGCCTTCCCGCGCGACGGTGGCGCCGACCTCGGCGATCCGCTCGAGGAGGACGGTCGCGACGTCGGCGGTCTGCTGGGCGAGGACGGCGGTCGCGCCGGGCTTGATGATGCCGGCCTTCTCCCGCGCGATCTCCGCCGCCGTGTCCCCGAGGTAGTGGGCGTGGTCGACGGCGATCGGCGTCACGACGGCGACGTCGGCGTCGATGACGTTGGTGGCGTCCCAGGAGCCGCCCATGCCGACCTCGACGACGGCGACGTCGACCGGGGCGTCGGCGAAGGCGGCATAGGCCATCCCGACGACGGTCTCGAAGAAGCTCAGCGGGTGCGCCTCGGCCTGGTCCACGAGGTGGGTGTACGGCGCGACGTCGTTGAACGCCCGCACGAAGGCCTCGTCGTCCAGCGGTTCGCCGTCGACGCTGATCCGCTCGCTCATCTTCTCGACATGGGGGCTGGTGAAGCGCCCGGTGCGCAGGTCGAGGGAGCGCAGCAGCGCGTCGATCATCCGGGAGGTGGAGGTCTTGCCGTTGGTGCCGGTCAGGTGGATCGACCGGTAGGCGCGCTGCGGGTCGCCGAGCAGCTCGGTGAAGGCGCGGATCCGGTCGAGCGAGGGCTCCAGCCGGGTCTCGGGCCAGCGGGACAGGAGGGCGTCCTCGGCCTCGGCGAAGGTCTCGGCTGGGCGCGCGTCGGGATCGTTCATGGCGGGGCCGAGTCTAGGGGCGGTCGCCTCGGAGCCCGGAATGTTGGGGGTGCACCCTGACGCCGCGGACGCCGCGGCCCGCCGACGATGGCGGGATGCGACGTGCGCTGCTGGTCCTGCTCGCCCTGGTGCTGGTCTCCGCGACGGCTCCGGCCCTGTCCGGTCCGGCGCGGGCGGCGGGGACCGGGTCCATCACCGGCACCGTCACCGTGCCGGCCGGGTACGACGTGCGCGGGGTCCAGGTGTTCGTGAGCACGACGGCCCAGCCGGCGGCGTTCGCCGCCGGGGCCGGCACCTGGGTCGGTCCCGACGGCGGGTTCGCCCTCAGCGGCCTGGCTGCGGGGACCTATCACGTCGCGTTCGGCACGTTCTGGTCGGACATGAACCCGTGCAGCCACGGCCGGGACCGCTGGTGGTCCTCCCCCGGCGTCGCGGCGGGCTCGTGCAGCGGCAGCACGGTCACCGGCGCCGGCACGATCACGGTCACCGACGGCGCGGCGACGACGCTGGGGACGACGCCCCTGCTGACCGGGTTCGCGCTCCACGAGTACGCCGGCCGAGCGGTCGCCGCGCCCGGGCGCAGCGTGGCGGGCGTGCGGGTCGAGCTGTGGGCGGCCAGCGACGGGGCGTGGAACCTCCCCGGCACCTGGTACCGCCTCGACAGCGTGCCGGCGCAGACCCTGACCGCGGGCGGCACCTTCGCCTTCGACCTCGCGACGGTGCCCAACGGGCTCCGCCTCGCACTGCGGTTCGTCGCGCCGGGCGGCAGCGACTACGTCTTCTCCTTCGCCGACTCGGGCCTCACGGCGACCACGCCCGGGGCGGGCGGCGTGGCGTTCGGCGCCGGATCGGTCGGGCTCACGGCGATCCCGTCGGCGGCCGACGCGGACACCGATCTCGGGACCCGCACCCTCAAGACCGCGACGACCCACGTCAGCGGCGGGGTGACGATCAGCGGCAGCCCCGAGTGGGGGCGCACCCTGACGGCCCGCTCCGACGTCGTGTGGGGCGACGCCGGGACGGGGACGGTCCTGCAGTGGCTCCGCAACGGCGTCGTGGTCGACGGCCTGACCGGACCGGAGCTCGTCCTGGACGGCCTCGACGACGGCTGGGAGGTCGAGCTCTCCGTGCGGGCGGTGCCCGACGGCTTCCACGCATGGGACGGGGCACCGATCGAGTCGGCGCCGGTCGTGGTCGTCAACACCACGCCGTTCGGCGCCGTCGTGCCGAGTGTGTCGGGCACGGCGGCGACCGGCGGCCTGCTGACCGCGTCGCCCGGCCTCTGGCGGCCCACCGTGGCGACCTACGCCCACGCCTACCGGTGGCTGCGCGGTGGCGTGCCGATCACGGGGGCGACCGGGCCGACGTACCGGGTGACCCCGGCGGACGTCGGCACCCGGATCGGCGTCGAGGTGACCACGACCCGACCGGGCGACGCCGGGCCCGGCACGCCGTGGTTCACCGGCCCCGGCGTGGCCCGTTCCGCCGAGACCGCGCCCGTGGCGCCGGCCGACCTGCCGGCCGGAGCCGTCGCGGCGTGGCCGGCCCGGAAGGCCGGGTCGAGGGCCCGGGTCGGCAAGCGGGTCCGGGTCTCCTCCCCCGTCCTGTCCGCGGAGGCGGTCGCGCTGGGGGTCCGCGTCGACCTGCAGTGGTACGCCGGCAGGCGGCCGCTGCACGGCGCGACCGGTCGCGCACTGAAGGTCCGCAAGGCGTTCCGCGGGAAGGCGGTCGCGGTACGGGTGCGCGTGACCGCGCCGGGCTACCTGCCGCAGACCCGGACGGTCCGCTTCGGCCGGCCCTGAGGACCACGCCCTCCCGGTCCTCTATCGTGGCCGCCCGGGAGGAGGCGGGCATGCGCAACAGGGGCGTCGCGGCCACGGCCGTGCTGGTGGCCGTCGCCCTGCTCGCGGCCGCCTGCGGCTCCGGCGAGGCGTCCCCGCCCGAGGCTCACCGCACCGCCACCGAGGCGCCGCTCATCCCGGAGCCGAGCGCGCTGCCGACGGCGCTGCCGAGCGACGTGCTGGCCGGCGAGATGCAGGATCTCGCCCAGCTCGCCGAGCGGCTCGCCCAGGAGCTCCCCGCGCAGCGCCGGCCGGAGCCGGTCCGGATCGCGGGCGGCAGCTCGCGGTGGCAGCCGGGCGCGGCGTACCGCGGCGTGTTCGCGGACCCGGACATCGTCCGGCATCGGGGCCGCTGGTACGCCTACGCGACCAACACCTCGCACCTGCGGCTGCCGACGCTCACGTCCCGGGATCTGGTCACCTGGACACCGCTGGCCACCACCGGCGGCGGACGGGTGGACCCGATCGAGGTGGCCGGCTGGGTGCGCAGCCGCGACGGCGGCCGCGACCTGTGGGCACCCGGCGTGGACAAGGTCGGCGACGGCTGGACGGCGGCGTACTCCGCGCCCGCCGGCACCCAGGGCGGGCAGCGGCACAACTGCATCGGCCTCACCCGCGGGCCGTCGCCCGCGGGTCCGTTCCGGCCGGTGGGCGAGCCGCTCTGCTACGGCGAGGCGCAGCTCGGCGTCATCGATCCCGACGTGTTCGTCGACGAGCAGGGCGTCGCGTGGCTGCTGTGGAAGTTCTCGGGCATCGTGAACCGGCGTCCCGCGGGGCTGTTCATCCGCCAGCTCAACCGCGACGGGACCGGCTTCGCCGACGGCTCACAGACCCGGGAGCTGCTCACCCTCGACCGGCCATGGGAGGGCGACACCATCGAGAACCCGAGCATGGTGCAGTTCCGCGGCGTCACCTACCTCTTCTACTCGGGCAACTCCTGGGAGCGTGCCGACTACGCGACCGGCTACGCGATCTGCGCGGGCCCCCAGGGTCCGTGCGTGCGCCAGAACGGCGGCGAGCCGCTGCTGGCGACCGCCTCGACCGGACGCCTCGGTCCCGGCGGGGCGAGCGCGTTCGTGCACAAGGGGTCCCTGCGGCTCGTCTACCACGCCTGGGACCAGGTCGGCCGCCAGCGCCAGCTGCACATCGCCGGCCTGTGGCAGCGCGACGACGGCACGCTCGAGGTCGTCGACCCGGGGTGAGCCGTCAGTCGCGGCCGCGCCGGGCCGTGATGAGGAACTGCAGCTGGACCTCGTGGTCCGGGGCGACGCCGAAGCGGCGGTCCAGCTCGAGGATGCTCTGCAGCGGGGTGACGCTCACGTCCTCGAATCCGGCCGCGGCGACCACGTCGCGGGTCGCGTCGATCGAGGTCGCGGCGGCGAGGGGCAGCAGGGCCCGGACACCGTCGTCGTAGAGCTCGACGAAGTCGGCGGAGGTGTCGCGGTCCAGGCCGGTGGGGAACCAGGTCGAGTCGACGAGCGCCAGCACTCCGCCGGGGCGCAGCACGCGGCGCCAGTTCGCGAGGGCCCGCTCCGGCTCGCGCAACGTCCACATCAGGTAGCGGTTGGTGATCGCGTCGAACGACGCGTCGGCGAAGTCGGGCGCGACGGCGTCACCCTGGAGGAACCGCGGGGCCCGCTCCGCACGGGCCGCGTGCTCCCGGGCGCGGGCCAGCATCCCCTCGGACAGGTCGGTGGCCGTCACGTCGTGGCCGAGGCCGGCGAGCAGCAGCGCGACGTACCCGCTGCCGGTGCCGAGGTCGAGGACCTCCGCGGGCGCCGGCGGCAGCACGGCACCGAAGATCTCGGCCCAGGCCGCCCGGTCGTGGTCGCGCCGCTCGGGACGCTGCTGGTAGTCGTCGTACTCCGGCGCGCGGCCGGTCCAGTAGGCGTTGATGCTGTCCTGCGGGAGCGGGTGGGTCGTCATGCGGAGAGCCTCTCGGAGGTGGCGGCGAGCGGGTGGAAGAGCAGCTGGGGATGTCCGGCGGCCTCGGTGCGGGTGACGCCGATGCCGTAGACGCGTTCGAGCAGGTCCGGGTCGAGGACCAGGTCCGGCGTGCCCGCGGCGGCGACCCGGCCCCGGTCCAGCAGCACCAGGTCGTCGCAGTAGCGGGCCGCCAGATTGAGGTCGTGGAGGACGACGACGGCGCTGGTCGCCACGTCGCGGACCAGGCTGAGCACCTCGTGCTGGTAGCGGATGTCGAGGTGGTTGGTCGGCTCGTCGAGCAGCAGGAAGTCCGCCTCCTGGGCGAGGGCGCGGGCGACGAGGACGCGCTGTCGCTCGCCACCGGACAGCTCGGCGTAGGACCGGCCGGCCAGATGAGCCGCCCCGACCCGCGCGAGCGCGGCGTCGATGGCGGCCCGGTCCGCCGAGCCCGTGCGCTGGAAGGTGCCCAGGCGCGGCAGCCGGCCCAGGGTGACCATCTCGCGCACCGTGAGCATCGTGTCGGCGTCGGACTCCTGCACCACGACGGCGATCCGTTGCGCGACCTCCCGCGGCCGCAGCGTCGCCAGCGGCCGGCCGCCGATCGTGACCCGGCCCCGGGCGGGCCGCAGCGATCCGTAGAGCATCCGCAGGGCCGTGGTCTTCCCGCTGCCGTTGGGGCCGAGCAGACCGAGGACGCGGCCGGGCCGGGCCTCGAGCCGGACCCCGCGCAGCACCGGCCGCGCGTCGTACCCGAAGTGGAGGTCCTCCGCGACGATCACGAGCCGAACCTCGTCCGGACCTGCTCGAGACCGTCCAACGCCAAGGGCGTCGGCGGCTCGACGTAGTTGAAGAGCAGGGGCATCAGGTTGTCGTCGCGGACCGCCGCGATGCTCTGCGCCCCGGGCAACGACGTGACCGCCGCGGTGACCTCGGCCGGGTCGCCGGCACTGTGGAGCAGGATCAGCACGTCGGGGTCGCGACCGATCAGCTCCTCGGGCGTCACCTCGAACACCCGCTCGTCGGTGTCGGCGAAGACGTTCTCGAGGCCGGCGGCTTCGAGGATCGGGTGCGCCATGCTGCGGGTGCCGTAGGCGTAGGTGACGCCACCGCCGACAGTCGGGTACAGCACGGCGGCGGTACGCCGCTGCGCGTCCGGCTCGGCCGTCAGGGCGGCCACCCGCTCCTCGATCTGCGCGCCCGCCGCCGCGGCCTCGTCGGTCCGGTCGAAGATCCGCCCGTAGGTCGTCATCTGGTCGACGATGTCGTCGAACCCGGGCTCGTCGAGCCCGGCGGCACACATCGCGGGCTCCTCGATCAGCGGGATCCCGACGTCGCCGAGGGTGTCCCGGCCCAGGTTGTCCACCTCGCCGAGCACCAGGTCGGGCTCCTGGTCGATGACGACCTCCTTCGAGACCAGCAGGTGCCCCGAGGTGTCGGTCTTGCCGGTCAGGGCGGGGATGTCCTCGAGCGCGGACCAGGTGGCGTCGTCGTAGTAGTCGCGGGGGTACTCCCCGGCCCGGGCCGTGACCCGGTCGAGCACGCCGAGCGAGGCGAGATAGGGAACCGCGGCGCTCTTGAGCAGCACCACCTTCTCGGGGGCGGCATCGAAGGTGACCTCGGCCCCGCAGTTCTCGACGGTCAGCGGGTAGGGACCGGACCCACCCTCGGCGGACTTCTCGGACGCGTTGAGGCCGCAGGCGGACACGGCGAGCACGGAGGCGGTCGCGGTGAGGGCGGCGAGGGGGCGGCGCATGGCTTCTCCTGGGAGATCGGGTGGGGGGTCAGGCGGCGGTGGCCTGGAGGCGGCGGACGAGGATGAGCAGGAAGGGGGCGCCGACGACCGCGGTGATGATCCCGATCGGGATCTCCTGCGGAGCCAGCAGCACCCGGGCCAGGACGTCGGCCCAGATCAGGAGGATCGCTCCCATCAGGGCGGCGACCGGGACGGCGCGGGTGTGGGCGGCCCCGACCGCGCGCCGGGCCAGGTGGGGCACGACGAGACCGACGAAGCCGACGGCGCCGGCGGCCGAGACGACGACCGCCACGCAGAGCGCGACCAGCACGAGCAGGCCGGTGCGGAACCGCTCCGGGGGTACGCCGAGCGCGAGTGCGGTCTCGTCGCCGACCGCCAGCGCGTCGAGCTGCCGGCCGAGCACGGTGAGCACCGCGACGGCGAGGAGCACGACGACGACCGCGACGGCGAGCGGCTGGCCCCAGGCGGCGAGGGCCAGCGAGCCGAGCAGCCAGAACATGACCGACCGAGCGCCCTCGGCGGAGTCGGAGGCGAAGATGAGGAAGCTGGTGACGGCCTGGAGCGCGTAGCCGACCGCGACGCCCGCGAGCAGCAGACGGGTGGAGGTCACCCGCCCGGCGGAGCGGGCGACGACGTACACGAGCGCGGAGGCCGCGATCGCTCCGACGAACGCGCTCGCCGACAGCACGTGCTCGCCGAGGCCGAGGGTGACGCCGAACAGGATCGCCGCCGCGGCGCCGGTGGAGGCACCGGAGCTCACGCCCAGCAGATAGGGGTCGGCGAGCAGGTTGCGCACCATCGCCTGCAGGGCCATGCCGGCGACCGCGAGGCCGGCGCCGACCACCGCCGCGAGCAGCACCCGCGGCAGGCGGACCTCCCACACGATCGAGTCGCGCGGCGCGCTCCAGGTCTGCTCGGCGGGCAGCAGGAAGAGGTGATGCCCCACGACCTGCACGACGCTGCCGAAGGGGACGTGGATCGCGCCCAGGGCGGTGCCGGCGACCATCGAGACGAGGAGGACGACGAGCAGGCCGCCGGTCCAGCGACGCGCCACGCTCCACCTCCTTGTTGCAAGACATTTGCAACAAGGAACCTAATGCACCTGGCGTCGGAGGGCGGACACCGGGTCCGAACCCCGGCCACGGGTCGGCCTCGACTCTCGCGAACAGGGGACGGCGCGGTTCGTCGGTCCTACGGTGAATCGGTGCCCCTACCACACCGGACAAGGAGACCCTGATGACCGCCACCCGCCCCCGGCGCCGGCCGACCTACGCCGGCATCGCCGCCACCCTCGCCCTCGCCCTCTCGATCGGCGTCGGCGGCGCGTACGCCGCGCCGCTGATCGGCACCTCGGACCTCCGGAAGGGCGCCGTCACCACCGCGAAACTGCACAAGAACGCCGTGAAGTCCACCAAGATCAAGGACGGCGAGGTCCGCCAGGGCGACCTCGCCGCCGACGCCGTGACCTCGGCCGCGATTCGGGACGGCAGCGTGCAGGACAGCGATCTCGCCGCGAGCGCCCGCGGAGGGAAGGTCCTCGTCTACTCCCTCGGTGGATTCGACTTCTCCACGACGCCACAGTTCTCGAGGACGCTGCCCACGATCCCGGGCGCGGACCCGGCGGTGAGCGGCTGGACCATCCACCTGGTCCGCGCCTCGGGGAACATCTATCCGATCCCCGGCGAGGGCGTGAACGGCACGTCCACCTACCGCTCGTACATCACGCCTGGGGCGGGCGGTACCGCGAACGTCGTCATCGCCCGGTCCGCCGGCACCGGCGAGGCGTACGTCGACGTCGTGGTCGTCCGCACCCTGTCGGCGAACTCCGGGACGATGCCCGTCGGGCCGCGCGTCGCCCCGCGCCCCGAACACTGAGCCACACCGGCGCCGAGCCGCCCACCTCGACGCGCATCCCTGTCGAATCAGCCGGACCGAGCGCGCCGCTCGATCCACATCCGCATCCACCCGGCGACCTGCCACATGAGCGGCTCGGCGGCGTCGAACACGTCGGTGTGCCGCCAGAAGCCGTGCACCTGACCGAGGTAGCGGGTGCCGACGACCTCGACCCCGGCCTCGGCGAGCAGGGCCACCAGGTGCTCGCCCTCGTCGCGCAGCGGGTCGTGCTCCGCGGTCGCGACCAGGGTCGGCGGCAGCGTGCCCAGCGCGTCCGAGCGCAGCGGGGCGAGGTCCGGGTCCTCGAGGTCGGCCGGGGTGGCGGCGTACTGCTGCCAGTACCAGGCCGCCTCCTCCGGGGCGAAGCCCTCCGGGCCCGTCGCGTAGGACTCGAAGCCCGCCGCCGGGTCGAGGAAGGGATAGATCAGCGCGACCCCGGCGAACCGGTCGGGTCGGCGCAGCGCCGTGACCAGGGCCAGGTTGCCGCCGGCGCTGTCGCCGTGGACGAAGGTCGGCAGGGCGGCCAGCTCCGGCTGGTCGTCGAGCCAGCGCACCACGGCGGAGACGTCGTCCGGCGCGGCCGGGAACCGGTGCTCCGGCGGGCGGCGGTAGTCGACGCTGACCACGGCCGTGCGGCTGAGGTTCGCGAAGCGTCGTACCGCGGCGTCGTGCACCTCGACGTCGTTGAACACGAACCCTCCCCCGTGGGCGTGCACCACCACGGCGTCGTACCCCTCGGGGAGGTAGACGCGGGCGGGCACGCCCGCGGCGTCGACGTCGCGCACCTGCGCGACCGCCGGTCGCGGCTGCACCAGGGCGGCGGCGCGTGCCCGCTCCCGCTCGGCGGCGATGTCATAGCCGGGATCGGTCACCGCGGGCTGTGCCGCGGCGTTCGCGGCGGCCGCGCGAGCCTGGGGGTGGAGGGCCATGGGCCCAGCCTTCCATGTGTACGACTTCTCGTACATCATGGAGGCATGGCCACCGCCAGCAGCACCGTCGCCCGCATCCTGGAGCAGTCCGGTCTGTCCAAGAGCGCGCTCGCGGCGAGGTCCGGTGTCAGTCGCTCGATGATCGACAACTACCTCAAGGGGACGACCCAGCCCAGCCTCGCCCAGACCGCACGCCTGGCCGAGGCAGCGGGACTGGAGCTCGAGGTGACGGTACGGCGCCGGCGCCGGGTCGTCCCGGAGCAGTTCCTGGCCGTGCTCGAGTTCGGCGACCTCTTCCCACGCAAGCCTCCGCGCGAGCTGCCGAACCTCGGTCCGCTCTGGCGCGACATCGCCCGGCGTACGGCGCCCGCGCGGCTCGCCGATGCCTGACGGTCCGCAGCCCCTCCTCCTGCGCCGCCTGCGCGCGGTCCACGAGGCCCTGCGCGACGCCGGGTTCGACCACGCGGTCGGCGGCGCCATCGCCCTGGCCGTCCACGTGCTCGAGCCCCGCTTCACCGCGGACATCGATCTCAACGTGATGGCGGATCCCGAGCAGCCCGATGCCATGCTCGCCTGCCTGCCCGAAGAGATCCGGATCCCCGACGACGCGTCCCGGACCATCGCCCGGGACGGCCAGATCCGACTGATCTGGCCCTCCCCCGACACGCCGGTCGATCTCTTCCTCCCCCAGCACCCGACCTACCACGCACTCGTGACGGAGCGTGCCGAGCCGGTCGACTTCCTCGGCGCGGACATCAAGGTGATGACCGCGACCGACCTCATCGTGTTCAAGGTCCTCTTCGACCGGTCGAAGGACTGGGTCGACATCGAGGCGCTCCTGGAGAACGGCGCGGGTGACGCCGCCGAGGCGATCGGCTGGCTGACCGAGTTCCTCGGCCCCGATCCACGCGTCGCGCGGCTGAGCACCCTGGCGGAGGAGTCCCGCCGGCACGTGGACTAGTGCCGCGTCACTAGCCGCGATCAGCGCGCGCGGGACTTCGCCGCCAGGCACTGCACGCCGGGCGCCGGCGCGGAGGCCTTCACCGTGACGAACACCTTGCCCGCGGCGCGCTTGCGCACCTTGACCGCGAACCTGCCCTTGCCGTTCGCCTTGCCCGCGCCGACCTTGCGGGCCTTGCCCTTGCCGGGCTTGGCGTAGGCGACGACCTTGCCGGCCCGGCAGCCGGGCTCCGCGACGATCCGACCCTTCACCTTGCCGCCGACGACGCCGCGCAGCTTGACCTTGCGGGCGACCTGGCGGGGTGGGAAGAGGTGCGCGTCGACGGTGATCGCGCCGACCCGGTTGGCCGCGCGGTCGATGAACCACAGGCGGCCGTCGCCGCCGAACGCGATCTGCGCTGGGTCCCAGGGCGCGATCCGGGCCCGGGAGATCGCGCCGTCGGGCGCGATCCGGCCGATGCCCTCCCGCTCGGCCCACCACAGCGCTCCGTCGGGGCCGAGCACCATCGAGTGCGGCACGGGCTCGACACCGGGGGCGAGCCTCGGCAGCTCCCAGGAGGTGAGCCGGGTGCCGTCGAAGCGACCGACCGCGCCGCCCTGCGACGAGGTGAGGATCTGTCCCGGCGAGTATCCGGTCGCCCACAGCGCGCCGTCGGCACCGAAGGCGAGCGAGGTGGCGTCGTAGTTGGCGTTGGTCCACTGCACGGGATAGGACCGCTCGGTGCCGCCCTGGTCGGGGCGCGCGTCGTCGATGCGGCGCAGGTGGCCGAACGCGTCGCCGTACCACAGCGCCCCGTCGGCGGCGACCGCCATCGGCGTCGGCATGCCGTACGACGTGGGTAGTTGCCACCCGGTCGTCTCGTTCGTGTCCGGGTCGACCCACATGCGGAGCACGGCGTCGCTGGGGCCGAGCTTCGTCGACCACACGCCGCGGTCCCTGGCGGCGGCCAGGTAGCCGCCCTGTCCGAGCCCGTAGCTCGCCATCGGCTCGACGGCGCCCGCCGTGGTCGCGCGCCGCAGACGCGCCGAGGTGTCGGTGAGGAAGTACAGGTAGCCGTCCCTGGCGGAGACCATGTTCGTCGGCCCCGTCGAGCCGCCCTGCGGGGCGACCGGGAACTCGGTGATCGCGCCGCCGGTCGTGATCCGGCCCAGCTTCCAGCCCTTGCTCTCGGTGAACCAGAGGTGACCGTCGGCTCCCCGGACCAGGGACTCGATCCCGGCGTCGGCGGTCGGCACGGGGTAGGTGGCGATGGTGGGTCCGGCCGACGGCACGGACGGCACGCCCGGCACGTCCGGTGCTGCCTGCTCGGCGGCGGCCGGGCCGGGGGCGCCGCCCGCCAAGGACGCCACCAGCAGCGCTCCCGCGACCACTACCGCACTCTTCCTGACCCGCACGCTCCACGCTCCTCACGACATCGACGGCGAGCGTCCAGGATCACGGCGCCGGCCGGGACCGTCGCGGATCCCGAACGATCCCGAACACGCACCGGGTAACTTCACCCGCGTGACCGTCACCCGCCCGGCCTCGGACGAGGGCGTGACCTGGAGCCTGGACGACGTCGCCGCGGGCCTGCGCGAGCTGCGGGCGGCGGCGGGCAGCCCGTCGTACGCGCGCATCGCCGAGCGGGTCGTCGAGGCCCGCCGGGCCCGCGGCCTGCCGGAGGCGGAGTGCCACGTCGGCCGGGTCACGGTCTACGACTGCTTCCGCGACGGCCGGCGACGGCTCGATGCCGACCTGGTGGCTGAGATCGTGGCCGCGCTCGGCGGTGACGGCGCGAGCGCCGGGCACTGGCGGCAGCGCAGCACCGCGGCGCAGCACCGCCGCGACGCGGCCATGGTCGGCAGTGCGATCGCGCCCGTTCCCGCGCCGGAGGAGCCGTCCATCGACCGGCCCGAGCTGGCCGCGGTGCTCGCCGCGGTCGAGGCGGGTGCCCGGGTGGTGGTCGTCGACGGGCTGGCCGGCAGCGGCAAGACCCAGCTGGCGCGGCGCGCGGCCCAGGCGCTCGTCGCCTCGGGGCGGGCCACCGGCGGCTTGCAGGTCGACCTCCGCGGCTTCCACGACGACCTGCCCCCGGTGGCCGCCGAGGCCGCCCTCACAGCCGCGGTCCGAACGCTCGGCGGCGCCACGGCTCCGGCGGCGCAGCGCGCGCGGCGCCAGCAGTACACCGCGCTGCTGCGCGAGCGTCCGCGGGTCGTGGTCCTCGACGACGCCGCGGACGAGGAGCAGGTGCGCCCGCTCCTCGTCCGCGCCGGCCCGACGGTGCACCTGGTCACCAGCCGCCGCGCACTCCGCGTCGAGGGCGCCGCCGCGGTCACGCTCGGCTCGTTCAGCCCCGACGAGTCGCTGCACCTGCTCGGCGCGATCGCCGGCGCCGAACGCGTCGCCGCCGAGCCGGAGGCGGCGGCCGCGCTCGCCGAGGCGACCGGCCACCTCCCCCTCGCCGTGTCGCTGATCGCGACCCGGGTCGCCGCGCGCGACGACTGGCCGCTCGCCGACCTGGTCGCCGTCGCCGACACCCGACGGCGCGGACTCCGCGTCGACGACGCCGTCGCGGCCACCCTGTCCGCCACCTACGGCGCGTTGAGCCCCGCGGCCCAGCGCCTGTTGCGCCTGCTCTCGGCGCCGCCGGTCGAACAGTTCGACGACACCGCGGTCACGGCGGTCGGCGGCCTGTCGGCGGCGGACACCGACGCCGCCCTCGCCGAGCTGTGGCGCCACCACTTCCTGCAGCGCGCGGCGCCGTACCGGCTCCGCCTCCACCCGCTGGTGCGCACCTTCGCCCTCGACCGGTCCCACGACGAGGACCGGCCGCGCGAGCGCACCGACGCCCAGCACCGGCTCGCCCACCACCTGCTCGCGCTGGCCTGGGCCGACCACGTCCACCTGCGCGCCGGCAGCGGTCGGCCGCCGCCCGCCGGCCTGGAGCTGCCCGACCTCGACGCGGAGGAGGTCCGGCGCCGGGTCGATCGCGAGTCGGACACGCTCCTGCTCCTCGCCGGCCTGGCCGACGGCCCGCTGACCAACGTGCTGCCCGACCTCGCCCGAGCGATCGCCGCGCGACTGGACCTGTGGGGCCGGTACGCCGACGCGCAGGTCCTCCACGAACGCGCCTGGGCGGTCGCCCGGGCCGCGGAGCGACCGGACGCCGTGCTGCGAGCCCGGCTCGACCTCGGGAGCACACTCGTCCGGCTCGGCGACCTCGCGGCCGGCGGCGAGCACCTCAGGGCGGTCCACCCGCGCCTCGAGGAGGCCGGGCTGCGGGTCGAGGCACGCGAGGCTCTCAACGCCCTCGCCATCATCGCCGCCCAACAGGGCCGACCGGCCGAGGCCTCCGCGCTGTTCCGGCGCTGTGCCGAGCTCGCCGTCGAGACCGGCGACCTGGTCGGGCAGGCGCTCTCCCTGGAGAACGTCGCCATCGTCGAGCACCGGCTCGGCAACCTCACCGAGGCCCTGCGCCACCACCAGCTGGCGCAGCAGGTCGCCGACCAGGCGGGCGCCGACGCGCCGCGGGCGCTGAGCCTGGTCAACGTCGCGACCCTCCAGCTCACCCTCGGCGACCCCGAGGCCGCACTGGCGTCGGCCGAGCAGGGTGTGCGTCTCGCGGAGGCAGTGGGCCACGACCCGGTCCGCGGCTACGGCCTCACCGCCTGGGGCCGCGCCCTGGTCAGCCTGGGCCACCCGTACGACGGACTCGCGCACCACGACACCGCGCTCGAGATCGCCCGCCGCTCGGGCGACCGGGTGCTGGAGGCCTCGGCGCTGTGCGGCCAGGCGGTCGGTCGGCTGACGCTCGCCGAGCACGACGCCGCGCGCGACCGGTTCCTCCAGGCCGAGGAGGTCGCGGTGGCCGCGGGTCTGCTGCCGGAGCGGGTCCGGGCCCGCCGCGGCCTCGCCGACGCGGCCGCGGCCGCGGGAGACGACGAGGCCGCCGCGGCCCACCTGCGCCTCGCGACCGACCTGGTCGACACCGCCCCCGAGACCGAGCGGGCCTACCTGCGGGCCTGGCTCACCGGCCCGCCCTGAGCCCGGCGGGTCAGCGCAGCACGAGCTGCACGGTGTCGGCGACGGGCCGGTAGCCGAGCGCCTGGTACAGCGCGTTCGAGGTGGGGTTGGCCTGGTCGGTGAACAGCGTCACCCGGTCGCCGCGCGCGCGGAACCGACGGGACACCTCCGCGACCGCGGCGCCCGCCCAGCCGCGGCCGCGTTCCTCCGCCGGCGTGTAGACCGGACCGATCCGCACGACGCCGTACGACGGCGGGTTGGCGCCGGTCAGGTGGACGGGCCTGCCCTCGCCGTCGACCCAGAACCACAGCACGCCCTCGGCGAGCCTGCGCGCGACGTCGTCGGGGCCGAAGGCGCTCGCCTCCTCCAGGTGGCCGGCCGCGCGGCCGGCCTGCTCGTCGGCGTCGGCGAAGAACCGATGGATCCAGGCGAGAGCGAGGTCCGCCTCGCCGGGCGTCACCGGCCGCAGCCGCCCCGGCACCGGGCGCGGGTCGACGAGCGTGCCGAGCTCGAAGAGCCGGTGATGCAGGTGCTGCTCGACCCGGCCACCCCGGGTCGCGGCGATCGCGGCCAGGAAGCGGTCGGCGGCGGGCCGGAGACCCGTCGCGCCCGTGACGTCCTCCCCGCGGGCCCGGACGGCGTCGGCCAGGGCGAGGGCCGCCGCATCGGGCATCGCGAGCAGGTAGACGGGATAGGGCGGGAACGGCGCCGTGCGCATCGCGATCCCGGCGATCTCGGCGTCCGGGCCGGTCACGACCGCGAACCAGCAGTGCGGCAGGCCGCCGCGCCCGTGGTCGCGGACCCGGTGGGCGGTCGTGCTGACGACCGTGCCGGTGACCGGCTCCTCGCCGAGTCGGTCCCCCGCGCGCGCCAGGAACTCCCCCGCGTCCTCGGTGAACCAGACGTCGTACCCGCTGCCCACGTCAGCGGGACTCGAACGCGAGGCGGCCGGCGAGCACCGCGAAGCTCGCCGCGAACATCTTGCGCATCCGGTCGACCACCCTCGGCCGGGTCAGGACCTGGTCACGCACGGCGGCAGCGCACATGCCGTAGACCGCGAAGACGACGAACGTCATCGCCATGAACACCGCGCTGAGCCCGAGCATCGCCGGGACGGCACCGGAGCCGGTGGGCACGAACTGCGGCAGGAACGCGAAGAAGAAGATGGTGAGCTTCGGGTTGAGCAGGTTGAGCGTCACGCCGGAGACCAGGACGGCTCGGGTCGACCCGGTGCGGGTGCCGGTGGCCTCCTCGTCGACGCTCAGGACGCCGCGGTCGCGCCAGGTCGACCAGGCCATGAAGAGCAGGTACGCGACGCCGGCGTACTTGATGGCGGCGAAGGCGGCCCCGCTGGCGTGGAGCAGGGCGGCCAGCCCCGTGATCGCCGCGAGCATGTGCGGCACTGTGCCGAGGGTCCCGGCGAAGGCGGCGAGGACGCCGGCCCGGGTGCCGCGGGTGAGGCCGGCGGCGATCGCGTAGAGCGCGCCGGTGCCCGGCGTCGCGACGATCACCAGCGAGGTCAGCAGGAACGCGGTGCTCATGCACGAGGAGACTAGGGGAACGGCGGGATCCCTCCTACGCCTTTCGCGGCCCCCGTCGCGCTCCAGCCTGTAGTGCAGCCGCATCGCGGTCGCACCCCACATCCGCAGCTCGTGGTCGGTGCGCAGCACCCCTCGCTCGTCGAGGTGGACGCGGAAGGTCTCGTGGACGGGCGCCCGGGAGGCGTGGCGGCGCCAGGTCGGCAGCGCGGAACCCGGGACCGTCGAGCAGCGCCATGGACGACAGCAGACCGGCGCCGGGCGTCGCCTCGTCGACGTACCCGTGATGGAGGGCGGCCTCGGCGTCCAGCCACCCGTCGCGGACGACGGAGCCCGTGCTCGTCGGGGCGCGCAGCCACCGGTGCTCGCCCCCGAGGTCGACCGGCCGGCCGAGGGCGCGCCACAGCTTCCGGCTCCCCAGGTCGAGCAGCGGCGTCACAGCGGGGCTGCGTTCTTCCGGCTCAGCCGTCGAGGCGAGCCAACTCCTCCTCGACCACGCTCGGGTCGAGCTTGACGAAGACGGGCGTCGGCTTCGCGACCGGACGACCCACCTCGACCGGATGTCGCCGCCACGCCGGGAAGCCGGAGTAGTCGCCGGTGATGATCGGGTAGCTGCGCTCCGCGTCGTCGAGGTCGGTGACGTCCTCGATCGCGGGCATCGGCGCGACGGCCCCCGCTCCGCCCAGCGCCTTGTCGACCTCGTTGGCCGAGAACGGCAGGAAGGGGCTGAGCAGCAGGTTGAGGTCGGCGACGCACTGGGCCATGACGTGCAGGACGGTGCCGAGGCGCTCCGGGTCGTCCTTGATCTTCCAGGGCTCGGAGTCGGAGACGTACTTGTTGACGTCGGCGACGGCTCGCATCGCCTCGCCGATCGCCTGCTTCTGGCGGTGGCGGCCGATCAGGTCGCCGACGGTGCCGAAGGCAGCCTCGGTGGTGGCCAGCACCGCCTCGTCCTCGGGGGCCAAGGGGCCGGCGGCGGGAATCTCGCCGAAGTTCTTGGCGATCAGGTTCGCTGTCCGGTTGACGAGGTTGCCCCAGCCGGCCACCAGCTCGTCGTTGGTACGACGCACGAACTCCGCCCACGTGAAGTCCGAGTCCTGGCTCTCCGGACCGGCGGCGGCGACGAAGTAGCGGAAGGCGTCGGGCTGGTAGCGCGCGAGCAGGTCGCGGACGTAGATGACGACCTTCTTCGACGAGGAGAACTTCCTGCCCTCCATGGTGAGGAACTCGCTGGAGACGACCTCGGTGGGCAGGTTGAGCTCGCCGTACTCGCGCGGCTGGCCGCCCTTGGCGCCCTTGCCGGCGTACGCGAGCAGCTCCGCAGGCCAGATCTGGGAGTGGAAGGTGATGTTGTCCTTGCCCATGAAGTAGTAGGACAGGGCGGCCGGGTCGTTCCACCACGCGCGCCACGCGTCGGGGTCGCCGCTGCGCCGCGCCCACTCGATGGAGGCCGAGAGGTAGCCGATGACGGCGTCGAACCAGACGTAGAGCTTCTTGGTCGGGTTGTCCTGCCAGCCCTCGAGCGGCACGGCGATGCCCCAGTCGATGTCGCGCGTCATCGCGCGGGGGCGGATCTCCTCGAGGATGTTCTTGGAGAACCGGATGACGTTGGGCCGCCACAGGCCGGTCGCCTCGCGCTCGTCGAGCCACGCCTGCAGCGCGTCGGCCAGCGCGGGCAAGTCGAGGAAGAAGTGCTGGGTCTCGATGAACTCCGGCGTCTCGCCGTTGATCTTCGACCGCGGGTCGATCAGGTCGTGGGGGTCGAGCTGGTTGCCGCAGTTGTCGCACTGGTCGCCGCGCGCGCCGTCGTACCCGCAGATCGGGCAGGTGCCCTCGATGTAGCGGTCCGGCAGGGTGCGCCCGGTCGACGGCGAGATGGCGCCGTAGGTCGTCTGCTCGACGAAGTAGCCGTTCTCGTAGACCCCGAGGAAGAGCTCCTGGACCACCGCGTGGTGGTTGCGCGTGGTGGTGCGGGTGTAGAGGTCGTAGCTGACGCCGAGACCGACGAGGTCCTCGACGATGAGCCGGTGGTTCTTGTCGGCCAGCTCCTGCGGCGTCATCCCGGCCTCGTCGGCGGCGATGAGGATGGGCGTGCCGTGCTCGTCGGAGCCCGACACCATGAGGACGTCGTTGCCCGCCATCCGCTGGTACCGGCTGAAGACGTCGGACGGTACGCCGAAGCCGGCCACGTGGCCGATGTGGCGAGGGCCGTTCGCGTAGGGCCAGGCGACAGCGGAGAGGACGTGCGTCATGCCCTGAATCCTAGGGTCGCCGCCCTCGCGGGGCCTCAGCGGCGCGACCTCCGGATCCGGGCGGCCGTGCGCAGGCGGATCTCGGGCAGCGCCGCGTAGAGCAGCTCGCCGGGGCACGCGGTCTCGTTGGTGTCGCGATGGCCGTCGATGACCGGCAGGGTGACCACCGTCCCCTTCGGGAAGCGGTCGCTGCCGCGGGAGAGCACCGGCGTGGTCGCCAGCGGGTCCCGGCGGTACTTCCTCAGCTTCCAGGCCGCGACCTTGGCGACCCCGGCCACCACCTTCGGTGTCGGCGCCACCTCCTGGTAGGAGCCGAGCACGGCGATGCCCACCGAGGTGTGGTTGAAGCCGAGCGTGTGCGCACCGCGGGTGTCGCGGTCGCCGTCCGCGCCGCGGCGACCGGCCCAGATCCGGCCGAAGCGGTCGACGAAGTAGTTGTAGCCGACGTCGGACCAGCCGAGCGTCCTGGTGTGGTAGCGGTAGATCGCCCGCAGGATCCGGGGTACGTCGCGCCTGCGGTAGTCGTTGCCGGTCGCCGTGTGGTGCACGTGGACCTGCTCGACCGTCGCGACCCGCTTCGGCCTGCCGGTCGCCCACCTCTCCTTCGCGCCCCAGGCGCGCCGGCTGCGGATCCTCGGGCGCAGCGACCGCCGGCGCTTCGGCCGGGCCGCGAGACCCGGGGGCGCCGCGACGTCGCGGGGGTCGTGGCCGGGGTCGACCAGGGTCAGCACCGGGCGCTGGACGGCGCCGGTCACCTCGACCTGGACGCCGTCGCTGTCGCCGACCCACAGCGGTTCGGTCCCCGCGCGGGTCCGCCGTCCCTCGGCGGTGTCGCGGTCCGGGAGGTCGCGCAGGGCGGCGACATCGCGCCACGGCCCCCAGGCACCGCCCACGCCGCGGACCCGCACCCGGACCCGGCCGGTTCCCGCGGCCCAGGTGACGCCGAGCAGCGCGAACCGGTCGGTGTGCTGCTCGGCGGTGCGCAGCACGGCGCCGCGCGCGGCGACCTGCGGGTCCGCGGTCAGCGGTACGTCGAGCGCACCGCCGAGTCCGCTGCCGTCGCGACGCAGCCGCAGCCGGCCGCCCGGCCGCGCGGGGGCGGCCGGCGGGGCAGCGGGAACAGCGCTCGCCGGGCCGGCGGTGCCGGCGGCGAGCGCCACCAGCGGGAGCGCCACCGCCGCGGCACCGAGCGTGGCGAGGTCGCGGCGGCGCAGGGACGGGTCCGAGAGGGTCATGACCATCGAGCATGCGCCATCGCGCGTGGGAGAGGAAGCGGCTCCCCCGCGTGTCGCGCATCCCCGCCGCGGCGCCTACGAGAAGTCGAGGTCCCCGGTCCGGGTCCGCTTGAGCTCGTAGAAGTAGGGGAACGACGCGACGGCGACGCAGCCGTCCCACAGCCGCCCGGCGTCCTCGCCCCGCGGGATCTTGGAGAGCACCGGGCCGAAGAAGGCCGTGCCGTCGATGTGGATGGTCGGCGTGCCGACGTCGTCGCCGACCGCGTCCATGCCCTCGTGGTGGGAGCGCGCCACGGCGTCGTCGTACGACGTATCGGTGGCGGCGTCGATCAGGTCGGCGTCGAGGCCGACCTCGGCGAGCACCTCGGCGATCAGCGCGAGCCCGCCGTCCGCCTGCTCGTGGAGCTTGCGGCCGTCGAGGTGGATCCGCTGGCCGAACGCGTCGTACAGCGGGCGCAGCACCTTGTCGCCATAGCGCTGCTGGGCGGCGATCAGCACCCGGACCGGGCCCCAGGCCGGCGCGAGGATGGTGCGGTACTCCTCGGGGATGTCCTTGTCCCGGTTGAGGTACCCGAGGCTCATCACGTGCCAGTGCACCTCGATGTCACGGACCTGCTCCACCTCGATGATCCAGCGCGAGGTGATCCAGGCGAACGGGCACAGCGGGTCGAACCAGAAGTCGGCGCGGTGCGGCGCCGACGCGGGCGCGGAGTTCTCAGCCATGAACGGCCAACCCCACTCGTGCCGCCCGCATTCCCGCGGGCGACGTTCCCGCGTGCGACGTTCCCGCGTGGATCACGACACGTCCACGGTGCCGGTCACCTTCGCCGAGCGCGGCACCACCGTCGAGCCGAGATAGCGCACCCGCACCGCCTTCGGCCCCCGCGCCATCGGCACCTTGACCTTGACGAGGCCGTCGCGGAGCCGGACCTCGCTCTTCCAGGAGCCGATCCGGACCAGCACCTTGCCCTTGACCGGCAGCTTCCCCACTGCGGTCACGCGCACCTTGGCGATGGCCCGTCCGTTCTTCGACTTGGTCTTCAAGGTGACGACCGCCGGGCTGGTCACCGGCGGCGTCGCGGGGACGGTCTCGGCGTGCGCCAGGAACTGCGGCTTCTCCCCCGTGACCCGCACCGCCACCGACGTCCCGACGTCCTCGACCGCGAGCTGGTACGTCGCGCCGGTCGCTCCCGCGATGGGGGCGCCGTCGCGGAGCCACTGGTAGCCCACCGTCGCGTCCGGCTGGTCGTAGCCACCCGGGGTGACGGTCAGCACCTGGCCGAGCTCCGGCGTACCGGTCATGGTGGCCGGCGTCGTCGGGTGCACGATGCCGGCGACGACCGGTCCGACGTCGTAGAACGGTGACACCTCGGTCGGGTAGCCGTCCTGTCGGGCGACCACGCGGAGACTGATCTGCTTGCCGAGCAGGTCGGCGGTCAGCGGCAGGCTGGAGGAGATGTTGTCGGCGATCCGGACACCGTCGGCGAACCAGCGCCACCGGTTCTCGGCGGGCACCGGCGACCAGGTGCCGGCGGTGGCACTGACGGTCGTGTCGACCACGAGCGGCCCGTTCACGACCGGGGCACCGGTCAGGGTGAAGACCGGATCGGCCGGCTGCTCCGGCGTCGGGGTCGGCGTCGGCGTGGTCGGGCGGTCGACGAAGTGGATGAACCCGGTCGGCCACCGACCGCTGGCCCGGGTGATCGAGCGCCAGTGGAAGGTGCCGCCCCAGGAGTCCTCGGAGACGATGATCTCGTCCGGGGAGACCACCCGCTCGACGTAGGCGAGATGCCCCGCGGAGCCCGCGCCGTTGGCGTACTTGCCCCACCACGCGATGGCGCCGACGTTCGGCGTCTGGTCGGTGATGGAGCTCATGTACTTGCCCCACTCACTGGCGTTGCCGCCGCCGACCCACGGTCGCTTGTTGGGCATCCCGGCCTGGATCATGCGATAGGCGGCGTAGTTGGTGCAGTTGTGGCCGGCGTACATCTGCCAGTACATGGTCCCGTTGGCCGCGCCGTATCCCGCGTCGGAGTAGCCGGCCCTGTTGCATCCGGCGTAGTCGCTGCACAGGTACGTCGTGCCGGCCGAGCGGATCACCGGATCCGAGGTCGTGGTCGAGGGACCGGCGAGGACGAGGTACGACGCCACCAGCGCGCTGGCAGCGGTCGTGGTCCCCCAACGCGCGGTCCGTCCTGGAGTGCGCATGCCGAACACCATCGGGCACAACCGCCCCAGAACGCAACAAAATCCCCGAAAATCTCACCCGTCACTGGCGTGTCGCGTTGACAGAAGTGAATGACAGCGTTGTAGTTCGCGCCCCCCGCTCCGATTGTCGGACAACTTCGCGCGGATGCAAGGATGACTGCCATGCCCGGCACCAACCTCACCCGCGACGAGGCGGCTACCCGCGCCGCTCTCGTCGACGTGACGTCCTACGTGATCGATCTCGACCTGTCCCGCGCGACGGAGGACGGGGTGACGACCTTCGGGTCGACCACCACGCTGACCTTCACCTGCCACCAGCCGGGCTCGGCCACCTTCGCCGACCTCGTCGACGCGACGGTCCACGAGATCACCCTCAACGGCACCGCGCTCGACCCCGCCACGGCGTACGCCGACAGCCGCATCGCCCTGCCGGGCCTGCAGGCCGAGAACGTGCTGGTCGTCAAGGCCGACTGCACCTACTCCAACTCCGGCGAGGGGCTCCACCACTTCGTCGACCCCGCCGACGGCAAGGTCTATCTCTACTCCCAGTTCGAGGTCCCCGACGCCCGTCGCGTCTTCACGACCTTCGAGCAGCCCGACCTCAAGGCGCCGTTCACCTTCAACGTCACGGCCCCCGCGCACTGGACCGTGGTCTCCAACGCCGCCACGCCCGAGCCCGCCCCGGTTCGCGACGGCGTGGCCGTGTGGAGCTTCCCGGCGACCAAGCCGATGTCGACCTACATCACCGCGATCGTGGCCGGCGACTACTACGAGGTGCACGACGTCTACGAAGGTGCCCACGGCACCATCCCGCTGGGCCACTACTGCCGCCAGTCGCTCAAGGAGTACCTCGAGCGCGACCGCGAGGAGATCGTCACCCTCACCCGCCAGGGCTTCGCCTTCTTCGAGGAGGCCTTCGGCTACCCCTATCCGTTCGGCAAGTACGACCAGCTCTACGTGCCGGAGTACAACATGGGCGCGATGGAGAACGCCGGCGCGGTGACGCTGCGCGACGAGTACCTCCCCCGCTCGCGCCAGCCGCGCTCGTTCTACGAGTTCCGCGCCTCGGTGATCCTGCACGAGATGGCCCACATGTGGTTCGGCGACCTGGTGACCATGAAGTGGTGGGACGACCTGTGGCTCAACGAGTCGTTCGCCGAGTGGGCCTGCTATCACGCCGAGGCGCTCGCCACGTCGTACGACGACGCGTGGACCGGCTTCACCAACGCCCGCAAGCAGACCGGCTACCGCGCCGACTCGCTGCCCTCGACGCACCCGATCGCCGCCGACAACGTCGACCTGCACGCGGTCGAGGTCAACTTCGACATGATCACCTACGCCAAGGGCGCGGCGGTGCTCAAGCAGCTCGTCGCCTGGGTCGGCCTCGACCCGTTCCTGGCCGGGCTCAAGCAGTACTTCCACGACCACGCGTTCGGCAACACGGAGTTCTCCGACCTGCTGACCGCGCTGGAGAAGGCGTCCGGCCGCGAGCTCTCCGGGTGGGCCCAGGAGTGGCTCCAGACCGCCGGCACCAACACCCTCTCCCCCGCCTTCGAGCTCGCCGCCGACGGCAGCTACTCCTCCTTCGCGGTGCTGCAGACCGCACCGCAGGAGCACCCGACGCTGCGCCGGCACCGGGTGGGCATCGGCTTCTACAACACCGCGGAGGGCGGACGCCTGGTCCGCACCGACTACGTCGAGGTCGACGTCGAGGGTCCTCGCACCGAGCTCGCCGAGCTGGTCGGCAAGGCCCAGCCCGAGCTGCTGCTGCTCAACGACCAGGACCTCGCCTTCGCGAAGATCCGGCTCGACGAGCGCTCGCAGGCCACCGCCATCGCCCGGCTCTCCGACCTCGACGACTCGCTCGCGCGGGCGCTGGTCTGGAGCGCCGCGTGGGACATGACCCGCGACGCCGAGCTCCCCGCCACCGACTTCGTCGAGCTCGTTCTCGGCAACATCGGCCAGGAGACCGACGCCTGGGGCGTCAGCCGGATCCCCGTGTACGCCGCCCAGGCCGTCTCCCTCTACAGCGACCCCGCCGGCCGGCCGGCGCTCGCCGCCCGCTGGGAGCAGGGCCTGCGCGATCTGCTGGCCGCCGCCGAGCCGGGCACCGATCACCAGCTCACCTTCGCCCGGGCCTACGCGACCGCCGCGACGAGCGACGCCGCGGTCGCCGAGCTCGAGGCAGTGCTCGACGGCTCGCTGACCTTCGAGGGACTGGCCGTCGACCAGGACCTGCGATGGGCGCTGCTCACCCACCTGGCCCGGGTGGGTCGCGCCGACGACGCCCGCATCGACGGCGAGCTGGCCGGCGACAACACCATCTCCGGGCAGGAGAAGTCCGCTGCCGCGCGGGCCGCCCAGCCCACCGCCGCGGCCAAGGAGCGCGCCTGGACCCAGGCCCTGCTCGACCCGTCGGTGCCCAACGAGACCCAGCGCAGCGTCGTCCTCGCGTTCTGGCAGCCCGGGCAGGACGACGTCCTCACGCCGTACGTCGAGCGCTACCTCGCGGAGGTCGCCGGCACCTGGGACCGGCTCGGTGCCCACAAGGCCGCGGTCGCCCTGGAGCACATCTTCCCGCGCCTCATCGCCACGCCGGCGACCCTCGCTGCCGTCGACGACTGGCTGGCCGCCCACGCCGAGACCGTCAACCCCGGGGCCGTGCGCTATGTCCGCGAGGGCCGCGCCGACGTCGCCCGGGCACTCGCCGCGCAGGCCTGCGACGCCCGGCGGTAGCGCGACCCGGCGCAGATTGAATCCCAGAACGCGCTGACCCGGCGCGGATTGAACACCTGAGGTTCAATCTGCGCCGGGTCAGCGGCTTGTGTCGTTCAATCTGCGCCGGGTCAGTCCTTGGCCAGCTCGCCGAGGAGCTCGATGCCGCGGTTCAGCCCGCCGGCGAGGTCACCGGCGGCGAAGGCCTCGGTCATCGCGGCCACGGCCTGGCCCGACTCGTCGTCGGTGAGCCGCTCACGGGTGTGACCGCCCGTGACGATCTCGACCACGCGACGGTCGGGGTCGACCATGATCAGGATGCTGCGCGAGGGCAGCACGAGGGTGTTGTGCAGGCTCGTCGCGAAGTCCCGCGGGTCGCCGCTGGCGGAGCCGACGAACACCGAGATCTCGGCGCGGCACGCCTGCTCGGCCGCGCGGATGGTGACGTCGAGTGCGGCGCGCTCGGTGGCGCTCAGCGTCGGGGTGCTCATGGTCGGCTGCTACCAGCTGCCGCCGGCGCCGCCGGCCTTGGAGTCCTCGGAGTCGGGGGCGGCCAGCTCACCGGCGGCCTTCCGCGGCCCGCCGAGCCACTGGCTCTCGGTCTCGAGCGCGTTGATGCCGAGGTTCTCGCCGCGGGCGAGCGCCGGGGCGACGTAGAGCAGCGTGATGACGATGAACACCAGCAGCGGCACACCGCCGAGGTAGAGCCACGCGTTGAGGACGTCGATGTCCGGCTTGGGCTCCCAGCTGGCGGCGCCGTTGCCCGGGCGCGGCTCCGGCGTGTCGGCCGAGGCGGAGCCCGCTCCGGCGACGACGAGCAGGGCGCTCACCCCGACGAGGGAGCACACGGCGATCAGGCGGCGTACGGCAGTGCTGGTCACGAGGAGGATGCTATCGGCTCCCGATCCCGCGCGGCCCGGTGGTGTCCCCGGCGCTCGTCAGGCGGCTTTGGGACACTGGGCGGATGGAGAGCCCCTGCGCCGATGGAGAGACCGTCTGCGACCTGACCTGGGACGTGACCGGGAACCGCCGACTGTCCGAGTGGTCCGACGTCCTCATCGGGACACCGCTCGCCATCATCGGCCTGATCCTGCTCGGCCTGGTCATCCGCTGGCTGCTGCACCGCGTCGTGGACCGGGTCGCCCGGCGTGCCGAACGAGGCGTCCTCCCGGAGCGGGTGGAGAGCGCCGTGGCGGCCCGCCGCAAGCAGCGGGCCGCCACCATGAGCGGCGTCTTGAAGAGCATCATCACCTTCGTCATCGTCGCGATCGTCGGCACGATGGTGCTCAGCGAGGTGGGCGTCGACATCGCGCCGATCATCGCCAGCGCCGGCATCATCGGCATCGCCCTCGGCTTCGGAGCGCAGTCGCTGGTCAAGGACTTCCTGGCGGGCATCTTCATCTTCATCGAGGACCAGTACGGCGTGGGCGACGTCGTCGACGTCGGGGACGCCAACGGGACGGTGGAGCTCGTCACGCTGCGGATGACGCGGCTGCGCGACATCAACGGCACGGTCTGGTACGTCCCCAACGGCGAGATCGTCCGGGTCGGCAACAAGAGCCAGAACTGGTCGCGCGCCGTGGTCGACGTCGGTGTCGGGTACGGCGAGGACCTGGCGCGTGTGCAACGGGTGCTTCGCGAGGTCGCCCACGACCTGTGGGAGGACGACGAGTTCCGCCACGTGATCATCGAGGAGCCCGAGGTGACCGGCGTCGAGATGCTGGCCGCCGACTCGGTGACGCTGCGGGTCATGGTGAAGACCGCTCCGCTCGAGCAGTGGGCCGTCGCCCGGGCCCTGCGGCAGCGGATCAAGGCGCGCTTCGACCACGAGGGCATCGAGATCCCGTTCGCGCAGCGGGTCGTGTGGCATCGCGAGGACCGGCGGCAGCTCGACGAGGAGCCGGGGGCGGCGCCGGCCGCGTCGGGCCGCGAGGGATGATGGCTGCGTGAGCGAGGAGACGAGCTTCTACGAGGAGATCGGCGGGTTCGAGACCTTCCGGCGGATCGTGGCGCGGTTCTACGAGGGCGTGGCCGCCGACGAGGTGCTCCGCCCGATGTACCCCGAGGAGGACCTCGGACCCGCGGAGGAGCGCTTCCTGCTCTTCCTCGTGCAGTACTGGGGAGGGCCCACCACCTACTCCGAGAACCGCGGGCACCCCCGGCTGCGGATGCGGCACGCCCCGTTCGAGGTGAACGCCGACGCCCGCGACCGCTGGCTCACGCACTTCCGGGCGGGTCTCGACAGCGTCGAGCTCACCCCCGAGCAGGACGCCCGCTTCTGGGAGTACGTCACCCATGCGGCCACCTTCATGGTGAACACGCCGGGCTGAGCGCCCCTGACGTCACGCTTTCCGGGCTTTCTGATCCCGGATGTAACACCCGGCCGGCACGACGACATGTTCCGGTTGAGAGCGGTTCCCTGTCCTGACGGGAGCCGCGATCGCTGCCGCATCCCCCCGCACCCCTAGAGCAGGCCATGATCCGCAAGCGCCCCACCGAGCGCCTCCGCGTCGACGTACCGACGCTGGAGCCGGACCCGGCGTTCCTCGGCATGCTCACGCACCTGAGTGCGGGATCCCACGCGGCCAGCCCCCGATCGACTCGGTCGGCCGGACTCCGAGTGGTCGTCGCGACCGGCTTCGTCGCCGTCGTCGCGACCGCCACCTGGGCAGCGGGCATCCCCACCGGCGGAGGGGGCCCACACTCCCCCGCCGACAGCCCGTCCCGGATCGGACCGTCCGGCACGCCGAGTCCCGGAGACGTCGGAACCCCACACTCCGACGTAGCCACGCCCGGCAGCCCCTTGTCCCCGGGGCTGCCGGGCACCACCACGTCCTTCTCGCCCGAGCACGCCACCGATCCGGACGGCGCCGACGAGAAGAAGGGCCCGCGCAACCAGGGCCAGGGCGGTCGCGGCGAGGACCCGCCGGGGCACGACGCTCAGGATCCCGGCTCGTCCGACGACTCCCCCGGCAAGGGCAAGGCCAAGGGGCACGACAAGGACAAGGCGCGCGGGAAGGCGAAGGGTCACGACCGGGAGCCCGGAGAGGGCAACCGTCAGGACGGGCCGCGCGGCTCGGGCGGCGGCGACCGGGGCGCGGACGACGACCCGGCGGGACCGTCGAGCGACGAGGACCGCCCGGGCGACCAGCAGCGCCCGACGCACTGACCGACGGCAAATGTCCCGCTTCCGGCTCGCGGGCGGGACAATGGGGCGCGTGGCCCGGGGAGAGGTCCGGACCACGCCAGAACAACAGGGGTGGGGACACGTCCGGTGCGGGCCGACGACGAGCTCGTCACTGCTGCGAAGCGCGGTGACGCCGCCGCGTGGCGCGAGCTCTATCGCGCGCACGCCGGCCGGCTGCTGCTCTGGCTCGAGACGCGCTCCACACCCGGTGGCGAGGCAGCGGACGACCTCGCGGCCGCGGCCTGGCTGGTCGCCGCCGAGCGGATCGCCGACTTCACCGGCAGCTCGTCGGATTTCGGGGGCTGGCTGTTCGGGATCGCGCGCAAGCACGCGGCCAACGCCTCGCGGCGCACCGCCACCCGGATCCGGGGCCTCGACACCCTCGCCGCCGACGCCGACCGCACGGTGGCCGGCCCCGAGACCGGACTGCTCTCCGACGAGTGGGTACGGCACGCCCTGGCGCTCCTCCCACCGCGCGAGCGCGACGTCATCGCGTGCACCGAGGTCCTCGACCTCGACGTCGGCCAGACGGCCGCCGCCCTCGGGATGACCGCGGTCGCGGTCCGCGTCGCGCGGCACCGGGGTCTCAAGCGGTTGCGGACCCGCCTCGGCGACCCGCCCCCGGCCTCCCCGGACGCCGACTAGAACAGGTTCTATCCTGGGGTCATGACGCTGCAGGTGTCCGACCAGCACCGGGTCCGCACGCTGACCCTCGACCGCCCCGAGGCGCTCAACGCCTTCAACGAGGCGCTCTACGACGCCACGACGAAGGCCCTCCTCGCCGCGGCCGTGGATCCCGAGGTGGCCGTCGTGCTGCTCACCGGGGCCGGGCGGGCGTTCAGCGCCGGCACCGACCTGCTGGAGATGCACCGCATGGCGACCGATCCCGGCTTCCCCCGGGGCGAGCACGGCTTCATCGGTCTCGTCGACGCGCTCGCCGACTTCCCCAAGCCGCTCGTCGTCGCCGTCAACGGGCTGGGCCTGGGCATCGGCGCCACGATCCTCGGCTTCGCGGACCTCGGCTTCATGGCGGACGACGCCCGGCTCAAGTGCCCGTTCACCGCGCTCGGGGTCGCGCCGGAGGCCGCGTCGTCGTACCTCTTCCCGGCCCTGGTCGGCCGCCAGAATGCGGCCTGGGCGCTGCTGTCCTCGTCCTGGATCACCGCGACCGAGGCCCGGGAGATGGGACTGGTCAAGCAGGTGTGCGCACCCGCGGACCTGATGCCGACGGCGCGCCGCCACGCCGAGGTGCTCGCCTCGAAGCCCATCTCGTCGCTCGTCGCCGTCAAGCGGACCATGACCGAGCCGCATCGCGACGCGATCCGGGCCGCCCGGGACCGGGAGAACGCCGCCTTCGCCGAGCTGATGGGCGGTCCGGCCAACCTCGAGGCGCTGGCCGCGTTCGCCGAGGGCCGCGAGCCCGACTTCACCCGGCTGCCGCCGGGTTCCTGAGTCCGCGCGCAGCCGGCCAGGACGCCTCGGGACGGCTCCGGCTCAGCCGACGACCATGTCGCCGAGGGCGTCGACGAGCGCTTCGCGGAAGCCGGGTGGCGGAGTGACCGAGCGCTGGGTCTCGACGTCGAAGAAGACGAGAGCGACCTTCGACCGGGCCAGCACCGCCCCGCCCGCCGACCGGTCGGTGCCGTCGGTGATCTCGGACTCGATGGCCATCGACTTGGTGCCGATCCGCGAGATCACCGACCAGGCGTCGTAGGACTGCGGCCGCAGGGTGATCGGGGCGACGTACTCGACGTCGGCCTGGGCGATCACGCTCGCGATCCGCGGGAAGTCCCGCAGTCCCTGCCGCAGCCGTCCGAGCGAGGCGATCCGGGCCTCCTGGAAGTACTCGAAGTACTTCACGTTGTTGACGTGACGGTAGATGTCGAGGTCCGAGAACCGCACCTGGACCGGATAGTGCGCCGCCCGCTCCCGAGGTACGTCGACCAGGACCGGCCGCGAGCGCACCTCCCCCAGCTCGGCGTACGGCGCCAGCGCGGTGCGCTCCTGGTCGTCGAGGCGGCGCGGTGCCCCCGTCTCGAGGACGAAGGGCGCCAGCACCGTCCGTGCGCGCAGGTAGACCGTGCGCGTGCCGTCGGGGCGCTCCTCGAACACCTCGTGATCGAGCGTGAAGCTGGCGGTGCGGAGCTCGCTGACCCACGACTCGATCGACACGGACTGGAAGCGGAAGCGCAGGGGCGCGCGGAAGGTGACCTCGTGGCGGCGTACGACATAGGCGTCGTTGTGGTGGTGCTCGACGCCGGCGGCCGTCCGGCAGGCGTGCAGGAGGGCGCCGCGGGCCTCCTGCAGGTAGTCGACGTACTTCACGTTGTTGACGTGGTTGAGCTGGTCGATGTCACCCCAGCGCAGGGGGCAGTCGTAGCGGTGCCGCACGCGCGTCATGCTTCCAGACCCGACGGTCCTCCGGGACGCGGCCCGGATCCAGGGACCGGGCTGTGGCGTGCGACACGGCGGGAACGCGTTGCAGTTCCGGCCGACTACGCTGTGCGGGTTCCGCCACTCACCTGCACCGAGGAGTCTCCATGCCCGAGGCCGTGATCGTGTCCGCCGCCCGTACGCCGATCGGGCGTGCCAACAAGGGCTCGCTCAAGGACTTCCGTCCCGACGACCTGACGGCGTTCATCGCCCAGGCCGCCCTGGACAAGATCCCCGCGCTCGACCCCAACGATGTCGACGACCTGCTCCTCGGCTGCGGCCTGCCCGGCGGCGAGGCCGGCAACAACATGGCGCGGATCGTGACCACGCTGATGGGCTACGAGATCCCCGGCGCGACCGTCACGCGCTACTGCTCCTCGTCGGTGCAGACCTCGCGGATGGCCTTCCACGCGATCAAGGCCGGCGAGGGCGACGTCTTCATCTCCGCCGGCGTCGAGACGGTCTCGCGCTTCCAGTTCGGGACCTCCGACCACATCCCGAACACCAAGAACCCCCTCTTCGCGGACGCCCAGCAGCGCACCGAGGAGTACGCCCAGGGCGGCAAGGACTGGCACGACCCGCGCGAGGACGGCCTGCTGCCCGACATCTACATCGCGATGGGCCAGACCGCGGAGAACGTCGCGCGGATGCGCGGCCTCAAGCGCGAGGACCTCGACCACTTCGGCGTGCGCTCGCAGAACCTCGCCGAGAAGGCGATCGCCGACGGCTTCTGGGAGCGGGAGATCACCCCCGTCACGCTCGCCGACGGCACCGTCGTGACCAAGGACGACGGCCCCCGCGCGGGCGTCACCTACGACGCCATCTCCCAGCTGCAGCCGGTCTTCCGGCCCGACGGCGTGGTGACGGCGGGCAACTGCTGCCCCCTCAACGACGGCGCCGCAGCTGTGGTGATCATGTCGGACACCAAGGCGGCCGAGCTGGGCCTCACCCCGCTCGCCCGCATCGTCTCCACCGGCGTCTCGGGCCTCTCCCCCGAGATCATGGGCCTGGGCCCGGTCGAGGCGACCCGCAACGCCCTCAAGTACGCCGGCATGACCATCGACGACATCGACCTCGCCGAGATCAACGAGGCCTTCGCCGCCCAGGTCCTGCCGTCGGCCGAGGACCTCGGCATCCCGATCGAGAAGCTCAACGTCAACGGCGGCGCCATCGCCGTGGGTCACCCCTTCGGCATGACCGGTGCCCGCCTGCAGAACACGATGCTCAACTCCCTGCAGTGGCACGACAAGTCCACCGGCCTCATCACCATGTGCGTCGGCGGCGGCCAGGGCATGGCGATGATCCTGGAGCGCCTCAGCTGATCCCGTCCCGACCCGGCGCGGATTGAACTCGCCAGGAGTGCCGACCCGGCGCAGATTGAACACGCGTGCGGGCCGACCCGGCGCAGGTTGAGTAGCTCGCTGTTCAATCTGCGACGGGTCGGCGCCGTCCGGAGTTCAATCTGCGACGGGTCGGTGTCGGCGGCGGGTCGTAGGTTGCGGTGCATGAGCATCGAGGTGCGGCCTGCCGCCGTGTTCGAGGACGTCAAGGCACTGGTCGGACCCAAGCGGGACGACGCGAGCGTGTGCTGGTGCCTGAGCTACCGGATCCCGTCCACCGTCAACAACAAGATGCGCGGGCAGGAGCGCGGTGAGTTCGTCGCCCGGCTGCTGGAGGACGGACCTCTCGGGGTGCTGGCCTACGACGGCGACGTGCCGGTCGGCTGGGCGGCGGTCGCGCCGCGCTCGGCGACGACCTTCGCCCGCAACCGCAAGATCCCCCACGTCGACGACCTGCCGGTCTGGTCGCTGTGGTGCATCCGGGTGCGTCCCGGGCACCGCGGCCGGGGCATCTCCCACCACCTCATCCAGGGCGCGGTCGCCTTCGCCCGCGACCAGGGCGCGCCGGCGGTCGAGGCGTACCCGCTCGACAACGGCGACGCGAAGGTCGACCAGACGATGGCCTACGCCGGGCTGCGGGCCAACTTCGAGGCGGCCGGCTTCCGGTACGTCGCCGACACGACGTCCGTCCTGAGCGGACACCCCCGGGTGCTGATGAGGATCGCCTTAGACTGACGCGGTGACTGACGACAGCGCTGGGCCCGTGGCGACCGGCCACCCGCCGCGCTGGCTCGACGAGGACCAGCAACGCACCTGGCGCTCGTTCCTGCTCGGCACGACCCTGTTGCTCGACCGCCTCGACGAGGACCTGCGCCGCGAGCACGGCCTCTCGGCGGTGGAGTACGAGATCCTGGTCCGCCTCTCCGAGGCCGACGGGACCCTCCGGATGGCCCAGCTCGCCGCGGCGCTCGCCCACAGCCGCAGCCGCGTCACCCACACGGTCAAGCGGATGGAGTCGGCCGGCCTCGTGCTGCGCGAGGAGTCACCCGAGGACGGGCGCGGCGTCGACTGCCGGCTCACCGACGCCGGCCGCGACATGCTGCGCACGGCCGCCCCCGACCACGTCGAGACCGTACGCCGTTCGCTCGTCGACCTCGTCGCGCCCGACGACCTGCGCGCGCTGGGCCGCGTGATGGACGCGGTCTGCGACCAGCTGATCGACGCGCACCCGGAGCGCGAGATCCGGTCCTAGGCGCGAGCGGCCCGCCGGCCGTAGCGGAGGCTCCGCCCGGCGGCGACGCGCTCGCGCCATCCAGCTCAGTCCCGCGTCAGGCGGCGATGGGTGACCCGGTGCGGGCGGGCAGCCTCGACGCCGAGGCGCTCGATCTTGTTCTCCTCGTAGGAGGCGAAGTTGCCCTCGAACCAGAACCACTCGCCCTCGCTCTCCTCGGTGCCCTCCCAGGCGAGGATGTGGGTGGCGACGCGGTCGAGGAACCAGCGGTCGTGGGAGGTGACGACGGCACAGCCCGGGAAGTCGAGCAGCGCGTCCTCGAGCGAGGACAGGGTCTCGACGTCCAGGTCGTTGGTCGGCTCGTCGAGCAGCAGCATGTTGCCGCCCTGCTTGAGCGTGAGCGCGAGGTTGAGGCGGTTGCGCTCACCGCCGGAGAGCACGCCGGCCTTCTTCTGCTGGTCCGGGCCCTTGAAGCCGAACGACGCGACGTAGGCGCGGCTGTTCATCTCGAAGTTGGCGACCTTGATGAAGTCCAGGCCGTCGGAGACGACCTCCCAGACGTTCTTGTTGGGGTCGATGCCGCCGCGGCTCTGGTCGACATAGGAGATCTTCACCGTCTGGCCGACGTTGAGCGTGCCCGCGTCGGGCTGCTCGCTGCCCGTGATCATCCGGAACAGCGTCGTCTTGCCGACGCCGTTGGGACCGACCACGCCGACGATGCCGGCCCGCGGCAGCGTGAAGGAGATGTCGTTCCACAGGATCCGGCCCTCGAAGCCCTTGGTGAGGTGCTGGGCCTCGAGAACGACGTCGCCGAGCCGGGGACCCGGGGGGATGTTGATGTCGGCGGCGTCGATCTTGCGGGCCTTGTCGGCCTCGGCCGCCATCTCCTCGTAGCGCTGGAGCCGCGCCTTGGACTTGGTCTGGCGCGCCTTGGCGTTGGAGCGCACCCACTCCAGCTCCTTCTCGAGCATCTTGGCGCGCTTGGCGTCCTTGGCGCCCTCGACCTTGAGCCGCTCCTTCTTGGTCTCCAGGTAGGTCGAGTAGTTGCCCTCGTAGCCGTGGATCGAGCCGCGGTCGACCTCGGCGATCCACTCGGCGACGTTGTCGAGGAAGTACCGGTCGTGGGTGACCGCCAAGACGGCGCCCGGGTAGGACTTCAGGTGACCCTCGAGCCACTGGACGGACTCGGCGTCGAGGTGGTTGGTGGGCTCGTCGAGCAGCAGCAGGTCGGGCTGCTGGAGCAGCAGCTTGCACAGGGCGACGCGCCGGCGCTCACCACCGGACAGGTTGTCCACGAGCGCGTCCGACGGCGGGCAACGCAGCGCGTCCATCGCCTGCTCCAGGCGGCTGTCGAGGTCCCAGGCGTTCATGTTGTCGAGCTCGGTCTGCAGCTCGCCGGTCTCGGCCATGAGCGCGTCCTGGTCGGCGTCGGGGTCGCCCATCTCCATGTAGGCGTCCTCGAGGCGCTTCATCTTCGCCTTCGTGTCGGCGACCGCCTCCTCGACGTTCTCGAGCACGGTCTTGCCCTCGGTCAGCGGCGGCTCCTGCTGGAGCATGCCCACCGTGGCGTCGGGGTCGCGGACGATGTCGCCGTTGTTGGGCTGGTCGAGCCCGGCCATGAGCTTGAGCAGCGAGGACTTGCCCATGCCGTTGGGGCCGACGACGCCGATCTTCGCGCCGTGCAGGAACGACAGCGTGACGTTGTCGAGGACCACCTTGTCGCCGTGGGCCTTACGCACATTGCGCAGAGAGAGGACGTACTCAGCCATGCCCCCAGGCTACGCAGCGGCGGCCCCGCGGTCGTGCTCGGGGTCACCCGCGGACGCGCCGGACGCGGCCTTGACGAAGGTCGCGACGCCCCGGGTGAGGTCGTGGCCGATCGTCAGCGCCTCGATCTCGAGGGCGACGACCTCGACGCCGCTCTTGTTGACATAGGTGCGGTGCTCGAGCCGGCCGTGCACGAGAACGGGATCGCCCTGGTGCAGCGACGGGCCGCCGTGGGTCGCCAGCCGGCGCCAGGCGCTGACGCCGTACCACTGCGGCTGGCCGTCGACCCAGGTGCCGGAGGCCCGGCTGAAGTGGCGCGGCGTGCATCCGAGCCGGAAGTTGAGGACGGGCACGCCACCGACCTCGCGCAGCATCGGCGTCGTGCCGATCCATCCCTGCACGGTGACCATCGTCTGGTAGGACATCTCGGGACTCCTCTCGTCGGCGGTCGCGGGAGCGACCGGTCGCCGACGAGTCCACGGCACGGGACCGACGCCGGGCCACCGCCTCCCGACCGCCTGTGGACGCAGCGGTGCACCCACCCGGCCTGTGGAGGCCCGACGCCCCCTCCGGGGACGGCTGGGACCGGGAGAGGCGGTCTCGAGACGCTCAGCCGCGCGCGGCCTCGATGCCGCGCCGGAAGGCGGCGTACGACGACAGCTCGGTGCCGATCGGCTGGACGACGTCGCGCTCGAGGACCTGGTGCACCACGCCACGCAGGCGCTCGTCGGCCTGATCGGCCCGCTGGCGGGCCAGCCCGCGCACCAGCATCCCGCCCACCACCGCGAGCAGCAGCCCGAGGACGAGCCCGCCGATGCCGAGCACCGCCGGGAGCGGGAAGCCCGCCACCGCGGCGAGGTCGTCGGTGGTGCCCTGCACGGCGGCGACACCCCACCAGGCGAACCCGCCGACGGCGGCCAGCAGGAGGAGCCAGTGGAGCAACCGGACGAGCGTCACCCAGGCCGGGAGCCGGCCGCCGAGGTCAACGCCCCGCAGGCCCTTCTCGAGCCGTTCGCCGGTCGCGGCCAGGCCGGTCGACGCGGCGGCGCGCACCCGCGGCGCCCAGGCCGGGCCGATGCCGTCGGAGACCTCGTCGGCGAGCGCGCGGACCGTGGTGTCGACCGCGGCCCGGTCGAGGGGCGCGATCTCGGGGTCGGCGCCGGGACCGTCCGCGCCGCGCCGCAGCAGGGCGAAGGGCGGCCACGCGACCGCGCGGCGGGCCCGCTCCCCCACGGTGCGCTCGATGCCCTCGACCACCGCGGAGATGCCGGCGGCGTCGGCGACGCGGTCCTCGACCTCCTCGACGCGGCGCGGCGCGAGCTCGGGCGCCGGCAGGGTGCCGCCCGCCTGCTCGAGGCGGCCGGCGGCGGCCGCGATGTCGGCCTCCACCCGCAGGCTCGTGCTGCGCTTGTCGTTGACCCGGCGCAGGATCTCGGCGCGGAGCTCGGCCATGCCGATGCCCTCCTTCGCCGAGATGGGCAGCACCTGCACCTGCGGCAGCCCGTCCTCGGCGAGCAGCCGGCGCACGTCGTCGATCATCGCCTGCCGCCGCTCCGGAGGCACGGTGTCGATGTGGTTGAGCGCGACGAGCATGACGTCCTGGTGGGTGCCCATCGGCTTGAAGTAGCGGTCGTGGACGGCCGCGTCGGCGTACTTCTGCGGGTCGAGGATCCACACCATCAGGTCGGCGACGGCGACGAGCCGGTCGACCTCGAGGTGATGGGCGACCTCGGTCGAGTCGTGGTCGGGCAGGTCCAGCAGGACGACGCCGTCGAACTCCGACTCGGAGCGCGTGTCGAGCATGGAGTCGCGCATGGTCTGGTGCCGCGGCGGGATGCCGAGCCACTCGAGCAGCTCGCCGGCACCCTCGCTGCCCCACACCACCGCGGTGGCCCAGGAGGTCGTCGGCCGGCGGATGCCGACCGACGACAGCTCGAGTCCGGTCAGGGCGTTGTACGTCGACGACTTGCCCGAGCCGGTCGCACCGGCGATGGCGACCACCGTGTGCCGCGCCGAGAGCCGCAGCCGGCCGGTGGACCTGTCCACCGCGGCGGCCACGTCGTCGAGCAGCGGGTCGGCCACGCGGCCGCGCGCGGCCTCGACCGCCGCGCCGAGCCCGGCGACCCGGGTGCCGATCGAGGTGCCGCGGGTCGCGAGATCCGCCGGGATCGCGTCGCCGCGCCCCTCAGCCAACGGTGCCGTCACAGGTGTCCACCCGTTCCCTTCTTCGCCGCGGCGAACCGCAGGTCGTCCACTCGTCGCGCCGCCTGGCGGAGCTGGTCCGGCGCGTCCGGCTTGAGCTCCCACCGCGCGGCCGGCGCGAGGTAGCGGGCGCGCTCGGCGCCCATGAGGTTCGTGAGCCGCCGGGCGAGGGTGCCACGGGCCCGGTCGACCACCCGGGCGGCTCCGGCCTCGCCGAGCGTGCTCTCCAGCAGGGTGCGGCCCAACCGCACCGACTCCGCGGCGGCGCCGCGCGGATCCGGTCCGGCGAGCGCCACGACGCCCAGTGTGACGGCGAGTCCGCGGGCGCCGAGCGCGAGGAAGCGCGCGCTGTGCCGCGCGTCGCCGGCCTCGTGCTTGACGAACTCCTGGAGCTCGTCGTGCCAACCCCGGATCTCCTGCTCCGCCTGCGAGCGCAACCCGCGCCCCGCCCGGGCGAGGTCGTCGGTCGTCGACTTGAGCAGCGCCTCGCCGTAGGACCGCTCCCGCCAGGCCGCGGCGGCCGTCGCGGCGGCCCGCTCGGCGTGGTCGGCGACCAGGGCCTCGATGCCCATCTCGAGGGCGACGCCGACGCGCTCGGCCTGCTGTGGCTTGCCCTTGATCGCGTTCACCAGCCGCTCGCGCACGAAGCCGACCTTGGCCTCGAGGGTGCGGGTGAGCTCGCCGCTGCCGACGAACTCCTGCCACCGCGCCAGCAGGTCGCCGCGCAGGAGCGTGCCGTCGGCACCGGCGGCCAGCAGCGCGGTCTGCGCGTCGTCGTAGACCCGGTCGGCGACGGTCAGCAGCTCGCCGACCGCCTCCACCTGCTGGGCGACGGCGTCGGCGATCGGGAACGCCTTGCGGGTCACGGTACGCACCGCTCCGCCGACGGTCTGGTTGACGACGTCACGCTTCGCGGCCGCGTCGGCGGCGAGCGCCTGGAGCCACTCCCTGATCTCGGTGGCGTACGACGCGGGCAGCAGCCCCTCGTCGCTGACCGTGCCCTGGGGTACGGCGAACAGCGGGCTGTCCTTGAGCCCGCGGGCGGCCATCATCCGGGCGAGGTGGACCGAGACGGTCGCGACGTCCTCCTCCGGCGTGCGGCTGAGCACGAGCGCGACGGCGGTGTTGCGGTCGACGGCGTTCTTGAGGTGCTCCCACGGGACCTGGTCGGAGTAGCGCGCCGCGGAGGTGACGAAGAGCCACAGGTCGGCGGCGGCGAGCAGCTGCGCGGCGAGCTCGCGGTTGCGCTCGTCGACGGAGTCGACGTCGGGGGCGTCGAGGACGGCCAGGCCGCGTGGCACGGCCGTGCTGGGGACGAGCTGGATCGCGAACTGGTCGTTGGTGGCCTGCTGGACGCGCGCCAGCTCCGGCAGCAGCCGGTCGGCGCCGAACCAGCGGCCGTCCTCCGGGTGGTGGACCAGCACCGGCGAGCGGGTCGTGGGACGCAGCAGGCCGGGGACGGTCACCCGGCTGCCGACGAGCGTGTTGACGAGGGTGGACTTGCCCGCGCCGGTCGAGCCGCCGACGACCACCAGCAGCGGCGCGTCGAGCTCGGTGAGCCGCGGGATGATGTAGTCCTCGAGCTGCTCGATGATGTGCTCGCGCCCCACCCGCAGCGCGTCCACGCCGGGGAGGTCGAGCGGGAGCGGCGCGTTGAGCAGGGATCCGTGCAGGCGGACCACCTCGGTGAGCATCCTGCTCCCGAGGAGGTCGTCGCTGAGATCGGCGCCGAGGGTCATCGCTGGGGTACCACCTGTCCTGGAAAGGCGATCCGCGGCCGAGCCGCCTGGATCCGACCGAGGAAGTCCTGACCGCGCACCTGCCAGTCGGCCGGGGCGGTGCCCCGAAGCAGCCGATGGTGCAGGTAGCCGAGCTCGATCGCGGCCTGTTGGTAGTCGCGCATGGCGCGCTCCGCCTCCGGGCCGCCCTGGAGCCGCGCGTGGCGGCGCGCGTCGCGGCGGGCCCGCAGGTCCACGACCCACCCGATGTCGGTCGCGGGGAGGAGTCCGCGCTGCGCCGCGTCGGTGAGCGCCATCCGCAGCACGTGGGCCTCGGTCTCGCGAGCCCACCACGCCAGCGCGATCATGCCGATGAAGGCCGGCGCCATGATGACGACGTACACGACGGCGAAGCTGCCGAACCCGAACACCGTGGAGCCGTTCCAGACGGCGTGGGCCAGCACCGCGATGAGGTAGCCGCCGAGAGGCGCGAGCCAGCGCGCGCTCCGGTTGCGCGAGGCGACCGCGAGGCCGATGCCGATGCCGGTGAACGCGGTGAACAGCGGATGGGCGAAGGGGCTGAACACGCAGCGGATGACGAAGGTGCCGGTGACGGCCTCGATGCCGCCGGGGCCCATCCCGTCGGTGCCGTTCCAGGCAGCGGCGAGGTAGAGGATGTTCTCGGTGAAGGCGAAGCCGACACCGACCATGCCGGCGTACACGATGCCGTCGAGGATGCCGTCGACCTCCGCGCGCCGCCACCACAGCAGCAGCACGAGGAAGAGGCCCTTGCTGGCCTCCTCGATCACCGGCGCGGCGACCGCGAGCGAGAAGTCGTCGGTGAAGCCGACGAGCAGGCCGCCGAGGCCCTGGACGACGATCGCGGCCATGGTCGCGACGAACGCGCCCCACGCGAGGCCGCCGGCGAGCAGGAGGCGTGGCTCCGGCTCGTAGCGGTCCAGCCAGAGGTACGCCGCCAGCACGGGGCCCACCGGCAGTGCGGCGAGCGCCGTCGCCAGCAGCGTGATGGCCGGGGCGCCCGACAGGGCGAGGATCAGCAGGGTGAGCAGCGCGCCGAACACCACCGCCACGGTCACGACGACCGTGAAGGCGACGCTGTTGCGGCGGGCTGAAGGCATGGGGGAACCCTATCGGGAGCGGCTGCCGCGCCCCCGATCGCCGGGTGTGCGGGCGAGCGTACGTGGTCGTACAGTGACAAGGTGAGTGCGGACATCACCGACGACAGCGCCCAGAACGCCCCCAAGACGGAGCAGCACGACCCGGCCGTCCCCGAGGCCTATGCCGCGTTCATGCGGACCGGCTGGGACGAGCGCGAGGACGACGTCGCCCGTCACCCCGTCGCCGATCTCGCGGCCGCCCGCCGCGCCCGCCTGGCCGAGGCGTTCCCCGGCGAGCGGCTGGTCCTGCCGGGCGGCGGATACCAGGTGCGCGCCTACGACACCGACTACCGCTTCCGCGCCGACACCGCGCACGCCTACTACTCCGGCAACCACACCTCCGACGCCGTCCTGGTCGTCGAGCCGGACGGCTCCTCGGTGCTCTACGCCCGCCCGCGCTCGGGCCGCGACACCGACGAGTTCTTCCGCGACCGCCAGTACGGCGCCCTGTGGGCGGGCAAGCGCCCGTCGGCCGGCGAGCTGGAGGCTGCGCTCGGCCTGACGGTCAAGCACGTCGACGAGCTCGCGGCCGACCTGGCGCGCGGCGCGAAGACCCGCGTGCACCGCGGGGTGTCCGCCACCGTCGACGGCCTCGTCGCCGGCGACGAGGGCCGCGACGGCGAGCTGGCCCGGGTCGCCTCGGAGATGCGCCTGGTCAAGGACGCGTGGGAGATCGCGGAGCTGCAGGCCGCGGTCGACGCGACGACGCTGGGCTTCGAGGACTGCGTGCGCGAGTGGGACCGGGTGATCGAGCACGGCGAGCGCTGGCTGGAGGGCACCTTCTTCCGCCGCGCGCGGACCATGGGCAACGACCTCGGCTACGACTCGATCGTCGCCAACGGCTCCCACGCCACGACCCTGCACTGGATCGAGAACTCCGGCGCCGTCGTACCCGGTGACCTGATCCTGCTCGACATGGGCGTCGAGGGCGCGAACCTCTACACCGCCGACGTCACCCGCACCCTGCCGGTCAGCGGCACCTTCTCGCCGCTGCAGCGCGACCTCTACACCCTGGTGCTGCGGGCCCAGGACGCCGCCCTGGCTGCGCTGCGGCCGGGAGCCAGGTTCCTGGCCGGTCACGACGCGGCGATGGAGGTGCTCGCGCACGGTCTCGACGACCTCGGCCTGCTGCCGGTGTCGGTCGACGAGGCCCTCTCCCCCGACTCCCGCGTCTACGCCCGCTGGACCCTGCACGGCGTCAGCCACATGCTCGGCATGGACGTGCACGACTGCGGCCAGGCGGCGCCCGAGGCCTACCGGGAGGCCGACCTGGTGGAGGGCATGGTGCTGACCGTCGAGCCGGGACTGTACTTCCAGGCCGACGACCTGCTCGTCCCCGAGGAGCTGCGCGGCATCGGCATCCGGATCGAGGACGACGTGGTGGTCACCGCCGACGGCATCGAGAACCTCTCGGCGGGGCTGCCGCGCACCCCGGACGCGGTCGAGGAGTGGATGGCCGCGCTGCGCGGCTGAGGGTGCGATCGCGGCCGCGTCATGCCCGCCCGCTGCGCTACGTTGCTGCCCTGACAACTGGCCGTCCTCGGCGCGCTCGGACGGCTCGGACAGCTCGGACAGGAGAGAGCGATGGCGGACAAGACGATCGTGACCGGCGTGGACGGCAGCGACACCGCGATGGCCGCGGCCGAGAGGGCGGCGATGCTCGCCCAGGCGCTGGGTGCGCGGCTGCACGTGGTCTCGGCCTTCGGCAAGTTCGAGTCCGAGACCGTCCAGATCGGCAGCGACACGCTCATCCTCAGCTCCGAGCGGGACGCCGAGGAGGTCGCCGCCAAGGCGGCCACGACGCTGCGCCTGACCCACCCCGGCCTCGAGATCACCACCGCCGCCGCCGACGGCAAGCCCGGTGAGGCGCTGGTGACCGCGGCCGGCCAGGTCGGCGCGGAGCTGATCGTCGTGGGCAACAAGCGGGTGCAGGGCATCGCCGGGCGGGTGCTGGGCAGCATCGCCCGCGACGTCGCCGCGCACGCCTCCTGCGACGTGTACGTCGCGCACACGCACGAGCGCAAGTAGCCGCTCTCCCGCACCGCACGCGGCAGGAGCGCTCGCGACTTCCGAGTAACCCCGGGCGGGGTCGAGACTGGGTCCGTGCCCACCAGGACTGCCACTGCCTCGTCGTACTCCATCACGATGCGCCTCCACACCACCGTCGACCACGGCGTCGTGGGCGAGGTCGCGACCGCGATCGCCGGCGCGGGCGGGATGGTGACCGCGATCGACGTCGCGGACTCCAGCGCGCACCGGCTGACCGTCGACGTCACCTGCTCCGCCGCCGACGCCGAGCACGCGGCCGACCTCCAGGCCGCGGTCGCGGCGGTGGCCGGCGTCGAGGTGCACAAGGTCTCCGACCGCACCTTCCTCATCCACCTCGGCGGCAAGATCGAGGTGGCCTCCAAGGTGCCGCTCAAGACCCGAGACGACCTGTCGCTGGCCTACACCCCCGGCGTGGGGCGGGTGTCGATGGCGATCGCGGAGAACCCCGACGACGTGCGCCGTCTCACCGTCAAGGGCAACGCCGTTGCCGTCGTCACCGACGGCTCCGCCGTGCTGGGCCTGGGCAACATCGGCCCGGGCGCCGCGCTGCCGGTGATGGAGGGCAAGGCCGCGCTCTTCAAGCGGTTCGGCGAGATCGACGCCTGGCCGATCTGCCTCGACACCCAGGACACCGACGAGATCGTGCGCGCGGTCGAGCTGATCGCGCCCGGCTTCGGCGGCATCAACCTCGAGGACATCGCCGCACCGCGCTGCTTCGAGATCGAGGCCCGGCTGCGTGAGCGCCTCGACATCCCCGTCTTCCACGACGACCAGCACGGGACGGCGATCGTCGTCCTCGCCGCGCTCACCAACGCGCTGCGCGTGGTGAAGAAGGAGCTCGGTACGGCGCGCGTCGTCGTCTCCGGCGGCGGTGCCGCCGGCACCGCGATCGTGAAGCTGCTCCTCGCCGCCGGGGTCCGAGACGTCGTGGTCGTCGACCGCGCCGGCGCGCTCGTCGCCGACGCCCCCGGGCTCTCGGCCGCCCATCAGGAGCTGGCCGCGCTCACCAACCGCGAGCGGCGCACCGGCGGGCTGCAGGAGGTGCTCGAGGGCGCCGACGTGTTCATCGGCGTCAGCGCCCCCGGCATCCTCAAGCCCGAGTGGATCCCGACGATGGCCGCCGACCCGGTCGTCTTCGCGCTCGCGAACCCCGACCCCGAGGTCGACCCCGCCGCGGCCGCGCGCTTCGCCGCGGTCGTGGCGTCGGGCCGCTCGGACTTCCCCAACCAGATCAACAACGTGCTCGCCTTCCCCGGTGTGTTCCGGGGCCTCCTCGACGCCCGGGCCTCCGAGGTGACGATGGAGATGATGCTGCGCGCCGCCGAGGCCATCGCGCTCGTCGTACGCGACGACGAGCTCAACGCGAGCTTCATCATGCCGTCGGTATTCCACCCCGAGGTGCACCACGCGGTCGCCGCCGCGATCGCCGGCCACTGACGTCCGCCGACGCCGAGCCGACTGCGTCCGTGCCCCAGCACCGTCGCATCCGGCTCCGACACACCACAGGCCCCACCGGCCACGTCACGGGCCCCGGGGTCGAGCGATACCCTCGAGCCAGGCCCCCGTGGCGCAATGGATAGCGCAGCGGATTTCTACTCCGATGGTTGCGGGTTCGACTCCTGCCGGGGGCGCCCATCGTCCAACCGGCTCGCCGCCCAGGCGGTGGAGCCGTCGTCGGACCGGTACTCGACGAGGGTGAGGGGGACGGCGCCGGCGCCGGCCCCCACCCCCGTCCGGTACGACGCCAGCACGGTCCCCCGCGCGGCCGCCTCCCCCGCGGAGGCGCTGAGATAGGCCGCCTCGAACAGCGCCCACAGCTGCGCCGCGGTGACCTCGCCCCCGGTGGCGTCGGCATGCTCCTGGACCCGGCGGCTGAAGTCGATCTGCAGCCGGCGGGGCAGCTCGACGCCGTACTCGCTCTCCAGCAGGTGGGCGATGCCACCCTTGCCGGACTGGGAGTTGACCCGGATCACCTCGTCGTAGCTGCGACCGAGGTCGGCGGGGTCCACGGGCAGGTAGGGCACCCGCCACTCGATCTCGTCCTCGGGCTTGCCCAGCTCGGCGGCGCGGGCGCGGTGCTCGGCGAGGCCCTTGCGGATCGCGTCCTGGTGGGTGCCGCTGAAGGCGGTGTGGACCAGGTCGCCGACGTAGGGATGGCGCGGGTGGATCTCGACGCGGTTGCAGTGCTCGACGGTGCGGCGGATCTCGTCGATGTCGGAGAAGTCGATCATCGGGTCGATGCCCTGGGCGTGCAGGTTGAGCGCGAGGGTGGCGATGTCGACGTTGCCGGTGCGCTCGCCGTTGCCGAAGACACAGCCCTCGACCCGCTGGGCGCCGGCCAGGACGGCGAGCTCGGCGCAGGCGATGCCGGTGCCGCGGTCGTTGTGGGGGTGCACGGAGAGGATCACGGAGTCGCGGCGGGCGAGCGAGGTGTGCATGTACTCGATCTGGTCGGCGTACACGTTCGGCGTGGCGACCTCGACGGTGGCGGGCAGGTTGAGGATCACCGGTCGCTCGGGCGTCGCGTCCCACAGGGTCGTCACCGCGTCGCAGATCTCGAGGACGTAGTCCGGCTCGGTGAGGTTGAAGACCTCGGGCGAGAACTCGAAGCGCACGTCGGGCAGGCCGTCCGCCAGCTCGAGGACGTCGCGGGCTCCCGCCAGCACGAGCTCCTTCAGCGACGCCCGCGAGTGACCGAGCACGACGTCGCGCCAGGTCGGTGCGGTCGCCGTGTAGAGGTGGATCACGACCGGATTGCGCATCCCGCGCACGGACTCCACCGTGCGGGCGATCAGGTCGCGGCGCGCCGGCGTGAAGACGACGACCGTGACGTCCGCCGGTGCGAGGTCGGTGGTGGCGAGCAGGCGGACGAAGTCGAAGTCGGTCTGCGAGGCGGACGGGTAGCCGACCTCGATCTCCTTGTAGCCCATCGCGACGAGCAGCTCGAAGAACCGTCGCTTGCGCGCGGGGTCCATCGGCTCGGCGAGTGCCTGGTTGCCGTCGCGCAGGTCGACGGGCACCCACAGCGGGGCGGAGGTGAGCCGGCGCGTGGGCCAGGTGCGCTCGGCCAGCGGGACGGCGACGCGGTCGTAGACGTCGCGATAGCGGTGCGAGGGCATCCCCGAGGGACGCTGGCGGTTCCAGGTGAGGGTCATGCGGGTGGTTCCTTGCCGGTCGTGGAGGTGGCCGGCGCACGCATCACTCCACGACGGGGAGCCAGCCGCACCAGGCCCCGCCGCGGCGGGGAAGGAGGAGGCCGGTGATCCGCATGGCCTAGACTCTAGCCACTCCTCAGACAAGTAGACAAGCGCAGAGAAGCGCAGCCGCGCACGCGCAGACACGTAGGGAACCGCCTGACATGAGCTCGACCGTCCTCGACCTGCACGACGTCGTCTTCCGCCGCGGGGGCAGCGAGATCCTCCACGGCGTCGACCTGACCGTGCGGGCGGGCGAGCACTGGGCACTGCTCGGCCCGAACGGCGCCGGCAAGAGCACGCTGCTCGGCTTCTGCAGCGCGCAGGTCCACCCCACCTCCGGGACGGTCGACGTGCTCGGCAAGCGGCTGGGCCGGGTCGAGCTGCAGGAGCTGCGCCGTCACATCGGCCACGTCAACCCCCGCCACCCCCTCCAGTCCGGACTGAGCGTCCACCAGGTGGTGCTCACCGGGATCACCGGCACCATCGAGCTGCCGATGCGCTGGTCCGCCACCGAGGAGCAGATGCGGACCGCCGACGAGCTGATCGCCGAGGTCGGCCTCTCCCATCGGCGCGACGCCCGCTGGCCCCACCTCTCCCAGGGCGAGCGCGGCCGGACCCTGATCGCGCGGGCCCTCATCGCCCAGCCCGAGCTGCTGCTCCTCGACGAGCCGACGACCGGTCTCGACGTCGCGGCCCGCGAGCAGCTGCTCGCGGTGCTCGACCGGCTGGCCCACACGGCGCCGGAGGTCGCCTCGGTGCTGGTCACCCACCACCTCGAGGAGCTGCCGACGACCACGTCCCACGCGCTGCTGCTCGCGCACGGTCGGGTTGTCGTCGCCGGCCCGGTCGACGAGGCGGTCACGACCGAGACCATCACCCGCACCTTCGAGCACCCGATCGAGGTCGACCACGACGCCGGCCGCTGGCGCGCCCGCGCGCTGCCCCCGGCCCGGCTGCACAGCGCCTGACCGGGGTACCACGGGGGCATGGCACACTCCGTGGTCACCACCGCAGCCGACCTCGCCGGACGCGCTCTGGCGTCGATCACCCGAGGCGTCGCCGCCGTGCGGCACGCCGACAAGCCCCTCCACCCGGACGGCGACATGTACGCCGGCCAGCTGATCCGTCCCGGATCGCAGCAGCGGACCGGGGTGCCGTGGATCGACCAGGGCGGCGAGGACGACGTGATCGTCCGACTCTCCCGGGCGGTGGGGCTGCCCGGCCCCGTCCCCGACGTGCACGGCCTGGCCCTGCGCCTGCGCAAGGGCCAGACCAGGTACGGCGACCTGTTGCTCGCCAGCACCGGCTGGGACCCGCTGACCCGGCACCTGCTGATGCCGGCGTGGAACGCCCACTGGCCGCTGACGACCCTGCTCCCCTATCGGAGTCCCATCGGGCCCCTGGTCATCGGCGCCCGGCCGATCGACGTCCGCGGCTACCAGCTGTGCTGGGCCGTCGTCGGCCGGCAGTGGCACGCGCTCGGCGATCTGACGCTGACGATGCCGCTGCCCGAGGAGACCGAGGTCTCGTTCGACCCGGTGGTCAACCCCCTGCCGGGCCTCGAGCAGTACCCCTGGGTCGAGCACCTGCGCGAGCAGTCCTACGCCGTCGCGCGCCGAATGCGGCGCGCCTCCCACGCCTGACCCGCCGCGCGCCGTACAAAGAGGGCAGCTCCGCGGGAGGTATGAGCCCCGCGGGGCTGACGTCCTTCTCGGGCGCGCGCTACGGCGCGTACGCCGCGATCTCGGCGCGCAGGCGGGCCTTGACCTCGTCGGGCGCGAACGACGCGTCCACCGCGGCGCGGGCCAGCGCGGCCAGCCCCGCCTCGTCGAGCCCCAGCAGCTCCGCCGCGATCTCGTACTCGCGGTTGAGCGTGGTGCCGAACATCGGTGGGTCGTCGGAGTTGATCGTCACCACGACCCCGGCGTCGACGAAGAGCGGCAGCGGGTGCTCGGCGAGCGACGCGACGGCACGGGTGGCGACATTGGACGACGGGCAGACCTCGAGCGGGATCCGGTGCTCGGCGAGGTGGGCGAGCAGGGCCGGGTCCTGCGCCGCCGACGTGCCGTGCCCGATCCGCTCGGCCCCCAGGTCGCGCAGCGAGGTCCAGATCGTCTCGGGCCCGGTCGTCTCGCCGGCGTGCGGCACGGAGCGCAGTCCGGCGGCGCGGGCCGCGGCGAAGTGCGGGACGAACCACTCGCGCGGAACCCCGATCTCCGGGCCGCCCAGGCCGAACGCCACCAGGCCCTCCGGCCCGTGGTCGAGTGCGAAGCCCAGGGTCGCGTCGGCCGCCGGGACCCCCGACTCCCCCGGGACGTCGTAGATCCAGCGCAGGACCAGCCCGAAGTCGCGCTCGGCCGCCACCCGCGCGTCCTCGATCGCCTCCGTGTAGGCCTCGATCGGCATGCCGCGATCGGGGTCGCCGGGCAGCACCGAGGTGTACGGCGTGCAGGTGAGCTCGGCGTACCGGACGGACTGCCCCTCGTGGAGCTCACGGGCGATCTCGTAGGTGAGGTACCTGACGTCCTCCGGCGTGCGGACCAGGTCGACGACGGCGAGGTAGACCTCGATGAAGTGAGCGAAGTCCCGGAAGGCGAAGAAGTCCCGCAGCAGCTCCGGGTCGGACGGGACCGTGCCCGGGTGGCGCTCGGCCAGCTCCGACACGATCCGCGGCGACGCGGAGCCGACGTGGTGGACGTGGAGTTCGGCCTTTGGCAGACCCGCGACGAAGTTGCTCAGCACGGGGAGATCCTGCCAGCCGGCCGAGCCCGGGTCACTCGAGTTCGGCGACCAGGTTGTCGGCGAGGTCCTGGATGGTGCGCCCGTCCTGGAACACCTCGCCGTCGAGGAGCACCGTCGGCGTGCCGCTGATCCCGGCCTTGTCGGCCTCCGCGGTCGCCGCGGTCACCCAGTCCTTGTGGGAGACGCTCTCGATCCCGTCGCGGACGTCGGCCTCGGCCGCTCCGGCCTCGACGGCGAGGTCGACGAGGTCGTCGTCGCTGACGGAGTCGGGGTCCTCCTCCGAGGGCTGGTTCTCGTAGAGCAGGTCGTGGAACTTCTTCGCCACCTCGGGCCCGGACTTCTCCAGCACCAGCGCGAAGGCACTCGCCGCGCGGATCGGGTAGTCGCCGAAGCTCTGGCTGAGCAGGTCGAACGGGCGGTACTCGACGAACACCTTGCCGTCGGCCGCGAGCTCCTCGAGGTCGGCGCGGGTCGCGGACTCCAGCTGCCCGCAGTAGGGGCACAGGAAGTCCTCGTAGACGATGACCGAGTGCGGGGCGTCCGGGTCGCCGATGGTCACGCCGTAGTCGCTGGACCCGGCACCGACGGCCTTGACCTCCTCCTTGTTGAGGACGCTGACGAGGATCGAACCGCCCACGATGAGCACCATGACCGCGAGCACGGCCACGATGGTGAGGATCCGGCGCCGGCTCTCGCGCTGGGCCTGCGCGGCCCGCTCCGCGGCGGCCTTCTCCGCTCGGGCCTTGGCCTTCGAGTTCGACGACATCAGTGCACGGCTCCTTCGGTGACGGCGGCCCGCTCGTCGGGCCCCGGGTTGAACAGTAGGGAATCGAGGGACAGTCGGGTCCGTCGTACGAACGCGACGAGGAGGGAGGCGGCGAGCAGCGCGACGTCGCGGGCGATCTCCCACGGGTACGCCGACGAGGCGCCGGCCTTGGCGCCACCGCCGCCGAAGCAGCCGCAGTCGATCTCGATGCCGCGCGCCCACACCGACGCGATGCCGACGATGAACGCCGCGAACAGCAGCGCCGAGATCACGGCCGCTCCGCGCGCGAAGACGCCCAGCACCAACGCCAGCCCGACGACCAGCTCGACCGCGGGCAGCGCGAGGCCCACGATCTCGGCCAACGACGACGGCAGCAGCTGGTAGGCGCGCACGGCGGCGATGCTCGCGTCCGGCTCGGTGATCTTCAGCCCACCGGCGACGATCCACACCCCACCGGCCACCAGCCGGGCGGCCAGACCCACCCAGGCCAGTGTCCCTCTCATGCCGGCGAGGCTAACCGGCCCCGCTGAGCGGCACCTGAGAACCGGGCGTCGTGACGGCGTACGGCGTAAGGTGCAGGCTCGTGAACGAACGACTGGTCTGGATCGACTGTGAGATGACCGGCCTCGACCTCGGGGCGGACGCTCTCATCGAGGTCGCGGCGCTGGTGACCGACTTCGACCTCAACGTCCTCGGCGACGGCGTCGACGTCATCATCAAGCCGCCGGCCGAGGCGCTGGACCAGATGATCGAGTTCGTCCGCTCCATGCACGAGACCTCGGGCCTGCTCGCCGAGCTCGAGAACGGGGTGACGCTGCAGGAGGCCGAGGAGCAGGTGATGGACTACCTGCGCCAGCACTGCCCGCCCGACAGCCGGCCTCCCCTCGCGGGCAACTCGGTCGCGACCGACCGGGGGTTCGTGGCCCGCGACATGTCCGTGCTCGACGCCTTCCTGCACTACCGGATCGTCGACGTCTCCTCGATCAAGGAGCTGGCGAAGCGCTGGTTCCCGCGCGCCTACTTCAACGCGCCGACCAAGCGCGGCAACCACCGCGCCCTCGCCGACATCCAGGAGAGCATCGAGGAGCTGCGCTACTACCGCGACACCGTCTTCGTCCCCCTCCCCGGCCCGGACTCCGACGCCGCGAAGGACGCCGCGGCACGCCACGGCGGCTCGATCACCGGCCTCCGCGCCCCCTGAGCTGATACCGATTCCTCGTTCGGGGCCGCTTGCCTCTACACTCGTCCCCGGCTCTTTCGAGAGCCGTGGTGGGTATAGCTCAGCTGGTAGAGCGCCGCGTTGTGGTCGCGGATGTCGCGGGTTCGAGTCCCGTTACTCACCCGGATGTGGCGAGGTCCGTCCCGGACCGGAGGACAGCTCCGGTCGGGGCCCGGACCTCGCCACTGGTGCTTCCGCCCCGCTCCGCCCTGCGCTCCCCTGTTCCGCGCCTGCTCCCGCCGGATCGGTCCCGCTGCGATCGACGGCCCGGCCGGCGGAGATCGCCGATGAGAAACGACCGGCGCGGGAGTCTGCCTACTCCGGCGAGAGCGCGTCGCCCGCACCGCCCGCATCGTCGTCCGCACCGAGGAGAGCAGATGAGAACCCTTCGCTACGCGATCAACGTCACTCTCGACGGCTGCTGCCATCACGAGGCGGGGATCCCGCCGGACGAGGAGTCGATGCGCTTCTGGACCGCCGAGATGGAGCGTGCCGACGGCCTGCTCTTCGGCCGGGTCACCTACGAGATGATGGAGGCGGCGTGGCGGCGGCCCGCCTCGGGCGGGTGGCCCGACTGGATGGACGCATGGGAGATCCCGTTCGCCGAGGCGATCGACCCGGCGAGGAAGCACGTCGTGTCGAGCACCCTGAGCACGGTCGACTGGAACGCCGAGCTCGTGCGAGGCGATCTCGGACCCGCGGTTCGGCGACTCAAGGAGGAGCCGGGCGAGAGCCTGTTCGTGGGCGGCGTGACGCTCCCCCTGGCCCTGGCGGACCTGGGCCTGATCGACGAGTACCTGTTCCTCGTGCAGCCGGTCGTCGCCGGTCACGGGCCGACGCTTCTCGCCGGCCTGCGCGAGCGCATCCGGCTCGAGCTCGTGGAGCGCCACGACTTCCGCTCGGGCGCGATCGCCCTGCGGTACGAGCCGGCAGGCGCAACAGCCTGATCCGGCGTCCCCGCCCCAGCGACATCGACGGGCGGGCTCGTCAGGCGATGTCGAACCGGCCGACGACGCCGCGCAGGTAGTCCCCGACCAGCCCCACCACCAGCTCGTTGCGCCGCGGCGGGGCGGCGAGGCGGTCCGTCCAGGAGCGGTAGACGTCGACGCAGGCGACCAGCGCCGCGGCGGCCTCGGTGGCGTCGTACCCGCTGACAGTGGACTCGAGGGCGTGCGCCAGGTCGGGCGCCAGGGTCTCGAGGCGACGTACGCCGCGCGGCGCGGTCCCGCTGAGCTCGGCGGCGAGCGGGCCGTACACCACCTCGCGCAGGAAGCCGAGGAAGCCGATCACCTCGAACAGCTCACCGCGCGCGAGCTTCGTCGCGCCGTAGTGGACCCAGGTCCAGAAGCGGTCCTCGACCCACTGCGCGTCGTACCCCGCCTCCGTGGCAGGGCGGCCCGCGAGGGCCCGGGCGAGGCTGCCGTCGCGCTCCCAGACGACGACCGGGTCGCCGCTCCGCTCGCCCAGGTCGGAGATCCGGACGAACTTGAAGTCGACATGGAGCAGCGGCGGCCCGACGAGCGCGATGATCAGCCGCGGCTCGCCCACGTGCTCGCCGGTGAAGCCGTCGACCAACGGCGTCCAGGAGCCGATCAGCCCGAGCCGGTCGGCCATGACCTCGTCGTACGCCGCGTCGCGCAGGACGACGACGAGGTCGACGTCGGAGTGCTCGTCCGCGGTCCCCTCGGCCAGCGACCCGGCCAGCGCCAGACCCAGGATCCTCTCGTCCCGCTGGAGGATCGGCGTCAGTCGGTCGAGGAACTCCCGGTGCGCGTGCACGTCGTCATCCTTTGCAGTTCGGCAGCTCGGCACAAAGTGGAGCACCGTAACAGGCGGAGCCTGCCGGTCGACAGCGGTATTTCTTCTGACTAAAGTCAGAGAATGCTCACGGACGTGCTGCGCCGCTTCAACCGGACCTACACCCAGCGGATCGGGGCGCTCGACGAGTCGTTCCTCGACACCGGCCGCCCGCTGGCGGTCTCGCGGCTGCTGTTCGAGGTGGGCAGCAGCCCGGGCACCAGCGTGCGTGCGCTGCGGGACCGGCTCGACCTGGACTCCGGCCATCTCTCCCGGATGCTGCGCCGCCTCGAGGCCGACGGCCTGGTCGCGACCGTGCCCGACGAGGCCGACCGGCGCCGCCGCGTAGTGCGCCTGACAACGGCCGGCGAGGCGGCGTACGACGACCTCGAGCGCCGCTCCGAGGAGCGGGCCGCCGACCTCGTGGCGCCGCTGACCCCGCGCCAGCAGGAGCGGCTCGCCGAGGCGCTGCGGATGGCGGACCTGCTGGTCCGGGCGGCGACGGTCCGGCTCGACGAGGTCCCGGCCGACCACCCGCTCGCCAGGGAGGCGACGCGGCGCTACGTGGCCGAGCTCGACGCCCGCTTCCCCGGCGGCTTCGACCCCGGCGGCCCGGACGCACCCGAGCCGGGGTCGACGTACGTCGTCGCCACCTCCGACGGCGAGCCGGTCGCCTACGGCGGGATCCGCCCGGTCCTCGACGACGAGACGGCCGAGATCAAGCGGATGTGGGTGCACGCCGACTGGCGCGGGGCGGGCCTCGGCGCACGGATGCTGCGCCACCTGGAGGCCCTCGCCGCCGCGCAGGGGCACCGACGGGTCGTGCTCGACACGAACGGCACCCTGCGCGAGGCGATCGCGATGTACGAGCGGTCGGGCTACGAGCGGGTCGAGCGCTACAACGACAACCCGTACGCCGAGGCCTTCTTCGCCAAGACGCTGTAGCTCAGCCGCCGATCGGCAGCCCGAAGCGCCCCTTCTGGAAGTCCTCGTAGGCGGCCATCACCTCGGCCTTGGTGTTCATGACGAACGGGCCGGCCCAGGCGATCGGCTCGCGGATCGGCCGGCCGCCGACGACGATGACGTCGAGCTTCGGCGAGCGGCTCTCCTGGCGGCCGTCGGCGGTGATGGTGAGGTAGTCGCCCGCGCCGAGGACGGCGGTCTGCCCGGTGTGCAGCGGGCTCGGGTCGGTGGCACCGACCGTGCCGGATCCGTTGAGGACGTAGACCAGGGCGTTGTAGTCGACCTGCCACGGGAGGTCGAGCCGGGCGCCGGGCTCGATGGTGGCGTGCACCAGCGTCATCGGGCTGTACGTCGAACCCGGGCCGACGTGCCCGTCGACGTCGCCGGCGATCACCCGGACCAGCGCCCCGGCGTCGTCACCGGCGAGCAGCGCGACCTCGCCGGAGCGGATGTCCTGGTAGCGCGGGTCGTTCATCTTGTCCGTCCTGGGCAGGTTCACCCACAGCTGGATGCCGTGGAACAGGCCGCCGGCCTGGACCAGCCACTCGGGCGGCGTCTCGATGTGCAGCAGCCCGCTGCCGGCGGTCATCCACTGGGTGTCGCCGTTGGTGATGGTGCCGCCGCCCCCGTGGCTGTCCTGGTGGTCGAAGACGCCGTCGATGATGTAGGTGACGGTCTCGAAGCCGCGGTGCGGGTGCCACGGCGTTCCCTTGGGCTCACCGGGCGCGTACTCCACCTCGCCCATCTGGTCCATCATGATGAACGGGTCCAGGTGCCTCATGTCGATGCCGGCGAACGCCCGCCGCACCGGGAAGCCCTCCCCCTCGTAGCCCTGCGGCGCGGTGGTCACCTGCCACACCGGACGGGGCTGGTCCCCGAGTCCCGGCGCCCGCAGGCGCGGCAGGACGGTCAGGTCGTCGACGGTCATGGCAGGCATCGCATCCACCTCCGGGTGGCTGGTCGGATTGGTTGCCATGTCAACCATAACTCACCGCGGCGCATTCCCCCACCCCTAGGCTCCCTCCATGACCCGGGGGAAGTACGACGCCGTCGTCGTCGGCGGCGGCCACAACGGCCTGACCGCGGCGGCCTACCTTGCCCGCGCCGGACTCTCGGTGCTGGTGCTCGAACGACTCGGTCGGGTCGGCGGCGCCGCCGTCTCCGCCCAGGCCTTCCCCGGCTTCCCGACCCGGCTCTCGCGCTACTCCTACCTGGTCTCGCTGCTGCCCGACCGGATCGTCGCCGACCTCGGGCTCGACCTGCGTCTCGTGAGCCGCCCGACGGCGTCGTACTCCCCCACGGTGCGCGCCGGGCGGCACACCGGACTGCTCGTCGAGCGCAGCGAGGGCGAGGCGACGCGGGCGTCGTTCCGGGAGGTGACCGGCGGCGACGACGAGTACGACGCCTGGCGCGCCTTCTACGACGGCGTCGCCGGCCTGGCCCGCGCGGTCGCCCCCACCCTGACCCAGCCACTGGCCACCGACGCGGCGATCCGGGCGCAGGTCGACCCGGAGATCTGGCGCGACGTCGTCGAGCAGCCGATCGGCCTCGCCATCGGCCGACGGTTCCGCGACGACCTGGTGCGCGGCGTGGTCGGCACGGACGCGCTGATCGGGACCTTCGCCTCGCTCCACGACCGCTCGCTGGTCCAGAACCGCTGCTTCCTCTATCACCTCATCGGCAACGGGACCGGCGAGTGGCGAGTCCCCGTCGGCGGGATGGGCGCCGTCACGGACGCCCTGGCCCGAGCCGCGACCGAGGCCGGCGCCGAGATCGTGACGGGCGCCGGGGTGAGCGCGATCCGGCCGGCGCAGGACGACGCGAGCAGCCCGGTCGAGGTCCGCTGGCACGACGGTGCCCGCGAGCATGTCGTCGAGGCGTCCCGCGTCCTGGCGAACGTCGCCCCCTGGGTGCTGCGGATCCTCCTCGGCGAGGGCGAGGACCCCGCCACCAAACCCCAGGGCGCGCAGCTCAAGATCAACCTCCTGCTCTCGCGGCTGCCCCGCCTGCGCTCCGGCATCGATCCGGAGGTCGCCTTCGCCGGCACGCTCCACCTCGCCGAGACCGCCTCGGACCTGGAGGTCGCCTGGGCGGCGGCCCAGCGCGGCGAGCTCCCCGACCCGTTGCCCGGCGAGGTCTACTGCCACTCCCTCACCGACCCGAGCATCCTCGGCGACGTGCCGCCCGGCACCCACACCCTGACCTACTTCGGCCTCCACACCCCGGCCCGGCTCTTCGAGGCCGACCCCGACCGGGCGCGCGAGGAGGCGGTGCGCCGCGCGATCGCGTCCCTCGACGCCGTGCTCGAGGACCGGATCGAGGACGTCGTGCTGCGGGCCCCCGACGGCACGCCCTGCATCGAGGCCCGCATCCCCCAGGACGTCGAGGCGGACCTCGCGATGCCGGGCGGTCACATCTTCCACGGCGACCTCGACTGGCCCTGGGCCCCCGCCCGGGCCCGGCTGGAGAGCCCTGCCGAGCGGTGGGGCGTCCAGACCGCCCACCCCGGCGTCCTCCTCTGCGGCTCGGGCGCCCGGCGGGGCGGAGCCGTGTCCGGTCTCGGCGGGCACAACGCCGCGCAGGCGGTGCTCGAGACCCGGTGAGGGAAGCGGGAGGCCTCGGCGATTTCACCCGGATCGGCGTACGCTGGTAATGTTCCATCTCGCGTTCGACGCAGGCGCCATTAGCTCAATTGGCAGAGCAGCTGACTCTTAATCAGCGGGTTCGGGGTTCGAGTCCCTGATGGCGTACCACCCACGAAGAGGCCCTCTCCCGATCGGGAGAGGGCCTCTTCGCATCGGTCGGCATCGTCGCCGGAGCACTCCCGACATCCCAGGCCGGCGCGCACCGCGGCCGCGGCTAGCATGCGGGACGTGGAGGCGACCCAGCACGCTCTGCTCCTGCCCGGCGTGGAGCTGCTCGAGCAGATCGGACACGGTGGCTTCGCGACGGTGTGGCGCGGCCGGCAGCTGGCGGTCGACCGCGACGTCGCGGTGAAGATCGACAACCGGGTGCTCGACGAGGAGAGCAACCGCCGGCGGTTCGTGCGCGAGGCGACCGCGGTGAGCCGGATCAGCGGTCATCCCCACGTGGTCTCCCTGATCGACGTCGGCGTGACCCGCGACAACCGGCCGTACCTCGTGATGGAGCTGTGCACCCACGGCAGCCTGTCGTCCTATCTGTCGCAGCACGGGCCGATGCGGGTGCCGGAGGCGATCGAGGTCGGGCTCGCCGTCACCAGCGCGCTGGCCGCCGCCCACGAGGCCGGGATCCTGCACCGCGACATCAAGCCCGGCAACATCCTCATCGACGCCTGGGGCACGCCCCGGCTCTCGGACTTCGGGCTGGCCGCGCTCCCCCAGCCCGGACAGGACCCGTCGGTGAGCCTCGAGGCGCTGACGCCCGCCTACGCCTCGCCCGAGGCGTTCTCCTTCTCGGCCCCCACGCCACAGTCGGACGTCTTCTCGATGGGCGCGACCCTGCACGCGATGATCTCCGGCGACTCGCCGCGGCGCTCGGGCGACGGGAGTCCGGTCCCCATCGAGCAGCTGCTCGCCAGCCTCCGGGCCGAGTTCCCCGACCCGGACGTGCCCGGCAGCGCGGCGCTGATGCGGGTGATCCGCGTCGCCACGGCGTACGACGCCGCCGACCGCTACCCGACCGCGCGTGAGCTGCACGACGCACTGCGCGAGATCCGGTCCGGCGACACCGGCGGCGGTGTGGTCGTCGGCGGCCCCGAGGCCAGCTTCACCCAGCTCCGGCCGCCGCCTCCCCCGGCCCGCTCCCCCACGCCGGCCCGCCGGCGGTGGCCCCTCGCGCTCGCCGCCGCCGTGACCGGGCTCGGCCTCGGCGGCCTGGGCGGCGTCGTACTCGCCCCGGACGATCGTGCCGACCCGTCCGACCCCGCCGCCCGGGCCGGCACGCCCGACGGCGCCGGAGGCGCCGCCGACGCCGGGGTCTCCCAGGACTCCGAGCCCGTGCCGGACCCGCTGGCCGGAGCCCCGGAGCTGGGCTCCTGCTACGGGGGCGTCCAGCAGCTCGGCCAGGCCCTGAGCGCCACGAAGGGCGAGTGCGCCGAGGACCACTGGTTCACCTTCGCGGTCGGCGAGCTCGCGGAGGGCACCACGGACGTCACCACCGAGGCCGTCGACGCGGATGCCGAGGCGCAGGGCACCTGCACCGCCGACACGCTGCGTGCCTACGACGCGGACAGTGGGGACGACCGTCCCCAGGGCACCTACGACGTGTTCGTGCTCCCCCCGAGCCCGACCGCCTTCCTGCAGGGGCAGCGCTGGTTCGCCTGCCTGGCCCGGCTGACCTCCTGACCCGGGCGCGGAGCAGGCCGGAAGCCGGCCTCGGGCGGTCCCGGACCGGGTCTGACGCGACCCCCGTGCGGGTACCACCAGCCCGACCCAGGAGGTGTCCCGCATGCTCCACGACCCCAGCAGCGTCGCCGCGGCCCTGACCGAGGCCGCGCTCACGATCAACAGTCACCGCTCGCTCGACGACACGCTCGACGCCATCGTCCGGGCGGCACAGCAGACGGTGCCCGGCTTCGAGCACGTCGGCATCTCGATCACCCACGGCAACCGCCGGATCGAGACCCGCTCGGGCACGGGCGCGCTGGTGTGGGAGATCGACGAGCTCCAGTACAAGCTCGGCGAGGGTCCGTGCTACGACGCGATCCGGACCGGCGGCGTCACCATCATGGAGGACATCGCGACCGAGCAGCGCTGGCCCCGGTACGTCGACGAGGCGGCCGGCCACGGCCTGCGGGCCCAGATGGGGCTCCAGCTCTACAGCGACGAGAGCACCCTCGGCGGGCTCAACTTCTACTCCTGGGAGCCGGGCATCGACCCGGACGCGATCCAGCTCGCCGAGCTGTTCGCCGCGCACGCCTCGATCGCTCTCGGCCGGGCGCGTCACGAGCACCAGCTCAACGAGTCGGTGACCACCCGCCAGGCGATCGGCACGGCGGTGGGCATCATCATGGAGCGCTACCGCATCCCCGAGGAGCGCGCCTTCCAGTTCCTCGTGCGTGCGAGCAGTACCAGCAACATCAAGCTGCGCGATGTCGCGCAGGAGGTCGTCGACTCGACCAGCCGCCAGTTCGCCGTCCCTCCGCCGGAGGGCGGCTGACGCGCGCCGGTGCGGCTCAGACCTCGACCGGCACCACCTGGTCGGAGGAGACCCACTGCGTCTGCACGTGCCCGTCGGCCTCGTAGGTGACCAGTGCCCGGCCCCGGAGCCGGTCCCACTTGAGGACCAGGCCGGGGACCGGTGCACCCTCGACGCCGACCTGGACACGGACCTGGACGCTGACCTGCTCGGACATGCGGGCTCCTGCGGTGCGAGCGGGGTCGACCGACCCCCGTGGCAGCCCGCGTCCTGAGCTGCACCGCCCACCGTACCGGCCAGGTGGGCGGGCCGCATGGCCGGATGCCCGGATGCCTGCCGGGTAACGGTCGGAGATGGACACATCGACGGCACACGCGCAGGTGCAGGTCTCGGCGTCCCCCGCCCAGGTGTGGCAGGCGCTGACCGAACCCGAGCAGATCCGGGCCTACTTCTTCGGCGCCGAGGTGGACACGACCTGGGATCCTGGCTCGCCGATCCGGTGGCGCGGTGAGTACGACGGCCGCCCGTTCGAGGACAAGGGCGAGGTCGTGGAGGTGCGGCCCGAGCAGCGACTCGTAGTCACCCACTACAGCCCACTGACCGGTCGGCCCGACTCCCCGGAGAACTACCACCGCGTCGCCTGGCTGCTCGAGGACGACGGCGACCACACCGACGTCGCGGTCGAGCAGTCGCTCACCGAGGGCGAGGACGTGGCCGCCGCCCGGGAGAACTGGACGAACGTGCTGCGTCAGCTCAAGGAGCATGTGGAGCGGGGCTGACGGTCTCGGTTCGCACCGCCGCTTGTAACTACGAGTTACAGCAAGGAATTCGCTGCAACAACGCCCGGGTGGTGACCACAGCACCCTGGTAGATGATTGAACCACCGCACCAACGGCCGTGGACGTCGAGGCGCCGGTCCGACGCGACTACCCGGGCGTTCCGACCACTACCCGGGCGTTGTTGCAGCGAATTTCGCAACGTAACCCTTAGTTACATGGCGCGCGCCCGCGGTCACTCGGGGTGGGGGTCCGAGGTGTGGTGCCGGAGCAGCTTCTCGGCGAGGACGACGCCAGCGCGGTCGAGCTCGGGCGGGTCGAGAACGGTCGCGGTCGGGCCGGCGGTCAGCAGCAGCCGCCCGATCCGGTCCTCGACGGGCGGGAGGAGCTCGAGGTCGACGACGACGTCCTGCTCGTCGTCCTCGACGTAGCTGACCTGCTCGGCGTAGAAGTCCGCCACCCACCGCGACTCCTGCGGCAGCAGGACCCGGACCCGCGTCGTGGCGCGCTGGCTGGCCAGCAGGTCGTCGAGGTCGTCGGGTACGGCGAACGCGCGGTCCAGCACCTCGACCGAGCGGATGTTGGAGATCAGGTAGGTGCGGATCCGGCCCTGGTCGTCGACCGGCCCCGCATCGACCTCCCAGCCGCGCCGGGTCTGCACGAGTCGCCAGGGCTCGATCTCCCGCTCCGTGACGCCCGGCTCCCACGCCCGCGAGTAGACGATCCGCACGGCGCGGCCCTCGCCCTGCGCCCGGCGCAACCGCGGCAGCAGATCCCCGCCGTCCGCACCACCGGTAGCACCCGCGCCACCCGCGCCGTCCGCACCACCCGTAGCACCCGCGCCCCCCGCAGCACCGGCGTCCGAGGCCTCGTCGTGCGGCGCCTCCCCGGGCGCCCGGCCGAACATCGTCTCGGCCAGCACGTCGAGGGCCTCGGCGAGCTCGGTGTTGTCGGGCTCGATCTCCAGGAGCGCCTGGGCCGCGGCGTGGACGCGACCGAGCTCACCGGCGTCGACGTACTCGACACCCAGATCGATCGGGCTCTCCGCGACGAGCCGCACGACGTCGGCGGTCCCGGGGTCCTCGGTGTCGCCGTCAGCGCCGAGGAACTCCAGCACCTCGGGTCGCGAGAGCAGCCACTCGCCGCCGACGTCGGCGGTGTAGAAGGCGAGGAGGTCCTGGCGCAGCTCGGCGACCGACGTGTCGAACGCGTCGGCGAGGGTCTGCAGCCTCAGCCCGTCGGGGCTCGCCGCGAGCCGGGCGAACACCTCAGGCAGCCGGGCGATCCGGCTGACATAGCGCGGGACGTCGTTCACTGCCCGGCCTCCCCGCCCCGTGCCGCCGCCAGGAAGGCGATCAGGTCCGCCTGCGCCTCGGGCGGGGCGTCGATCCGCACCCGGTCGTCCAGCTCGACCAGCCGCGCGTGGAGCGCAGCGCGGTGCGTGACGCGATAGCGCAGCAGCACGTCGGCGCCGTCGGCCGTCACCGCGACCGGCTCACCCAGCAGGCGTCGTACGTCGGGCTCGAACCCGGCCGGCGTGCGGAGCGTGACCTCGACCGGCGGGTCGATCTGCCACGACAGCGGGTGCAGCTCGGGGTGGCGTACCTGCGGAGGCGGCTGCGCGCTGCGCGCGTCGTCGAGCGTGACGTCGAGCATCCGGGACACGACGAAGGTCTTCACGACCGCGTCGGCCAGATCGCCGTCCTCCACGCCGCGCAGGTACCACACGCCGTTCTGGGTGCGGACCGATGCGGGGTGGACGACGCGCGGCGAGCCCTTGTAGCCGAAGCGCAGCACCCGCTGGTCGCGGACCGCGTCGACCACGAGGCGCAGCGCGTCCGGCGCCGGCACCTGGACGGCGGCGGGCACGGTCGTGGCCGTGGCTCCGGCGTCGTCGCCCAGGCCGAGCCGCTGGGCGAGGTCGCCGCGGTCGGCGAGCAGCACGGCCCGCCGCAGCGCGGCCTGCTGGCCGAGGGTGAGGCGCACGCGGAGCCGGTTGTCGACGGTCGTCATCCGGTAGACCGCGGGCGAGCCCGCCGGGGCGATGTTCTCGATCCGCCAGCCCTGCCGCTCGAGGTGCCGGATCTCGCGCTTGAGCTGATCGTGGCCCGGCGACTCGGGGAAGCCGGCCACCCGGTCGAGGCGCGCCGCGCTGACCCCGCCCTGGGGATGGGCCTGGAGCATGGCGGCGATCCGCACGAGCCGCTCCATCGGACCGCGCTGGTCCCGCCCCGGCACGTTGGCCACGCCCGCTCCTCCCCGCTCGTCGTGTGTGAGCCCGTGGGGAGGACGCTACTTGCCCCGCAGGACGACCGTCCGCACCAGGTCCCGGGCGATCTGCCGCTCGGTCCACGGGAAGCGCACCCAGGACTCCTTCGAGAAGAGCCGGGTCTGGTCGCGCGACCATCGCGAACCGGGGTCCTCGTACTGCCCGTAGGTCAGGAGCGTGCGGGCCTGGATCCGGCGCGTGCCCCGGAAGGCGATCGCCTGGATGTGGGAGGAGCCGTAGCTGATCGCCTTGTAGCGTCCGCCGTTCGCGGCCGGCGCGATCGATGCCAGGGCGTTGGCGTTGCCGGCGAGGTCGCCCTCCCCGCCGCCGAGCGGGAGGGCCGGCGCGCCGCGGTCGCCGGCCACCTGGAGCGAGCCCCAGGACGCGTCGAGCGGCACGCCCGCGGCCCGCACGGCGTCGATGGCCGCCTTCATCGCGGCGACGACCCGCGCACCGGTCTGCAGCCCCCGGGGTGTGTGCCAGGGGTCGGCAGGGTCGAACGGGACCTGCCACAGCGCCGAGCCGGTCGGCGCCCGCTGCACGAACGCCTCGAAGAGATGGGTGCCGACCGAGGTGGTGTCCGAGCGCCCGTCCCAGGCGCGCAGGACCTCGCAGGCCCTGGTCTCTCCGGTCGCGGCACACACGGCGTCGAGTCCGCCGTCCGCGCGCAACACCTCGGCGGCCCGGAGCCGGTTGGCGAACTGGTGCCCGCGCAGGCTGCGCGGGGTCTCCTTCCCGGCCGCGAGTCGGTCCACGACGTACTGCGCGACCATCCGCGTCCGCATCGTCCGCTCGCACCGCTCGCATCCGATGATCGACGGATAGCCCTCGAGCCGGACCCGGTCGTTGGGCGTCCAGTACGAGTCGTTCGCGTTCATCACCCAGTCGCGGCGTACGACGGCGGGCAGGTGCTGGGGGCCGAGGATCCCGGCCCGCTGGGCGTCGGCGTCGCTGCCCCACGCACAGGCTCCGTCCGCGAGGTTGCCGTTGAGCCCGGGCAGGCCGGCCACAGTCTGGATCAGGCGACCCACCACGGTCATGCAGCGGTTGGCCATGGCGTCGGTGACGTGCGGGACGACGCTGTGGTCGGCATAGAGCACCTCACCGCCGCGATCGGCGGCGGTGGTGTTCACCCAGGGCATCCCGCCCGCGGCGTCCTGGCGGGCGAGCAGGTCGCGGCTGCTCGTCGCGCGGCCCATCTCGAGGAACGTGTCGATCGTGCGCAGCTGCTCGGCGTTGGCGTCCCGGATCGCCCAGAAGCTGAGCGGGGACCAGCCCATGAACTGCGCGGGGCTGTCGATCAGGTAGCCCTGGGGCGTGCGGTAGAGGTCCTCCTGGACCGTGCCGATCGACCCGTCGGCGTTGCGCACCCGGATGTCGACCAGGCGTCGCTCCGCCTTCTCGATCCCCCGCGGCGTGAGGTAGCTCGTGCCGGGGCCGAGCGTCAGGTACTCGTACGGCGTGAACCGGTACGCGGTCGAGACCGTGTGACTCCAGGCCACGTCCTTGTTCCACCCGATGTTGACGACCGGCGAGCCGATCAGCGAGCCGCCGGCGACGTCGTACTTCCCGGGGATGGTCAGGTGCTGCTGGGTGAACCGGTAGCGGCCGACCCACGGGAAGTGCGGGTTGCCCAGCAACATGCCCCGCCCCGTGGAGCTGGCGTCGCCGCCGATCGCGGTGGCGTTGGACCCGAAGGAGGGGTCGCGCCCCAGCGAGGCCAGCAGGGCGTCGCGGTCCACCCGGGCGGCGTACGCCGGGATCTCGGCCTCCGTGCGCGGCAGCGGCAGGCCCAGGTCGGGCAGGCCCGGATCCTGCAGTGTCGGCGGATCCGCCTCGACGATCTCCTTGACGAAGACACCGGACGAGGCGATCAGGTTCGCCAGGTAGACGCCGTACCAGAGGTCGAGCTCGGTGGCGTCGGGCACCAGCCAGGCGGCGCCGCGGCACGCGGGGTCGCTGACCTTGTTCGTGCGCAGCCAGCGGTTGACGCCGGCCGCGTAGCCGCGGACCAGCTTGCGGGCCCGGGCGCTCGGGCCCGCCGGGGAGACCAGCAGGTCCTCCACGACCCGCCGGTTGCGCAGGTCGGTCACGAAGGCGTCGACCTGCAGGTTGCTGGCGTCCAGCGAGACGCCGTCGCGGTAGCGGCCCTGCGGTCCGAGGTGGAGGGAGCGCTGACCGCGTGCGGTGAGCACGGTGTCGGCGAGGTTGCAGATCGACGCGGCGGCGGCCGCGTAGCCACTGCCGTAGCCGAGCGACCCCCAGCCCTTGGCCACCACGTGCGGGATGCCGTGCTTGGTGATCGAGACCGTGGCCCGGTACCTGCCGGGTCGCTCGGCCGTCGCGAGGTCATCGGGTACGACAGCCGGGCCAGCCGCCGTCTCCGGTGAACCGGCACCGGCGGGACCCGCCACCGTCAGGCCGGGCAGCACGAGAGCGGCGGCGAGCAGGCTGAGCAGACGAGACGACCTCACACGCGCCCAACGGCGTCGATGTGATCTGCGTTACGTCACGGTGGCGAAGCGCGGCCGGCGAGCTCGGTATCCGACACGCTCGGCCCGATCTCAGAGGTAGAGACCGGCGGCCTCGTCGCCGAGGCGCTCGGCGGCGACCGCGTGGATGTCGCGCTCGCGCATGACGACGTACACGTCGCCGGAGACCTCGACCTCGGCCTTGTCCTCGGGGTCGTAGAGGACCTTGTCGCCGGTCACGACCGAGCGGCAGTGCGGGCCCACGGCGACCACGCGCGACCAGGCCAGGCGGCGGGCGCCCATGGCGGCGGTCGCGGGGATGACGATGCCGCCGGAGGAGCGGCGCTCGCCGGCCTCGGCGTCGGCCTCGCACAGGATGCGGTCGTGCAGCATCTTGATGGGAGTCTTGTCGGACACGTGCGCGTTCAACCGGAGGCGGGGCTCAGCGGGCGATCTTGCGCAGGACGGCGAAGAGCGCGATCACGCCTACGACGCCGCCGACCGCCTTGAGGATGTTGTCGGTGCGCGGCTCCCCGGTCGCCGGGTCGACGAAGTGAGCCTTCACCTGGGCGACCTCGCGGCTCACGATCGTCTTGGGGTGCGAGCGGTAGAGCAACTGGTCGATCGTGCCCGCGAGGCGCTCGCGCGCCTCCTCGATCTCACGCTCGATGTCAGAGGGAGTCTCACTCACCCGGGCAGGCTATCAATCGCGATCGAGCTCGGGTCGAAACCCCAGGGCAGTTCCAGTCGGTGGGCACGCATGAGGGCCTCGTCGGTCAGGACGTCGTAGGTCCGGCCGTCGGCCACGACCCTGCCGTCGTTGAGCACGACGGAGCGGGGACACAGCTCCAGCGCGTACGGCAGGTCGTGGGTGACCATCAGCAGCGTGACGTCGAGGGCGCGCAGGATGTCGGCGAGCTCACGGCGCGAGGCGGGGTCGAGGTTGGAGCTGGGCTCGTCGAGCACCAGGATCTCCGGCTCCATGGCCAGCACCGTCGCCACGGCGACCCGCCGACGCTGCCCGAAGGAGAGGTGATGGGGCGGCCGGTCGGCGAAGTCGGCCATGCCGACCCGGTCGAGCGCGTCCAGCACGCGGCGCTCGAGCGCCGCGCCCTTGAGGCCGAGGTTGGCCGGGCCGAAGGCGACGTCGGCGCGGACCGAGCCCATGAACAGCTGGTCGTCGGGATCCTGGAAGACCACCCCGACCCGGCGCCGGATCTCGAGCAGGTTCTTCTTCGTGACGGGCAGTCCGCTGACGGCGACGCTGCCCGCGCCGTGCCCGGTCTCGCCGGACAGGATGCCGTTGAGGTGCAGCACCAGCGTGGTCTTGCCGGCCCCGTTGGGCCCGAGCAGGGCGACCCGCTCGCCGCGGTGGACGTGGAGGTCGACGCCGAACAGCGCCTGATGGCCGTCGGGGTAGGCGAAGGCCAGGTCGCGGATGTCGAGGACGGGCGTCATCGCACGTCTCCGGGCAGCCGGCCGTCGTAGCCGCGCGACAGCATGGCGAGGTGCACCCGCTCCCCCCTCTCGTAGGACCGCACGAACAGCGCACCGAGCGTACGCGCCAGCGCCGGCCAGTGCCGGGGCGAGCGGGGGTCGACGCCGCGCGAGCGCATGGCGGTGACCATCCTGCCGAGGTCGCTGGTCACGACGTCGAGGTAGCGGATCATGAAGCCCATGATCTGCACGAGCAGGTCGGGCAGGCGCAGCCGCTGCAGGCCCCGGAGCACGTCGGCCGGCTCGGTGGTCGCGGCGAGGGTGAGCGACGCCAGCACGCCGAGGGTGCCCTTGACGGCCAGTCCCCACGCGGCCATGAGGCCGGACTCGGACAGCGAGAGCTCCCATCCGCCGAGGGGTACGGCGACGCGCGGGCCCTCGGCGACGAACGGCATCAGCGCGGCGAACACGAGGAAGGGCACCTCGACGACCATCCGCGGCAGCAGGTAGGTCAGCGGCACCCGCGCGAGGAGCACCACGCCGAGCAGGAGGGCGAGATAGCCGCCGAACACGGGGTACCACTCGCGCGGCGTGGCGACGACGGTCAGCACGAAGCCGAGCAGCAGCAGGATCTTCAGGTGCGCTGGCGCCCGGTGCACCACGGAGTGCCCGTGGAAGTGCAGCCGGTGCCCGTGACCCGCGCCCATCCTCAGTCCTGCTGCACGTCGGGAGAGCGCCGCCGCAGGGCCCAGAAGAGCCCGCCGCCGATGAGGAGGGTGAGGCCGACGCCGGCCACCCCGGCGATGCCGCCGCTGAGCCGTTCGTCGTCGACGCCTTCGGTGCCGTAGTCGGCGAACGGGCTGCCGGTGTCGACGGGCTCCTTCGCGGAGTCGCCGAAGCCGGTCTTTCCGGCGACGTACTCCAGGCCGTCGGGGTGGCTGCTGGCGTAGTAGCTGCCCACGCCGGCGAGGAGGAGGGCGACGAGGAGGCCGGCGAGCAGGAAGCGTCGGTTCCTCATGCCGGGACCTCCCCGACGCGCAGGGACGTGCGGCGGTCCAGGCCGCGGGCACCGTGGACCAGGTCGGGCCGCGAGGCGACGACCGCGCTGACGACGAGTCCGGTCACGACGGCCTCGCCGATGCCGATGACGGCATGCCAGCCCACCATGGCGGTCAGCACCTTGCCGACGGACACGTCGGCCGTGCCGCCGACGGCGAAGAGCAGGGTGAAGACGGCCGCGGCCGCGGGCACGGACACCAGGGCGCCGAGCGCGGCGGCCAGCGGCACCGAGCCGAGGCGGCGCGGGAGGACCGCGAGCACGAGCCGGAACCCGGCGTACCCGACGAAGACGCCGACCAGCCCCATCAGCGTGATGTTGGTGCCCAGGGCGGTCAGGCCGCCGTCGGCCATGAACAGGCCCTGCACGAGGAGGACCACGCTGATGCACAGCGCTCCGGTCCACGGGCCGACCAGCACCGCCGCCAGCGCGCCCCCGAGCAGGTGGCCGCTGGTGCCGGCGCCGACGGGGAAGTTGATCATCTGTCCCGCGAAGACGAAGGTCGCGACCAGGCCCGCCATCGGCGCGGTGCGGTCGTCGAGCTCTGCGCGTGCCCGGCGCAGGGCGATGCCCACGCCGGCGGCGGCGACGACGCCGGTCGCCACCGAGGTCGGGGCGTCGAGGAAGCCGTCCGGGACGTGCATGGTTGCTCCTGTCCTCGATCCGGTGTTCGGTCGCCGGGTACCGGGGTAGTTAGATGGTCACGAGCAGTGACTCATTCTTCGGCCACTTTATTGCATCGCAGTTGCAACAGCACCTGCCCACCAGGAGAGTACGCATCCCATGAGCGACCAGGCCAGGCTGTCCGCCGGCGACCGCGCGCCGGACTTCTCCCTCGCCTCCGACCAGGACGGCGAGGTCGACCTCTACGACCTCCTGAAGCAGGGCCGGAAGGTGATCGTCTACTTCTACCCCGCGGCGATGACGCCGGGCTGCACCAAGCAGGCGTGCGACTTCACCGACTCCCTCGACGCCCTGCAGGCGGCCGGCTACACCGTGGTCGGCATCTCGAAGGACACCACGACCAAGCTCGCCAAGTTCCGCGAGCGCGACGGACTCACGATCACCCTGCTCTCCGACCCCGACCTGGCGGTGCACCGCGCCTATGGCGCCTACGGCGAGAAGAAGCTCTACGGCAAGGTCGTCGAGGGCGTCATCCGCTCGACCTTCGTCGTCGACACCGACGGCGCGGTCGAGCTCGCGCAGTACAACGTCAAGGCGACCGGGCACGTGGCGAAGCTCCGCAAGGACCTCGGCCTGCCCGTCCCGCCCGCCTGACCCGGATCCGAAGGACGCACCCCGATGAAGCTGCACCAGTCGCTCGCCGAGCTCGCTCGCGACCACGGCCCCGCGCTGTTCCGCGACGCCTCCGCGTTCCGCGGCTCCCTCGACGACTACCTCGACGAGGGCCAGGCCTCGAGCGGCACCATCAACCTGCTCACCGACGCGGTGCGGCTGGGGGCCCTCGACGCCCTGGTGTCCATGCTCGACAGCGGCGCGGGCGCCGCCGACGCGGTCGAGTCCGCCGGGCAGCGGCTCGCCCGCGACCGCGGCAGCGCCGACGTCCGCGGCTGCCAGTGGGCCGTCGCGGTGCTCGGCTTCGCGCTGGGCCGGGTGCCCGAGTCCCTCGTCGGCGGCCTCGACCCGGACGCGGCGACCGCCGCTCCCCCGAGCTACGGCCCGGGCGGCACCGCCCCCGCGCAGCCGCCGGCCGGCTCGCCGACCACCTCGCCGATGGCGCCGCCGGTGACCTCGCCGGTGACGCCTCCGCAGCGGCCGGTCCTGCCGCCGCCCCAGGCGACTCCTCCCGCGCAGCAGCAGCCCGCGCCGCCGTACGCCGCCCCGGCCCCGCCCCCGGCGGCCTGGTCGCAGCCGACGCCGACGAAGAAGTCCAACACCGGGCTCATCGTCGCGGCCGTCGCCGTCGCCCTCGTGCTCGTGGTGGCCGGCATCATCGGCGTCATCGCGGTCGCCGGGCGCGACGACGACAAGGCGGCCGACGACACGTCGTCGCAGACGACCGGCACCGGGGACCCGAGCGACGACGCGGACTCCGGCGACTCCGGCGAGGAGCCGACCGACGACGACTCCGCGGCCCCCGACCTCGGCGGCCCCGCCGTCCAGGGCACCGGCTACGAGGCGCACCTGCCGAAGGGCTGGTCCGACGGCACCGACGAGCTCGCGGCCCAGAGCCCCGACGCCGCCACCTTGGACCGCGTGTTCATCTGGGGGCCCACCTTCCAGGCCGCGCGGGGCAACGTCATCGTCGAGGTCCAGTCGGCCTACGGCAGCACGGATCCGGCCGACCTCAAGGACGACTGGAAGCAGGCGCTCACCGAGGGCGACACCACGGCCTCCACGGTCGACATCGACGACACCACGATCGACGGACAGACCGCGCTGGGCGTCGACATCAGCCGGACCAACGACAACGACGTCGAGGTCGCCCAGCGCTCCTACCTGGTCATCAGCGGCGACACGGCGTACTCGATCACCGTCTCGCTCAAGGACGGCGACGACGACGTGCTCGACAGGTTCGCCGACATCCTCGACGCCTGGCAGTGGACCGACTGACCTGAGCCGCCGCGGCGGGGCGGGAGCGACGCCCCGCCCGCCGCTCCCTCAGGCGAGCCAGGACCGGGCGGCGCTCACCAGCGCCGCCACCCCGGACTCCAGCGTCGGGCCCGCGAGCGGGGCGAAGCGCGGCGAGTGGTTCGACGGCAGCCCGTCGACCACCCTTCGGATCTGGTCGACCGACGTCGCACTCGCGAAGAGCGCCGGATCGGCGCCGCCGAGCAGCCAGTAGGCGCACGGCGCGCCGGCCGCCTCGGCCAGGACGCCGACGTCCTCGCTGCCGGTGACCGGCCCCGGATCGACGACCAGCCAACGGCCCTCCTCCGCGAACGACGCGCGGACGCGGTCGCAGGCCACGGGATCGTTCACCACCGCCGGGAAGCTGTTGAGGACCTCGAGCTCCGGCTCCCGCGGCGCGCCGGCCGCAATCGCCTCGCCCCGCACGATCCGCTCCACGGCGGCCAGCACCCGCGTGCGAACGTCGGGATCGGTGGTGCGGATGCTCAGGCCGAGCACGGCGCGGTCGGGGATGACATTGGCGGCCGTGCCCGCGTGGAAGGAGCCGACCGTCACGACGACGGTCTCGGCGGCCGCGACCTCCCGGGAGACCACCGTCTGCAGCCGCTGCACCACTGATGCGCCCAGGACCACCGGGTCGACGGTCGTCTCAGGTCGCGAGCCGTGCCCGCCGGCACCGTGCACGGTGATCCGCAGCGCGTCGGACGCCGCGAACGCCGGGCCGGAACGCACGCCCAGCACCCCGACCGGCACCGGCGCCACGTGTTGCCCGAGCACGACGTCCGGCGTACCGAACCGCTCGAACAGGCCGTCGTCGACCATGGCCTGCGCACCGCCCCCGCCCTCCTCGTCGGGCTGGAACACCACCAGTAGGCGGCCCCGCCAGCCGGTGTCCGCGGCGAGCCCCGCCGCCGCGCCGATCAGGCAGGTCGTGTGCACGTCGTGGCCGCAGGCGTGCATCACGGGCACGGTCTCGCCGTCGGCGGTCGTGGCCGTCGCGGTGCTGGCATAGGGCAGGCCGGTGTCCTCGCGCACCGGCAGCGCGTCCATGTCGGCCCGCAGCAGCACCGTGGGCCCCTCGCCCCGGGCGAGCGTGCCGACGACGCCCGTCCCGCCGACGCCGCTCGTGACGTCGTACCCGAGGGTGCGCAGGTGGTCGGCCACGATGCCGGCGGTGCGATGCTCCTGACGGCCGAGCTCGGGGTGGCGGTGCAGGTCCTCGTAGATCGCGACCAGCTCGTCGAGGGTGGCGGGCATGACTCCATCCTTCCCGGCGCGCGGCGTGCGGGCAACGCCTCCTAGACTCGTCCCGCTCACGCCGGAGTGGTGGAACTGGCAGACACGCGGCACTTAGGATGCCGTGCCTTCGGGTGTGCGGGTTCGAGTCCCGCCTCCGGCACCGTCTCGATCCGCCCGCGCCGAGCGGCGCGGGCTACTCGCCGGCCAGGAGCCGGGCCACGAGGGGCGCGACCTCGCGCAGCGCGCGGCCCCGGTGGGAGATGGCGTCCTTGTCCTCGCGGGACAGCTCGGCGGTGGTCAGGCCGGGGTGGTCGTCGGCGACGAAGAGGACGTCGTAGCCGAAGCCACCGCTCCCCCGCACCTCCCGGATCACCCGGCCGTCCATCCGGCCCTCGACGACGAGCTCGCGGCCGTCGGGGTGGACGACGGCGACGGCACAGACGAAGTGCGCGGTACGCCGCTCGTCGGGCACGTCGTGGAGCTGGGCGAGCAGCAGCTCGTTGTTGCGCTCGTCCTGCCCCTCTTTCGAACCCAGGGACGGGCCCGACCAGCGCGCGGAGAGCACGCCGGGCATGCCGTTCAGGGCATCGACGCACAGGCCGGAGTCATCGGCGAGGGTGGGCAGACCGGTGGCGGCGACACCCGCGCGGGCCTTGAGCAGGGCGTTGCCCTCGAAGGTCGGCTGGTCCTCGACCGGCTCGTCGAACGGCGCCACGTCGTCGAGTCCCACGACCTCCACCCCGGCCATGTGCTCGGCGAGGATGCGACGCATCTCCTCCAGCTTCTTGGCGTTGCGCGACGCGACGAGGATCTGGAGCGGCTCGGTCATCGGGAGCCGCCCAGCGCCTCCTGCTGGATCCGGGTCAGGTCGGCGCACCCCTTCTCGGCGAGCGCGAGGAGCGCGTCGAGCTCGGCCCGGTCGAAGGCGGCACCCTCGGCAGTGCCCTGCACCTCGACGAACTTGCCGTCGCCGGTCATCACCACGTTCATGTCGGTCTCGGCCCGCACGTCCTCGACGTAGGGCAGGTCGAGACGCGGTACGCCGTCGATGATCCCGACGCTGACGGCGGCCACCGACCCGGTGAGCGCGCCGGGGACGCCCAGCTTCGCGCAGGCGTCGGCCAGGGCGACGTAGGCACCGGTGATCGCGGCCGTGCGCGTGCCGCCGTCGGCCTGGAGCACGTCGCAGTCGATCTGGATGGTGTTCTCGCGCAGCGCCTTGTCGTCGATCACGGCGCGCAGCGAACGGCCGATGAGGCGGCTGATCTCGTGGGTGCGGCCGCCGATCCGGCCCTTGACCGACTCACGGTCCGAGCGGGTGTTGGTCGAGGCGGGCAGCATCGCGTACTCGGCCGTCACCCAGCCCAGGCCCGAGCCCTTGCGCCACCGCGGGACGCCCTCGGACGCGGACGCCGCACACAGCACGCGGGTCCTGCCGAACTCGACCAGCACCGAGCCGGCGGGGTGGTCGAGCCAGTTGCGGGTGATGGTGATCGGGCGCAGCTCGTCGTCGGCGCGGCCGTCCTCGCGGATGCTCATGCCCCCAACCTAGCGGGGGTCTGGCGTGTGGCCGCCAACGCCCGCCGGACCGCCCACGGGCCGAGGTCGCGTGCGCGACGTCCGAACCACGGAGCACCTTCGGTGACCATCCAGGCCACGTCGCGTCGCCAGCTCGGAGGGCAGCCGCCACTGGACTCGAGACTCGGCAACGGGAGGTCGTAGCCGGCCGACCGCAGCCGTTCGGCCCAGGCTCGGGCCAGTGCGCGGTGCCCGACCTCGGAGGGGTGGAAGCGATCGACCGACCAGCAGGCCCGGTCCGTCACCTCGGGCATCAGCGCGAGGTCGAGCCGGAGCCCGCCGTACGTCGCGTGCAGGTCGTCGTAGACGTCGTTGACGACGGCGATCCGCTCCGTCATCGGTCGCACCAGCACCCGCGGGAGGCCGAGCAGTGCGGCGTGATCGTGCCAGCGCACCGTCATCAGGGTGGCCCCACCGTCGACGAGCGCTCCCGCGACGTGGTGCAGGTCGGCGTGCAGCCGACGGCGGTCCCAGCTCGAGCGCAGGGTGTCGTTGACGCCCACCAGGAGCGAGGCGAGGTCCGGCCGGTGGGCCCGCGCCTCGTCGAGCTGGTGCTCGCGCACGATCGCCGCGGTCGCACCCGACGCCGCGACATTGCAGAACGAGACGTCGTACGACGCCCGCAGCGACTCGGCCAGCAACCGGGCCCAGCCGCGCCATCCGCCACCGGGAAGCGGGTCTCCGACGCCGACGGTGGTGCTGTCGCCGAGAGCGGCGAAGCGCAGGTATCCGTTGCCCACGACAACCAACCGTGGCGGAGCCCGCTACCTGCAGGCTCCGCCACGGTGACGTGTCCGGCAATCTTCGGTGAAGCGCCGGGGTGGTGGTGCTACTTGAACTCGATGCGCAACAGTCGCAGCGTGCCGAGCACCAGCGGGATCACGAGCCAGATGGTGCCGGCCGTCGCGATCTGGGCCCACTCCTCGCCCGAGGGCTGGAAGTCGCCGGTGAACAGCGGGGTCTGCGCGGTGTTGAACTCGATCCACGGCGCGACCTTCTCGAAGCCGGAGCTCAGCGCGCCGAGGATGCCGACCGCGATCGGGAGGATCAGGCTGTAGGCGAAGTAGCCGACGATGCCGGCCGGCGTGTTCATCAGCAGCATCGCGATGGCGAAGCCGACGAAGATGCCGATGAGGTTGGCCAGGACGAAGCCGTTGAACAGCAGGTTGCCGTCGACCGACCATTCGGGCGAGGAGCCCGTGGCGGCGCCGACGCCGGTGAAGACGAGCGCGAGGATCACGGCCAGCACCATCACCGTGGCGGCCAGGCTGACGCCGGCCAGGAACTTCGCCGCCACCACGCGGGAGCGCTGCGGCTCCAGCGTGAAGGTGACCAGGCCGTTGCGCTGCGACTGCTCGCTCGTGACCAGCATGATGATCAAGATGGGCAGGAAATAGCCGAGCGCACCGCCGGCCACCGACAGCATGTCGCTGAAGTCCTTGTCGGCGTCGGGCGCGGCGAGGGTGTAGATCAGCAGCACGACGAGGACGAGCCCGACGATCGAGGTCGCGAACCAGAACCCGGCGCGCGTGTCGACCGCCTTGCGGATCTCGACCCCGACCAGCCTGCTCAGCGGGGTGCGGGGGGTGTTGGAGACGTCGAGCGTGGGGACTGTGGTGGTGGTGCTCATGCCGGGATACCTCCGGTGGTCGGGGTGCCGACGCCGGGGACCGCCTCGCGGGCGTCGGCCGAGGTCAGCTCGAGGAACAGGTCCTCCAGGCCGGCGCCGCCGGACCGGAGGTCGGTGAGGACGACGCCGGCGGTCAGGGCCGCGCGGCCGACCTGCTCCGGGCTCGCCTGCACCTTCAGACCCGCGCCCGCGGGCTCCACCGCGTGACCCGCGTGGGTCAGGGCCGCACCGAGGGCGGTGTTGTCGAGCGAGGTGACCATCGTGATCGGCGTGCCGTTCGCGCCGGCGAGGAGCGTCTCCCGATTGCCCTGGGCGACGATCTTGCCGCGCCCGATCAGGATCATCTCGTCGGCGATCTGCTCGACCTCGTGCAGCAGGTGGCTGGACAGGAGCACGGTGCCGCCGCGGTCGGCGTACCCCTTGAGGAGGCCGCGCATCCACCGGATGCCGGCCGGGTCGAGGCCGTTGGCGGGCTCGTCGAGGATGAGCACCGACGGGTCGCCGAGCAGCGCGTGGGCGATGCCGAGGCGCTGCTTCATGCCGAGCGAGTAGTTGCGCAGGCGGCGCCCCGCCTCGTCGTCGTTGAGGCCCACCAGCGCGAGCATCTCGTCGACCCGGGTCTTCGGGAGGCCCATCGTCTGCGCCGCGATCGTCAGGATCTCCCGTCCGGTGCGCCCGACGTGCTGCGCGGAGGCGTCCAGCAGGGTGCCGACGTGACGGCCCGGGTTGGGGATGTCGTGGTAGTGCAGGCCCCCGATGGTGACCTGACCGCGGGTCGGGAGGGTGAGGCCGACCATCACCCTCATGGTGGTCGTCTTGCCGGCGCCGTTGGGGCCGAGGAAGCCCGTGACGCGGCCCGGCTGGCAGACGAAGCTGACGTCGTCCACGGCGGTGTACGCGCCGTAGGTCTTGGTGAGTCGATCAACGGTGATCATGGCTCCAGCCTGCCCGAGCGGGCACCTCCGCACATCGAACCCGCGTCGCGAGTCGTCCCGACCAAAGTAGGTGCCGGTCCGGTCCCCGGGCGCTGCCGCCCGCCCGACCGCGGACACTAGCCTCTGACCATGGACGCGCCCGCAGCCGACGACTTCCAGCCGCCCTTGCGCTGGTACAGCCAGGTCTGGCGCTACCTTCTCGCCCTCCTCCTCGGCCTGCTCGCCTGGTCCTCGGTCATGCAGGCCCAGCTCGACCGCGACCCCGTGCTCTTCTGGGTCGACCTCGGCGTCGGGCTCGTGGCCTTCGTGCTCGTCGCCTTCCGCCGGCGGTGGCCGTTCACGATCGCGATGATCACCATCCTCATGGGGCCGATCAGCTCGCTCGCCGCCGGCCCCGCGTCGCTCGCCACGGTCTCGCTGGCCACGCGCCGCCGATGGTGGCAGGTCATCACGGCCGGCGTCCTCAACGTCGTGGTCAGCATGGTCTACTACGAGATCCAGCCGGACCAGTCGACGGATCCGTGGTGGGTCAACCTCTCGGTCACCGTCGCCGTCGTCATGGCGATCCTGGCGTGGGGCATGTTCATCGGCTCGCGCCGCGAACTGGTCTGGACGCTGCGCCAGCGGGCGGAGACCGCCGAGGCGGAGCGCGACCTGCGTGCCACGCAGGCCCGCACGACCGAGCGCGCACGGATCGCGCGCGAGATGCACGACGTCCTCGCGCACCGGATCTCACAGATCTCCATGCACGCCGGCGCGCTGACCTACCGCGAGGACCTCTCGGCGGAGGAGATGCGCAGCAGCGTCGCCGTCATCCAGGCCAAGGCGCACGAGGCGCTCACCGACCTGCGCGAGGTGCTCGGCGTCCTCCGCGACGCCAACGGCGTCGAGGGCGGCGGCCCGCTGACGGGTCCACAGCCGACACACCGCGACCTCGGCGCCCTCATCGCGGACGCACGGGAGGCCGGCGCCGTCATCGAGTACGACGACGAGCTGGCGGCCGACGCCGGCGAGCTGCCCGACGTCGTCGGCCGGACCGTCTACCGGATCGTGCAGGAGGGCATCACCAACGCCGGCAAGCACGCACCGGCCGCCACGCTGCGGATCCGGGTGAGCGGCTCCCCCGCCGACGGGGTCGACGTCGTGCTGCGCAACGCCCTCGGCTTCGGCCCCACCCGCACCCCCGGAGCCGGTCTCGGGCTGGTCGGTCTCACCGAGCGGGCCGAGCTACGCGGCGGGACCCTCGAGCATCACATCGAGCACGCCGCCGACCCGGCGGGGGCCGACCTGTTCGTCCTGCATGCATGGCTACCGTGGGCGGCCGAGCAGGAGCCCGGCCACGAGGAGGCCTCATGACGAACCCGGCGAGTGACCAGATCCGCGTGATCGTGGTCGACGACGACCCGCTGGTCCGCTCGGCGCTGACGCTGATGCTCGGCGGCCAGGCCGACATCGCGGTCGTGGGCGAGGCTCCCGACGGCCGCGCCGGCATCGCCCTCGCCCGCGAGCTGCGTCCCGACGTGGTGCTCATGGACATCCGGATGCCCGTCCTCGACGGCCTCGCCGCCACCCGGATCCTGCACGCGGACCCGATGCCGCCGCGGGTGATCGTGCTGACCACCTTCGACGCCGACGACTACGTGGTCGGCGCGCTCGCGGCCGGGGCCGACGGCTTCCTGCTCAAGGACACCGCGCCGCCGGAGATCGTCGCGGCCCTCCGCAAGGTCGCCGCCGGCGACCCCATGCTCTCCCCGTCCGTCACCCGCACGCTGATCGAGCGGGTCCGCACCGGATCCGGCGACGCCCGAGCCGCCGACGCCCAGCGCCGGCTCGACCGGCTGACCGAGCGCGAGCTCGACGTCGCGGGCGCGGTCGGCCGGGGCCTCTCCAACGCGGAGATCGCCGCCGAGCTCCACCTGTCGGTGCCGACGGTCAAGGGACACGTGTCCAAGCTGTTCGAGAAGCTGGAGACCACCAATCGGGTGCAGATCGCGCTGACGATCCGGGACGCCGGGCATCCGGTGGAGTGATCCAGACATGCATTGTGCATGCAGATAGACTGGAATGCATGTCAACGCTCCAGGTCCGCAACGTCTCCGACGATCTGCGTCGCATCCTCAAGCAGCGCGCGGCTCGTCGAGGCATGAGCCTGTCCGACTACGTCCGCGAGGAGCTCGAGCGTACGGCCTCCCAACCGACGTACGACGAGTGGCGCGACCGGGTCCGGCTTCGAGGCGGGACGGAACCCGCCACCAGCGCAGCCGACGTCTTGCAGGCCGAGCGCGAGCGGTGACGGCGGTCCTCGACGCCTCGGCCCTCGCGGAGCTCGTCATGAACACCCCGAGGGCGGCCGCCGTCGACCGGCGCCTCGCCGGCCATGCCGGCGACCTGCACCTCCCGCATCTCGCAGTGGTGGAGACCGCCTCGGTTCTGCGGGGGTGGGCACGCAGCGACCAGATCCCCGTGCCGCGGGCGGCCGCGGCCCTGGAGGACCTCGCTGCGTTCCCCGCGCGTCGATGGGCTGTCGACGACCTCCTCCCCCGGATCTGGTCGCTGCGCGAGAGCCTCACCGCCCACGACGCGACCTACGTGGCGCTGGCCGAGAGCCTCGACGCCACACTCGTCACCTGCGACGCCCGACTGCGCCGTGGCGCGTCGGGCCACAGCAGCGTGGACATCGTGGTCCCCTGACCGGCCTCGCGGAGCCGGGCACGGATCGATCAGCGGCGGGCACCGGGCCTCCCCCGCTCTCTCAACTCCTCGGCCTTCGCCAGCGACTCCTGGAGCTCGCCCGTCGCCGCCTGCTCCTGGATCCGCGCGAAGCCCTCCTCCAGCTGGGCGGTGGTGGGGC
>NZ_JBNINR010000011.1:0-143187 GCF_051390595.1 Nocardioides segetis | reverse complement strand
GTGGCCGCGTCTTCGTCCGACGTACACGCCGGTGACGATCTCGGCGACCGCGCTACACCACTATCGGGGACTCAACTGACTCGAACAGGTCCTCGAAGGGGCGACCCGTGAGGGGCTCATCCCCGCTGGCGCGGGGCGGACGTGTTGTGAACCACGAACCCGTCGGCGAGGAAGGGCTCATCCCCGCTGGCGCGGGGCGGACCACTGCTCCGCTGAAAGCCCGCAAGTCTAGGGGGGCTCATCCCCGCTGGCGCGGGGCGGACCAGCCGGACCCACGGACGACCTGGCCGGCTCCGGGCTCATCCCCGCTGGCGCGGGGCGGACGACACCGAGCCATCGGCGGCGATCGTGAACCCGGGCTCATCCCCGCTGGCGCGGGGCGGACGGGTGATGGACATGCCGAAGCAGACGCAGGAGGGGCTCATCCCCGCTGGCGCGGGGCGGACTCGCGGTGGTAGTCGGCTTCGGACAGGTGTCGGGGCTCATCCCCGCTGGCGCGGGGCGGACTGCGGTGCGCCAGGTCATGGCTTGCCTCCGTTGGGCTCATCCCCGCTGGCGCGGGGCGGACCCGGCAGAGAGCCGACGGTGACGTTGGGGAGGGGGCTCATCCCCGCTGGCGCGGGGCGGACGCCGAGGTCGAGCCCGTGGCGCCGGCCCGCCTGGGCTCATCCCCGCTGGCGCGGGGCGGACGATCCGCCACCGGCCCCGACCGCGCATGGTCTTGGCTCATCCCCGCTGGCGCGGGGCGGACATGCCGCTGATCCGCTTCAAGTTCCGCTCGTCGGGCTCATCCCCGCTGGCGCGGGGCGGACGTGCCACCGGCGACGGACGCGGCAACCTCGGTGGGCTCATCCCCGCTGGCGCGGGGCGGACACTTGCTGACCTGCGACGATACCCGCCGCGACCGGGGTCCGAATTCACTTTCGCCGACGTGCCCGCCTGGCGCGAGCGACACTGCTCCACCCGGGGCGGAGTTCCGGCTGACTGCCAGGCTCCTGCGGCCGAAGCATGAGTGACAGGCCATCGACGTCGACCACCTGCCAGTCGTGGCGGTGCACCCGGAAGGACATGCCCTGCTCGGTGTCCGAGCTGAAGATCATGATCGCCCGGCCGTCCTTGCACAGCTCGAGCACGCGATCCCACATCAGGTCACGGACTCGAGCGGAGATCCTCCCGACGAAGACGCCGGGGCTCACTTCGAGAAGCCAGCGAGTCAGATGGCCACGGAGGCCGGCCGGGCAGGCCGTCAGAACCAGCACTACCACGGCACGTCGACGTCGTACGACATCCCGCCGGCCACGTTACGAGAGCCGCCGTCCCACAGCTGGACCACGTTCCAGTCCTGACCGTCGTCATCCGCGTCCGGCAGCAAGAGGCGTCGGATGTCCCGGCTGCAGCGGGCGAGGATCCGGCCATCCTGCACGGCGTCGCGGACTGCGCGCCGGGTCTCACCGGGGATGTCCTCGGGATCGTCGGCGGCGACGTCGAAGGCCACGGGGATCGCGATCTCCGCCTTGTAGAGGTCCGCGATGTCGAAGACGAAGGAGCGCGCGTGCCCGTTGTGGACGAAGCCCAAGCCGGGAGAGCAGCCGAGGGCGACGATCACGGCGTGGCTGATGCCGTACAGGCACGTGGTCGCCGCCGACAGTGCCTGGTTGATGGCTGATCCGCCGGCGAAGTCCTTCACGTCGTAGTCCCGCTTGCTCCACGCGACGCCGGTCCGTTCGGAGTGCTCGCGGTACAGAGCGCGGACGCGAGCACCCTCACGGCCGCGCAGCTGCTGCATGGTGGAGGTCGACACGTCCTCGTCAGGGAAGCGCATGCCGTACATGGCACGAGCGACCCGCAGGCGCGAGGACTGGTTGGTGACGGCCGCGGCCTGCGCCTCCAGGAGGCGGGACGACTGGGCGAGCCCGCGGCCGTGGGCGTAGTACCGCACACCGCGTTCGCCGATCCATACGGCGGTGGCCCCGCTCTCCGCGAGCAGCACCATGGCCTGGTGGCTGACATTGGTGCCCGGCCCCAGCAGCAACGCACCGAGGGTCGCGGCCGGGATGTGCATCGTCCCGCGCTCGTCCATCGCGGTGATCGCGTTGCCCTCGCGGTGGATCACGCAGCGCTCGAGATAGACGAAGCTCAGCCGGTCCTGCGCCCGGACCAGCTCGGAGATGTCGACCGGCGCCGGCCCGGGGATCTCCTTCATGGCCGCGGTGCCAGCGTCAGCAGGCCGCAGCCGTAGCCCTTGGCCCTCCCCAGGCCGTGCCCCATGGACCGCCGGAGGAGTGCCGGATCCGAGACGGCCAACGTCCCCTCGTACGTGGCGGTGGTGAGCGTGACCTGTCGCCGGTCGCCGTCACTACGCCGCTCGAAGGACAGGCCGCGGCGCGTCACGACATCCGCCGTGAGGGTCCCGTCGTGGCCGCCGATGTCGAAGCCCCAGTCCGCGCTGCGCTCGACCAGCCACTCCAGCTGATGCTGCACCGTGGCGTGGCCGACCCTCTTCCCGCGGCCCGAGCCCTGCGCAACGCTCCGGACCGGATTCGCGGTGAGCCGGAAGGCCCAAGTCTGCCCCGTCTCCAGCCGGTCGGTCAGCCGCGACAGTGGGGCCGACTGCCAGTGGTCCTGGCCGGTCGGCCAGCCGGCCTGCTCGACCACGTGGGCCAGATCCGGCTTGGCCGGGCTGGAGATCAGCAGCGTCAGCTCGTGCGTCTTGCCGACGTCGAGACGCCAGAGCACCCGGCCGTTCTCCGTCTCGGTCGGCGTGCCGGGCGGGAACGCGGACAGCACAGCCGCATGCATCTTCTGCGGCGAGCCGACCAGCGCCCGCGTGCCCCGCCGGGCGGGGTTGAGGTACATCCGGGTGAGGTACATCAGGCCCCTCCGAGCGCGGCGAAGAAGTCGAGATCGGAACGCCCCTCCGGGTTGTCCATCTCGACCGGTTGGGCACGGTGGACGTCGCGCCAGCCGTACTCGCGTCGTACCGGCGAGAAGCTGATCGGTACGTCGCGGACGGTCTCGGTGTCCGGCTCGCCCGGAGTGGCGTCCAGGACCAACTCCAGATGGACCGTCCGGCCCTGCTGGCGGCGATACCAGGGACGCGCCAGCCAGTCAGCGGTCCTCAATGCCTCCTCGAGGCCGGATTCGTGTAGCCCGAGGCTGACCCCGTGCTCGGAGGGCGGACAGGCGCGACGACCCAGGTAGAGCGGGAAGACCGGCGCCTCGATCGCCGTCGCCAATCCCTCCAGCAGGCTCCGATCGCCCTCGACTCCAGCGACGAAGGCCGCGTCCGCCAAGTAGTAGCGGTACGACAGCGGCATCGACTCGGGCTTCCCGGAGCTGCGGCGGATCGCGGTCTGGAAGTCGCGCACCAGCCGCCCCCGCTGATCCACCCGCACTCCGAAGCGCAGCGCCGCGAGATCCTCGATCGGATCGGTACGACGGCGCCCCTGTGCCGCCGCGAGCAGCCCGATGACGCCGCTCTTCGTCGGCTCGGTGCGGGTGTGTCTCTTGACGAAGCGGCTCGCGTCGCCCCACGCCTGCAGGGGGCCGTCGAGCCGGAGCAGCAGGACGGTCACTCGAGCGTCCCCAGCACGGCCCGGGCACGGTCCTTGACCGCGGCGACGAGCGGGTCGAGCCCCAGCACCTCACCGGTGGACCCGAGCGCCTCGCGGACCGCGTCGTTGCCGGCCAGCACGTAGCTGGCCGACGGCTCCATGCTGTAGTTGGCGTCGATCTCGGCCGCGCGCTTCGCCAGCCGCTTCGCGGACTGCGTGGAGATCGCGTCGTTGTCGTCGGGCCGCACCGGGTCCTCGAAGGCGCCGACCAGGTTGACCGGACGCCCGTCGCGGAACTGGACCACGACGGCCTCGGGCAGGGTGCCGTTGGCGAAGGTGTTCTGCTTGCCGGTCGGCATGCTCACCACGAACGACCGGACGAAGGCCTCGACAGCGCGTGCCGCGAGTTCGTCATCGCCCAGGTTCTCGCGCAACTGGCCGAGGTTGATGGTCGCGTAGCGGTACAGCGTGCTCGAGTTGAACTCGATGACACCGATCATTCCGGCAGCGGGGTCGGCCTCGGTGTTCCGGTCGTCGACGGCGGTGTAGTAGTCGTACTCCGGCTCCACCGCGTGCGTGCCCAGCGCATGCGCGACCTGGACGGACGCATCGACGTTGATCGAGGCGTCGTCGGCGACCATCCGGCCGAAGAGCGCGACCTCGATGCCATGATGGCTGTCGATCGCCCGCTTGGCGGCGGACTTGTCGACGGTGCCGGTCCGGCTGTCGACCGCGAGCTGGGCGAGGTTCTGCACCTGCTGGTTGCTGACGAACAGCAGGTACTCGCTCAGGTCGAACGGGTCGCCCTCCTCCTCGCCCTTCTTCTTGCGGGCCGCCTTGAACTTGATGCCGGCGGTGCCCATGACGCTCTTGGCGAGTTCGATCGCCTCGGCCTGCTCGATGGACTTGTCGATGGCCCGGATCTGCTCGGTCAGGTCGGCGATGATCCGTCGGGTGCGGACGCCGCGTTCGCTGTCGGGCAGGTAGCGCGCGAAGTCCTTGCGCGTGGCGCGCTTCCAGGCCTGGGAGCTGACCCGTGCCCGGGTGAACCCGCCGAAGATGCCCGTCTTCGGACGGCCGGTGTCGTCACGGTTGATATTGCTCGACGGGACCGTCTGGAGCACGTGGATGTCGATGAAGGTGGTCATGCGTCGTTCTCTCCTACGGTCGGGTCGGTCTGGTCTGACGAGTCGTCGGTCGCGGTGGACGGGATGGGGCGGTGAAAGTCGCGGCTCCAGCGCTCGCGGGCGCGGTGGATGCGGCCCGGGTGCTGGACGTCTCGCAGGTCGACCGCGAGCCGCGCGTAGTCGAGGGGGATCTCCTCGGAGCGAAGCTGCGTGATGAGGGCCCGCAGGTGCTCGAGGACCGCGTCGAGGGAGCCGGCTCGGACGAGCGCCTGCACCCGGCGTTGTACGCCGCCGGAGTCGCTGCGCAGCATCAGCGCGTGCGCAGCGCGCCCGAGCCGGTTCTTCTCGTCGCGACGATGCATCGACTGCCTGCGCTTCGACTGCTGGTGCAGCGCGAAGAACGCGAGTGCCGAGGTGGCTGCCAACTCATCAGCAGAGGGGGCATCGCCGCGCCCGCGCAGCTCGTCGGGGAAGTCGCGCGCCAGGATCTCCCAGGCCTCGGGTGGGGTTACTCCTCCTCGGGGGAGAGCCCGGCGTAGACGAGCGAGTTCCGCGACGACGCTCCCGCGGTCGGCCTCGTAGCCCTTCCACAGCCGGGCTGCCTGAGCCTGGACGAACTGTTCGAGGAGCACACTCCTCTCGCTCCAGGAGATCGTCGGGGGCGTCTCGGTCATGACGTCGCTCCTTCTGTGGGCTGCCGCGTGAGCGGCAGCGCCTTGGCGAGGTTGAGGTAGAACCAGTTGGTCGCGGTCGCGGCGTTGAGCGGCCGCCGTACGTCGTTGTCGATCAGCACGCCGGACCACGCGGCGGGACTGGCGCTGTCGAGCAGCTGGCGCATCACCGCGACGACCTCGCGGCGGACCTGCCGCTGCCAGGCTTCCCGAGCAGCGTCACGATCGGTGTCGACGGAGAGTGTCCGCACCCAGGCGCGGTACGGCGCGTCGAGCGCTGCGTACCCCTGCTCGCGGGCTTCGGTTCGATGATGGGCGCCGAGGTCGCGGGCGCCCGAGGCCCGGGCCAGCTCGTCCGCGAACTGGCCCAGCGCCCGGACTGCTGCGTCGACGTCGGTGACCGCGTCGATGGCGAGTGCCTTCACCTTCGGATCCGAGAGCACCGCCAGACTCAGTGGCAGCACGTCATCGGTGATGTCGTCGATCACCGAGCTCTGCGCGCCGTAGTGCATCCCGACCGTCCGGATTCGGAGCGAGTACGCCGGCGGCAGGATCCCCTCCTCCTTCAACTCGGAGAGCCACTCCAGCCAGCGCCCGGCCCGGGTGGAGGCACCGCCGTCGGTGACTGCCAGCAGGCTCCCCAGGCCCCGCCAGACCGCTCGATCCGGAACGTGGGCGCGGGGCATGTAGATGGGATCGGGGCTCTTCAATGCCTTCTCCTGCGCCTCGCTGCGTCGCCAGCCGGTCATCGTTTCGGCCCGGAACTGATCGCGCGGATGGAGCGGATCGCCGTTGGCGATGAGCACCCCGGTCACCCGCTCGCCGTCGTGGCCGAGGCGGATCCGGCGGCTCTGCCAGGTGCACAGGTCCGACGGTCCCGTGGGTGCCTGCGGCCGGACCTCGACCCCGGGTCCCTGCGGCGGACGCTCCCACACCGGCAGGTCGTCCTCGCCCCACGCGGGATCGAGCGGCAGGTTGAGCATGAGGGTCTCGAACAGGTTGGCGCCCTCCACGACGACCAGTCCCAGCCAGCCGCACCAGCCGGTGCCGATCGGATACCCCTTCCCGCCTTTGACCCTGTCGTCGCCGACGGCCCCGGACTTGATGCCGGAGACGTCGAAGGCCTGGGCGTGAACGAGCCAACGCGCCGCCTCCGCGTAAGTCATCGACGTGACGGCCTTGCCGGCCCGGGTAGTGAAGTACTGGCGCCCGTTCGGGACATCAGCGATCAGGCGGGCGAGCTCCGTTATCTCTCCCTTGGCTGTGTGCAGTCCGGCGACCTGGAAGAACGGGGCCCCTGGGTGCACCAGGTCGAAACGATCCGCGTGCCGGTCGAGATAGCTGTCGATCGTGTCGGCGTCGAAGCGCCCGTTTCCCCAGAGGACCGCCCAGTCGTCCGGTGTCCGCGCGCCGGGGTAGGCACGTCTCACCACGGCGAGCAGCAGACGGAGCACCGCGATCGCCTGTGTCGGAAGCTCGCCACCAAGTCCCTGGAACTCGTGTGCGCGGGTGAGCACGTCGCGCAAGGAGACGTCGCGCAGCGCGTTGTCCGCGTCGGCGACAGTGATCCACCCGGCTGCTGTCAGATCGAACCCGAGTGTTCCCCTGCTTTCCGCCATGGTCGGAGCCTGTCGCGGAGCGGAACGAAGGTTGTTGCCTTTGAGGAAGGTCGCGGAACCTGGGACGGCATGTTGTGAGTCGCATGACAGAACCTCGCACCTCTGCCCATACAAGTATGGTGAGATCGCGGCGAGAACGCAATCAGTCAGCAGCCCGAGTCACGATCAGCCCCAGCTCCGTGTTGTAGGTGATAGCGAACCCCGCGAGCTCGGCTCGCCACTCGTCGTCGAGATGCAGCGCCAGCTGTCCGGCCAACCAGTGCGACTCCTGCCAGCCGGCGTGCGCCTGTGCCTCCAGCGCGCTCAGCGTGGCGTCGAACTGGCGCTCGTTGGTCAGCTGCAGCGGCAGCCGGACGGTGGTGGCGGCGAGGGCGCGGGCGACATCGCTGGGCGGCGGGCCCTGGAGGTGGACGGCGAGCCGGCCGGCGTACGGGCTGCCGTCCTCGAGACAGACGATCTCGCCGTCGGCGCGGCGCTGGACGACGATCACCTCGAGTCCGTCCTCGCTGTCGCGGACCCGGCTGGCGCCGGCCGAGCGCGCGTCCTCGGCCTCGGACGAGTCGCCGTACTCCAGCCAGCCGCGGAGGTCGGCGGTGTGCTCGACCTCGCGGATCCGGTAATCGTCCGCCTTGCGGCGTTGCTCGCCGATCTTGCGCAGGTGGTCCTGGTCCGCCTCGTCCACATCGGGGCGCCACGACTCCGGTCCCGGCACCTCATTGAAGAGGTAGGCCCGCTCCACCAGCGGACGGATGTCGGTCGGCAGGGTCAGCGTGGTCGGCCGGTCGGGCCCGATGCCGAGGACGGCGGCACTGCGCAGCAGCAGGCTGAGCGGATAGACGGCCCGGCTGCCGCCGGCCGGGGCGGGTACGCCGCTCTCCTGCCAGCCCTGGACGCCGGTCAGGTAGAGCCGGGGCGCGCGCAGCAGGGCAGGGCGGTCCGTCTCGTCGGCGCCGCGGCGGTGTCGATGGAGGCGGCCGACGCGCTGCAGCACGAGGTCGACCGGAGCGAGATCGGTGACCATCAGGTCGAAGTCGAGGTCCAGCGACTGCTCAAGGACCTGGGTGCCGACGACCACCTGCCGCGCCGGTCGCTGCGCCGGATCGGGGCCGAGGGCGTCGCGCAGCGAGGCCTCGCGCTCTGCCCGGTGCGTCGCGACGAACCGGGAGTGGATCAGCACGACATCGAGATCGGGGAAGCGCTCCCGCAGGAAGCGGGCGGTGTCCTGGGCACGTCCGACGGTGTTGCGGATGACCGCCGCACAGCCGCCGTCGGCCAACTGCCCCGCGAGCATGGAGCCCAAGGAGTCGAGCTCGTCGTCGAGACAGACCATCTCGACAGTGCGTTCCGCCTCCGGAGCCGCGTCGTCGGGAGAGGGAACCAGTGCCAGGCCGTTGCGGTCGACGGTGGTCACCGCCGGGTACGGCGCGTCCTCGGGTACGGCGACCGGCACTGCTCCGCAGCCGCGACGGTAGGCGTCGGCCAGCTCCTGGCGCTGGCTGTGCGGCAGCGTCGCCGACATCAGGATCACCGGCACGCGGTAGGCCGCCAGCCACTCCAGTGCCCGGACCAGGTAGGTCCGCATGTAGTCGTCCGCGGCGTGCGCCTCGTCGATGATCACGACCTTGCCGGCGAAGGCGAGGTGCCGCAGCGCGAGGTGCTTGGCCTGGAGCGCGGTGAACAGCAACTGGTCGATGGTGCCGACCACCATGTTGGCCAGCACGCCCTTCTTGCGGCCCGAGAGCCAGGAGCGGACCTGGGCCTCGGCCTCCTGGGGGCGGACCTGGTCGTCGTAGACAGGACTCATCCGCTGCTGCTCTACCAAGAACCGGTAGTCCTCATTGAGACCGGCCTTGCCGTGCGCGAGGTGGGTGCTGGTGGCGCCGGTCTGGTCGAGCCGGGCGATCCACCGGAGGACCCGCCGGAACATGGCGTCGGAGGTCGCCATGGTGGGCAGCGCGACGTAGACGCCGCCGCAGCCGAACTTGGCCGCCAGGACCTCGGCCGCCAGCAGCGCCGCCTCGGTCTTCCCGGCTCCCATCGCCGCCTCCACGATGACGAGCCGCGGCTCCTCGGCCGAGGTCGCGGCGGAGAGCGCCATCGACTGGACCGGTCGTGGCGTGAAGGCGGCCAGGTGGGGGAACCGGCGGGCCAGGAGCGCGACAGACGCGTCCCCCGGCAGCGACGCCTCCCAGGGCGCCGGCAGGTCGAGCTCCTGCCAGGCGCGGTCGGCCCGCGCCTCCTGCCCGGCGCACTCCCCGAAGGGGAAGAGCTCAGTGTTGGAGGCCAGCCAGTCGGAGACGATCACCGCGCCCGTCAGCAGCGCCTGCACCGGCGCGGGCAGTACGCACTCGGCCCAGGCGGCGAGCAGGTCGTCGAGCTCGAGCCGCCGCGCCGTGGCTTCCAGGATCTCGTCCTGGACCTCGACCCACCGGCCCTCGCCGACCAGATGTGGACGCTCGCGCAGGCGGCTCACCTGTGCGCCCGTCGGAGGTACGCCGTGGTGACCGCCGACGACCACCGCCTGCGAGCGGGCCGGGCGGAGGCCGAACCCACGCCGTTCGCGTAGCCACCTCTCCAGGACGACATACCCGACCAGCCCGTGCGGAGCCTTGCCGAACTCGGTCGAGTCCCGGGGCAGCACCAGCCCGTGCTCGCGCATCCGGTCGCCGAGCGCCGGCACCTTCGCGGCGAACGGCGGCGAGCATTTGCCGATGTCGTGGATCCCGGCCAACCACTGGAGCAGCCGGCATCCGTCGCGAGCGCCGTCGGGCAGCGCCGCGTCGATCACCTCCCGGGTATGGATGGGGAGCCAGCGCCAGACCAGCGCCGCCACGTCCGCGGAGTCCTCGAGATGCCGGACCAGGGGCATCCAGGAGCTGCCGTCGAAGTCGGCGGACTTGCCCCACACCGACCAGGCGGCGGCGGTGTAGGTGGAGGGCGCGATGTGCACGGGCGGGAACGTTAATCACCGGAGCCGACCGAAATCAGGCCAACGCCGGTCCGGAGCCCCGACTCAGTTAGTTCTTGTCACGCGGTAGCGCACAAATGAAGGGACGGCGAGCGCGGCGACGACCACCAGCACGACGACGAGTACGCCGCCTCCTGCCGCCGCGGCAGCCGTGCCGACCATGGCCGCAGTGGCGCCGTGGGCGACGTCGGCGATCCGCGGACCACCGGCCACCACGACGATGAAGATGCCCTGCAGCCGGCCACGGACCTCGTCCGCGGCCGCGGTCTGGAGCATCGAGGTGCGGAACGCGGCCGAGGCCATGTCGGCGGCGCCGCCGACGACGAGCATGAGGACGGCGACGACGAGCCAGCCGCGGGCCGGGCCGGGGAGGGAGTCGGCGGCGAACACCGCCAGGCCGAAGCCGACCATGGCCAGGCCCCACACCACGATGCACCACACGACGGCGCGGCCCTGGGCGGTGATGCGCGAGACCCAGCCGGAGAAGACGCCGCCGAGCACCGCGCCGATGGGGATGCCGGCGAAGAGCAGCGCGAACGCCAGTCCGCCCTCCTCGGGGCCGAGGAAGCTCTCGTGCGCGATCTCGGGGAACAGCGCCCGCGGCATGCCGAAGACCATCGCGATGATGTCGACGATGAAGGACATCATCAGCACCGGCTGGCCCCGCAGGTACGCGATGCCCTCGATGACCGACCGCAGGCCCGGCGTACCGCTGGCGATGCCCTCGACCGGCAGGGCGGGGAGCCGGATCACGGCCCACAGCGTCGCGAGCAGGCACACCGCGTCCGCGAGGTAGAGCCACGAGAAGCCGGTGAAGGGGATCAGGACGCCGGCGATGAGCGGGCCGCCGATCGCGCCCGCCTGCATCACGGTCATGTTCAGCGAGTTCGCCGCAGGCAGCAGCTCGGGGCCGAGCAGCCGCGGCAGCACGGCCGCCCGGGTGGGCTGGTTGACGGCGAAGAAGCCCTGCTGCACGGCGAACAGGCCGAGGAGCAGCCACACGTTGCCCACGTCCAGCGCGGCCTGGAGCCAGAACAGCGCGGCGGTGCCGATCAGGCCGGCGGTCGTGATCATCAGGATCGTGCGCCGGTCGAAGTGGTCGGCGAGGGCGCCGCCCCACAGGCCGAACACGACGAGGGGGACCAGGCCGAAGACGCCGGTGAGGCCGACGTACGCCGACGAGCCGGTGTCGGCGTAGATCTGGGCCGGGACCGCCACCACGGTGAGCTGGGCCCCGACGACGGTGATGATGTTGGCGGTCCACAGCCGCCGGAAGTGCGGATCCCGCAACGGGCGGGTGTCCGCCAGCATCCCGCGAAGACTCACCGGCCCAGGCTAGGGACCACGCGCGCCGGACGATGAATCGAGCCCGGTGCGACGGTCGACACGTCCATGAGCACCCAGGAGCAGAGCGGCGTCGGTCCGCTCGACATCACCTTCACCGAGACCCTCCGCCAGAGCGACGCCAAGGGCGGCTGGACCTATGTCATCTGGCCCGAGTCCGTGACGCGCTTCGGCACCCGCGGCCGGGTCAAGGTGCGCGGCACGGTCGACGGCGCGCCCTTCGAGACCTCCTTCATGGCGCTGGGCGACGGCACCCACAAGCTGCCGGTCGCCCACGCACTGCGGGTGGAGTCCGGCAAGCAGGCCGGCGACACGGTCGAGGTCCACCTCACCGAGCGCCTGGCTTGAGTTTGCGTGCACCGGCTCCCCGCAGGCGCGGGTCGACTCGGCTGGCTGTAACTACCTGTTGTTGCCACTGGCGTACCGGTAGACCGGTGAGGTAGTGGCAACAACAGATAGTTGCAGCTGCCGGACGCCGCGCACGCCCAGCCCCCGCCGCCGATGAGAAAGTCCGTGGCAGGCTGTCGTATCCCGCGTCCCCCGTTCGTGGAAGGGGTGAGCGGCGGTCATCGGGACCGCCCCGCACCGATCGAGACCCAGGAGAATCCCATGACGCAGTACCTGCTGTCCGTGCACGGCAACGAGGAGGAGTACGCCAAGGTCCCCGAGGACCAGTGGCCCGAGATGTTCGCCGCGGTCGAGCGCTTCAACGAGCAGCTGCGCACCGACGGTGTCTGGGTGTTCGCCGGCGGCCTCGAGGGCGCCGAGACCGCGACGGTCGTGGACGCGCAGGGCGACACCCCGGTCTTCACCGACGGTCCCTATCTGGAGACCAAGGAGCACGTGGGCGGCTTCTGGGTCATCGAGGTGCCCGACCTCGACGCCGCCCTGAAGTACGCCGCCGCCGGGTCGAAGGCCTGCCAGGGCAAGGTCGAGGTCCGTCCGTTCCAGGCCGAGCCCCCGGCCGAGGCGTGACGGACGACCCCGGGTCTGCCGTCGAGCGGATCTTCCGCGACGAGTACGGCCGGCTGATCGCCTCCCTGGTCCGCCGCTTCGGTGACATCGATCTCGCCGAGGACGCGGCCGGGGAGGCGCTCGTCGCCGCCCTCGAGAAGTGGCCGAGGGACGGTGTGCCGCCCAACCCCGGCGCGTGGCTCACCACCACCGCCGGCAACCGGGCGATCGACCGGCTCCGCCGCGAGAAGCTCCGGACGAGCAAGCACCAGGCCGCGATCATGATCGAGGACGACACCCCGCACGAGCCGACCGGCGTCATCGAGGACGACCGCCTCCGGCTGATCTTCACCTGCTGTCACCCGGCCCTCGCGCCGGAGGCACGCATCGCTCTCACCCTGCGCCTCCTCGGCGGCCTCACCGTCGCGGAGATCGCCAGCGCGTTCCTGGTCCAGGAGACGACGATGGCGCAGCGGATCACTCGCGCGAAGGCCAAGATCAAGGGCGCGAACATCCCCTACCGGGTCCCCGAGGCCGAGGACCTGCCCGCGCGCGTCGGCGCGGTGCTCGCCGTACTCCTGCTGATCTTCAACGAGGGCTACCTCTCCTCCGGCGACGGTGAGCCGGTCCGCGAGGAGCTGACCGGTGAGGCGATCCGGCTGGCCCGGATCCTCCACCAGCTGCTGCCCGCGGACCTCGAGGCGACCGGCCTGCTCGCGATGCTGCTCCTCACCGAGGCCCGGCGCCCGGTCCGGGTCCGCGCCGGCGAGCTGGTGCCGCTCGACGAGCAGGACCGCGGCGGCTGGGACCGCGGACTGATCGCCGAGGGGCACCAGTTGGTCCGCCAGTGCCTCGCTGCCAACCGTCCCGGCCGCTACCAGATCCTCGCCGCGGTCAACGCGGTCCACACCGACGCCCCCACCGCCGCGGCGACCGACTGGTCCCAGGTCGTCGCGCTCTACGACCAGCTCGCGCGGCTCGACCCGTCCCCGATCGTGGCGCTCAACCGGGCGGTCGCGGTCGCGGAGCTCGACGGACCGGAGGTGGCGCTGGCGATCGTCGACCGGCTGCCGCTCGACGGCTACCACGCCTGGCACGCCACCCGCGCCGAGCTCCTGCGGCGGCTCGGGCGCAGCGCCGACGCCCGGGCCGAGTACGACGCCGCGCTGGCGGTCTGCGACAACGTGGCCGAGCGCGCGTACCTCGCCCGTAAGCGCGGCCAGCTCGCACCGGGCTGAGCCCCGGGTCTCGCCGGACGGCCCGGTCCCACCGTCCCGGGAGATGGGGGACCTCGACCTCTGCTGCCCGGGTCATCCGATCCGGGATGGTCGGTCCGCCCAGAACGTGTTCAAGAAGCTCCTGACCTGCTGCGCGCCGCCCCGTCGGCGCCTCGCGGCGTTGCAGATGCTCGATGGTGCAACCAGACCGCCGTCGCATCTGCGCCTTGCGAGGCGCTCGACGGATGCGACGCTCGCGACGGCCAGGACTTCTTGAACACGTTCTCAGCACCGACACGGAGGAGAACGAGAAGATGCAGATTCGACGTACCGCAACCCTGGCCGCGAGCGCGGTGCTCGGGGCGTCCCTGATGACCGTCGGGACGGCCCCCGGAGCGTTCGCGGCGCCCCAGCGGGCGGACCTCGTCGTCGCCGCGGTCGGCACGCCACCGGCCTCCGTCAAGCACGGCAGCTCCTTCCACCTCGGCGCCACCGTGGCCAACAAGGGCCGCAAGGGCGCCAAGCGGAGTGCACTGCGCTTCTACCTCTCCCGGGACCGCGCGCGGAGTGCCGACGACCTGGCCGCCGGCGAGGTGCCGGTGAGGAAGGTCAAGGCGCGCAAGAAGCGCACGGTCAGCGGCAACGTCCACGTCCCCGTGGGAGCCAGCGGCACGTACTGGGTGGTCGCCTGCGCGGACGCGACCGGCAAGGTCAAGGAGACCAAGGAGCGCAACAACTGCCGCGCCTCCAAGGCGCCGGTGGACGTCGACGCCGCCCTGCATGCCGACCTCGTCGGCCGGCTCACCTTCCTCGACGAGGGCGAGCGCACCGACCCGACCACCGGACGGACCGAGACCTGGCAGCACACGGCATCGGTGTCGATCTCGATGGCCGTCGACGGCAACCCCCACAACCCGACGTTCGCCAGCACCGGCAGCACCTACGAGCGGGCCGGCTCGGTGGTCGCTCTCGAGGAGTCGGACAACTGCCGCATCGAGCTGGAGCGCGGCGAGGCCGGCGGCGGGACGCTGAGGTACGCCGGCGACCGCTTCAACGACGACATCAACGCCCGCTTCACCCGCACCGACCTGGGCGGGCTGCGGGTCGGGCTGTCGCTGCGCGCCGACTGGACCGCGACCACCACGCGGACCGGGCACGGCCAGTTCCCGTGCGACCCGTCGACCACGACCACCGGCGGCACGGTGCTCGACGTCAGCTCCATCGAGCTGACCCGGGTCGCCAGCAGCGCCCTCGGCGACACCTACCGGGTGGTCGGCTGGGTCGGGGAGCAGAACACCCCGTCCGACTGGGACAGGGTCGAGGGCACGCTCACCCTCACCCCGCGCTGAGGGGGCCTTCTCGGTCGGGGACGCGGTCCGGTCGGGTGACGTCGCGGTCGCGGAGCGGGAGCCACAGCACGAACCGCGTGGTGGCGGCCGTCGTGTCGACGGACAGGTGGCCGCCGCACGCCTCGGCCAGCTCGGAGGCGACCGCCAGGCCGATGCCCTCCGAGCCCTCGGCCCCGGTGCTGACGCCGCGCCGGAACACCTCCGGCCCGAGTCGGAGCCTCCCTTCGTCCTCCACCCCGATCTCGAGATGGGTCCCGGCGTCGCGGACCTCCACCGTGATCGTGCCCCGACCGTGACCGCGCGCGTTGTCGACCAGCACGTCCAGCACCTGTTCGACGGCGCCGGCGGGAACCCGCGAGCGCGAGCGCCGTCCCACCTGCCGCACGGTGATCTCCCGCGACTCTGTGGCCAGTCGCCGGGACCAGCGGGTCGCGCTGGCGCGCACCAGGGCAGCGACATCGATCTCCTGCTGAGCGTCGACCTGCCGGCCGCGCGCGAGCGCGAGCAGCTCGTCGATCGCCGCGCTGAGCCGGTCGAGCTCCCTGATGCCGCGCTCCAGCTCGGCGGCGACCGGAGGAGCCGTCTCCGACCACAACGTGAGGTCCTCCAGGCCGAGGCGCAGCGCCGTGATGGGGGTCCGCAACTGGTGGGAGGCGTTCGCGGCGAACTCGCGCTCGCGGCGCACCAGCTCGTCGAGTCGACTCGCGGCGCCGCGCAGCGAGTCGGCGATGGCGTCGGCCTCGGGCACGGCGTAGTCCGGCACCTCGATGTCGAAGCGACCGTGGCCGAGGTCCCGGGAGAGCCCGGCGAGCTCCTGGAAGGGCCGCGACAGGCGGCGGGCCAGGACGAATCCGAGCACCGCCGCGCCCAGCGCGAGAGCGAGGCCGAGGAGGACGAGCGGCAGGAGGGCTTCGCGGATGCTCTGGCCGACCGATGCGCCCGACACGCTCAGCCGCAGGGTGCTGCCGTCGTCCAGGGTCCGGTCGACCCTGATGCCGCCGTCGGCGCCGTCGGTGCGCCCGACACTCAGGTCGGGACCCGATGCTCGGTCGAGCTCGACGCGGTCGGCGGAGACCAGACCGGCGCGGAGCAGCTCGACGTCGACCCGACCACCGCGCCGGGTGCGCTCCTCGACCAGCGTCTCGAGGACCTCCGCCGTTCCGACCAGACCCGTGCGGGCCTGGTCGCGGACGAGGTCGGCAAGGAAGTAGGCACGCGGCACGCCGTACAGGCCGATGACGGCCACGGTGAGCCCGACGAACGCGAGGACCAGCCGTTCACGCATCGCCGGCGGTGTCCTCCAGTCGGAAGCCGACCCCGCGCACGGTCTCGAGTCGGATCGGCGCGTGGGCGTCCTGGAGCTTCTGCCGGAGCCGACCGACCGTCGTGTCGAGGGTCTTGGTGGAGCCGAACCAGTTCTCGTCCCACACGCGGGCCATCAGGTCCTCGCGAGTGACGACGCTGCCTCGCTGGTCGTCGAGCATCGCCAGAACATCGAACTCCTTGGCGGTGAGCACGATCTCGTTCTCGGCCACCCAGGTCCGCCGGGCGCCGCGGTCGACGCGGAACCGTTCGGCGGCGCCGGCCTGCGGGCCCGCTGCGCCCGGCCGGGGGCTCGGCGCCGGGCCGGGCTCCCGCTGGTCGTCCGTGCCCGCGACGACCGTCGGTCGGTGCGAGCGGCGCAAGAGGGCGCGCACCCGTGCGAGCAGCTCGGACAGGCTGAACGGCTTGGCCAGGTAGTCGTCGGCGCCGACGTCGAGACCCACGACACGGTCGAGCTCGCCGGCGCGCGCGGTGAGGATGACGATGCCGCCGGTGAAGCCGTCGGCGCGCAGCTGGCGGCAGACGTCGAGGCCGTCCATGTCGGGGAGGCCGAGGTCCAGGAGGACGAGGTCGACCGTCGCGGCCGCGACCCGATCGAGCGCCGCCTGCCCGGTCGCCACCCGCTCGACGGTGTAGCCCTCGCGCTGGACGGCGCGCAGGAGCGGGGCGGCGATGGCGTCGTCGTCCTCGACGATCAGCAGGTGCACGGGCACTCACCGAGCATAGGGCGACCCCGCGGAGAGGACGGCGGACCCGACCCGGCGGGTTCGCCGTCGGCGATCCGCGTCGACGGCGACCAGGACGGCGAAGGGAACCAGCAGCCCGACCAGCGCGGCCGCGCCGAACGGATGGCGCGACTGCCCGGGAAGGCCGATGCTGATCGAGAGGATGGTCAGCAGGAGCGGGGCGGTGACCGCCAGGACACTGGCCAGGCGTGCCTCCAGGCAGTTGCGGCGGGCCAGCGCGAACGCCGCGAACAGGGTCAGCGGGGCGAGTACGGCGGCCGTCATCGATGCATGGGTGCCGCCGGACGCCGACCACAGCTGGCACGCGCCGAGTACGCCGGTGAGCGCGGCGGCCGACCGGGACGCGGTCGTCGGTGGGCTCATCAGAACTCCCGGTCCAGGGGGCCGGACTCGGTGACCGGGGTCGCCGCGCACGCCCCTCCGCCGGCGGCCACGACGGCGGCGGAGGGCGTCCACGTGATGCTCGACGCCGCCGCGACGGTGCGCAGGCCGCTGCCGCTGGCCACGGTTCCGAGCGTCAGGGTGATCACCGTGCGCTCGACCCCGTCGGAGGTGAGCGTCGTGGCGGTCATGGTTGCGTTGAGCTGCACGCTCTTGCGGCTCTTCACGTAGTCCTCGCGCAGGGCGACCGAGCCGAGCTGGACCGCAGCACCGTTGCGCAGCACGTCGAGACCGTCGGAGCGGCCGGAACCCCCGATCAGGTTGCCGTCGCGCAGGCGCACGGTCACGGGCAGTGCGTTGCCGGTCCAGCCCGGGCTGACCGTGCCCAGGGCGACGGTCTCGCTGTAGGTCAGTGTGAGGGTGTCGCCGGCGTCGAGCCGGCCGTGGGTCCCGTCGCCGTTGCTCGTCTGCACGTCGACCGCGCGGAGCCGACTGTTGTCGACCTTCCGTGCCGTCGCGACCGCCGAGGCCGTCGTCGCACCGCGCCCGTCGAGGAGGACGGCGCGCAGGTCGTAGGCGCCGTTGGCGACGGTGGTGGTGTCCCAGACGCACACGTACGGAGCGGTGGTTCCGGTGCACAGGTCGGTCCAGGCGGAGGTGCCGGCCGCGGCGTACTGAAGGCGGACCGAGGTGACGCCGGCGGTGGAGTTCGCCTGGGCGCTCACGGTGACCTTGCCCGACAGGAACGAGCCGGGGTCGTCGAGGGAGACCGAGGAGACCGTGTTGTCCACGATCCGCGGCCCGATGGGCGCCGATGTCGCCGTGTTGCCTGCGACATCGGTGGCGACGGCGCGGAAGGTGTAGGTCCCGTCGGCGAGGGAGGTCGTGCTGTGACGGCAGGTGTACGGCTCCCCGGTCACGGTGCACAGGGTCTGGTAGGCCCCGCCGGCCGCGGCGTACTGCAGCACCACCTGTTGGACGCCTGAGGCCGAGTCCGTCGCGGTGGCCGAGAAGGCGGCGATGCCGCTCAGCGGCGAGCCCGGATCGGTCATCGTCACCGTCGGCGCGGTGTTGTCGACGAGGACGTCGCTCACGACGGCCGAGGTGGCCGAGGTGAGTCCGGAGGTGGCCACCGCGCGCAGGTCGTAGGACTCGTTGCCGAACGCGGTCGTCGACCACGTGCAGGCGAAGGGCGTGCTCAGGCCGGAGCACAGCGTCTTCCAGGCGCTGCCGCCGCTGGTGGTGTACTGCACCGTGACGGCCCACGGGAGGAGGCCGTCGTTGTGAACGGTGGTCCTCAGCGACACGCTGCCCCGGACGACGTCGCCCGGTGGGCTCAGCACCACGAGGACGTTGTTGGCCACCGTCGTGGCGACCGCCTCGGAGATCCCGGTGTATCCGGCGCCGTTGGTGGCGCGCGCCCGCAGCTCGTAGCCGCCGTCGGCGCCGGCGCGGGTGTTCCAGGAGCAGGTGAATGGTGCGGACGTGGCCGTGCAGGCGCTCACCCAGCTCGACGACCCGGGGGCGAGGTATTGGAAGACCACCGACGCGACGGGAGACTCGGCGTCGGTGACCGAGGCGGTGAGCGTCACCGCGCCCTGCAGTGGGGTTCCCGGGTCGGCGAGGCTCACGGCCGGAGGCGTCCAGTCGGCCGCGGCCCGCACGGTGGCGGTGGTGGACGAGGAGCGCGCGTAGGTGGCCGACGAGGGGATCGTCGTCGCCGTGAGGATCAGCAGCGTCCCGAAGGCGCTCAGCAGCGCCAGGCCGAGCGCGGTGCTGCGTCGCATCGTGGGTCCTCCGGAGTCGGGTGGGTCGGGAACGCTGGTGACGTGTCCACGCTACGCAGCGGGGCGCCACCGGAGATCCACGTGCGGGACACGCGATCTCCACAAAAGGAAGCAGGGGACGGGTGGGAAGTGGCGACGACGCCGGTCTCGCGCTCCCCGGGCGCGGGACCGGCGTCGTGGCCGACGGCCGCCGGCCGTCAGGCGGTCCGGACCCGACCCCCCAGTGCCGGGTCCGGACGAGTGCGCAGCGCCGCGAACAGCTGTCCGAGACTGAGCAGGGCGACGAGTCCTGCCGGGAGCCCGACGAGGAGCATCCGGGTGTCGCGGTCGGCGAGTGCGATGAGCCCGTAGCCGACATACGGGACGGAGAACGCCGCGACCGGCTGCTGGTCGGCGGTCAGTGAGAACCGCCACGGATCGGGGTCGGGGTTCGCGTCGCCCTGGGTCCGCAGCACTCGCAAGCCCTGCTCGTCGCGGGTGATCGCGATGATCCGGTGGGTCACCAGCGTGCTCACCCCGGACGCGGGCGGGGGTTGATAGGTGATGACGTCCCCCACGCGCAGGTCGGCCGCCGGGACGGCGCGCTCGAAGACCACCGCGCCCTTGTCGTAGGTCCCTGCCATCGAGCCGCCGGTGATGACATAGCGCTCGTAGCCGAGGGTCGAGGGCAGGACGAACGCCAAGGCGGCGAGTGAGACCAGGCTCAGCACGCCGGTGGCGGCGGCGCGACCGGCTCGCAGGAGTACGCCGGTGCGGGCGGGACGGCGGTGTGCGGCCATGTGCGCGGCTCCTCGCTCCGATGGTGCGGGTCAGCTGTTGTAGGTGTCGCCGTTGAGCTGCACCGAGTCCCACTGGTAGGCGGCCGACGCGCTCTTGCCCTGGTCGGCGTTCGGAGCGGTCGCGGCCAGCTTGACGGTGAACCGGAAGGTGTTGGCCACGCCGGCCTGCAGGACGCCGATGTCGGTCTTGGCGCCGTCGACCAGCCCGCCGAACGTGCCGCTGTAGACCGTCGTGCCGGTCGTCGTGTTGGAGATCGACAGGCTGAGGTTGTCGCCGGTGAAGCCGTTGGTGGACGACGTCTCGGTGAGGCTGAACGAGGCGGGGAGGGTCCCGGTGTTGCTCAGTGTGAGCGTGCCGTTGAGGGTGTCACCGGGCTTGAGATTGGTCAGGTCGAAGATCGCGCCGCCGTCCTTGGAGTTCGCCTGCGCCAGCGTGCCCGAGGTGACCGCACTGACCGTGTTGCCCGACTGCGACGTGAAGGTCGCACCCGAGCCCACGGCGATGGCACCGGCGGCGGCGAGGGTGGCGAGGGGGACGAGGATCTTGCGGGACATGCGCATGACGGTGGTTCTCCTGAGATCGGCGCTCGCCCGGTGGCGAGCTGGCTTCGCTGGTGTCGTCAACTCTGCTCGTCGGCGATCCACGGGAGTTCCACGCGGCGCCCGCAGCGCACCCACGTGATCGCCACAGCTCGGCACGGTGGCGGAACCGGTCCACAGCTTCGCCACACGCCTCCTCCGGCGCGCGGACCCGGATCGAGCCGCTCGTAGGCTTGCGCCATGACGACCGCTCCGCTCGCCCTGCCCGGCTCCGCCGACGACTGGCCCACCTGGTTCCGGGCCTATACCGAGGCCGAGCTGAGCCGAGCGACGGCGCTGGTCGACGGGCTGCGGACGACTCCTCCCGCCGACCCGGTCGAGGTGCTGCGGCAGTGGGACCGCGCCTCCGGCCATCTCGGCAACGCCTCCGCCGCGGGCTCCCTCTTCGGCAACGTCCATCCTGCGGCGGAGGTCCGCGACCTCGCCGACGCGGCCGAGCAGGAGGCGCAGCGGATCGCGACCGCCTGGGGCCTGGACCGGGCGCTCTACGACGTGTTCGCCGCGATCGACGAGGCCGCGGTCGCCGCCGACCCGGAGGCGGCCCGGATGCTCGCCAAGGTGCGCGACGACTTCCGCCGTTCGGGCGTCGACCGGGACGAGGCGACCCGGGCCCGGATCGCGGAGGTGCGCGAGCGCATCACCGAGCTCGACCAGGAGTTCAGCCGGGTCATCCGCGACGACGTACGCACCGTCCGGGTCACGCCGCAGCAGCTCGCCGGCATGCCGGACGACTGGCTGGCCGCCCATCCCGTCGACGACGAGGGCATGGTCACGGTCACCACCGACTACCCCGACTCCGTGCCGGTGCGGATGTTCGCCCGCGACCAGGACGTGCGTCGCGCGGTGACCGTCGCGTTCCTCGACCGCGGCTGGCCCGCCACGGAGCCGCTCCTCACCGAGCTGTTCACGCTGCGCCACGAGCTCGCCACCACGGTCGGGTACGCCGACTGGCCGTCGTACGACGCCGACGTCAAGATGATCGGCGAGGGGGCCGCGATCCCCGCGTTCATCGAGCGGATCGTCGAGGCGGCCGACGAGCCGATGCGCCGCGACCTCGACCAGCTGCTCGAGCGCTACCGCCGTGACTTCCCGGACGCCGCGGAGGTGCCCGGCTACGACTACAACCACTATGCGGAGCTGGTCCGCGCCGAGAAGTACGACGTCGACTCCCAGCGGGTGCGGGCGTACTTCGACTTCGGCAAGGTCCGCCAGGGCCTGCTCGACGTGACCGGACGGCTGTTCGGACTTCGCTACGAGCGTGTGGACGCCCCGGTGTGGCACGAGGACGTGACGGTCTACGACGTCTTTCGGGAGGGCGAGTCCGGGCGGATCGGCCGGATCCACCTCGACCTGCATCCCCGCGAAGGCAAGTACAAGCACGCGGCGCAGTTCACCCTCACCGACGGCGTCGCCGGCGAGCAGCTGCCCGAGGGCGTCCTGGTCTGCAACTTCTCCCGCGGGCTGATGGAGCACGACCACGTCGTCACGCTGTTCCACGAGTTCGGCCACCTGCTGCACCACGTCCTCGGCGGTCACGGCGACTGGTTCCGCTTCGCCGGCGTCGCCACCGAGTGGGACTTCGTCGAGGCGCCGAGCCAGATGCTGGAGGAGTGGGCCTGGCACGCCGACGTCCTGCGCACCTTCGCCACCGACGCCGCGGGCGAGGCGATCCCCGCCGAGCTGGTCGCCGCCATGCGGGCCGCCGACGACTACGGCAAGGGCATCTACGCGCGGACCCAGATGTTCTACGCGGCGATGTCGTACTGGTTCCACGCCGACCGTGCCGCCGCGCAGGCCCCCGACCTGACCGACCGGATGATCGAGCTGCAGGAGCGCTACGCCGCACTGCCCTACCTGCCCGGCACCCACATGTTCGCCAGCTTCGGTCACCTCGGCGGCTACAGCTCCGGCTACTACACCTACATGTGGTCGCTGGTCATCGCGAAGGACATGTTCAGCGCCTTCGACGAGTCCGACCTGTTCGCACCCGAGGTGGCACGCCGCTACCGCGACCGCGTGCTGGTCCCCGGCGGCGCAGGCAATGCCGCGGATCTGGTCGCCGACTTCCTCGGGCGGCCGTTCTCGTTCGACGCGTACGCCGCCTGGTTGGCCCGCTGAGTCCCGCGAGCGACCAGGTCCGCGTCCCGTCCGCGCCCGCCACGGTCGTCACGGCGTCCCGACCGGGCGCCGTGCGGGCGGCAGCCGGGAGGTAGGTCGCGGACCGTGCGCTCGCCGGGCGCGCGTGCGGGGGCGTCGCTCGCCCGCGGCGTACCTGACCGGATGCCGGCCGATGCGCCCAGACCCACACCGCCGCGGCCGCGCCGAGGCCGAGGGCGAAGACGAGGAAGACCGACGCGGTGGTCGGCGTCGTCGGCCGGCCGTGCGTGAGCGCCAGCGTCAGAGCGGGTCCGGCGGCGCCGAGCGCCCCGAACGCGGCGACGACGGCGGCCTGGGCCCACCGCATCCGGGCCGGGATCCGCGGTGCGGACGCGCCGGCGTACCGGCTCGGCCAGGACCGTTCCGGGCCGCGGAGGTGCCGGCGGCGGGCCTGCCAGGGCCGCGCCGTCAGGAGGAGGCCGGCCGCGGTCACGGCGGTCGATGCCGACGCCAGGGTGGTGAGTGCCTCGGGATGGGTGCCCATGGTTCGGGGGGTCCGTTCGAAGGGGCGGCTGCGCCCGAGATCGAGGCCGCGGGTGGTCGGTGTCCGGGCGCCGCCGCTGAGGGTCGGGGCGCCGGAGCGGGTCAGTCGAGGTGGTGGCGCGGTGCGGTCGGGACCGCGCCGGCGGCGTCGGCACCGAGCGGGCCGATCCGGGCGGGTACGCGTGCCGGGCGGGCAGGACGTTCCACGATTCTCCTTCAAGGGCGTAACGCCGATGAGGTCTCGGCGTTGAGCCGGAGGAACCGACCGCCGACGTCTCGGGGCTGGGTTCTCCGGCCGATGGGTCCGGACGCGCCGCCCGAGTGAGCGCGGCCTCCATCTCAACACGACGCGCGGACCGTCCTGACCGGGCGGTTCTCGGATGCGATATCGCCCAGCCAGGGCCGTGGCTCACGCCACGTTGCGCGGTGGGTAAAGACCTCGGTCGGATCCGAGATCCTGCTGCGACCGCCGGTCGTCCTGGTTAGGGTCGGTCAGTCTCCTGCGGATGGACAGGCGGGTCCACGGGCGGGCGCTCTCGGGGGAGGGGCGCCGCCGACTGTGGAAAGAGGACCAGGCGAGTGTGGGAGATCATCTCGTCCTTCGAGGCTCGCGTCGGCGTCGGTGACGACGCCCGCGCGGCATGGGACGGCGGTCAGGCGCGGTGGGTCGCGTTGGAGGGCAGGGCGGCATTGCTGCACCGGGCGGTGCTGGCCAACAGCCTGGCGCTGATCCACCTGGGATCGGCCGAGGACGTCGGTCACCTCGAGGTGTTGAGCCGGGCCGAGGGCGCGGCCGGTCTCGCGCGGATCCAGGAGCGGGTGCTGGCGTCGATCGACGATGAGGAGCGCTCGCTCACCGTCCGGCTGATCACGCGGCTGGGCTGCCTCGCCTGGGGGCGGCAGGCCCGCGCGGGCACCTCCGTCGTCAGTGGTCGTCCCGCGCTCGAGGAGTCCTGTGCCGAGGCGGCGCTGCGACTGCTGCTCGTGGGTGCGCGGGCCGAGGCGCCGCCCGACATCCGCTCGGCGACGGACCTCGGCGCCCTGATCGACAGCCGGGACCTCGCAGCCTGGCGGGCGCTGGCGACGGCCGCGGTGGCCGCGCCCTGGACCGGTCAGGCGGAGGAGCATCTGGAGCTCATCGGCTCCACCGGCCGAGTGGGCGAGACCGCGGCCGTGCAGGCGTTCGTGACGCTGGCGCAGCGGGTGGCACGGGAGAGCGAGCGGCGTGCCGTCGCGCACCAGATCCGCTCCAGCGTCGAGAGCACGGGCCTCTCGCAGCGGGAGTTCGCGGCCCTGGTCGGCACCTCGCCGTCGCGGCTGTCGACGTACCTCACCGGCACGGTGGCGCCCTCGGCGACGATGGCCCTGCGCATCGCCCGGGTCGCCCGGTGGGTGGTGGCCTCCGCCGCCGCGGACGGGTCCGGTGGACCGCCGTCTCGATCCCGCCATGCCGACGACCGCGATCTCGGGCCGGGTTCTCGTGGCCGGCGCCGGTACGCCCGGGCCCGGTCCGACCGCACCTGACCCCTCGCCGAGGAGCGGCTTGTGCGACGGCTTCTCATCGCGTACGGTGGCGATATATCGCGATACGAACACGAACTGTTCCGCGATATCTCGAACACCGACCGGGGCCCACGAGGCCCTCGACATCGAAGGAGGTCCCGACATGGGACGCCACGACGAGAACTTCCGTCCTCACGACGACCGCGACCCCTGGGGTCGCTCCGAGCCGCGCGGGTTCCAGCGGCGCCAGCGCGGCGGGGGCCCGGGCCCCTGGGGCGGCTGGGCCGGCTGGGACCAGTGGGGGGAGCCCGGCCGCGGCCGGGGCCGCCACGGTGGTCCGGGGCACGGCTTCGGCGGTCCGGGCATGCCGCCGCCCTGGCTCGCCGGCCTCTTCGGCATGGGCCGCCCTGAGCCGGGCCGGGGACCCCGGGTCCGGCGCGGCGACGTCCGCTCCGCCATCCTCGACGTGCTCCGCGAGGCCAACCAGCGCGAGGAGTCGCCGAACGGCTACCAGGTGATCCAGGCGATCACCGAGCGCAGCGGCGGCGTCTGGAAGCCGAGCCCCGGCTCGGTGTACCCGACCGTCCAGCAGCTCCAGGACGAGGAGCTGGTCGAGATCGACGAGGCCCGCGGCCGCCGGGCGATGCGGCTGACCGCCAAGGGCGCCACCTGGTGCGAGGAGCACGCCGCCGAGCTCGCCGCCGTCTGGGTGCCCTTCGACCGGGACCGGGAGCGGACCCACGCCGGTGCCGTCGACCAGGGCCACGCCGACCTCAAGGCCGAGATCGGCCAGGTCATGAGCGCGGTCTGGCAGATCGTGACCGCCGGCTCCGACGCCCAGCGCCAGGCCGCCGTCGGCGTCCTCGTCGACGCCCGGCGCAGCCTGTACGGCATCCTCGCCGACGGCCCGACCCAGGACCGGGACGCGGACCCGGAGGACCCCGCCGAGGCCGCCGACAGCTGATCCCCACCCGCCGACCCGGCGCAGATGAAACAGCAACATGCGCTGACCCGGCGCGGATGAAACAGCACTGCGTGATCCGCGGTTCAATCTGCGCCGGGTCGGCGTGTTTCCGGGTTCAATCTGGGCCGGGTCGGTGCGTTTCCGGGTTCAGTCTGCGACGGGTCGGGGTCAGCCCGCGGCGTACTCGTCGGCCACGTCGAGCGCCTCGTCGAGGATCGCGAGCCCCTCGAGCAGCTCCTCGCGCGAGGTGGTGCAGGGCGGGGCGACATGGGTGCGGTTGAAGTGCACGAAGGGCCACAGGCCGCGGTCCTTGCAGGCCGCGGTGAAGCGGGCCATCGGCTCCGCGGCGGGCCCGGCCGCGTTGAACGGGACCAGCGGCTCGCGGGTGTCGCGGTCGCGGACCAGCTCCACCGCCCAGAACACCCCGAGCCCGCGGACGTCGCCGACCGACGGGTGCCGCTCGGCGATCTCCGCGAGCCGCGGGCCGATCACGTCGCGGCCCATCTCCCGCACGTGGTCGAGTACGCCGTCCGACATCACCCGGATCGACGCGACGGCCGCCGCGCAGGCCAGCGGGTGGCCGGAGTAGGTGAGGCCGCCGGGATAGGCACGCTCGCGGAAGGTGTCGAAGATCGACTCCGAGATCACGACGCCGCCGAGCGGGACGTATCCGGAGTTCACGCCCTTCGCGAAGGTGATCAGGTCCGGCGTCACGCCCCAGTGGTCGACGGCGAACCACTCGCCGCACCGACCGAAGCCCGCCATCACCTCGTCGGCGACGAGCACGATCCCGTGCTCGTCGCACAGTGCGCGTACGCCGGCGAGGTAGCCCGGCGGCGGCACCAGCACGCCGTTCGTGCCGACCACGGTCTCCAGCACGATCGCCGCGATGGTCGAGGGGCCCTCGACCATGATCGTGTCGGCCAGGTGCTGCAGCGCGCGCACGCTCTCCTCCTCCTCGGAGGTCGCGTGGAACGCCGAGCGGTAGGGGTACGGGCCCCAGAAGTGCACCGAGCCGGGGATCGACGGCTCGGAGGGCCAGCGTCGCGGGTCGCCGGTCAGCGCGATCGCACCGGCGGTGGCGCCGTGATAGCTGCGGTACGTCGCCAGCACCTTGTGCCGTCCGGTGTGCAGTCGCGCCATCCGGATCGCGTTCTCGTTGGCCTCGGCGCCGCCGTTGGTGAAGAACACGTGGTTCAGCGAGCCGGGCGCGCGCTCGGCGATCAGCCGTGCGGCCTCGCCGCGCACATCGTTGGCGAACGCCGGCTGCACCATGCACAGCCGCGCGGCCTGCTCCTGGATCGCCGCGACCACGGCGGGATGCTGGTAGCCCAGGTTGAGGTTGACCAGCTGCGAGGAGAAGTCGAGGTACCGCCTCCCGTGGTAGTCCCAGAACCGCGACCCCTCGCCGCCCGCGATCGCCAGCGGCGTGATCTTGTCCTGTGCCGACCAGGAGTGGAAGACGTGCGCACGGTCGTCGGCGACGACCTGCTCCACGGCGGTGTCGGTGGTGATCCCGGAGGAGACGGTGGTCATGCCGCTCACCGGTTCCGCGGGAAGCCGAGGTCGACGGCCGAGGTCGCCGGGTCGGGCCACCGCGAGGTGATGACCTTGGCTCGGGTGAAGAACTCGATGCCCTCGGCGCCGTACATGTGGTGCGAGCCGAAGAGCGACGACTTCCACCCGCCGAACGAGTAGTGCGCGACCGGCACCGGGATCGGCACGTTGACGCCGACCATGCCGACCTCGATCTCGCGCTCGAACCTGCGCGCCGCGCCGCCGTCGCGGCTGAACAGCGCCACGCCGTTGGCGAACTCGTTGCGGTTGACGAGGTCGATCGCCTCGTCGAAGGTGTCGACGCGCACGACCGAGAGCACCGGCCCGAAGATCTCGTCGCGGTAGACCGACATCTCCTCGGTGACGTGGTCGAGGAGCGAGGGCCCGAGGAAGAAGCCCGACTCCGGGACCTCGTGACGACGCCCGTCGAGCACGACGGTCGCGCCCGCCGTCGCGCCGGCGTCGACGTAGCCGGCGACCCGGTCGCGGTGCGCGCCGGTGATGAGCGGCCCCATGCCGGTGCCGGGCCGGGTGCCGTCGCCGACCGTGATGTCGAGGGCGCGGTTCTCGATCTCCTTGACCAGCCGGTCGGCGACGTCGCCGACCGCGACCAGCACGGAGACGGCCATGCAGCGCTCGCCGGCGGAACCGTAGGCGGCCGAGACCGCGGCGTCGGCGGCCATCCCGAGGTCGGCGTCGGGCAGCACGATCATGTGGTTCTTGGCGCCGCCGAGGGCCTGGACCCGCTTGCCGGCACGGGTGCCCGCCTCGTAGACGGCCTGGGCGACGGGGGTCGAGCCGACGAAGCTGACCGCCGCGACCCCGCGGTGCGCGAGCAGCTCCCGCACGGTGCCGGCGTCGCCCTGGAGCACGGTGAACACCCCGTCGGGCAGCCCCGCCTGCTGCCACAGCTCGGCGAGCAGCAGTGATGCCGACGGGTCGCGGTCGCTGGGCTTGAGGATGAACGCGTTGCCGGTCGCGATGGCGTTGGCGCACATCCACAACGGCACCATGACGGGGAAGTTGAACGGCGTGATGCCGGCGACGACGCCGAGCGGCTCGCGGATCGACCGGACGTCGATGCCGGTGCCGACCTCGGAGGAGAAAGAGCCGCGCAGGTGCTCGGCGATGCCGACGGCGTAGTCGATGTTGTCGAGGCCGCGGGCGACCTCGCCGGCGGCGTCGTCGAGGACCTTGCCGTGCTCGGCGGTGATGGCGGCGGCCAGCTCGTCGGCGTGGCCGCGGACCAGCTCGCGGAAGGCGAAGAGGACCTGGGTACGCCGGGCGAGCGAGCTGGTGCGCCACTCGCGCGCCGCGGTAGCGGCCGAGGCCACCGCCCGGTCGACGAGTGCGGCGTCCGCGAGCTGGACGGCACCGGTGACCTCGCCGGTCGCGGGGTTGAACACCTCGCCGGTCGGGGCGCCGTCGACGGTGAGGCGGGCGCCGTCGAGCCAGTGGGGGATGGGGGTCGCGGTCATGGTCGGGACCGTAGGCCGAGGCGGCGCCCCGCGGCAGTGGCAGACTGTCTCTGATCGGCCGCCGGGATTGACATGATGACAAGGAGGTGGCGCGCGTGCTGCCGACGCTCGCCGAGGTGCTCGCCCTGCCCGAGCTGCAGCGCGGGGACCCGGTCGTCCTCGCCGGCGCCGGCCGCCTCGACCGCCCGGTCCGCTGGGTCCACGTGAGCGAGCTGAGCGACATCGCCGAGCTGCTCAGCGGCGACGAGCTCCTGCTCACGACGGGCATCGCGCTGCCCGCGTCGTCGTCCGCCCTGCGCCGGTACGTCGACGGGCTGGTCGGGGTGGGCATCGCCGGCCTGGCGATCGAGCTCGGCCGGCGCTACACCGATGCCCTGCCGCCCGCCCTCGTCGCCGCCGCTGAGGAGCGCGGCCTCCCACTGGTCGCCTTCCGGCGGGAGACCTCCTTCGTCTCCGTCACCCAGGCCGTCCACCGGATCGTCGTCAACGCGCACCTCGCCGAGCTCGAGGCGTCGGAGGAGGCGCACCGCGCCTTCACTCGGCTGACGCTCGGCCGGGCGCGGCCGCAGCAGGTGGTCGACCTGGTCGCCGAGATGGCCGGCCGGCCGGTGGTGTTCGAGAACCTCGTCCACCACGTCATCGCCTACAACACGGCAGGGCGCGACCACGACGCCGTCATCGGCGACTGGGAGCGGCGATCGCGCAGCGCCCGCCTGCGCGGTCAGGGTGGTCGGGGCGGTCCGGCTGGTCCGGCTGGTCCGGCTGCTCCGGGTGGCCTGGGTGTCGCCGTCGACGTGGGACCCGAGCCGGGCCGGTTCGGGCGGCTCGTGCTGCTCCCCGACGGCACCGACGGGGCCGACGGGGAGGTGGAGCCGCGCCATCGGATGCTCCTCGAGCGTGGCGCGACCGCGCTGGCGATGGGTCGGCTCATCGACCGCGACGCCCAGAGCCTCGAGCTCCACGCACACCGCACCCTGCTCACCGAGCTCGCGGCCGGCGCCGACGTCCCGCACCTGGCCGCGCGCCTGACTTCCCTCGGGCTGCGCTGGAAGGGCCGCCACGTGACCGGCCTGGTGGTCCGCATGCACGACACCGGGGGCGATGCCGGCGACCTGCGGGCGGTCGCCTCGGACCTGCTCGACGAGCTGCGGGTGCGGCGCGCCAGCGGCCTGGTCGGCCCGGTCGACGACGAGCGGGTGGTCGCGCTCGTGGCCCACGCGCCGGGGGCGGCCGACGTCCTGACCGACCGGCTGGTCGCCCGACTGGCCCGCACCGGCGCACGTCTGGCCATCGGCGTGGGCTCGGCGATCGACGACGTCGCCGGCGCGGCGAGCAGCGTCCGCGAGGCGCTGGTCGTCGCCGACTCGGCCGTCCCCGCCGACCCGCCGCGCGCCGTGCGGCTCTACGACCTGCGCCTGCGGGGTCTGCTGCACCTGCTGCGCACCGACCCGCGCCTGCAGCAGTACGTCGAGCGCGAGCTCGGAGCGCTGCTGGCCCACGACGCCCGCACCGGTGAGCGACTGGCCGACACCCTCGCGGCGTACTGCCGCAGTGGCGGCAACAAGGTGCGCGCCGCCGAGCTGTGCCACATCTCGCGACCGGCCCTGTATGCCCGCCTGCAGCGGATCGGCCAGGTCGTCGACATCGACCTGACCGACCCGGAGAACGTGCTGGCCCTCCATGTCGCGCTGCTCGCCCGCGAGGTGATGACGGACCGGCCGGGCGCCCGGCCGGTGGGTCAGCCGACGATGAGGTAGTCCGCCACCAGGATCAGCGGGTTCTCCTTTGTCGAGGCCGCGCTCGGTCGGGACCCGTCCGTCGGCCCGCGCCCGTCGTCGCCGGCTCAGGACAGGGCGATCCCGCGGTGCACCCAGGTGGAGGCCGGGCGCATGCCGACCTTCTCGTAGAGGCCGAGCGCACCGGTCCGGGAGTCCGTCGAGAGGCTCGAGGAGGTGGCGCCCCGGCTCCGGCCCGCCGCGAACGCCGCGACGAGCAGCGCCTGCGCCAACCCGCGCCCCCGGTGCTCCCGGGCGACCGCCAGCCGGGACACGTAGGTCTCGATGAGGTCGTCGCCGGTGGTGTTCCAGGCGTGCGACACGCCGACCACCCGCCCGTCGGGGCCGGTGACGAGCTGCAGGTGCCACGGCTCGAACCCCGGCCGCTCCCACACCTGTGCGCCGAAGTCGGCGAGAGTGGCGCGCTCGCGACGCGACCACTCCAAGAAGGCGTCCTCGGTCACGGTCCACACCTGCTCGTGGTCCTCGGGCCGTGCCGCTCGCAGGGCGTAGCCGGCGGGCAGGGGCCGCTCCTCGATCAGCGCGCCCTCCGGCAGGCGCAGCATCCAGCTGGTCCAGCGCACGTGGTAGCCGAGCGCGGTCAACAGGCGGTCACCGGCCGATCCCTCGGGCACGGGCATGCCGAGCACGGCGACGCCCCGCTCGCGGGCCAGCCGCTGGGCCCAGTCGGCAAGCCAGGTGCCGATGCCGCGACCGCGGTACGCCGGCAGCACCGCGGCGTCGTACCGCTCCTCGCCGAGGTGCTCGGCGTAGGCGACGACGCGGTCGCCGTCGAGCACCGCGACGGAGCTCGCGCCGAGGTCGTGGGACGGCCGCTGCCAGTCACTGAGCAGGTCGGCCTCGTCGATCTCGACGGTGCCGAGGTCATGGCGCTCCTGCGCGGCGATCACCTCGAAGGTGGCGGGCGCGTCGGCGACGGTGAGCGGGCGGGTGGTCAGGCCGGGCGGCAGGGAGATGACGGACACCCGGATGAGTCTGGACGACTCACCCGGGTGTCGGCGCGCGATTTTCGCGCGCGGCGGTCAGGCGTTCTTGATCGCCGAGATGTCGAACTCGAGCTTGATCTTCTCGGAGACGAGGACGCCGCCGGTCTCGAGCGCGGCGTTCCAGGTCAGGCCCCAGTCCTTGCGGTTGACCGTGACGGAGCCCTCGAAGCCGACGCGGATGTTGCCGAACGGGTCCTTGGCGGAGCCGTTCTCCTCGAACTCGATGGTGACCGGCTTCGTGACGTCCTTGATGGTGAGGTCGCCGGTGATCGTCCACTCGTCGCCGTCGCGGCTGACGTCGGTGGAGACGAACTTCCACTCCGGGAAGGCGGCGGTGTCGAAGAAGTCGGGGGAGGTCAGGTGGCCGTCACGGTCGGCGGCGCCGGTGCTGACGCTCGCGGGGTTGATGGTGAGGGTGACCGACGAGGCGGCGGGGTTGGCGGTGTCGATGTGCGCCGTCGCGTTCCAGTCGGTGAACTGGCCACGGACCTTGGTGACCACCGCGTGCCGGGCGACGAAGCCGAGGCGGCTGTGGGCGGTGTCGAGGGTGTAGTCGCCGGAGATGTCGCTGAGAACTGCGGACTCGCTCATGGTGGGTGCTCCTGATGGTGGGGTTCGTTGAAACTTCAAAGACCGGAACCAATGGTGACACGTCAACCATTCCCGGACAAGTCCGTGACCCGGGTCACATGCCGGGCGGACCGGCCTCTCTCGCCCCGCAGGTACCCGGAAATGCGACAAGCCGCCCCGGGGCGGGGCGGCTTGTCGAAGAGAGTCGCGTGCGTCAGGCAGCGTGCGAGTGCGTGGCGGCGGGCTGGCCGACCTCGACCCAGACGGCCTCCATGCGCGTGTGTCCGTCGGCGCCGGTCACCGGCAGCCAGCGCATCTCGAGATGCGTGTCGGTCATGTGCGTGTTGGTCATGGGTCACCTCCTGTTCACCTTGTGTTCACCAAGGTAGCACATTCCCCACTCCGCCGCCCGAAGAGGCCACATCCGTGCCGACGCCGCTCCACCTGGCCGGGTGGCGACCGGTCTCGAAGGCAGTCGACGCTCCACCGCGCGCTGGAGGAGCGTGATCGCGACAAATCTGCCATTCCTGCCCGATTCCGGGCAGGAAGTTGAAATGACCTGCGCCTGGGGTGCACGCTCACCTGGTGCACGTCGACCAGCGGCTCCTCCGGCACGTCCAGGACAGCACCGGCCTGGGCAGCGCGGAGGCCATCCGCCTGATCCAGGACGTCCTCGCCTTCCACGACGAGACGGTGGAGGAATGGGTCCGGCGTCGGCACGCGGAGCTGAAGGCCCAGGGTGCGAAGAACGAGCAGATCTTCGCCCGGCTCCGTGCGGAGCTGCGGACCACGGTGGTCGCGGCACCGCAGCTGTCGGAGCGCCAGCTCCGGCGGATGATCTACGGCTGATCGGGCCGACACGACCCAGGGAGGACCAGGACATGTGCGGCATCGTCGGCTACATCGGGACCCAACAGGCGGCGCCCCTCCTGCTGGAGGGGCTGTCGCGGCTCGAGCATCGCGGCTACGACTCGGCCGGGGTGGCGGTGCTCGGGGGCGGCGGGCTGAAGGTCGCCAAGCGGGCGGGCCGGGTACGCGACCTCGCCGACGGCCTGCCCAAGCGGTTCGGCGGCAAGATCGGCATCGGGCACACCCGCTGGGCGACCCACGGGCCGGCCAACGACGCCAACGCCCATCCCCACACCGACGAGGCGTCCCGGGTCGCGGTGGTCCACAACGGCATCATCGACAACGCGGCCGCGCTGCGCGCCGAGCTCGCGGACGACGGCGTGGTTCTCGCATCCGACACCGACACCGAGGTGCTCGCCCACCTGATCGCGCGCTCGACGGCGACGACCCTCGAGCAGCGGACCGCCGAGGCGCTGGCCCGGGTCGAGGGCACCTACGGCGTCGCCGTCGCCCACGAGGACTTCCCCGACCGACTCGTCGTCGCGCGCAACGGAAGTCCGCTGATCATCGGCGTCGGCGATCGCGAGATGCACGTCGCCTCCGACCTCGCCGCCCTCGTGCGCTACACGACGACCGTCGCGCATCTCGACGACGGCGAGATGGCGACGGTGACCGCCGCCGGCTTCACGACCTACTCCCTGGGCCGGCTCGAGGCCACCGGGCGCACCGAGCTGACCGCCACGGACCGCCGTGCCAAGGAGGTGGACATCGACCCGGCGGCGTACGACGCCGGCGAGCACGACTCCTTCATGCACAAGGAGCTCCTCGAGCAGCCCATCCGCGCGGAGGCCGTGCTCCGCGGCCGCCTCGACGACCGGTTCGGCACCGGGCACCTCGGCGGCCTGAACCTCGACGCCCGCGAGCTGCGCGCGATCCGCCGGGTCAAGATCCTGGGCTGCGGCTCGGCGTACTACGTCGGACAGATGGGGGCCTCCCTCCTCGAGGAGCTGGCGAGGGTCCCGGCCGACGCGGAGCCGGCGAGCGAGTTCCGCTACCGCAACCCGATCGTCGAGCCCGACACGCTGTACGTCGCGGTGAGCCAGTCGGGGGAGACCATCGACACCCTGCTGGCCGTCCAGGAGGTCCAGCGCAAGGGGGGCCGGGTGATCGGCCTGGTCAACGTCGTCGGCTCGGCCATCGCGCGCCAGGTGGACGGCGGGATCTACCTGCACGCCGGACCCGAGGTCGCCGTCGCGTCGACCAAGGCGCTGACGAACATGTTCCTCGCCTTCGCGATGCTCGCCGTCCAGCTCGGCCGGGTCCGCGACCTCTCCATCGCCGACGGCCGTCGGCTCATCGCCGGCCTCACCCGGATCCCCGAGCAGATCGACCAGGTGCTGGCGACCGAGGCCGAGCTCGCGGTCGTGGCGAAGCGGCTCGCGGAGGCGGAGAACCTGTTCTTCGTCGGCCGCGTGCGCGGCTTCCCCGTCGCGCGCGAGGGCGCGCAGAAGTTCAAGGAGATCAGCTACCGGCACGCGGAGGCCTACCAGACGAGCGAGCTCAAGCACGGCCCGCTCGCGCTCATCTCGCCGGAGGTGCCGACCGTCGCCGTCGTGCCGGACGACGAGCTCGTCGAGCGCAATGTCGCCGCCCTCCACGAGATCGCCGCGCGCGGCGGCCCGCTCGTCGTCGTCACCCATGCCGGCGTCGACCTCGGCGACCTGGACGGACCCGGCGGCAGGGTGGTCGGCCGGATCGACGTGCCGCGCAACGAGCGTGAGCTCGACCCGATCCTCCTCACGATCCCGCTGCAGCTGCTCGCCTACCACGCCGCCCTGGAGCTGGGCCACGACATCGACAAGCCGCGCAACCTCGCCAAGTCCGTCACCGTGGAGTGACGGCGCCGGCCCGGCGACCGGCCGGGTCGGCGGTCGGGTCGTCGGTCAGGGGATCTCGACCGTCACCCGCACGGGCGCGTGGTCGGAGAGCTGGAGGCCGCCGGCGAAGGGCTGCTCCATCTGCCAGCTGGTCACCCGTGCGTACGGCGGGACGAAGACCCGGTCGACGTGCCCGCCCCAGCGCAGGGAGATCGGCGGCGGCAGCGTCCAGTTGTTCCACGAGTTGACGTACGGCAGCGACTGGTAGGCCTCGGCCGCGTCGAAGGCGTCGTCGTAGCCGATCGAGTTGAGGAAGACGCGGGGGCCGTCGAGCGGCCGGTTGCGGTCCGAGTTGTAGTCGCCGGCCAGCAGCACCGGCAGTCCCGCGGCGTTCGGATCGGCGTTCAACGCTCCCCAGAACGCGGCCATCTGAGCCTGGCGATCCTGGTCGGAGGCGGGCGCCGCCGGGTTGGACAGGTGGATGCTGGCGAGGATCAGCGGGCGGGTCGTGACGGTGTCGATCACTCGGACCCAGCAGCCGCCGTGGCTGTATCCCGAGAAGCGCAGCCCGCGTGCGGTGTCGGCGACGACGTCGAACTTCTGGGACTTGACGATGAGCGACTGGTTGCGGGCGTTGGGCTGGTCGGGGAGGCCGACGCCGACCTGGCAGGCGCGCTCGTAGCCGGCCGCCGTGTCCAGCTCGTCGACCGCCGGGCTCGACTCCTGCAGCGCGACCGCGTCGGGCTGCACCCGCTCGATCAGCTGGCGGGCCGCGACCTTGCGGTCGTCCCACGGACGGTTCATGCACGCGGGGACGCTCGAGCTGCTGCACATGTTCCAGGTCATCATGTTCACGTGGATCCCGCCGCCGGTGAACCGGCTGGCGGGCTCGGTGAACTTGCAGCCCGCGACGCCCCACGCGCCGGTGCCCCGCGGCCCGCTCGCCCGGACCTGGAAGCAGTAGGTCTGGCTCGGGGCGAAGCCGCCGACGACGGTGGCCGCCGTGCCGGTGCCCGTCGCGGGCACGGTGACGACCTTCTTCTTCTTGTGCTTCTGGATGTCCTTCTCGCCCGGCACGTAGGCCAGCTCGTACGACGTCGCGCCCGGCACCTCGTTCCACCGGAACGTCAGTGCGACGGTGCCGCCCTGGGGCTGCTGCCGCTCGACCCACACCGGCTGGACCGGAGCCAGCTGCGGCGACGTACGGCAGACCTGCTTGGACCACTTGCCCTTGCGCTTGCCGTTGTAGGCGCGCACCTTCACGCAGTAGTCCACGCCCTGGGCGAGGCCGGTGATGACGTGCGACGTCTTCCCGGTCCGTGCCTTGCGTGCCTTGCCGCCGGGGGTCTTCCACTTCACCTTGTACGACGTCGCACGGGCGGCGCGCTTCCACTTCACCTTGAACGAGGCGGTCGTGCCGTCGACCCGCGGCTTCTTCAGCTTGACGCCCTTCACCTTCGCCGGCTTCGGCGCGGCGCTGGCGGGCTCGGCGACTCCGGCCACGAGGCCCGAGGTGCACAGGAGGACGGCGATCGCCGCGAGCAGCAGGTGCCGCACGCGGCGGTGGGTGGTGTCGGGCCTCATGAAGATCTTTCTCGTCGCGGAGCATGACCGTATGCCGAAGGTGAAAGCGGATGTGCCGGTTCGGGCATTACAGGCAGTCCTTACCAGACTGCGCGCCGTCGAACCCTCCACGTCGGCCGGGTGACCCAGCGCACCGCGACGAGGATCACGCCTCGCACGCTTGACGGCACTACCCTTGACGGGTGAGTGACCAGGTAGACGCCGAGGCCCAGCCGACCACCTTCGCCGACCTCGGTCTCGGTGACCGCATCCTCAAGGCCCTCCGGGACATCGGCTACGAGTCGCCCTCCGCGATCCAGGCCGAGACCATCCCGCACCTGCTGGAGGGCCGCGACGTCATGGGCCTCGCGCAGACCGGCACCGGCAAGACCGCCGCCTTCGCGCTGCCGATCCTCGACCGGCTCGACCTGGCGCAGAAGACGCCGCAGGCCCTGGTCCTGGCGCCCACCCGCGAGCTCGCGCTGCAGGTCTGCGAGGCGTTCGAGAAGTACGCCGCCAACCTGCGCGGTGTGCACGTGCTCCCCGTCTACGGCGGCCAGGGGTACGGCGTCCAGCTCTCGGCCCTGCGCCGCGGCGTGCACATCGTCGTCGGCACGCCCGGCCGGATCATGGACCACCTCGACAAGGGGACCCTCGACCTCACCGAGCTGCGCTTCCTCGTCCTCGACGAGGCCGACGAGATGCTCAACATGGGCTTCGCCGAGGACGTCGAGACGATCCTCGCCGACACCCCGGACGACAAGCAGGTCGCGCTGTTCTCGGCGACCATGCCCAAGCAGATCCGCACGCTGTCGCAGACCTACCTCAAGGACCCGGTCGAGATCGCCATCGAGCGCAAGACCCGGACCGCCGAGAACATCAAGCAGCGCTACCTGATGGTCAGCTACCCCCAGAAGGTCGACGCGCTGACGCGGATCCTCGAGGTGGAGAACTTCGAGGGCGCGATCGTCTTCGTACGCACCAAGAACGAGACCGAGACCCTCGCCGAGAAGCTGCGTGCCCGCGGCTACAGCGCCGCCGCGATCAACGGCGACATCGTGCAGGCCCAGCGCGAGCGCACCGTCAACCAGCTCAAGGACGGCAAGCTCGACATCCTCGTCGCCACCGACGTCGCCGCCCGCGGCATCGACGTGCCCCGGATCAGCCACGTGTTCAACTACGACATCCCGACCGACACCGAGGCCTACGTGCACCGGATCGGGCGCACCGGCCGGGCCGGGCGCAGCGGCGACGCCATCTCGTTCATCACCCCCCGCGAGCGCTACCTGCTCAAGCACATCGAGAAGGCGACCCGCTCCAGGCTGGAGCAGATGCAGCTGCCCAGCGTCGACGCGATCAACGAGTCGCGCCTGAGCCGCTTCGACGACCAGATCACCGCGGCGCTGGAGTCGCCGCGGATCTCCTTCTTCCGCGACGTCGTCAGCCACTACATCCGCGAGCACGACGTGCCGGAGGTCGACGTCGCCGCGGCGCTGGCGATCGCGATGCAGGGCGACACCCCGCTGCTGCTGGAGCCCGAGCCGGAGCCGGAGCGCCGTCCGCGCCGGGAGCGGCACGACGAGCGGCCGGACCGTGGCGACCGCAGGCGCGACCCGCGCGACCGCGACGGGGCCCGGGGCGGACGCGACCGCGCCCCGCGCTCGGGCGGCGCCTTCCAGGCCTACAAGATCCAGGTCGGCAAGCGGCACCGGGTCGAGCCGCGTCAGATCGTCGGCGCGCTCGCCAACGAGGGCGGCCTCGACCGCCGCGACTTCGGCAAGATCACCATCCGACCGGACTACTCGATCGTCGAGCTGCCCGCGCGGCTGACCGACGACCAGTGGGAGCGACTGAAGAGCACCCGGATCAGCGGCAAGCTGATCGAGCTGGCGAAGGACTACGGTCCGCCGAACCGCTCCCGCCGGCCGCGCGACTGACCTACCCTCGGACCGCATGGGGAGCTCACGGCGTGCGGCCGGGCCCGGTGTGGTCGCGCTGACCGCGGCGGTCGCCGTGCTGGCGGGCGCCTGCGGAGGTACGACGGCCCCGGCCGCCGAGCCCGGCCCCGCGCCGACGACCTCCCCGAGCGCGTCGAGCGCACCGGCGAGCGCGCCCACCGAGCCGGCGCCCGAGCTCTCGCGCTCCGGAGCCCGGGCCGACGTACCGAGTGCGGAGATCATGGCCCAGCTGGCCCGCCGGGCCGAGCGGATCGCGAAGCGGACGCCCCTCGCGCCGCTGCCCTCCGAGATCGACCCCGGCTCCAACCGGGCGCTCGGCTACCAGGAGATGATCGAGTTCGGCTTCCCCGCCGACCAGTGGCCCTACCTCGACGCGCTCTGGCAGCGCGAGTCCGGCTGGAACCACCTCGCCGAGAATCCCAGCTCCGGCGCCTACGGCATCCCGCAGTCGCTGCCCGCCACGAAGATGGCGGTGGTGGGCAGCGACTGGCGGACCAACCCGCAGACCCAGATCCGCTGGGGACTGGCCTACATCGCCGCGCGGTACGGCAACGCCCAGAAGGCCTGGGAGCACTCCGAACGCGTGGGTTGGTACTGAGCTATTTGGGCCGAGCGTGTCGCCTGTCGGGGCGCACCGCCCGGGCGCTCGCTGCGCTCGGCCCGCGGGCACGCCCCGACGCGCTGCGCGCGGGCGCCACGCTGCCGGCCACGCGGTCGAGTCCGAGACACCGCAGGCCGCCTGGCGGCAACGGGGCACGAGGACCGCTCGGCGGTCGCTCAGGCGATCCGGGCCAGCGCGGCGTCCTGCACGCAGGCGGCGGCGGCCATCATCCCGGCGGACGCGGCGACGAGCACCGAGGCCATGGGCATCGGCAGGCCGGGTCCCTGGGCCAGGTCGCCGGCGGCATAGACGCCCGGCAGGCTGGTCCGGCCGAAGGCGTCGACCACGACCGCGCCGACCTCCGACACCTCCAGGCCGAGCTGGTCGGCGAACGGTGCCGCCTGCTGCCAGTCGGTCTTCACGATCAGCCCGCCGAGCGCGAGCTCGGTCTCGCCGGCCAGGGTGACGACCAGTCCGTCCCCCTCCTTGCGTACGCCGGTCACGACCTCCGTCAGCACGGTCGCGCCGGTCCGGGCGAGGGCCGCCCCGGTCGCCTCGTCGAGGTCCGCGCCGTGGGTGAGCACGACCCGGTCCCGCGCGATCGGCAGCAGCATCGAGGCCATGGCGCCGACGTGAGGCGCGGCGCCGAGGATGCCGACCCGGGTGCCGGCGTACTCGTGGCCGTGGCAGAAGGGGCAGTGCGCGACGAGGTCGCCGAAGTTGTCGGCGACGCCGGGCACGTCGGGCAGCGTGTCCCGGACGCCGGTCGCGAGCAGGACCCGGCGCGCGTGGACGGCGGGCTCGCCGTCGATCTCGAGGACGAAGGCGCCGAGCTCGCCGGAGATCCGGGTGACGCCCGCGCCGGCCGTGTCGAGGAACCGCACGTCGTCGTACGCCTCGGCGTCCTTGCGGGCGGCCAGGCGCAGCTCGGCCGGCGGAGCGCCGTCGTGGCCGAGGAAGTTGTGCATGTGTCCGGTCGGGTCGTTGCGGTAGCGGTCGGTGCTGATGACGATCGTCGACTGGTGCATGCGACCGAGGGTCTGCGCGGCCTGGAGACCCGCGGATCCGGCGCCGATCACGGCGACGTCGTGGAGGTGTGAGTTGTCCATGTGCCCCAGGATGTGACTTCATGTTCACATGAAGTCAAGTCGCAACGACATCCGCTGGTCGGTCGGTGACCTCGCCGCCCGGTTCGAGCTCGAGACCCACGTGCTGCGGCACTGGGAGGACAAGGGCCTGCTGCGGCCGGAGCGGGACTCCGCCGGGCGGCGGGTCTACGGCGAGGACGACGCGTACCGCGTCGCGGTGATCCTCGCCAGCAAGGCCTCCGGCATGAGCCTGGAGCAGATCAGGACCCTCGTCGACGCCTCGGTCGACGGCCGCCGCGACGCGCTGCGGGCCCACCTCGAGGAGCTCGACCGGCGACAGGCCGAGCTGGAGCGCTCCCGGCACCTGACCCAGCACGCCCTCGAGTGCCGTGCTCACGACATCACCACCTGTCCCGGGTTCCAGGCGCACGTGGCCGACATCGTGGACGGGACGACGCGCGGCATCCGCTTCCTCGCCGGACACGGCTGACCTGATCGTGCCGGGGGCGGCTGGTAGAACCTAGGTCATGCGGCGGACCTCGGCAGCCCTCATCTCCCTGCTCCTGCTCGGCGGAGCGCTGAGCGCGTGCTCCGGGAGCGATGCGACGGCCGAGGCCGACGCCGCCGCGCGGAAGCTGGAGAAGGCGCTGGTCGCCGCGGCGGCGCCGGCGGAGGAGGGCGATCCGAACCCGTTCGCCGGTCTCGCCTTCAGCAGCGGGTCGCCCGACGAGGTGCTCGAGTCCTACCGTGCCCTGGTGGGCGGGATGGCCGGCATCACGCCCGCGGTCACGATCGGCGAGGTGTCGGAGAGCAAGGACCGCTACACCGCCCCGGTCGCCTGGTCCTGGCCCGTCGTCGACGGCGCGGACCCGTGGTCCTACGAGACCACGGCCGAGTTCCGCCCTGCGAGCACCCTCGACGAGGGCCCCACCCAGGTGGTCTTCGGCCCCGAGGTCGTCGCGCCCGACCTGGCCGACGGCGAGACGCTCGACGCCGTCACGCAGGCCACCGATCGCGGCGACATCACCGGGGCCGACGGGCAGGTCCTGGTCACCGAGCGGCAGGTGGTCCGGGTCGGGATCGACCGCTCGCGGGTCGACCCGGCGGCGGCGCAGTCCTCCGCCCGCGCCCTGGCCCAGCTGGTCGGGATCGACGTCAAGCCCTACGTGAAGGCGGTGGAGGGGGCGGGACCCCGCGCCTTCGTCGAGGCGATCACCTACCGCGCGGGCCAGGAGCCGGCCGGCTTCGCGGACGCCCTCGCGACCATCCCGGGCGCGCACACCGTGGACGGGGAACTGGCGCTCGCGCCCAGCCGCGACTTCGCCGCGCCGATCCTCGGCCGGGTCGGCCCGGTGACCGCCGAGATGGTGGAGAAGGAGCCGGAGAAGTACCGCAGCGGCGACATCGCCGGACTCTCCGGCCTGCAGGCGCGCTACGACGACCAGCTCCGCGGCAGCGTGGGCCGGGTCGTGTACGCCGTTCCCGCCGAGGAGGGCGCCGAGCGCCGCGAGCTCTACCGCCACGACGCCGAGCCCGGCCGCGCGCTGGCGATCACGCTCGACCCGGACCTGCAGACGCTCGCCGAGGCGACGCTGCCCGCGACCGGTCCCGCCGCCTCGCTGGTCGCCCTGCGTCCGAGCGACGGGGCGATCCTCGCCGCCGCCAACAACCCGGGCACCGGCGGCCAGAACCACGCCACATTCGGCCAGTTCGCGCCCGGGTCGACGTTCAAGATCGTCACCTCGCTGGCCCTGCTGCGGGCCGGACTGACCCCCGACAGCCCCGTCGAGTGCACCCCGACTACCACCGTCGACGGCAAGCAGTTCAAGAACTACTCCGACTACCCGGCGAGCTCCCTCGGCACCGTCGCGCTGCGCGAGGCGATCGCCCAGTCCTGCAACACCGCCCTCATCGGCGAGCGTGACGCGCTCGCCCCGGGGGATCTCGCCGCGGCCGCCGCCACGCTGGGGCTCGGCATCGACCACGATCTCGGCTTCCCGGCGTACTTCGGCGAGGTCCCCGCTCCCGCCAGCGACACCGAGGCCGCCGCGTCGCTGATCGGTCAGGGCAAGGTGCTTGCCTCGCCCATGGCGATGGCCACGGTCATCGCGTCCGTCCAGGCGGGCCACACCGTCGTCCCCCGCCTCGTCGACCAGGTCGACGTCGCGGTCCCCGCGGAGGCGACCCCGCTCGCCCCGGGCGAGGCCGACCAGCTGCGGGCGATGCTGCGCCAGGTCGTGACGGAGGGCAGCGGGCGCGGCCTGGCCGACCTCCCCGGCCCCCCGGTGCTCGCCAAGACCGGCACCGCCGAGTACGCCGACGGCGACGCCGTCCGCACCCATGCCTGGATGGTCGCGGCCCAGGGCGACCTCGCCGTGGCGGTGTTCGTGCAGACCGGCGAGTCCGGATCCCAGACCGCCGGCCCGATCCTCGAGGGCTTCCTCCGCGGCGCCCTGTAGCCCCGTGCTGCGGTCGATCCGGGCCCGGCGGAACCGCGTGGGTGCCCCGCAGACCGGCAACGTCAGGTGGGTTGCACCTGAGCCGGCCGCCCGCAGGTCGGCAGCGTGTCGCTCCGCGCGCAGCGCGTCGAGGGTGCCCGCGGTCCGAGCGCAGCGAGGATCGTGCGGTGCCCTCGACTGGGCGACACGCTCGGCCCATCCAAAACGGAGAGAGCCCCTCATTGCATGGGGTCAACGAGGGGCTCAGTCGTATCGGTGCTCCCTCCGAAGTACGACTGGTGCCACTCTAGCGTGCGGATGGTGAGGGACAAGACCCGAACCCCAGAATTCCTCCCCGAGTCGTCCGGCGCCGGGACCTCGGTCCCGGTCGCGCGGCCTCCCGGAGCGGGCCGCGGAGTGCCACAGTGGGCTCATGACCTTCCGTGACCGTCTCGCCCACCTGCTCCCGGAGTCGCGCCGCCAGCTGTACGTCGGGGGTGCGTGGCGTCCCGGAGCGGAGGGTGGGCGCATCGAGGTGCTCGACCCGGCCGACGGGTCGGTCCTCACCGACGTCGCGGACGGCACGCTCGACGACGCCCGGGCGGCGCTGGACGCGGCCGTGGCAGCGCAGGGCGCGTGGGCGGCGACGGCACCGCGCGAGCGGGGGGAGATCCTGCGCCGTGCGTTCGGGCTGGTGATCGAGCACGCCGACGACCTCGCGCTGGTGATGAGCCTGGAGATGGGCAAGCCGATCGCCGAGGCGAAGGGCGAGGTGACCTACGGGGCGGAGTTCCTGCGCTGGTTCTCGGAAGAGGCGGTGCGGATCCACGGCCGGTGGATGCAGAACCCGGCCGGCGGGAGTCGGCTGCTGACGGTCCGCAAGCCGGTCGGTCCGTGCCTGTTCATCACACCGTGGAACTTCCCGCTGGCGATGGGCACCCGCAAGATCGGCCCGGCGGTGGCGGCGGGCTGCACGATGGTGATCAAGCCGGCGTCGCAGACCCCGCTGACCATGCTGCTGCTGGCGGCCCTGCTCGCCGAGGCGGGCCTGCCGGCCGGCGTACTCAATGTGGTGACGACGTCCGACTCCGGCGGCCTCAGCCGGACCCTTCAGGCCGACCCGCGGCTGCGGAAGGTGAGCTTCACCGGCTCGACCGCCGTCGGCCGGTCGCTCGTCGAGCAGTCCGCCGGGCAGCTCCAGCGGGTGTCGATGGAGCTCGGCGGCAATGCGCCCTTCCTGGTCTTCGCCGACGCCGACCTGGACGCGGCCGTCGAGGGCGCGATGATCGCCAAGATGCGCAACATGGGCGAGGCCTGCACCTCCGCCAACCGGTTCCTCGTGGAGGCTCCGGTCGCCGACGACTTCGGCGCCCGGCTCGCCGAGCGGATGGGCGGGCTCAAGGTCGGCCGCGGGCAGGACGTGGGCGTCCAGGTCGGCCCGCTGATCGACGCGAAGGCGGTCGACTCCGTCGCCGCGCTCGTCGACGACGCGGTCGATCGCGGGGCCCGTCTGCTCACCGGCGGCCGGGTGCCCGGGGGCGACGGGTTCTTCTACCCGCCGACCGTGCTCGCCGGCGTGCCCGCCGACGCCGAGGCGGTACGCAACGAGATCTTCGGCCCGGTCGCGCCGATCACCACCTTCACCACGGAGGAGGAGGCGATCCGGCTGGCCAACTCGACCGAGTACGGTCTCGCCGCCTACGCGTACACCCGCGACCTCGCCCGCACCATCCGGCTCGCCGAGCGTCTCGAGACCGGCATGCTGGGCATCAACACCGGTCTGGTCTCCAACCCGGCCGCTCCCTTCGGCGGGGTCAAGGCGAGCGGGTTCGGCCGGGAAGGCGGGTTCGAGGGCATCGAGGAGTACCTCGACACGACGTACGTCGCCCTGCCGGCCGGCTGAGCTGTCCCGTGGGTCGACGGCGGCTGATGCCGTAGCTTCAGATGCATGCGCACCACCCTCGATGTCGACGATGACGTCCTCCAGGCCGTCAAGGAGCGGGCGCGCCGCGAGAAGCGCTCGGCCGGGGCGGTGCTCTCCGATCTCGCCCGGGCGGCGCTCACCGCGACGGAGGGGGACCCGCCGCGTGCTGACTGCGGATTCCGGCCGCTCCCGTCCCGTGGCACCGTCGTGACCAATGCCCTGATCGACGATCTGCGCGACGAGCTGGGCGTGTGACCGCTCAGGCCAGAGCTCTCCTGGACGTGAAGGTCCTGTTGGCTCTCTTCGACACCGATCATGCCGACCACCGTCGGGCCTGGGATTGGCTGCGGGACAACGTCGAGCACGGCTGGGCGTCGTGTCCGCTGACCGAGAACGGCTTCGTGCGCATCATCAGCCAGCCGCGCTACCCGCACCCGATCCCGCCCGGACAGGCCATCGCCCTGCTGGGCGAGGCGGCCGCAACCGACCTGCACGAGTTCTGGCCGGACGACGTCTCGGTCCTCGATCCGACGCGGATGACGCGCGACCGCGTGCACGGGCCACGCCAGCTCACCGACCTCTACCTCCTCTCGCTCGCCGTCGCCCACGAGGGCCGTCTGGTGACGTTCGACGACGCGGTACCGCTCTCGGCGGTGCCTGGGGCGACGGCGGATCATCTCGTCGTGCCGTGACCGGCAGTTGACCTGAAGTCCGGTCGAGGTTGTCTGCTGGGCGGGACCCGCCGGCCCGGCGGTGACCGGGGACGCCGACCGATGAATTCGGTGGCCGCTGTCGGTCCTCCCGTGCAGACTCCAAGGACCGCCATGACCGATCAGCTGACGCCCTACGTTCCCCTCCCGGAGGAGCCCAGCCCCGGGCTCCGCTCGCCGCGGCGCATCCCGCGCGCCCTCACGCCGTTCCGCCACGCGTCCTACCGCCGCCTCGGCTCGGCGTTGGTGCTGACGAGCTTCGGCGGCGGGGTGTGGATCGTGGCCCTGGTCTGGGAGGTGATCCGGATCGGCGGCGGCGCCAGCGCCCTGTCCGCCGTGACGACCGCGGGCGCGGTGGGCGTGGTGCTCCCGGCGCTGCTCGGCGGCGTGGTCGCCGACCGCGTTCCGCAGAAGCTGATCCTCGTCGTGACCACGTCGGTCGAGCTGGCCGGGATGACCCTGGTCGCGGTGCTGTCCTTCGCCGACCTGACCCGGTTGTGGCACCTGGCCGCGGTCGCGTTCGTCGCCGGCATGGCGATGGCGTTCTACTACCCCGCCTACTCCGCCTGGCTGCCGGCGCTCGTCCCCGAGGAGGACCTGCTGGCCGTCAACGGCTTCGAGGGGATGGTCCGGCCGACCATCGGCCAGGCGGCCGGTCCGGCCGTGGCCGGCGCGGTCGTCGGGGCCTCGACCTCCTCGGCCGCGATCGCGGTCGCCGCCGCGGCCTACCTCGGCGGCCTGCTGGTCCTGCTCCTGGTGCCGCTGACCGCCGTACGCCGCGACCTTCCGGCCGCGCCCGAGGGCCCGGGCGGCGGGCCGCTGCGCGCGGTCGCCACCGCGCTGGCCGACATGCGCGAGGGCTTCGTCTACATGGTGCGCACGCCGTGGCTGCTCGCGACGCTGCTCTTCGCCTCGATCATGGTGTTCGTCATGATGGGGCCGCTCGAGGTCCTGGTGCCCTTCCTCATCAAGGACGAGCTGGGGGGAGGTCCGGGCGACCACGCCGCCGTGATGGTCTGCTTCGGCATCGGCGGCGCCGTGGGCTCCCTGGTGACCGGTTCGCTGCCGATGCCGCGGCGCTATCTCACCTGGATGAACCTCATGTGGGGCGTCGGGTGTCTGCCTTTCCTGGTCGTCGGCTTCGCCACCGCGGTCTGGCAGGTCGCCGCGGCGGCCTTCCTGATCGGCGTGCTGTTCTCGGCCCCGATGGTGATCTGGGGGACGCTCCTGCAGCGCCGGGTCCCGCCCGAGCTGCTCGGTCGGGTCGCGTCGCTCGACTTCTTCGTCTCCATCAGCCTGATGCCGGTGTCGATGGCGGTCGCGGGCCCGGTCGCCGACCTGATCGGGCTCAAGGCGACCTTCGCCATCGCGGCCGTGGTGCCGGGCGTCGCCGCCGCCGTCGCCATCGTCGGGGCGCGGCTGCCCGCCGACGAGCTCGCCCACCCGCTGCGCGACGACTGACCGGCGCCGTCAGCGCGGCCGTACGCGCGCTCGGCGGCGGTCAGTCGCCGAGCGCGGCGAGGACCCGGCTGTGGTGCCGGTAGCCCACCGTCTCGTAGCCGACGACCGTCACCCACGGCGCCGCCGAGAGCACCAGCAGGCACCAGACCAGGCCCGCGCCGGCCGCTGCCATCAGCACCGACGCGGCGACGACCGCCGCCGTGGCGACCAGCAGCACGATGTGGAAGCTGTCGAAGGTGCGGGTCAGCACGCCGTACCCGGTCGCGAGCAGCACCGTGAAGAGCGCGACCGGCACCGCCACCGTGAGCACCGTGGCCACCAGGCCCAGGTGGGCGGCGTGCTCGAGGTAGTAGGCGCCGACGTGCAGGCCGGCGCCGATCGCGACGATGCTGCCGAACAGCGCCATGTGCCCGTAGCCGAAGGAGAAGGAGCGCTCGGGTCGCGCGTGCAGGATGTCGCCGGTCGGCACGACGAAGTAGGACCACCACACGCCGAAGGTCAGCGCCGTGCCGGAGAGCGCGAAGAGGCCGATGTCCCAGGTCAGGCCGCCCTCGGCGAGGGCGCTGATCGACGCCATCGTGCCGATCATCCCCTCGCCGAGGGCGATGATGACCATCAGGCCGTACCGCTCGGCCACGTGGTGCGGATGCCACGGGGTCCCGCCCCGGCGCCGCTCGGCGTACGCCGGGCCGCCGATCTCGATGAGGAACGGCACCGCCATCGCCGCGAAGGTCGTGCCCACCGGCAGGTCGACGAGGGCGAGGACGCACCACAGCACCTGGGCGGCCAGGATGGAGACGATATAGGTCTGGCACGCCGGGCGCCGGGCCGCGTCGTGCCGTCCCGCCCGCCACCACTGGAAGACCATCGCGACCCGCATCACGACGTAGCCCCACACCATCAGGTCGTTGTCGAGGGTGTCGCCGTGGTCGTAGACCGACGTGAACATCGGCTTCAGGCCGAGCGCGAACACCAGCACGCCGACCATCTGCAGCATGGTGGTCAGCCGGTAGATCCAGTCGTCGGTGTCGTAGGCGGACGCGAACCAGGTGAAGTTGATCCACGCCCAGGAGATGCCGAAGGTCGCGAAGCAGAAGGCCAGGATGCCGGCGCCGACATGATCCTCGGCGAGCGCGTGCGCGAGCTCGCTGGCCGCCGTGCCGAAGGCGACGACGAAGGTCAGGTCGAAGAGCAGCTCCAGCGGCGTCGCCACCCGGTGGTCCTCGTGCGGGTCGCGGCCGAGCATGCGGCGGGTGCGGTGCCGGACTGCCGGGCCGGTGCTCTCTGACATGAGCGGCAGTCTAAGGAAGACCTCGGCCGCCGCCCGGCTCCCTCGTCGACGTGCGGACGGGTCCGGGTTATCGATGCTCGTCCGCGGGTAAGGGGGCTGTCGGGCGTACGCTGCGGTCCCGCGGCGACATCGACGAGACGGGAGCCTCCCATGCGCAAGCGACTGACGGCACTCACGGCCATCGCGACCACCGTGCTCGGATGGGGGACGCTCGCTCCGGGCGCGTCGGCCGCGTCCGGCGGGGAGACGGTCACGTCATGGGCCGGCGGGCGGACCGTGGTCTGCGCGACCGCCCACGGCGACGGCACGTCGACCGTGTACGCCCACTGGGACGGGCGCAGGTACCCCAGCGCCGGCGGCGAGTTCCGGGAGTCCGGCGCCGGCGGTCTCGCTCACGTCTCCGACGACTTCTCCATCTCGGGATGGACCTACTCGCACAGCGCCAAGGGCACGGTCGGACCGACCATCTCGCTCCAGCGGCCGAGCAACGGCTGGGTCTATGTGCTGAGCGGGTCGCAGGTCGGGATCACGGTCGAGGCGATCGTGCCGGTCCGGACCCTGGCTGGCTGCGGCGGCGGCCGCGCCGCCGCGTCGGCGCCGCGGATCACCGAGACGGGAGCGTCGCGGGCGGCGAAGTGCGTGTCGAAGAAGGAGTTCCGTCGCATCGACAAGGGCATGCGACCGGGCGCGGTCAAGCGGACGGTCGGCTTCGGCGGCACGACGGTCACCGAGGCCGAGTTCAGTGCCGTGCGTCGCTATGCGCGCTGCCGTGGCGGCTCCGTCGTCGTCAACTTCAAGCAGGCCGGGGCCGGCAAGCCGCTGAAGGTCGACAGCCGCTTCAAGGGCTGACCGCGTCGGGAGCCGCGTCAGGGTCTCCGGCCCAGCAGGGCGAGGACATGGACGCCCGCCGGCGCCTCGATGTCGACCGGCAGGGGCGGCGCGAAGCGCTCGTCGCCGGCGAGCGCGATCCGCAGCGCGGAGGGGAGCAGCGCGGTGGCCAGCGGCTCGGGCAGCGGCTCGGCGTGGTCGGTCGCCTGGCGCACGTCCCAGCCGTGGACGGCGATCTCGAGCGCGGCGATCCGCGCGATCGCGTCGACGGGCAGCGGGTGACCGCCCACGTCGACGTACGGCTGGTCGGCGTTGAGCCAGGCGCCGAGGAGCCCGCAGGCCTTGACCTGGAGGGACCGCACCCGAGCCTCCAGCGGGGTGGGCGCGGCGCTGCTCAGCCCGACGGTGCCGTCGGCGGCCTCGGAGAACGCGTCGAGGGCGTCCTCCATGTGGGCCAGCAGGTCGGCGAGGCTCCAGCCGGCACAGGGGGTCGGTCGGTCGACGTCGGCGCAGGTGATGGTGCCGAGGGCGCCGCTGGTGTAGTCGAGGGCACGCTGCAGCAGGTCGAGACCCGCGACCATCCCGTCCGGCGCGGTGGCGGCGGACATCGCCGGCCTCAGGCGGGGACGTAGTCGGCGGGCAGCCGTTCGGGCAGCCCGAACCGGGCGAACAGCCGGGCGTCGAAGAACGCCGTGACGTGCTCGACCCGCAGCTCGGCCCCCGATCCGGTCAGCTGGAGCACCTGCAGGTGGAAGGGCTCGAAGTGTCCGTCGGGCTGGCGCATGTAGAGGCCGAAGGCCGGCTGGCCGTTGGCGACCGTCTCGAGCATCGGCATGTCGTTGCAGCCGCCGGGGCACTTGGTGCCGACGAGCTCGCCGATGGCCGCGGCGCCCTGGTAGTGGTTGAGGAAGGGCGGCATGTCCCAGGTCGCGTCGTACTTGAGGAGCTGGACGATCTGGTCGATGTCCTTGCGCCAGAACGCCTGCAGGTAGGCGTCGAGCAGGGTGCGCTGGGCCTGGTCGAGGTCGGGTTCGACGGTGTCGGGCGACAGGCCGCGCTCGGCGAGCTGGGCGTGCGCGCGCTGCAGGGCGGAGTTAACCGCCGCGGTCGTCGTGTCCAGCGCCTGCGCGGTCTCGGCGGCCGACCAGCGCAGGACGTCGCGCAGGATGAGGACCGCGCGCTGCCGGGCCGGCAGGTGCTGCAGCGCCGCGATGAACGCGAGCCGGATCGTGTCGCGCTCGGCGACCTCGACGGCCGCGTCGGGGATCGGCTCGAGCCACGGCACCTCGTGATCCTCGAGCAGCTCGTCGGACGGTGCGGAGTCCGCCGTCCCGAGCCCCGTCGGCAGCGGCCGCCGCGGCTTCGCCTCGAGGTTGGTGAGGCACACGTTGGTGGCGATCTTGTAGAGCCAGGTGCGCACCGAGCTGCGGCCCTGGAAGCTCGCCGAGGCCTTCCACGCCCGCAGGAAGGTCTCCTGGACCAGGTCCTCGGCCTCGTGCACCGAGCCGCTCATCCGGTAGCAGTGCGCCATCAGCTCGCGCTGGTAGCGCCCGGTGAGGATGTCGAAGTCGGCGAGCTCGTCACTCGCCTGTGCTGTCGTGTCGGTCTCGGTCACCGTGGTTCCCATCGCTGCCCCCGTGGTCTCGCCAGTCTGCCTGATGGGGTGACCGGGGTCGATGGGAAAACTCATCGCCGGTGGTGCAGGGACAACCGGTCGACCGGTTGTTCCTGCACCTGGCGGGCACTTCTGTCACCTGTCGGGCGTCGCAACGCCCGTCACGTGACAGTGTCGCCGGTCGACCGGCGATTCCCGCACTGCGTCAGCACGCGCTGCGCCACCGGTACGGCGCGCATCCGGTCGGCGGGCACGAGCCCGATCCGGGTGCGCCGGTCGAGCAGGTCGGCGACGTCGGCCGCGCCTTCGTGGGTGACGCCGAAGAACAGCTCGGCCGCCACGGTCGGGATGCCGTCGGCGATCGGGGCGAGCAGCTCGTCCTCGGTCCAGCCGCTCGCGTCGCGCGCGGCTGCGAGCGCGAGGCCGGCGTCGGCGCCGTAGCGGCGGACCAGCCGCGCAGCACCCGGGTGCGCCGCCTTCACGGCCCGGTCGGCGAGCTCGTCGCGGGACGCGGCGCCGGCCAGGGCGAGGGTGGCGGTGACGCAGGGCCCGGCGGCGAGGCGGGCGCGCGCGACGGCCGCGTCGACGGCGTCCTCGGCCATCCGGCGGTAGGTCGTGAGCTTGCCGCCGACGATGGTGACGACCCCGGCGGCCGAGGTGAGCACGGCGTGCTTGCGGGAGAGGTCCGCGGTGGAGTCGTCGCCGCTGTCGAGCAGCGGCCGCAGTCCGGCGAAGGCGCCGGCCACGTCGTCGCGGCGCAGGGGCCGCGCGAACGAGGCGGCGACGACGTCGAGCAGGAACCCGATCTCGACCTCGGTCGGCTCGGCCACGTCGGGCACCGGGCCGTCGACCGGCTCGTCGGTGAGGCCCACGTAGAACTGGCCGTCGGGCTGGGGGAGGACGAGCACGAACCGGTTGGTCTCGCCGGGGATGGGTGCGAAGACCGCGACGTCGAGGCCGGGCAGGGTCTCGGGCCGCAGCACCAGGTGGGTGCCGCGGGAGGGACGGAGCCGGACGTCGTCGACGAGGTCCCCGGCCCAGACCCCGGTCGCGTTGATCACCGCGCGGGTGGTGACGCGGGTCGTCTCTCCGGTCCGCTCGTCGCGCAGGCGCACCGCGTCGCCGGTCGCCGAGAGGACGCGCGCGTGGGTGCGGACGTGTGCGCCGTAGCCGGCCGCCGTGCGGGCGATGCTGGTGACCAGCCGGGCGTCGTCCTCGAGCTGACCGTCCCAGCCGAGGTAGGCGCCGCGCAGGCCGTCGGTGCGCAACGGCGGCGCGATCCGGCGGGTCTCGGCCGCGCTGAGCCGCCGGGGGCGGGGCAGGGTGTCCGCGCTCGTCCCGGCCGCCCGGCGCAGCAGGTCGCCGCCGACGAGGCCGGCACCGGCGAGGGTGCCCATCGGCCGGCTGACGCCGGCGGACAGCGGGACGATCGACGGCAGTGGCCGCACGAGATGGGGCGCGGTGGTCTCCATCAGGATGCCCCGCTCGACCGCGCTCTCGTGAGCGATCCCGACCTGGCCGGAGGCGAGGTAGCGCAGGCCGCCGTGCACGAGCTTGGAGGAGAAGCGCGACGTGCCGAAGGCCAGATCGTGGGCGTCGACGGCCAGCACGGAGAGTCCGCGGGAAACGGCGTCGAGGGCGGCGCCCGCCCCGGTGACGCCGAGACCGATCACGACGACGTCGACGTCCTCGGGGATGCCCGCGAGGCCGGGGGTGATCCGGGTGGGGGACGCGGTCATGGCGTGAGGCTCCGGGAGACGAGGGCGTGCAGCTCGTCGTCGAGTGCGGACTGGTCCACCGCGTCGTCGACCATGGTGTGGGCGGACAGCACGAAGCCGTGGGCGGCGAGGACCAGGCCGCGCGCGACGGCCTGGGGGTCGCCGTCGGCGATCACTCCGGCCCGCTGGCCGGCGGTGATCGCGGAGGCGAGCACCTGGAGGATCAGCTCCTGCGACCGGCCGCGGCGGGAGAGCAGGTAGGGGAGGATCAGCTCCGGATCGAGCTCGACGATCCGGGTGAAGAGCTCGTTCTCGCGCAGGGCGTGGACGGTCGCGACCATCGCGTCCGCGATGGCGTCGGGCGTCGGCGAGGCCGCCAGGTCGACCCGGTCGGCGACCAGCGTGCCCCACTCCCGCGTCATCAGGTCGCCCAGGAGCGCGGGCATGTCGGACCACGCACGGTAGATCGTCATCCGCGAGACCCCCGCCCGGCGAGCCACCTCGGTCAGGGTGGTCCGGCGCCAGCCGACGTCGAGGATGCACTCGCGCGCTGCGTCGAGGTACCCGTCCCGAGGGTTGTCGGATGGACTGTTGTGACGATGTGACGTCATGTGTAACACTGTAACACATGACGATCGAGCGCCCCTCCGCCCTCCAGCCCGAGATGCCGCCCACGCGCTGGGGCGACCCGGACCGCGCGTCCGAGCTGCCGGACGGCGTCCGCGATCTCGTCGGCCTGGTGTTCCCGATCCATGACACGCCCGCCCGGGGCGACGTCACCGTCCCCGCGCCGCGGCTGGCCGACGACCACGTGGCCGGCCTGCGCGCGATCGTCGGCGACGAGCACGTCGTCCTCGACGACGCACTGCGTCGCGGGCGGACGCGCGGCAAGTCGACCCCCGACCTGCTCCGCCAGCGCTCGGGGGACCTGGGTGACGCGCCCGACGTCGTCGTCCGGCCGGCGGGCCACGACGAGGTGGCGGCCGTGCTCGCCTACGCGGCCGAGCGACGCATCGGCGTCGTCCCCTTCGGGGGCGGCACCGCGGTGACCGGCGGTCTGGTCGCCGACCCGGCCGGTCTCGCCGGCGTGCTCTCCCTCGACCTGGGTCGGATGCGCGGCCTGCTCGCGCTCGACCCGGTCTCGTCGACCGCGACGCTGGAGCCCGGTCTCCGCGGGCCCGAGGCCGAGGCGCTGCTCGCCGCGCACGGCCTGATGCTCGGCCACTTCCCGCAGTCGTTCGAGTACGCCTCCATCGGCGGCTTCGCCGCGACCCGGTCGAGCGGTCAGTCGAGCGCGGGCTACGGGCGCTTCGACGCGATGGTCGTCGGCCTGCGGGTCGCGACCCCGGCCGGCGAGGTCCGCCTCGGCAGCGCGCCCGCCAACGCGTCCGGTCCCGACCTGCGCGAGCTCTTCCTGGGCTCGGAGGGCGCCCTCGGCGTCATCACCGAGGTCACCGTGCGCGTCCGCCCCCTGCCCGAGGTCAAGGAGTACGAGGGCTGGCGCTGGCCGAGCTTCGTCGACGGAGCCGACGCGATGCGCGTGCTCGCCCAGTCCGACCTGCTGCCGACGGTGATCCGGCTGTCCGACGAGAACGAGACCGCGATCAACCTCGCCGACCCGGCGAGCGTCGGAGCGACGGGCGACGAGAGCACCGCTGCGTCCGGGGGCTGCCTGATGGTCGTCGGCTACGAGGGCACCCCGGCGGCGGTGGCCGCCAAGCGAGCCGCCGTCACCGAGGCGCTGACCGCGCTCGGCGGCACCGCACTCGGCTCCGGGCCCGGCGAGGCCTGGGCGCACGGCCGCTTCAACGCGCCCTACCTGCGCGACAGCCTCCTGGACGTCGGCGTCCTCGTCGAGACCCTGGAGACGGCGACCTTCTGGAGCAACCGGGAGAACCTCTACGCCCGGGTCAAGGCCGCCCTCGAGGAGAGCCTCGGCGCGGGCACGATGGTGCTCTGCCACATCTCGCACGTCTACCCGACCGGTTGCTCGCTCTACTTCACCGTCGCCGCTCCCGGTGGCGAGGACCCGCTCGCCACCTGGCTCCCGGCCAAGGCCGCGGCCTGTGAGGCGATCGTCGCCGCCGGCGCCGCGATCACCCACCACCACGCGGTCGGCACCGACCACAAGCCCTATCTGCCGGCCGAGATCGGCGAGACCGGGGTGGCGGTGCTCCGCGCGGTGAAGCGGGCCGTCGACCCGGCCGGGATCCTCAACCCCGGGGTGCTGATCCCGTGAGCGCGGGGCCCCGGTCCTTCGCCTTCCTGGTCAACCCCGCCTCCGGCGGCGGCGCGGCGCCGAAGGTCGTCGTCCCGCTGGCCCGGGCACTGCGTGAGGCCGGCGCGACGGTCGAGGTCACCTACACGACCTCGGTGACGGAGACCCCGGCCCTCGTCGCCGCCGCTGTCGAGCGGGACGCGGTCGTCGTCTCCGTCGGTGGCGACGGGATGCTCTCGTCGGTCGCGGGCTCCGTCGCCGAGCGCGGGGGAGTGCTCGCCGTCGTCCCGGCCGGGCGGGGCAACGACTTCGCGCGGATGCTCGAGGTGCCCACCGAGACCGCGGCGCAGGCGCGCCTGCTGACGGAGGGCGCCCCTCGGCCGATCGACCTGCTCCGCGCCACGCGACCGGGACCGGCCGGCCCGGCGTCGTACGTCGTGGCGGGGTCGGTGTACGCCGGGGTCGATGCGCGGGCCGCCGCGATCGTCGACCGGTCGCACTGGCTGCCGTCGCGGCTGCAGTACCCCGTGGCCGCCGTGCGCGCCCTCGCGACCTACCGCCCCGTCGAGTGCACGCTCGACGTCGACGGCGTGCGCACGACCCACCAGGCGGCGACGGTCGTGATCGCGAACTCCCGCTACTACGGCAAGGGCATGGCGATCGCGCCCGGCGCGGCCGTCGACGACGGCCTGCTCGACGTGATCGTGATCGAGGCCGCGTCCCGGAGCGGGCTGATCCGCTCCCTCCCCCAGGTGTACGACGGCAGCCACGTCGCCCTCGACGAGGTGACCGTGCTGACCGGCCGTCGGGTCGGCCTCTCCGGACGCCACCGGGGCGGTGCGGCGGTGCCGGTGGGAGCCGACGGCGAGGCGCTCGGCACGCTCCCGGCGGACGCGGGGGACCCGCTCACCGTCGAGCTGCTGCCCGGTGCCGTGCGGATGCTGGTCTGAGCCTGCATTCGCCGACGCCGCCGCGCCACCGGTCGGCCCGCCGACCAGGAATAACCCGGCCGGAGCGCGCCTTGGGTCTCCATCATTTCAAGTTTGAAATAACGGAGCGACCCATGACGACCTGCCCTACCCGCGCCCGGCGGACGCACTCCGTCGGCGAGCCCGCCGAGGTGCCGGAGATCCCGCGCGTCGCCGACCTGCCGGCGGCCGTGCGGACCCGCGTGGTCGTGCCGCTGCGCTTCGCCGACGGCTACGAGACGTCCGCCGACGTCCTCACCTTCGACGGCCTGGTGGACGGCCGCGAGCACCTGCTGCTCGGTCTCGGCCCGTGGCGCGAGCGCCTCGCGGACGGGCCGCCCGACGGTGCCGCGCCGCTGGTGCGCCCGCACAGCGAGTGCCTGACCGGTGACGTCTTCGGCTCGCAGCGCTGCGACTGCGGTCCGCAGCTGCGCGAGGCCGTCGAGCGGATCGCCGCCGAGGGCGGCTTCCTGCTCTACCTGCGTCAGGAGGGACGGGGCATCGGCCTCTACGCCAAGCTCGACGCCTACGCCCTCCAGGACGCCGGCCTCGACACCTACGAGGCCAACGTGGCACTCGGGCGCGGCGAGGACGAGCGCGACTACCGGGCCGCCGCGCAGATGCTGCGCGCCGTGGGCGCCGAACGGATCCGGCTGCTCAGCAACAACCCCGACAAGGCGCGCCAGCTCGAGGCCTACGGCGTGACCGTCGCGGAGCGGGTCCCGACCGGGGTGCACCTGTCGCCCGCCAACGAGCGCTACCTGACGGTGAAGCGCGACCACACCGCCCACACCCTCGACCTGTCCGGTCGGCCCGCATGACCGGCACGACCGCCACCGCCGAACCGCGCTGGCTCGACGAGCAGGAGATGGCGGCCTGGCTGCCCCTGATCCGGGTCGTCCAGGAGCTGCCGCAGGCGATCGACCGGCGGCTGCGGGAGGAGGCCGGCATCACCCACACGTACTACGCGATGCTCGCCAACCTCGCCGCCGCCCCGGACCGGATGCTGACCATGGGCGAGCTGGCCCGGCTCACCGCGACCAGCCCGTCGCGGCTCACCCATGCGGTCGCCGTGCTCGAGCAGCGCGGCTGGGTCACCAAGGAGCACTGCCCGAGCGACCGGCGCAGCCAGTACGCCGTCCTCACCGACGCCGGTCAGGAACTGCTGGAGCGGATCGCCCCGGGCCACGTCGCCCAGGTGCGGGAGCTGGTCTTCGACCGGCTCACCCCGGACCAGGTGCGCAGCCTGGCCGACATCGCGACGGCGCTCGTCGCGCCCGGAGGCCCGCTCGGCGACGCCTGATCAGGCGAACGACCAGACCAGGATCTCGGTCGGCACCGCCGCGGTCACGTCGTACGACGTCCCGTCGGTCACGCACAGTGCGTCGCCCGCGGCCAGCGGCTCGGCCAGCGAGGAGCGGAGCAGCGCGCCGGTCGCCAGGAAGGCGTGCACGCGCGCGGCGGCCGGCAGGGTCAGCGACTCACCGGCCCCGAGCCGGGCCACCCCGAGCGTCGCCCCCGCCACCCGCACCGACAGCGGACCGCCGTCGCCGACCAGGCGGACCAGCCCCGCGCCGGGCGCGGCCTCGGAGGTGGCGCGCGCGTAGCGGGGAGGGGTGTCGGGGTCGTCGGGAGTGAGCCACACCTGGACGAACCTGGCCGGCCCGTCGGCGCCGGCCAGCTCGGAGTGACGCACGCCCGCGCCCGCCGACAGCACGCCGCAGTCGCCGGCATGGAGCGTCTCCTCGGCACCCGTGCCGTCGCGATGCACGACGGAGCCGGAGACCACCCAGGTGACGATCTCGAGGCCCGCATGCGGGTGCTCCTCGAAGCCGGTGCCGCGCCCGAGCACGTGGTCGTCGTGACACACCATCGGCCCGAAGGAGAGGCGCTCGGGGTCGAGGTGCGGGCCGAAGGAGAACCCGTGGTGGCTCAGCCGCCCGGGCTCTCGCTCGACGAACCGGGCGGTTCCCCTGCGGATCTCGACGCTCACGTGTCAGATTGTGCCGGTGTCATGGGAGGCTGGTCCGATGGGGGACAGGGTGGGGGATCTGGCGCGCCGACTTCCGGCCGACTTCCGGTTCGGCACCAGCACGGCGTCGTACCAGATCGAGGGCGCCGTGACCGAGGACGGCCGTGGCCCGTCGGTGTGGGACACCTTCTGCGCGGAGCCGGGGCGCATCGTCGACGGCTCCAGCGGCGCGGTCGCCTGCGACCACTACCACCGCTGGCCCGAGGACGTCGCGCTGATGCGCACACTGGGCGCATCCGGCTATCGCTTCTCGATCGCCTGGCCGCGGATCCAGCCCGCGGGCTCGGGTGCGGTCAACCAGGCGGGCCTCGACTTCTACGACCGACTCGTCGACGGCCTGCTCGAGGCCGGCATCAAGCCGATGGCGACGCTCTACCACTGGGACCTGCCCCAGGCCCTCGAGGACGACGGGGGCTGGCTCAACCGCGCGACGGTCGACCGGTTCGCCGACTACGCCGCGATCGTCGGCGAGCGTCTCGCCGACCGGGTCACCGACTGGGTGCCGGTCAACGAGCCCAACGTCGTCACCCTGATGGGGTACGCCGTGGCGATGCATGCGCCGGGCAAGGCGCTGATGTTCGAGGCGCTGCCCGTGGGGCACCACCTGCTCGTCGCCCACGGCCGGGCGGCGATCGCGCTGCGTGCGGCCGGCGCGACGAGCGTCGGCTGCGCCAACAACCACGCGCCGATCTGGCCGGCCAGCGACGACCCGGCCGACGTGGGTGCCGCGAAGCTCTTCGACATGCTGTGGAACGCCCACTACCTGGAGGGCATGCTCCTCGGGCGCTACGCCGACGACCTGATGATGCTGCTGGAGCCGCACGTGCGCGACGGCGACTTCGCGACCATGCGCCAGCCGCTCGACTTCTACGGCGTCAACTACTACAACCCGATGCGGATCGCGGCCGCCCATGAGACCGCCGAGCTCCCGTTCGAGTTCCGCGAGGTGCTCGGCTATCCGGTGACCGATTTCGGCTGGCCGGTCGTGCCGGACGCCCTGCGCGAGTGGCTGATCACGTTCCGGGCCCGGTTCCGCGCGGCCGTCCCGCCGATCGTGATCACCGAGTCCGGCTGCTCCTACGGTGCCGGGCCCGACGAGCACGGCGTCGTCGACGACCACCAGCGCGTCGACTACCACGCGCTGCACCTGACGGCGGTCGCCGAGGCGATCGAGCGCGGTGTCGACGTCCGCGGCTACTACGCCTGGTCGCTCATCGACAACTTCGAGTGGTCCGAGGGCTACACCCAGCGCTTCGGCCTCGTGCACGTCGACTACGAGACCCAGCGGCGCACGCCGAAGCGGTCGTTCAACTGGTACGCCGCGCTGGTCGCCGAGCACGCCCGACGGTCCGCCGAGGCCTGACCGGTCACGTCGCCAGGGCCTCGGTCGGAGGCAGCCGCGCGGCGCGCACGGCGGGATAGAGGCCGGCGAGGGCGCCGACGAGCACCGACCCGGCCAGTCCGCCGGCGAGCGCGGGCAGCGGCACGACGAGGGGCCATCCGCGCGTCGCCGCGAAGCCGACCGTGCCGACCACGCCTCCGACGACGCCGGTCGTGCCGCCGAGCACGGACAGCAGCACCGCCTCGGTGAGGAACTGGCGTCGTACGTCCTTGCGGCGGGCCCCCAGCGCGCGGCGCAGCCCGATCTCGCGGCGACGCTCCAGGACGCCGACGATCATCGTGTTCGCGACGCCGATGCCGCCGACCGCGAGCGCGACGCCGGCCAGGCCGAGGAACAGCGCGGAGAACGTGCCCTGGGCGGCTCGTTTGGCGGCGAGGGCGTCGCTCGGCCGGCTCACGCCCACCAGTCCGGGCAGGTCGGGACTGAGGGTGGCCGGCAACACGTCGCGCACCGCCTCGACCCGGCTCTCGGCCGCGCGCAGGTAGACGACGCTCGGGTGCCCGTCGAAGCCGAGCTCGCGCGCGGCGTCCCAGCCGACCAGCACGGACTGCTCGAGCTCCGGGGTCAGCGGCATCGGCGCGAGGATGCCGACGACGGTGAGCCGGGCGTCGCCGACCGTGATCTGCGGCGGCCGTGCGGGATCGAGACGGGTGATGCCCAGCCAGTGCGCCGCCTGGACGCCGAGGACGGCGGTCGGCAGCCGGGGGGCGGCCAGGAAGGCGCCGCTCGCCAGCCGGCCGCGGATCGTCCCGAGCAGGTCGCCGGTCGCGGCCAGGACCACGATGCCCGCGGTGTCGTTGGGGTCGGCGAGCGGGGTACGCCGGACACGGGCGTCGAGGCTCGCGACCGCGCTGGCCGCCTCGACCGGTCCGATCCGCCGCACCATCGCCGCGGCCTGCTCGGGGAGCTCGGGCGCGTCCTCGCTGGCCGCGGAGGGCTGGGCGACGAGGATGTCGGTGCCGAGCGCGGTGAGGCGGCGGTCCAGGTCGGCCTGCCCGCTCGCCGGGATACCGGTGACCAGCACCAGCGTCGCGATGCCCAGGGCGATCCCGATGGCGCTCATGACGGCGCGTCCGGGGCGCCCGCGGACGCCGCGCCAGGCCTCGTGCAGCGCGTCGGTCACGGCGTGATCCTCCCGTCGCGGATCTCGACCCGTCGGCTGAATGTGTCCGCCACGGTCGGGTCGTGGGTGATCAGGACGATGGTGGTGCCCTGGGCGTGCAGCTCCCGGAAGAGTGCGAGCACCTGCCGACCGGTGCCCTGGTCCAGGGCGCCGGTCGGCTCGTCGGCGAGCACCAGGGCCGGCCGGTTGACGAGAGCCCGGGCGATGCCGACCCGTTGCCGTTCGCCGCCGGAGAGCTGGTGCGGGAGGTGGTCGCGCCGGTGCCCGAGACCGACACGGTCGAGCGCCTCCTCGGCGCGGCTCCTGCGGTGACGGCGCGGGGTCCCGGCGTACCGCAGGCCCACGGCGACGTTCTCGACCGCCGTGAGCCGGTCGGTGAGGTGCGACTGCTGGAAGACGAAGCCCAGCCACCGGGACCTGAGCCGCGACAGGGCGTCGTCGCTCAGCGCGGTGGCGTCCTCGCCGGCGATGTGGATCCTCCCGTCGCTCGGACGGTCGAGCGTGCCCATCAGGTGCAACAGGGTCGACTTGCCGGAGCCCGACGGCCCGACGATCGCCAGGTCCTCGCCCGCGCCGATGGTCAGGTCGACGTCGCGCAGCGCGACCACGCCGCCGGCGTACTCCTTGCTCACGCCGGCCAGCTCGAGGACGCTCACTGCGCGACCACCACCGACGCACCGGTCTCGATGCCGTCGACCTCGACCTCGCCGTCGGCGACCATCCCGATCTCGACCGGGACGAGGGTGCCGTCGGGGCGCTCCAGCGCGTAGCCGCCCCCGGCGAGCGCGAGGAGCGCGGTGACCGGCACGTGCCGGACGTCGTGATGGGCGGCGGTGACGAGCACGGCGGTGACCGGACCCGACTCCGCCCCGGCGAGCGCGCCGCCCGTGCGGGGGCGGACGACCACCGGGACGGTCGCCGGGCTGCCGTCGTCGGACGACGTGGGCCGCCCGACGTGCTGCACCTCGGTGCGGACCACGGTGCCGTCGCCCAGGGTCACCCGGATCCTCCGGCCGGGCGCGACGTCCTGCGCGTCCGTCTCGAGCAGGTCGAGCGTCAGCACCTTGGCGGTCGTCGTGACCGTCATGACGGGTGCGGCGGCCGGGTCGCCGACCTGTGCGGCGAGGCCGTCCACCCGGACCGGGCCGGCGCTGACGACGACATTGCCGGGCCCGAGCACGCCGGTGGGCTCCTCGTCCCGGGCCGACTGCCAGGCGCGGACCGCGGAGACGAGGCTGCCGGAGTACGTCGCGTCCCGCGTCGTGCCGTCGTAGAAGCCGAGCGCCGCCAGGTTGCGGGCGACGAGGTCGACGTCGTTGCCGCGCTGGTACTGCACCGGAGGCGGCGGGGGACCGTCGTCGGCGGGCGGCTCGGGCGGTGCCGGCACCGCGAGCTCGCGGTAGAGCGGCAGCTCGCCGTAGAACAGGGTGACCGGCGCGTCGTCGACACGGTAGAGCTGCCGGCCGCGGGCCACGGTGACGCCGGCGCTGGGCAGCCAGGTGACGATGCCGTCCCCGGCGCCGGTCACGGTCCGCGGGGCGCCGTAGCCGAGCGTGCCGGTGAGCCGGACGCTCCGCCGCAGCGTGCCCTCCTGGACGGTGACGGTCGGCCGGGAGTCGGTGGGCTCGGCCGCCGGCGCGGCGTCACCGCCGGCGAGCAGTCGGTAGCCGGCGCCGCAGGTGGCCGCCACGACGAGCACGGCCACCAGCACGAGACGGCTCCTCCTCACTGTCCGAACGCCTCGATCAGGCAGTCGTCCTCGAGGCGCGCGCTGTCGTCGGGCACCGGGTGTCCCTCGGCGTAGGTCCAGTCGAGGCTGTCGTGGGTGAGCAGCTCCACGAACAGTCCGCCCTTCCGGAGACAGGCGACGTACGCCAGCGACTGCTGGTGGAAGTCCGGGTTGGTCGCCGCCTCGAGCTCGGGCGGCATGACCGGCAGCTTGGACAGGCACGCGGCGCTCGCCGCGGCCGGGACCGGCTCGAGCACCAGCGGGCCGACCGGGTTGCCGTTGCCGTCGTCGCCGGGGGCGGCGGCGACCGCGGCCCCTTCACGACCGGTGTTCTCCTTCGCGCCGTTATCGAGCAGGCACTGGTTGTAGGCGACCTGGAGCGCCGTACGCCGCTGCGGGCTGTCGTCGATGCGCAGCTGCGGCCGCCCCGCGGTCGGCCCGGAGTCGTCGGTGCCGGCGCCGGCGACGTCCCCGTCGGCGGAGCCGTCCGCGTCGTCGGCCCCTGCGCCGGCCGGCGCGGTCGGGCCCGATGCTCCGGAGGAGACCGGGGCGTCGTTCGGCCCGGCCGGCAGGCTGGCGACGCGGGGCTCGTCGCTCGGCGACGCGCAGCCGAGGAGGAGCAGCGCGAACAGTGCGGCGAGGACGGGGGACATCGATCGTCGGGTCGTCATGCGGCGACCCTGACGGGGGAGTGTTAGGGACCTGTCAGCGTCGTGTTGGCTGCTCGTCAGTCTCACTATCCTCGGGACGTGTCCAGGATCGTGGTCGCCGAGGACGACCCCAAGCAGGCCGAGCTCATCCGTCGCTACGCCGTGGCCGAGGGGCACGAGGTCACGGTGGTCGCGGACGGGCGGGCCGCTCTCGACGAGGTGCGCCGGCGTACCCCCGACCTGCTCGTGCTCGACGTGATGATGCCCCGGGTCGACGGCATGGACGTGTGCCGGATCCTGCGCGGATCGCCCGGCTCGGAGGCGGTGCCGATCCTGATGCTGACCGCGCGCCGGGGCGAGGACGACCTGCTGTTGGGGCTCGACCTGGGCGCCGACGACTACCTGACCAAGCCGTACTCCCCGCGGGAGCTGATGGCCCGCGCCCGCGCGCTGCTCCGGCGGTCCCGCCTCACCTCCGCCGCGGCCCCGCAGCCCGTCACCGTCGGCGCGCTGACGGTGTCGCCCGCGACGCACACGGTGACCTTCCACGGTCGCGACGTCGACGTGACCCCTGGTGAGTTCGCCCTGCTCGCGGCGCTCACGTCCCAGCCGGGCAGGGTCTTCACCCGCGACCAGCTGCTCCGGGCCGTCCACGGTCTCGACGGGTACGTCTCGCGCCGCAGCGTCGACGTCCACGTCGTCCAGCTCCGCAAGAAGCTCGAGGCCTCGTTGATCCGCACGGTGTACGGCGTCGGCTACTCCCTGGCCACGACGTGACGACGCGGTGAGGGTCCCGTGGCACCGGTCGCTGTTCGTGCGGCTGTTCCTCATCGGAGCGGTGATCGCGGTGGTGGCGGTCGTGGCCGCGACCTGGGCGACGGTGCGCTCGACGACGGTCGCGGTCCAGCAGGAGCAGCGGCAGTCGTTGCACGCCGACGCCACGACCTACGACGAGCTGGTCGGCTACGCCGCCGCCCACACCTCCTGGTCGGGGGCCGCCGCGCTGGTCGACCGGTTGGCGGCGGCGAGCGGCTCGTCGGTCACGGTGACCGACGAGACGGGGCGGGTGCTCGTCTCGTCGACCGGTGCCACGGCACCGAGGACGCCGGCCTCCGCGCGGGCGGAGATCGACCCGCTCGACGTCGACGTGGCGCTGCTCTCCTCCGCGTCGGCCCCCACCGGCCGGACGGCGCCGGAGCCGGTCGCGGCCCCGTGCGAGGAGCGGGCGGGCGGCACCGCCTGCGGACGCTTCGTCGTGCCGCCCGGGAGCGCGGTCGACCCGCGCGCCCTGGGACCGTACGCGCCGCCCTACGACCGCGCCGCGTGGTCCCGGTTGCAGCAGCGGGTGGACCGCTGCCTGGCCCGCGGCGGGCAGCGGCCGGTGCTCGCACTGGGGGCGGACTTCTCCGCCGTCGTCGGCGACCCGGACGGCCACGATCGCGTGGCCCGCTGCGTCGACAGGTCGCGGCGGGCCCTCCTGGCGCCGTACGTCGCTCCTCCGGCGCTGCTCTTCGTGGGGTCCGGGCCCGCGCAGCCCTCGGTGTTCTGGGACCTGTCCGGCGACTCGCAGCTGCGCATCGCGCTGCTCGCGGGCGCGGTCCTGCTGCTCACCCTGGTCCTGTCGGCGCTGCTCGCCGCCTATGTCGTGCGACCGCTCCGGGCGCTGGCCCTGGCGGCGGGCCGTGCGGGCTCCGGCGACCTGGCCGCGCGGGCACCCGCGCGGCGCAGCGACGAGGTGGGTGAGCTCGCCCGTGCCTTCAACGACATGGCGGCTCGGCGTGAGCAGCTCGAGTCCGCGCGGCGTCGACTGGTCTCCGACGTCTCGCACGAGCTGCGCACCCCGCTCGCCAACGTCCGGGGGTGGATCGAGGCGGCGCAGGACGGCCTCGCCCCGCTGGACGCCCAGCTGCTGTCGTCGGTGCACGAGGAGGCGCTGCACCTCGAGCGGCTCGTCGACGACCTGCACGACCTGTCCCTCGGCGACGCCGGCGAGCTCCGGCTCGCGCCCGCGCCGGTCGTGGCCCTGGACCTGCTCACCCAGGTCGCGGAGTCCTTCGCCTCGCCCCTCCTCACCGTCTCCTGCGCTCCGTCGGTGGTCGTCGAGGCCGACCCGGTCCGGCTGCGGCAGGCCGTGGTCAACCTCGTCGCCAACGCGCTGCGCCACACCCCGCCGACCGGCTCCGTCGTCCTGTCGGCGACGCCGCGGAGCATCACCGTCGCCGACACCGGCGAGGGCATCCCCGCGGAGGAGCTGCCCTGGGTGTTCGATCGCTTCCACCGGGTCGACCGGTCACGCACCCGGGCCACCGGCGGCACCGGTCTCGGGCTGGCCATCGTGCGCCAGATCATGGAGGCGCACCGCGGCACCGCGAGCATCGCCTCGGTGCCGGGCGAGGGCACCACGGTGACCCTGACCTTCCCTGCGCCTCCGGGGGCCGACCCCCGGTCGTGACGTCCGTCGTTCCGTGGGCTCGAGCCCCCACGACGAAGGACGTCAGGACGGGACGGCGGCGAGAGTGCCGCTCACCGAGCGGTGCAGCTCGGCCGCCCGGGCCGCCGCGGCGGCGCTGCGCTCGCCGTCGTCACGCACGGCCGCGGCCTGCCGGTCGATCTGCCGCGCCGTCTCCGCGACCGTGCTCGCGCGGCTCCGGTCGAGCCGGCGGCGCTGGAGCAGGGTGCCCACCACGAGGCCGGCGCCCGCGCACAGCACCAGCAGCCCGAGGAGGAGGAAGCCACCCGACACCACGCCCAGCAGACAGCCGACGGCGCCGAGCCCGAGCAGCCCGATCCCGGCGGGCAGCAGGCGGCGGTCGAGGGGATGGCGACGGTCGAACCCGGTCGCGACCCGCTGCTGCCAGTCGGCGCCGGCACCCTCGCGGTCGACGGTCAGCACCTCGCCGACGACCTCGACGGTCCGCGCGCCCGGTGGGGCCGCGGCGGCCTGCTGCACGAGCTCGTCGCCGATCGCGCCCAGCACGGGTGCCAGTACCCGCCGGGCGACGGCGTACCGGCCCTCGGAGACGGACGTCGCCAGGTCCCGCAGCAGCAGGCTGAGCACGTCTCCGGCGCTCGCGTTCCACGTCGCCGTGTCCGTCGCGATCCGCTCGTCGAGGAAGCCCATGTCGGCGCGGGCCGTGGCCATCCGGTCGAGGATCTCGGCCTCGCCCGGCGAGCCCTCGTCGACCAGGGAGCGCAGACAGTCGGCGATCGGGTCCTCGGGCTCTGGTCCCGTCCCCGAGGCCGGTTCGGACTCCGGCCCGGGTTCCGTACCGGTCCTGGTCCTCGCGGCGGGTACGCCCGAGGTGAGCACCCCGTGCAGCACCTCCAGGTGGGCGGCGGCCCGCTCGGCCGGCAGGGCGTGCCGGTCGCCCGTCGCGTGTCCCTCGAGCCAGGCCGCGACCTCGTCGGGACCGGCGCTGCCGGTGGCGGCGACCTGGCGGGCGAGCGCGTCGGTGAGGGCGTCCACGAACGGCTCCGGCAGCCGGCCGTCCGCGATCGCGAGCCAGACCTGCCGCTGTGCCTGGGTCACGACCAGGGCGTCCGGGAGCAGGCCGTCGGCGGGGGCCGGGGTCCAGCGGGGATCGCGGGTGAGGGCGCCGAGCAGGGTGAGGAAGAGGGCGGTGCGGCCCCGGTCGCGGACGGCGGCCTCGTCGAGCAGCGTCCGACCTCCGGCCTCGCCCCGCGCGCTCGCCGCGACGCCGCGCGCCGCCGCGGCCAGCCAGTACCCGGGGACGTCGGCCGGCTCCGCCGAGGCCCGCAGCGCCGCTCCTCCGGTGGCGACGACGGTCGCGACCACCTCGCGGGCGTAGCGCCGGCAGGCCGCCGCGTCGGCGTACTGCCCGAGCTCGGAGCGGATGTCCTCGTGCTCGACGAGCGCGACCAGGGCGCGGGTCAGCCGGTCGAGCTGGGCCTGCGTGTTGCCCTGATGGGCCCGCATCTGCTCGGCCAGCCGGTTGCGGGCGTGGCGCTCCGCGGCCAGCTGGGCCTCGGCCTCCTCGATCCGCTGGTCTTGCTTCCAGTCCCCCCATGTGCTGCTCACCTGCGGTCCCTGCCCGGCTCCCGGAGCGGGCAAACGCCCCGCGTACGCTCCGGACCATGCGCGCAGTCCAGGTCGTCACCACCAGCGGTCCCGCCGATGTCGTCGTCCGGGAGGTGGCCGACCCGACGCCCGGTCCCGACGACGTCCTGGTCGAGGTGCACAGCGTCGGGGTGTCCTTCCCCGACCTCCTCCTCAGCCGCGGCCAGTACCAGCTCCGCCCGGAGCCGCCGTTCACCCTGGGCGTCGACTACGCCGGCGTCGTGGTGTCCGGACCCGGCTTCGAGCCCGGCCAGCGCGTCGTCGGCGTCGGCGGGTACGGCGGCGCGGCCGAGCTGGTCGCCGGACCGCGATCGTCCACGTTCGCGCTGCCGGACGGCGTGGGCTTCGACGAGGCGGTCGCGCTGCCGATGAACTACCTCACGGCCCTCTTCGCCCTCGACGAGCGGGCCGGGCTGCGCCCGGACGAGACCGTGCTCGTCCACGGTGCGGCCGGCGGTGTCGGCACCGCCACCCTCCAGGTCGCGAAGGGCCTCGGCGCCCGGACCGTCGCCGTGGTCAGCACCGAGGAGAAGGCGGCGTACGCGCGGGCCGCGGGTGCCGACGAGACCGTCCTGTTCGACGGCTTCAAGGACGCCGTCCACAAGCTCACCGGCGGCCGGGGCGTCGACGTCGTCCTCGACGTGGTCGGCGGGGACGCCTTCACGGACTCGCTGCGGGTGCTGGCACCGCAGGGCCGCCTCCTCGTCGTCGGCTTCGCGGCCGGCGCGGGCATCCCCGAGGTCAAGGTCAACCGGCTGCTGCTCAACAACATCGACGTCCGCGGCGTCGGCTGGGGCGCCTACGCCTTCGCCCGGCCCGAGTACCTCCAGCAGCAGTGGTCGCAGCTGGTGCCGATGATCGAGTCCGGAGTCGTCAAGCCGCCCGTCGGCAAGGTCTACCCGATGGCCGAGTTCGGCCGGGCACTGTCCGACATGGACGCCCGCGCGGCGCTCGGCAAGCTCGTCGTGCGCCTGCGCGACTGACCGGACGGCGCGATGCGGCGACTCGTCGCCTACCTGTCCGGCTGGAGCCGCGGCGGCGCGGGGCGCGCGGCCGCGATCCTGGTCGTCGCCAACCTCGGCGCCGTGGCCCTCGCCTGGGCCGGATGGGCCCTGTTCCTGCTCCCCGCGTTCTACGACACCCGGGTGCTGCCGGCGATCGTGATGTGGGCCTTCGCGATCGTCGTCTCGATGACGCTCATGCTGACGCTCGGCTTCTGGGGCACGGTCGCGACCCGGGGCGTCGGACACGGCGAGCACCTGGCGGCGTTCACCCCGGGCACGGCGATCGGGCTGGGCCTGCTCCGGTGGGCCCTGCAGATCGTGATGATCGGCGGCGTCTTCGCCGCGGCGGTGGTCACCACCGTCGACATGCGCTGGTGGCACGTCGTCGGCACCGACGAGATCCGCGCGCTGCCGGACCGGGTGGCCGCGCTGCCGATCCCCGACGACTGGCAGCGGACGTCCGCCGAGAAGGGCGACGACGGCGGCAACCACCACCCGAACATGCGCCACTGGCTGACCTACGACGTGCCGGCGACGTACACCTTCGCCGACCTGAAGGCGTGGCTGTCCTCGCCGGCCTGGTCCGACTCGTCGCGGGGGCGGTCCTTCGGCGCCATCCGCGTCGTGCGCTGCGACGCGGAGCAGCAGGACTGCCGGGCGCAGGTGGTCCCGCCGGAGGGGGCGGAGCCGGAGTACTTCGTGTACGTACGGCGCAGCGACCCCTCGCCGTACGACCCCGACGTGGCCGAGGTCGACGTCCAGGTCGTCTACCGGCAGTACGTCGAGCCGGACTGGGAGGTCGGTGCCGACGTGGTGGCGCGGTCCCGTTCGATCCCGGTCCCCGAGGACTGGATCCGCTACGACGAGGACGCGTCCGACAGCGACAGCGGGGAGTCGTTCAGCCGCCACTTCGGCGTGCCCGAGACCTTCGCCCCGGCCGACCTCGAGGCGTGGCTCACCGGGCCGGCCTTCACCGCCCCGGATGCCGGGGCGCCGTTCGGCGCGATCACCCTGGACGAGTGCCGGACCTTCGACCGGGTGCGCCACCGCTGCGACGCGACCGTCGACGCCAGCTGGTACACCGACGCCTCCGCGATGGAGCGCGCGACGGAGTGGATCGAGGCGACGCTCGACACGACCGACCACACCGTGCGGGTCTCGTTGCGGCGCGTCGAGCGCCGCTGAGCCTGCTCACGGGCCTCCGCGGTGCCCGGCGGCGGTGCCCGGCGGCGGTGCGCGGCGGCGGCCGGCGAGGCGACGGGCCGGCGAGGCGACGGGTCAGACCGAGCCGCGGATCCACGCGGCGACGGTGTCCGCGAGGGGCAGCGGCCGCGCGTCCCCGTCGAGGAGCAGGTCGTAGCCGTGCCCGGACTCGGCCGGCTCGAACCGGCTGCCCGCGGGCGCCAGGTCGACGATCGCCTGCGCGCCGCTGACCTGGTCGTCGCCCTCGGCGTCCGCCATCGCGACGAGCACGGGCACCCGCAGGGCCCGGCCGCCGTCGACGACCTCGATGCCCTCCCAGTCGACCGGCCCGGAGAGGTCCACCGCCGCATCGACGCCGTCGTGGGTGGCCGCGGTCATCAGCGCGACGCTGCCGCCCATCGACGCGCCGACGACGACCACCCGGGAAGCCTGCAGCCGGGTCCGCGCCTCGCGCACCGCCACGCCGACGGCATCGACCTGCGCCGGGCCCGTCCGGTCGCCCGTGCACTCCGACTCGGCGTACCCGCACAGGTCGATGGCCAGCACCTGCAGCCCCGGCTCCGCGACCAGGTCGGCGGCGTACGGCAGCCATCCGCACAGGCCGTTCCCGTCGGTCTGGTGCAGGAGGACCGCCACCGTCGGCCCGGTCCCGGCCGTCACCGCGGCGATCCTGCCGACCTCCCGGTCCGCGAGCACCGCCGGCGTGAACCCCGCCTCCGCCACGTCGGCCGGCTGCGGTCCGCAGCGCGCGAGCGGTCCGTCGAGGACCTGCCACGGGGCCTCGGTCGCCGTCTCGCTCGTCGATGGGGTCGCCGACCCGGTGGTCGATTCGGTGGTCGATCCGGTGGTCGGCGCGCTGTCCGGCTCGTCGGTGCCCCCGCACCCGGCGAGCGCGACGGTCGCCGCGAGGAGCGTCGTCACTGCCCCGATGCGTGATCTCATCGGGTCATTGTGGGTCAGCGGGGGCGCCCGGGGGAGGGATCAGCGCCGGGCGCGCCGAGAGCCGAGGTGTCGTCGCACCGGGCCGCCCGGGAACGCAGTCACGGCGCGACGAGACCAGCGCTCAGCGAGGTGCGCGCGGGAGCCAGCGCGGCACCCGGGCCCGGTAGTCGGCGTAGGCCTCGCCGAAGTTGCGCTCCATCGCGGCCTCCTCCGCCGGGATCTGGAGCCGGTCGATGAGGGCGACGAACGCCGCGACAGGCAGCGGGGTGAGCCAGCCGCCGCGACGCACGGCGTGCGCGGTGAGCAGGCCGGCCATGCCGACGTACATCGGGTTCCGGGTGACGCCGAAGACCCCGCCCGTCACCAGGCTGGACGCCTGGGCGGGATCGAGCGGGTTCACCGTCGTGTGGTGCCGGCGGAATGCCGCCATGGCGCCGGCGTCCAGTCCGAGCGACGCGGCGGCGATCGCCGCGGCAGTGACCTTGCGCGGCCGGCCCACCGGCCGGTCGGGCGCCAGCAGGTGCTGGGCGACGCCGGCGGCCAGGGCGAACACGGGAGGCGGTACGACGGGCACCTGCCGAGCCTCTCAGGCGCACGGCGCCGGGGCAACGGTCGGCACAACACGCGGTCGGGACCCGGTGCGCTCAGCGGCGGACCAGGTCGATCGTCCACCACAGCTGGCGACCCACCGCGTGCACGCCCAGCCCGGCCAGCCGGAACCCGCACTCGAGCAGCACGGCGCGGTGCGGCGGGCTCGCGAGCCATCGCCTCAGGGCGCCGCGGGCACTCATCGGCCCCATGGCCACCACCTCGCCGACGCGGGACGCGTCGGCGTACCCCGCCGCGGCGATGCGCTCCCGCAGGCCCGCCTCGCCCGGTACCTGATGGGAGAGAGTGCGCTGGGAGGCCATCGCCACGGAGTGGGCGAGCGCCGTCGCGTGGAGGCCGTCCACCGCGCGCAGCGGCCGACAGCCGGCCTTGCGCCGGACGCGGTTGACCCGGCCGAGGAGTCGCACCTCGATCCGGGCCGTGTCCACCGCCGGTGGGGTGCCCGCGGCCGTGACCCGGCCGTCGGCCGACGGGTGAGCGGCGACCCACGGTGCCGGGAGGAGCGTCAGCAGGGTCGCCGCGACGGTCAGGAGCAGGGATGCCGCGCGCACGCAGAGCATCATGGCGGGGATCGGGCCGGTGCGTCAGCGGCGTCCGAAGTCCTGGGTCCACCACAGGCGGGGTCCCTGTCGGACCACGCCGACGCCGAGCTCGCGCAGACCGCAGTCCATGATGTTGGCCCGATGGCCAGGGCTCTCCATCCAGGCCCGCATCACCGCGCCGGGCGTCGCATAGCCGGTCGCGATGTTCTCGGCGAGGCGTCGCCAGTCGCGGTAGCCCGCCGCCGTGGCCCGTTGGCCGAGCGTGGGCTCGCCGGGCAGGTAGTGCGCCATGGTCCGCGCCGCCGCCATGGCGACGGTGTGGGCGCGGGCCGCCTGACGCAGCCTGCGGTGCGGCCGGACCGCAGGACATCCGGCCTCGGCCCGGTGGCGGTTCACGATGCGGAGCACCCGCTGCTCCAGGTCCGGGACGAGGACCAGGTCCTCCCCGTCCCCGGCGCTGCCGGGGGCGCCCGCTGCCACCGTCGCGGCCATGTCCGGCGCCGCCGCCCCCGCCGCGGCGGGGAGCGGGACCACGACGACGAGGGCACCGAGGAGCGCCGTCAGGGCGGATCGGGAGCAGCGGAGCGACATGCCTCCGATCGTCCTGTCCGGCGGCGCCGTGGCGCGTCGGTGCTCCGACTCGGGTCGCGTGGTCCCGAAGGGCTATCAAAAACCGGCGATCGTGCCGGTCAGCGGGTCCCGAAGTCCTGGGTCCACCACAGCTCGTCGTCCTGGAGTACGACGCCCACCCCGAGATCGCGCAACCGGCAGTTGAGGATGTTCTTGCGGTGGCTGGGGCTCTCCATCCAGGCGGTCATCACCGACTCCGGTGAGCTGAACCCGCGGGCGATGTTCTCCGCGACCAGCGTCCAGCCGCGGTAGCCCGCCCGGCTGATCCGCGTCGAGAACTTCGCCTCCCCGGGCAGCTGGTGGGACATCACGCCCGCCATGGCCATCGCCACCGTGTGCCGTCGGGCCGCCTTGCGCAGCTTCTTCGAGAACTTCAGCTCCCGACAGCCGTGCGCGGTGCGCTGGTCGTTGGTCAGCTGGAGGATCTGATCCTCCATGGCGCGTTGCACGAGCTTGCGAGCCGGCACGACCTCCAGCGAGGCCGGGCGCAGCTCGGTCGCCGGCGTCGTACCGGCACTCGCGCCGAAGGCGGCCGGCGCGAGAAGTGCCAGACCGAGCGCGAGACACACCACCATTCCGAGTAGGCGGATCATGGGGCCCCCATCGGTGCCGACCGGCCGGGGTCTGAGCGACGTCCCGGAAAGTCAGGACGTTGGTCCCGGGCCGGTGTCCCCCCGTGGTCGAGGTGCGGGAGCGGGGGGCTGCGTCGGGCTCGTGTGCGCGAACGCTTGGCCCCCCTCATCTAGGCTCGCTGCGTGAGCATCCTCGACGACGCCCGCCCGGGCATGGACCTCGACATCCGTCCCCAGGACGACCTCTTCGGTCACGTCAACGGGACCTGGCTGACCGAGACGGAGATCCCGTCGGACCGGTCGAGCTGGGGTCCCTTCGTCCAGCTCGCCGATCAGGCCGAGGAGGACGTGCGCGTGATCATCACCGAGCTCGCCGCGACGGCCGGGCCCGCCGGGGGCGCCGCCGACGCGGACGGTGGGGAGGGTGAGGACGCGCGCAAGATCGCCGACCTGTTCAACTCGTTCATGGACACCGACCGAGTCGAGGCCGCCGGGATCGCCCCGGCGCAGCCGCTCATCGACGCGGTCGCCGGCCTGCGCGACGTCCGCGACCTCGCGGCGTTCCTCGGCGAGTTCGAGCGCATCGGCGGCTACGGCCTGTTCGGCTCCTACGTCGACACCGACGACCGCAAGTCCGACCGCTACCTGTTCCACCTGGTCCAGGGCGGCCTCGGCCTGCCCGACGAGTCGTACTACCGCGAGGAGAAGTTCGCCGAGATCCGCGAGGCGTACGTCGGCTACCTCTCCCGCCTGCTCACCCTCGGCGGGCACGCCGACCCCGCCGGCGCCGCGCAGCGCATCCTCGCCCTCGACACCGAGCTCGCCCGGGGCCACTGGGAGCGCGCCGAGACGCGCGACGTCCAGAAGACCTACAACCTGGTGACCGGCGCGGAGCTCGCGGCGCTGTGCCCGGCGTTCGACTGGGACGCCTACGTCACCAACCTCGGCGGGCACCTCAGCGGCGAGCACGCCACCCTCGCCGAGGTCGTGGTCCGCCAGCCGTCGTACCTCGAGCACCTCTCCGGGGTGCTCGAGTCCACGCCGATCGAGACCTGGCGCGACTGGCTCCTCTCGCGCGTGCTGCGCTCCGCGGCGCCGTACCTCTCCGACGAGTTCGTCCAGACCAACTTCGACTTCTACGGGCGCACCCTGTCCGGCACGCCGGAGCTGCGGGCCCGCTGGAAGCGGGCGGTGTCCTTCGTCGAGGGCGCGATGGGCGAGGCCGTCGGCCGGGAGTACGTCGCGCGGCACTTCCCGCCGACCTCCAAGGCGATGATGGACGAGCTGGTCGCCAACCTGCTCGCCGCCTATCGCCAGTCGATCAGCCGGCTGGACTGGATGACCGACGAGACCAAGGAGCGGGCCTACGAGAAGCTCGCGACCTTCCGCCCCAAGATCGGCTACCCGGAGAAGTTCCGCGACTACAGCGCGCTCACCGTCGTCCCCGACGACCTGGTCGCGAACGCCCAGGCCGCGGCCGGCTTCGAGACCGACCGCCAGCTCGCGAAGATCGGCTCGCCCGTCGACCGCGACGAGTGGTTCATGCTGCCGCAGACCGTCAACGCCTACTACAACCCCGGCACCAACGAGATCTGCTTCCCGGCCGGCATCCTGCAGAAGCCGTTCTTCAGCCCCGACGCGCTCCCGGCGGAGAACTACGGCGGCATCGGTGCCGTGATCGGACACGAGGTCGGCCACGGCTTCGACGACCAGGGCGCCCAGTACGACGGCGAGGGCAACCTCAACGACTGGTGGACCGCCGAGGACAAGGCCGCCTTCGAGGTGAAGTCGAAGGCGCTCATCGCGCAGTACGACGGCTTCTCGCCGCGCAACCTGCCCGGCGAGCACGTCAACGGTGCGCTCACCGTCGGCGAGAACATCGGGGACCTCGGCGGGCTGACCATCGCCCACACGGCGTTCCTCATCGCCGAGGCGGCCGCCGGGCGCGAGCCGTCGGTCGACGACCGCATGCGGCTCTTCCTCAACTGGGCGTACGTCTGGCGGACCAAGCGGCGACTCGAGCAGGAGCAGCAGTACCTCACCATCGACCCGCACAGCCCGCCGGAGTTCCGCGCCAACATCGTGCGCAACCTCGACGAGTTCCACGAGGTCTTCGGCACCGCGCCCGGCGACGGCCTCTGGCTGGAGCCCGGGGACCGGGTCCGGATCTGGTGAGCGCCGTGCCCCATGCCTTCGACCCCGCCGTCGTCGACGCGGTGCTCGCCCACATGAACGGCGACCACCTCGACGACAACCTGCTCATCGTGCGTGCCCACGGCGTCCCCGAGGCCACGGCCGCCTCCATGAGCGACGTGGACGGCGAGGCCGGCACCTGGACCGTGATCGGGCCCGAGGGCCCGGTGGGGGAGCGTCGGATCCGGTGGCCGGGCGGACCGATCACGGAGCGGGCCGAGATCCGGCGCGAGGTGGTCGCGCTCTACGACGCCGCCTGCGCCGAGCTCGGCGTGGAGCCGCGTCCGCACTGAGCCGTCCCTACCTGGGATGTCTCTGCGGAGCGCATCGGGGGTGCCCGCGGGGCGAGCGCAGCGAGTCCCGTGCGGTGTCCGTTCGGGTGGTGTGCTCGGGTGGGTGGCCGGAAGCGTGGCGTCCTGCGCGGAGCGCATCGGGGGTGCCCGCGGGGCGAGCGCAGCGAGTCCCGTGCGGCGTCCCCGATCGGACGACACGCTCGGCCCAAACAAAACAGCGCAACCGCAGGCGTCTCGGGTCACCTGCGGTTGCGTGAGCGAGCCTAGGGGACGGTCGGGGCGGGTGTCAGCGGAATGGGAGAAATCAGAGCAGCGAGTGGTGCCGCAGCTCGGTGACGGCGGCGATGGCCTCGAAGTCGGCGTCCTTGTGGAGCAGGGGGACGTCGTGGCGGATCGCGATGGCGGCGATCAGGCAGTCCGCCTTCGAACGCACCGTGTGTCCGGTGCGGCGGGTGGCGCGGAAGATCGCGGCCGCGTCGTGGAAGTCGGTGTCCGCGTCGATCGGAAGGGTGTCCAGGCTCGCGATGAGCTTCTCGACCCGCCGAACCGAGACCTCGTCGGTCGGTCCCATCAGTAGTTCCATGTCGATCGGTGCGCAGGTCGCGGCCTCCTCGGCCACCAGGAGGTTCCGCAACTCCGTCGGCACCGCGTCGCGGGGGCGACGGAGGAAGTCGATCCAGACCGAGCTGTCGACCAGGGTCACCACGTCTCGACCGGGTCATTGCGAATCTCGTCGAGATCGCCGTCCCAGCCGGTGCCCGCCAACGCCAGGATCTCGTCGGGCGTCAGCTTGGCGGGACCGGCTGCCCGGCGCAGCGCCAGGTCGACCGCCTCGCGCTTGGTCTTCAGGCCGTACTTCTTCATGACACGGGCGATCAGCTCGTCATCGATGTCGATGTTGGTGCGTGTCATACACATAGGATACACCTCCTGGTCCGGATGGGGCCGACCCTAGAAGAGGAGCCCGACGACGGGCGGGGTGCCGGCCAGGGGCCTGTGGAAGACCCGGCTCGGTGGGTCACCTGTGGATGCGCGGACCGCCGTGTCGGGCGACGCTGGTAGACACGGGGACATGGACACCCGGGCCCCGACCGACGCCGCCGTCCGCGACCGTGCGGAGCAGCATCTGCGCGCCCTCGTAGGTCGCCCCGACGCGACGCTGTACGACGACCAGTGGGCCGCGATCGCCGCGCTGGTCGTCGACCGGCGCCGTGCCCTCGTCGTCCAGCGCACCGGCTGGGGCAAGTCCGCGGTCTACTTCGTGGCGACCCTGTTGCTGCGCGAGCAGGGCAGTGGCCCCACCGTCATCATCTCGCCGCTGCTGGCCCTGATGCGCAACCAGATCGCCGCCGCCGAGCGGGCCGGGATCCGCGCGGTCACGGTCAACTCGACCAACATGGAGCAGTGGGACGAGGTGCACCGCGCGATCGCCGCCGGGGAGGTCGACGTCCTGCTGGTGAGCCCCGAGCGGCTCAACAACCCCGGCTTCCGTGACGAGGTGCTGCCCCGGCTGGCGGCGACCTGCGGCCTGCTGGTCGTCGACGAGGCGCACTGCATCTCCGACTGGGGCCACGACTTCCGTCCCGACTACCGGCGGATCCGCACGCTGCTGCGCGAGCTGCCGGAGGGGATCCCGGTGCTCGCCACCACCGCCACCGCCAACCAGCGCGTCACCGACGACGTCGCCGAGCAACTGAACTCGGCCGAGCGTGTCTCCGGCGACGAGAAAGCCAACGAGTTCCCGGAGGTCGCCTCCCGCCACGCTGCCGGCCCGGTGAACTCGTCCGAGCGTGTCTCCGGCGGCGAGACCCTCGTGCTGCGCGGCACCCTCGACCGGGCGTCCCTGCGCCTCGGCGTGATCCGGCTGACGACGGCCGAGCAGCGGCTGGCGTGGCTGGCCGATCACCTGGCGGAGCAGCCGGGCAGCGGCATCGTCTACTGCCTGACGGTCGCCGCGACCCAGGAGGTCGCCGACTACCTCCGCTCCCGCGGGCACCACGTGGCGGCCTATTCCGGCCAGACCGAGCAGACCGAGCGGCTCGCGCTCGAGCAGGCGCTCATCGACGGCGAGGTCAAGGCGCTGGTGGCGACCAGCGCGCTCGGGATGGGCTTCGACGCCGCGCTGGGGTTCGTGGTCAACCTGGGTGCGCCCGACAGCCCGGTGGCCTACTACCAGCAGGTCGGCCGTGCCGGGCGCGGCACGGTGGACGACGCCACGGTCGTGCTGCTGCCCGCCACCGAGGACCGCGACATCTGGGCCTACTTCGCCTCCCTCGCCTTCCCGCGCGAGGAGGTGGTGCGCGAGACGCTCGCCGTGCTGGCCGAGGAGGGCCGCGCCCTGAGCACGGCCGCGCTCGAGCCCCGCGTCGAGCTGTCGCGCAACCGGCTCGAGACGATGCTCAAGGTGCTCGACGTCGACGGCGCCGTCCGCCGGGTCAAGGGCGGCTGGGAGGCGACCGGCGAGCCGTGGACCTACGACGCCGAGCGCTATGCCCGGGTGGCCGCGGCGCGCCGCGCGGAGCAGGACGCGATGCTCGGCTACCTCGCGAGCGACGAGTGCCGGATGCGCTACCTGCGGCGCCAGCTCGACGACCCCGAGGTGCTGGCGGATCCCTCCTGGACCTGTGGACGGTGCGACAACTGCGGCGGGCTCCGTCTCTCCGCGCAGGTGTCCGCCGCCGCGGTGGAGGAGGCCGCCGAGCGGATCGCGCGGCCGGGGGTGCCGATCGAGCCGCGCAAGCTGTGGCCGACCGGCCTCGCGGCGATCGGCGTCAGCCGCTCCGGTCGCATCAAGCAGCCCGCCGAGGAGGGCCGGGCGATCGCCCGGCTCACCGACCTCGGTCATGGAGCTGCGCTGCGGGGACTGTTCGCCGCGCCGGCGGACGCACCGGTGGGCACCGCCCAGGACGGCCCGGTGCCCGACCCGCTCGCGCGCGCGATGGTCGCGATGCTGCAGGACTGGCAACCCCGGGTCGACGCGATCGTCGTCACCGAGTCGGAGCGGCGGCCCCAGCTGGTCGCCGACCTGGCCGCCGGCCTCTCTCGGTTCCTGCGGGTGCCGATCGCCGGTCGGTGGGCGGTGGTCGATCCGTCGGTCGGACCCGACCGCGGCGCCACGAACTCCGCCCAGCGGGTCGCGGCCGTGAGCCGGCGCTGTGCGCTGCGGCTCGACGAGCCCGACGCGGTGCGCGACGCCCGGGTGCTGCTCGTCGACGACCGACTGGTCACCGGCTGGTCGCTCACCCTGGGTGCCGAGGCGCTCTACGACGCGGGAGCGGCAGGCGTCGTTCCGCTCGTGCTCGGCGTCGCGGGCTGACGCTGCGTTGGTCGAGTGAGACGGCGGGGTCGGGTCGTGGCGGTCCACCCCCGATAGAGTTCAAGGCGTGGGCGAGGAGCATCTGTTCGGCATCCGCCTGTACCCGGTGACCGTGAGGGCGGACGAGTCCGGGACTCGCGAGATCGGCAGTGTCCACGATGGTGAGTTCCTGGTCATGGAGGACAGCGACGGGACGACATCGGTGTGCGACGTGGCAACGGGCGACTGTTCCCCGCTCAACCGCGACCGGACGGCCACCGAGGGCTTCCTGGCGGCCTTCGCGGAGTATCTGAGTTCCGGGCCGCCTGCCCCGGCACCGGTGACGATGACGGCCGAGCAGGCCGCGGAGCGCCTTCGTGCTTTCCGGGAGGGGCAGATTCGTCCTCGCTCCCTCCCGCCCGGCAAGGGACTCTCGCACCGCACACGGCTGAGGAAGCTCCGAAAGCGGCTACGCGCGATCGACAGCACGGCGACCGAGTCGGACTCATGGTGGAGCGGCCTCATCGAAGAGGCGGAGAACGACCTGCTCTGAGGGGCGCCCGCTGCCGGAGCCTGTCGAAGCGGCGCTCGTCAAGCTCCCGACGAGCACGGTCGCCACCTTGACCGACACGGCCCTGGGCCTCCGCCGGCCCCAGCACGCCCAGCGGGTCGATGCCCGCGAAGCGGGCGGGATCCCGAACGGCGAGCGTCTCCGCCGGAGCGGTCCAGACCACCGGGCCGCGCGGGGTGAGGTTGGGGGGTAAATGGTCGCGAGCGCCTGTCGGGCGCCCCCGGGCGCCGATAGACCTCTCCGGTGTGGGTCTCCGACCCGCATCGCCGGGGGAGAGGACCGAGGGCGGCGAGCCGAATCTCACCGAGGAGGTGCGATGCGTACTCACCACCCGGCCCGACGCCCGTCACGCGCGCGACGGCCCCTCTCGATCGCCGCGACGCTGGCCACGACAGCCGCGGCCCTGACCATCACGGGCTCGCTCGGCGCTCCCGCCGTCGCCGACCCGGCTCCGGCAGCGTCCGGCACGCCGCCGCTGCAGACCTGCACCGCCGAGCAGGTGCGTGCTTCCGAGCGCCACTGGATGTTCGGCAGCAACGGCGGCATCGACTTCGGCGTCTCCGGGACGACCGCCACGGCGGTCCAGGTCCCGGGTACGACCGCCGAGGGCTCGACCGTCGTCACCGACACCACCGGTGACCTGCTCTTCTGGTCGAACGGGTCGACGATCTTCAACCGCGACAACCAGGCGATGCCGAATGGGACGGGTCTGCTGATCAACTCCTCGGCGACGCAGACGGTGGCGGCGTTCCCCTCCATCACCGACCCCGGAACGTACTTCGTGGTCACCACGAGGGGGGCGTCGGAGGTGGGCGGCTCGGGCCAGCTCTACTACAGCGAGGTCGACATGAGCCTCGATGGCGGCAAGGGCGCCGTGACGTCGGTCAAGAACGTCCCCCTCGGTGGGGCCGATGACGGCAGTGAGGCGCTGACCGCCGTGCCGAATGCCACCGGCGACGGCTTCTGGGTGCTCTCGACGAAGGCCAACGCCCCGGAGATCCTCGCCTTCGAGTTCGACGGTGACGGCCCCGTGTCGGGGGCGCCGGTCTCCAGTCCGCTGTCGACCGCCAACGGCAACCAGTACGGCACCCTCAACATCAGCAAGGACCTGAGCCAGGTCGTCCAGCTGACCGGCTCCAGCACGGGCCGCTCCCAGGTCCGGGTGCTCGACGTCGACGGGGCCACGGGTGTCCTCACCGAGAGGTTCAGCTGGGACCTGCCGACCGGTGCCGGCACCGGCAACAGCGGCTACTCCGCGGACTTCTCGCCGAGCGGTGACTACGTCTACGCCTCCAAGATCTTCAACGGCGGCCGGCTGTACCGCTACCGGATCGAGGGTGCCGCGTCCTCGGCCGACGTGGCCGCGACCGGGGAGAACCTCGGCACCATCGGCACCAACGGCGGCCAGGTACGCCGGGCGCCCGATGGCCGGATGTACGTCGCCAACCGTGGCGGCGGCACGCTGAGCGTCGTCAACAACCCCGACGCGGCCGTCCCCGGCTTCGACCTCGGCGGGTTCGCGCTCGCCGCGGGCTCGTCCAACGGCTGGGGCCTGCCGCAGACGGTGACCGGCTGTCCCAAGCCGCCGAACCCGCCGGTCGTGGAGGTCGAGGGCCCGGGCGAGGGCGAGGTCTACTTCGAGGGCCAGGAGGTGCCGGCGTCGTACTCCTGCACCTCGCCGGAGAACACGATCACGTCCTGTGAGGGCACGGTCCCGAACGGCGAGGACATCGACACCTCGACGCCGGGCGAGCACGAGTTCTCCGTGACGGGCACCGACGACAAGGGCCTGAGCACGACGACGAAGGTGACCTACAAGGTCGTCGCCACCGTCGGACTGTGCCGCGGCACGCCGCTGTCCCTGCTCAACCTGACCCCGGGGACGGCCAACCCGGCCACCAGCCCGTGCGCGACCGACAGCCGCACGGTGCTGCGCGTCAGCGAGCGCCTCACGACCAACCCGAGCCTGCTCGGCGGACTGCTCAACCCGCTGCTCCGCAACACGGTGAGCACGGGAGTGCTGACCGGCGCCACCACCCGCGGCGCCGGGTTGGCCGCCGCGAGCGCGACGGTCGACGACGCCCAGGTGAGCCTGCCCGGCCTGCTCACGCTGTCCGTGTCGGGCGTGCACAGCGAGGTCCGCTCCCAGCTGCGCAGCTGCACCGCCGCCGATGTCGCCGGCTCGTCGCACATCGCGAGCCTGACGCTCAACGGCAAGACGATCGTGGTCGGCGACAAACCGCTGACGATCCCTCTGGTCGTGGGCTCCCTGTCCCTGAACCAGCAGGTGCGCGCCGGCAACACGGTCACCCAGCGGGCGGTGTTCCTCGACCTGCCGGGCAACCTGCTGGACATCGCGATCGGCGAGTCGACCGCGGGCGTCGTCTGCGACGACTGAACCCGAGGGACGTCGCCCGACCGGGGCAGGGCGGGTCCCGCGGCCCGTGACCCGTCCCGACCGGCCCGGACCGAGCCCGGGGATCGCCTCCGCGATCCCCGGGCTCGGCTGATCTAGAGTCGCGAACATGACCGACGACGCTCCCGCGAACGGCACTCCCGAGCACCCCGCCGACGGACCGCCGCCGGCACCCCCTGCCGCCCCGGGCAGCGCCCCTGGCACCGCTCCCGGCACCGCGATGACGCCACCTCCCGGGGCGATCGTCACCGACCCCGATCCCGCCACGGACGACCGCGGCGCCGGCGACGCGCCCCCGCCGCCGACCGGCACCGGCCACCCGGACCCGTCCGGTCCGGACTTCCCCACCCGCGTGACGCGGGCCGGGACCGCCGGCGGGGTGGTCGCGCTGGGGACCGGACTTCTCGGTGCCGCGGTCGTGATCGCCGCGGTCCGGGCGCGCGGCGACGGCGAGCTCGACTGGTCGACCTACGGCGTGGGACTCGGCGCGACGGCGGTGCTGTTCGTCATCGCCGTCCTCGGCGCCCTCGCGGACCGTCGTGCCGGTGGTCGCGCGCGGCAGGAGGTCGTCACCTGGCCGGGCGTCGTCGGCATCGGCGCGACCGCGCTGATGATCGGGGTGGGGATCAACCGTGACGACGACTGGGTCGCCTACCTCATCGGCGGCACCATGGCCGTGCTCGGCGCGATCGGATACCTCGCCGCCCGGCGCGCCGCCTTCGTCGTCGTCGCCATCGCGGGCCTCGCCCTGGTCTACGGCGTCGCCTTCGACGGCGTGGTGTCCGACAGCGTCGGGGACGGTCATCCGCAGGTGACCGCCGCGGTGCTCGTGGCCGTCTTCGTCGTGGTCGTCACCCTCCTCGGCTGGGCCCTGCCGAGCCGCGCCGTCTCCGGGGTCGCCGTCGGCGCCTTCGGTCTCGTCGGCTTCCTCGGGATCCTCGCCTCCTTCGCGGTGATGCGCTTCTTCGCCGGGGTCCTCGGCGGCATGTCGACGATGCTCGATCGCGAGGGGGGCGGCGTGACCACCGTGCTGGGCGCGGGCGGCGGCTTCCCCGAGTCCGACGTGTGGTGGGTGGTCGTGCTCGGCGGCGTGCTCGCCGTGCTCTGGGCACTGGCGGCCGCGGTCTCCGACCACTCCGGCTTCTCCCTGCTCGCCATCGCGATGCTCGCCCTCGGCGCGCCGCTGGCGTCGGTGGCCCTCGCCGCCGAGCACCCGACGTGGTGGGCCGCGATCGCCGCCGCGGCCGGAGGGATCCTGCTGCTCGGCAGCGTCGCCCTCGCACGACTGCGCGGGCGTCGAACGGCCGGCCTCCAGGGATAGCGGCCGGGGTAGGGGCCCCGGGTTAGGTTCGCCCTGTGAGCTTCGTTCCCGTCAGCGGACCCGCGACCTTCCGGGCCGGTGCCCCGGCGACGATCGAGTTCACCGACGCCGACGGGGTCCGCCGGGTCGCGCTGCCCGTCAGTGCGGCGCTGCCGGTCCTGAGCAGGTCGCGCGCCGACGAGGATGCCCATCCCAGCGTCCAGCTGCTCAGCGGCGCCGCTCTGCTCGGCCTGCGACTGGTCGCCGCCGGCAAGGTCGCGCCCGACGAAGCCGGCCGGACGTGGCGCGTCGACGGCCTCGAGCCGCGTGACGAGGACGCGGTCGAGCGGCTCGCCGTCGCCCGCGCGTACGACGACCTGCCGGCCGCCGACGCCGCCGGGCTGGTCCGCGGGATGCTGGACGCGGTCGCCGACACCCTCCCGCGCGCGGCGCCGAGCGGGGGTCGCGTCCGCGCGGGGGAGACGCCGGTCGCCACCGGCGCTCCCGAGGACTTCGCCGACCGCGTCCGCCGGAGGCTGGCCGCGCGGCGCAAGGAGCGGCCGGACCGGGGCGCCGACGACACGGCGCTGCCCGAGCTGGTGCGTGTCTCCCTCCGGGTGGAGGCCGACGAGGAGGAGCTCCTCGCGGGGACCATCCGGGTCGTGCTCCAGGTCCACGACGAGCGCGATCCGCTGCACGTGCGTGACGCGGCGCTGCTGTGGACCGGTGGTCCCGCCGAGCACGGCTTCGGCAGTCGAGCACGGGTGCACGCCAGCATCGCGCTGCGCGCGGCGGCGGACGCGTGGCCGGTCCTCGACCGACTGCTCGCCCTCGCGGTGCCGGACCAGCTCACGCTCGACGGCGCGGAGATCCGGAGCCTGCTCGACCACGTCGGCGCACTGCGCGACGCCCGCGTCGACGTGCACTGGCCGCGCTCGCTCGGGCCCGACCTGACCACCCGCGCCGTCCTCGATCAGCGTCGCGACGGCGAGGAGCACAACCCGGAGCTGCCGCTGCAGGACAGCCCGTTCTCGGCCGACGGCCTGTTCTCCTTCTCCTGGCAGGTCTCGCTGCACGGCGAGGCGCTCACCCCGGCCGAGATGGCCGAGCTCGCCCAGGCGGCCGGTCCGGTGGTCAAGCTGCGCGGAGCCTGGACCGTGGTCGACCCGACGACCGCCGCGCGGGCCCGCAAGCGGCTGATCCGCCAGGCAACCGGTGGTCAGGCCCTGGCCGCCGCCCTCACCGGCGTCACCGAGCTGCCGGCGTCGCCCGGCGATCGGCGCGGCACGAGCACGGAGGTCGTCGTCGGCGCCCGGCTGCTGCAGGTGCGCGAGCAGCTCCTCGCGGCGGCGACCCGCGCGCCGCTCGCCGACCCGAAGGGCCTGACCGCGCCCCTGCGCGACTACCAGCGGCACGGGCTGACCTGGCTCGCCGACGTGACCGGTCTCGGCCTCGGCGCCTGTCTCGCCGACGACATGGGCCTCGGCAAGACGATCACTCTGATCGCCCTGCACCTCCACCGACTCGAGCAGGGCATCTCCCACGGGGGGCCGACCCTGGTCATCTGCCCGACCAGCCTCCTCGGCAACTGGGAGGCCGAGATCAGACGGTTCGCGCCCGGGCTGGCGGTCCGCCGCTTCCACGGGAGCGCGCGCTCTCTCGACGGCCTGCGCGGCGGCTTCGTGCTGACCACCTATGGCACGCTGCGCCGCGACATCGACACGTTCTCGCGGCTCACCTGGGACGTCGTGGTGGCCGACGAGGCCCAACACGTCAAGAACTCCCGTACGTCGACCGCGCGGGCGCTGCGTCGCCTGACGACCCGGGCGCGGGTGGCGCTCACCGGCACGCCGGTCGAGAACGACCTCACCGAGCTCTGGTCGATCCTCGACTGGTGCGTCCCGGGCCTCCTCGGCAGCCGCCAGGCGTTCCGGCGGGCCTGGGGGGTGCCGATCGAGTCGGGGGCGGAGCCGACGAAGGCCCGCCAGTTCGCCGATCTGATCGGACCGTTCCTGTTGCGGCGCCGCAAGTCGGACCCCGGGATCGCTCCGGAGCTCCCGCCGAAGACCGAGACCGACCACCTGCTGGGCCTGACCCGCGAGCAGGTCGTGCTCTACGAGGCCTTCGTCAAGGACACGATGGCGCGCATCGAGCGCGCCGACGTGGAGAACAGACGCGGCCTGGTGCTCGCCCTGCTGACCGGTCTGAAGCAGATCTGCAACCACCCGGCGCACTTCCTCAAGCAGTCCGGGGCGATCCGCCTCGCCGGCCGCTCGGAGAAGCTCGAGCTGCTCGAGGAGCTCGTGGCCACGGTCCTCGCCGAGGGTGGCGCCGTCCTCGTGTTCACCCAGTACGTCGCGATGGCCCGCCTCATCGAGCAGCACCTCACCGCGCTCGGCGTACCTCACCAGTTCCTGCACGGCGGCACCCCGGTCGCCCAGCGCGAGGTGATGGTGCGCAGGTTCCAGGGCACCGGCGACGCGCGCGGCCCCGGTGCCGCGGAGGGACCCGCCATCCCGGTGTTCCTGCTCTCGCTCAAGGCCGGCGGCACGGGCCTCAACCTGACCCGGGCCGATCACGTGATCCACTTCGACCGCTGGTGGAACCCGGCGGTGGAGGAGCAGGCGACCGACCGTGCCTACCGGATCGGCCAGACCCGTCCGGTGCAGGTGCACCGGATGGTCACCCGCGGCACCGTCGAGGAGCGGGTCGCCGAGCTCCTCGGCCGCAAGCGCCAGCTCGCCGACGCGGTCCTCGCCCGTGGCGACGCGGCTCTGACCGAGCTCAGCGACGAGGAGCTGCGCGACCTGGTCACCCTGCGCCGCGAGGCTCGGAGGTCCGCATCCTGATGCGGACCACCTTCAGCCGCCAGACCCGGCCCGTCCGCGGGATCCGCTCGTGGTGGGGCAAGGCCTGGCAGCGCGCGGTCGAGGAGGCGGCGTACTCCGACGCGGAGCTGCGGCCCGGCCGCGCCCATGCCCGCCGCGGCGACGTCGGCGCGATCACCGTCGAGCCGGGCGGCCTGCTCGCCGCCTGTCGCGACGGCGACGACGCCTGGACGGTCGAGATCGCGATCCCCGTCCTGGAGGAGGCCGCCCAGACGGCTCTGGTCGAGGCCGTGGCCGCCGAGTCGGGCCGGATCGCCGAGCTCCTCGCCGGCCATCTCCCGCACGACCTCGTCGAGCACGCCGAGGAGGTCGGCGTGGAGCTGCTGCCGTTCGGCGGCGAGCTGACCGCCACCTGCACCTGCGCCCACTACCTCGACCCGTGCCCGCACGCTCTCGCCGTCCTCATCCAGGCGGGCTGGCTGGTCGATGCCGACCCGCTGGTCCTGTTCGCCCTGCGGGGCGTCGACCGTGACGACCTCCTCGCCGACCTGCACGCCCGCACCGTCCTGCCGCCGGGATCCGCCCTGGACGCCCGGGTCTCGGGCGACCTGGCCGACGACGTCGAGCTCGTCGTGGACGCGGCGGTCCGGGCCGAGCGGCTGCTGCCGCTCTTCGAGGCGGGCGCGGACCTGCCCGGCGAGCTCGTCTGATCCGCGCCGAGCCCGGCCCAGCCGCGGCCCGCGGTCAGGCAGGCGGTCAGGAGAGCGGTCGAGCCAGCGCGTCGAGGTGGTCGTCGAGGGCCCGGGTGGCCGCCCGCCGTAGCCGCGGGTCGCGCATGGTGTGCAGGGCGAGTCCGTCGAGCAGTGCGTGGAGGGTGGTGGTCTCGCGGCCCAGGTGCCGGTCCGCGGCGACCTGGCCCGCGTCGCGCAGGTCGCTCAGGCAGCGCAGGCACAGCCCGCGGATCGCCTCCTGGGCGTCGTCGGCCAGCGCGGTCAGCTCCGCGTGCCGCGGACCCTCGGCGAGCAGGGCGAGATGGACCTGCATCTCGACGCTGCGCTCGTCGTCGAGCGGGAGCAGCTCGCGCAGCGCGGCGACCGCCCGGCGGCGCGGATCGCGCACCCGGCCGTGCCGGGCGACCCGCGCGGTGGCGCGCTCGTGGGCCAGGCGCATGGCGAAGGCCAACAGCTCGGCCTTGGTCGGGAAGCTGTGGCGCAGCGAGCCGAGGACGAGACCCGCCTCGGCGGCGACGGTCCGCAGGGAGACGGCGCCGACGCCCTCGCGGAGCACCAGCCGCCACACCGCCTCACCGATCAGCTGCCGCCGCTCGTCGTGGTCGATCGTGCGCGGCATGCCGCGATGCTAGCACGGTCGTGCTACGGTCTCGGTTCTGGCATGATCGTGCTACGAAAGGACCGACCGTGTTCGTCGCCGGCTTCATCGCCGCCTCCGAGATCGGGTTGTGGGTGCTGTTGGGCCTCGGCCTGGCGCTGCGCTACGTCCTGCGCATGCGCCGGGCGAGCACCGTCACCCTCGCGCTGATCCCGCTGCTCGACCTCGCGCTCGTCGTGGCGGTCGCGGTCGACCTGCACCGGGGCACCGAGGCGGGGGTGACCCACGGCCTGGCCGGGATCTACCTCGGGTTCTCCGTCGCCTTCGGGCCGGCGCTCGTGCGGTGGGCCGACGTCCGGTTCGCCCATCGCTTCGCCGGCGGCCCGGCGCCGGTCAAGCCGCCCAAGCACGGGCCCGAGCGGATGGCCGCTCTGTGGCGAGAGTGGTTCCGCGTGGTCAACGCGGCCGTCATCGCCTCGGTCGTCCTGGTCGGGCTGGTGCTGCTCATCGCGGACGGCGACCAGGATCCCGTCCTGCTGGGATGGGTCGGGCGTGCCTGGGTGGTGGTCGGCCTCTGGTTCCTCTTCGGGCCGCTCTGGGAGCTGCCCACCTCGCGGCGGAGCGATCAGCGCGACGAGGACATGGCGAGCGCGCGCAGCTCGTCCTGATAGGCGGCGTAGGCGGTCCGCATGGCGGCCGCCGGCCAGTCCGCCGGCAGCAGGGCGGCCGGCAGCAGCGGATCGGCGGCGAGGTGGCGCACGAGGTGGGCGGCGACCGCCAGTCGCGGTGCGGGTGAGGTGGTCCGCGCCAGGTGGCGCAGCAGGTGCCGCCCCTCCCGGGCCCAGGAGTCCAGGTCCCACAGGCGGGCGGCGAGGGCGGCGGGATCCTCGTCGGGAGTGACCGTGAACGTGGCGAGCACCGCCTCGTCGGCGTACTCCCGGGGTCGCCGCAGGTTCGCCGGCCGGGTCCACACGCCCTCGCGCAGCTCCGCCAGGCGGTACGACGCCAGCCGGTCGCGCAGTGCCGCGCGCTCGGCGCCGGTGCGCCCCGTGACCACGACGACGGCCATCTCCCAGGTGCCCTCCCAGACCGTCTCGGCGTCGAGGACGGCCTCGTCCTGCCGGCGCTGCCGGGCGGCGAGGCGCCCGCCGAGGACGTACTGCCGCGGGTCGCCCGCAGCGCGCTCCAGGTCGCCCGCGGCGACGGCCCGGGTGAGCGCGACCCGGGCGGTGGCAGCCGGGATCCCGAAGTGCTCGCCCGCGCGGACCAGCTCGGCGGCCGACATCGGGTCGGGGTGCGAACCGAGCAGGAGGCTCAACATCGCCGAGCGTGCCGACAGCGGGGCGATCTCCTCCATGCCGGTCATGCTACACATCTAGACACGGTTGTGGAACAATGCGTAATATCAAGGAATGGCCGACGAAGCTCCGTGGCGCCGCGCCGCGACCGAGGGTGCGGACTCGCCCTACCGCGCCGCCCCGGCGGTCGACGCCGCGCCGTCCTACCGGACCCTCACCTACGAGGTCGACGGCCGGGTGGCCCGGCTGACGTTCGACCGGCCGGAGCAGGGGAACTCCATCACGCCCGACACGCCCGTCGAGCTCGCCGACGCCGTCGAGCGCGCCGACCTCGACCCCCGGGTGCACGTCATCGTGCTGAGCGGTCGCGGCAAGGGATTCTGCGGCGGCTACGACCTCGCCGCCTCGGCCGAGGGCCTGATGGACGGCCGGATGGCCGGTGCCGCCTCGCGGGCCGGCACGGTCCTCGATCCGAGCGTCCAGATGCTCAACCACGACCCGGCCGGGACCTGGGACCCGATGGTCGACTACGCGATGATGAGCCGGTTCACGCGGGGCTTCGCGAGCCTCCTGCATGCGGACAAGCCCACCGTGGCCAAGATCCACGGCTTCTGCGTCGCCGGTGGCACCGACATCGCGCTGCACTGCGACCAGATCGTGATCGCGGCCGACGCCAAGATCGGCTACCCGCCCACCCGGGTGTGGGGCGTGCCCTCCGCGGGGCTGTGGGCCCACCGCCTCGGTGACCAGCGCGCCAAGCGGCTCCTCCTCACCGGAGACACCCTCACCGGCCGCGAGGCGGCCGAGTGGGGCCTCGCCGTGGAGGCGCCCGATCCCGAGGAGCTCGACGAGCGGACCGAACGGCTGGTGCAGCGCATCGCCGCGATGCCGCTCAACCAGCTGATGATGGTCAAGCTCGCCCTCAACTCCGCGCTGCTCGCCCAGGGCGTCGAGAACAGCCGGATGATCAGCACCGTCTTCGACGGCATCTCCCGGCACACGCGCGAGGGCTACTCCTTCCAGCAGCGCGCGGCCGCGGCCGGTTTCCGGCAGGCGGTGCGCGAGCGCGACGGCGCGCCGTACGACGACGCCGGGCCCGCCACCAGCAACGTCAGCAACGCCACCGACAGCAAGGGATGACGCCGATGTCCACCACCCATGAGGTCTTCAACCAGGTCCCGCCGCTCACCGGCCACGACACCTCCTCCGACCCGGCCCTGCTCGAGGGCATCGAACGCGAGGGCGCCGGCTGGGCGCTGCCCGAGATCCGGGAGATCGGCCGCCTGGCCGGCACCGAGGAGGCCCGGGACTGGGGTCGCCTCGCCGAGCGGGTGCCGCCGCGGCTGCACACCCACGACCGCTATGGCCGACGCGTCGACGAGGTGGAGTACGTGCCGGCGTACCACCGGCTCGTGGAGACCGCGGTGACCCACGGCATCCACGCGGCCCCCTGGGCCGACGACCGGCCGGGCGCCCACGTCGCGCGCGCGGCCAAGTTCTACTCCTGGAACGTCGATGCCGGCCACGGCTGCCCCATCTCGATGACCTACGCCGTCGTCCCGGCCCTGCGCGCCAACCCGGAGCTCGCCGCGCGGTTCGAGCCGCTGCTCACCAACCGCGAGTACGACTTCGGCCTGCGCGATCCCGAGACCAAGCGCGGACTCATCGCCGGCATGTCGATGACCGAGAAGCAGGGCGGCTCCGACGTCCGCGCGAACACCACGACGGCGACGCCGCAGCCCGACGGCAGCTACCGGATCGTCGGCCACAAGTGGTTCACGTCGGCGCCGATGTCGGACCTGTTCCTCACCCTCGCCCAGGCGCCGGGCGGCCTGTCCTGCTTCCTCCTCCCGCGGGTCCTGCCGGGCGGCGAGGCGAACCCGATCCGCTTCCTGCGGCTCAAGGACAAGCTCGGCAACCGGTCCAACGCCTCGTCCGAGATCGAGTACGACAACGCCGTCGGCTGGCTCGTCGGCGAGGAGGGCCGCGGGGTCAAGACGATCGTCGAGATGGTCAACATGACCCGCCTCGACTGCGTCATCGGCTCGGCGTCGGGCATGCGGTCCGCGCTGGTGCAGGCCGCCCACCACGCCCGGCACCGCTCGGCGTTCGGCAAGCTGCTCATCGACCAGCCGCTGATGCGCAACGTGCTCGCCGATCTCGCCGTCGAGTCCGAGGCCGCCACCACCGCGATGATGCGGCTGGCCGGTGCCAACGACCGCGCGATCCAGGGCGACGCGGGCGAGGGCGCACTGCGCCGGCTCGCCCTCGCGGCCACGAAGTACTACGTCTGCAAGCGCGGCCCCGTCGTCGCCAACGAGGCCCTGGAATGCCTCGGCGGCAACGGCTACATCGAGGACTTCGACCTCGCCCGGATCTATCGCGAGATGCCGCTGATGTCGATCTGGGAGGGCTCGGGCAATGTCGCCGCCCTCGACGCGCTGCGCGCGATCGGCCGCGAGCCGGAGTCGCTGGACGCCTTCTTCGCCGAGGCGGAGCTCGCCGTCGGCAGCGACGCTCGGTACGACGACGCGCTCTCCTCGCTCAAGAAGGAGCTCACCCAGTTCGACGACATCGAGCTGCGCGCCCGCCGGCTGGTGGAGCAGATCGCGGTGGTCTTCCAGGCCGGGCTGCTGATCCGGCACGCCCCGTCGGCCGTCGCCGACGCGTTCTGCGCCACCCGACTGGCCCGTGACTGGGGCAGCGCCTTCGGCACCCTGCCCGCCGGCCTCGACCTCGCCCCGATCCTGGAGCGCACCGAACCCGGGTTCTGATCCGGCAGGACATCCACGGGCAGGAGGCCGGCTCCGTCAGCGCGCGCGTCGAGGGCGGTCGCCGAGCTTGACCTTGACGGCGGTTCCGGCAGGCAGCATCGTCCCGCGGTGGGGCTTCTGGCGGACGACCCAGCGCGCGCCCCGGTGGAGCCGGCGCACCTTGCCGAGCTCGCAGTGGGCGGCACGCAGGAGCTTGCGGGCCTTCGTGAGTTTGCGGCCGACCAGCTTCGGGACGGTGCAGACGGCCGCCGGTCCCGCGGTGTAGGTCAGCGAGATGGACGGCTGGCCGGTGGTGTCGGTGGTGATGGAGACATTGGTCGCGCCCGCGCCGGCACCGCTGGAGCCCGCTCCTCCGCCCGCTCCGGCCGAGCTCGCTCCGCCGCCTCCGCCGCCGTAGAGGCCTGCGCCGCCTCCTCCGCCACCGCTCCCCGGGTAAACGCAACCGAAGCCGGACCCGCCGTCCGCGCCCATGCCTAGGGATCCTGCCGTCACACTCGCGTCGCAACCGGCTCCATTCGCCCCGCCGGACGTCGGCGTTCCCGGCTGACCGCCGCTGGCCCCGCCATAGCCCTGCCCGGCGGTCGGGGCGGCGCCGGCCGTGCCGCCGCCGTTCGTCGTCGTCGGTCCGGGAGTCGAGCCGCCCCCGCCACCTCCGCCGGCGGCGACGAGCACCCGCAGGGTGAGCGAGCTGCCGGCCGCACGTGGCGCGAGCCGGATGTCGGAGGCGCCACCGCCGCCGCCACCGGCGACGTAGCCGGTGCCACCCGCACCGCCGCCGTTGAACCCGCCGACGGCGCCGACGCCGTTGCCGGCCACCTCGATGTAGAGCACCTGCCCCGGGGCGACCGCCAGATCCGCGGTCACCAGCGCGCCGTACCCGCCCGGTCCTCCGCCGGAGGATCCGGCGCCGCCGCGACCGCCGACGGCGGCCGCGCGCAGACTGGTCACCCCCGCCGGCACGGTGAAGGTCTGCTCGCCGCCCGTCGGCAGGAACGTGACCGACTGGGGAGCCGCGCGGACCGCGGGGGACTCCGCGGCGGCGGGCGCATCCGCGACGGCAGCGAGGCCGCCGATCCCCACCGACAGGCTGAGGGCAAAGCCGAGCGTGCGACGCATGCTTGCCAGGGTAGGTTCGCGAGCCGCTGTTGGGAACGGCCTGGGTTGGTCACCCGGACGCCGACCACGCCCGCGTCCTCAGTGCGCCGAACCGGGGGTTTCCGAGGCGGCGCGGGAGCGTCCGTCCACAGGGGGTGTCCGGCCGGATGTCGGCGGCCGGGATCGTGCGTAGCGTCGCGTCATGTCTCGGACCTGGCACGCCTGGGTGGATGAGAGCGTGTCGGTCGGAGGCGATGCACCCGGCTTCTACGTCCTCGCGGCCAGCGTTGCCGACCCCGGCGGAGCCGAGGCCATGCGGTCGGCGCTGCGGGAGCTCGTCCCGAAACCACGTCGACGACTGCACTGGCACTCGGAGGAGGCGGCCACACGGCGCGAGGTCATCGAGCGAATCGCCGAGCTGAACGCGATCCATGTGGTCGTCGTTCGGGACCTTCCCGATGCCCGTCGACAGGAGCGCGCACGGCGTCTGTGTCTCGAGCGGCTGCTCTTCGAGCTGGATCAGCTGGAGGTTGCCCGGGTCTGGTTGGAGTCACGAGGTTCGGTCGCCGACGGTCGTGATCAGCTGATGGTCGCCGCACTGCGAGGCTCGGGCGCCGTGTCGGCAGCGCTGCGGGTGGGTCTTGCGCGCCCTCTGGACGAGCCGATGCTGTGGCTGCCTGACGCGGTGGCCGGTGTGGTGCGCCACTCCCGTCGTACGGGCGATCGAGGTTCGCTTCTCCGGTGGGGATCCAGCGTCGCGATCCTGGACTGAAAAGGCGCCGAGGCCGGCTCCCGTCATGCGGCGGGGGGTCCGGCCTCCACTTCCCGGCCCCCCTCAGGGGCGGGCGGTGAGACCACCGTACCACTCGCTTACCACTCGTCGCCGGGTCCACTTACCTGCTTGTGACCGGCACATCCACACCCAACGCGCCCAGCGCCATGGACCCGAGCAGGTCGCGCAGCGCGGCGTCGGGGATGCCGTGGCCGGCGCGCGGCGTGGAGTTGAGGAGTCCGAACGCGGCCTGGGCGGCGGCGTGCGCCCGGGCCTTGTCGAGGTCGGGGCGCAGGGCGCGGAGCTGGTCGGCCCAGAGGTTCACGTACGCGCGCTGGAGCCGGCGGACCTGCTCGCGCGCGTCCTCGGGCAGCGACTCCCAGTCGCGGTCCTGGACGATGATGAGCGGGCGGTGGCCGAGGGCGAACTCGACGTGCCAGTCGACCAGGCCCCGCAGCGCGGCGGCGGGGTCGCCGCCCCCGCCGGCGACCCGCTCGCGGCCCACCTCGAGCAGGCGCTCGCTGATCGAGGTCAGCATCTCGGCGAGCATCGCCTGCTTCGACGCGAAGTGCTTGTAGAGCGCGGGACCGGAGATGCCGCACGCCGCGCCGAGGTCGGCGACGGAGACGCCGTGGAAGCCGCGGGCGGCGAACAGGTCCGCGGCCGTCGCCAGGATCTGCTCGCGGCGGGTCGGCTCGGTCACGGTCACCCCCGCAGGTTAGGGCACGTGAATCCGGCACGTCCCCACGATGGGGCATGACGCGTCCCGTCGACCGCTGCTAGGCAGGGTGACGGTGCGGTACGCGCCCACGACCCGAGGAGCAGACCATGGGCAAGGCAGCGATCAGGATCGGTACGGCGGTGGCGGCGCTCGCGCTCGCGGGGGCCGGAATCCCGGCGGTGGCCGGTGCTCCGGGCGCGTCCCCGGGCGGCGCCGGCTCGGGTGGTGCGGCCGCGCCGCCGCGCACCGTCACCCCTCTCGACGGACCGCGGGGCGTCGACGCGCTCGGCGACGGCCGGGTGCTGGTGACGGAGACCGGGGGCGACTTCAGCCTCGTCGTCGAGCGCCGGCGCAAGCCGGCTCGGGTGATCCCGCTCGGCAACCTGGCCACGGACTTCCCGCCCGCGATCGCGAAGGGCCGCCATGGCACGATCTACCTGCTCACCGGTGCGTCCGGCCCGCCGCCGGAGCAGCGCCCGTCGGTCCTGCGCGGTGCCGCGGCACCCGCGCCGGCAACCACGCTGTTCAAGTGGAAGCGCGGCTGGCCGACGCCGAAGGTGGTCGCGGACATCGGCGCCTACCAGAAGACCGATCCGGACCCGTGGGACCAGGAGAACCTCCCGACGGACAGCAACCCGTTCGGGGTGGTCGCGCTCGACGACGGCACCGTGCTGGTCTCCGACGCGGCCGGCAACGACCTGCTCCGGGTCTGGCCGCGCTCCGGCAAGGTCCGCACGGTCGCCCGGCTGATGCCGCGCACGGTGCCGGTGCCGGCCGGGCTGCCCGACGTACCGCCGCCGATGGGACCGCTCCCGCCCGCCGGGACCCCGATCCCGTCCGAGGCCGTCGCGACGTCGGTAGCCGTCGGCGCCGACGGCTACTGGTACGTCGGCGAGCTGCGTGGCTTCCCGGCGACTCCGGGCACCTCGCAGGTGTGGCGGATCAAGCCGGGCGCGAAGAACGCGACCTGCGACCCCGCACACCCGCGCAAGGGCGCCTGCAAGCGGTACGCCGACGGGTTCACCTCGATCACCGACCTCGGGGCCGGTCCGAAGGGCGTCTACGCGCTCGAGCTGTCGAAGAAGAGCTGGTTGGGCTTCGAGCTGGGCCTGCCCGGCGCCGACGAGGGCAGCCTGTTCCTCATCCGGGACCGCGGCGCCGAGCCGCGCGTGCGGGAGCTCGCGGCGGGCATGCTGAAGACGCCGGGCGGGGTCGATGTCAGCGACCACGTCTATGTCGTCGGCCCGTTGTTCGGTCCTGGGGCCCTGCTTCGGCTCCGCTGAGCGATAAGGGATCGGCACCAAGGGATTGCCGAACAGGTTAATGATCATTAACCTGTTCGTGTGTCCGAGACTCCCGAGCCCACGCTCCGCGATCTCGCCGCCGACCTGCGCGACCGGCTCGCCCGGGTCCGCCAGGGCGGCAGCGAGGCGGCCCGCGCCAAGCACACCGACCGGGGCAAGCTGCTCGCCCGCGACCGGGTCGACGGCCTGCTCGACCCCGGCAGCCCGTTCCTGGAGCTGGCCCCGCTGGCGGCGTACGGAATGTACGGCAAGCCGGGCGCCCCCGACCAGGACTTCGCGGTCCCCGCGGCCGGCGTGGTCGCCGGCATCGGCCGCGTCGAGGGCCGCAACGTCATGGTCGTCGCCAACGACGCGACGGTGAAGGGCGGCACCTACTACCCGATGACGGTCAAGAAGCACCTGCGGGCGCAGACCGTCGCCGCGGAGAACCGGCTGCCGTGCGTCTACCTCGTCGACTCCGGCGGCGCGTTCTTGCCCATGCAGGACGAGGTGTTCCCCGACAAGGAGCACTTCGGCCGGATCTTCTTCAACCAGGCCAACATGTCGGCCCGCGGGATCCCGCAGCTCGCCGCGGTGATGGGCTCGTGCACCGCCGGCGGCGCCTACGTCCCGGCGATGTCCGACGAGACCGTCATCGTGAAGAACCAGGGCACGATCTTCCTCGGCGGACCGCCGCTCGTGAAGGCCGCGACCGGCGAGGTCGTCAGCGCGGAGGACCTCGGCGGCGGCGACGTGCACGCCCGGCGGAGCGGCGTCGTCGACCACCTCGCCGACGACGACGCCCACGCGCTGCGCATCCTGCGCGGCATCATCGACACACTGCCGATGGGGCACAGACCGCAGGTCGAGGGCCCGGAATTGCACGGTTTGGTCCCAAACCGCAGCTTTTCTGACGCGCCCGTCGACGATCCCCTGGAGTCGCCCGAGTCGATCTACGACGTCGTGCCGACCAGCACCCGCACGCCGTACGACGTGCGCGAGGTGATCCGACGCCTGGTCGACGGCAGCCGGCTGCAGGAGTTCAAGCAGCTGTACGGCGAGACGCTGGTCTGCGGCTTCGCCCGGATCCACGGCCACCCGGTGGGCATCGTCGCCAACAACGGCATCCTCTTCTCCGAGAGCGCGCTCAAGGGCGCGCACTTCGTCGAGCTGTGCAACCAGCGCGGCATCCCGCTGCTGTTCCTGCAGAACATCTCCGGCTTCATGGTCGGCCGCGAGTACGAGAACCGTGGCATCGCCCGCGACGGGGCCAAGCTGGTCACCGCGGTCGCGTGCTCGGTCGTCCCGAAGCTCACCGTCGTCATCGGCGGCTCGTTCGGCGCCGGCAACTACGGCATGTGCGGGCGGGCCTACGACCCGCGCTTCCTGTGGATGTGGCCGAATGCCCGGATCTCGGTGATGGGCGGCGACCAGGCGGCCAACGTGCTCGCCACCGTTGCCGGCCGCGAGGACGACGAGGAGTTCAAGCAGCCGATCAAGGACCAGTACGAGACGCAGGGCTCGCCCTACTACGCCTCCGCGCGACTGTGGGACGACGGCGTGATCGACCCCGCCGACACCCGCCGGGTGCTCGGCATGGCGCTGGAGGTCGTGTCCGCCGTACCCACGCCCGCCCCCTCCTATGGCATCTTCCGCATGTGAGGCCCTGATGACTGAGATCCACACCCTCCTGGTCGCCAACCGCGGCGAGATCGCCCGCCGCGTCTTCCGCACCTGCCGCGAGCTCGGCATCCGCACGGTCGCCGTGCACACGGACCTCGACGCCGACGCGCTGCACGTGCGCGACGCCGACGTCGCGATCCGGGTGCCGTCATACCTCGACGGCGACGCGGTGCTCGCCGCCGCCAAGGAGTCCGGCCTGGCTGACGGTGGCGCGATCCACCCCGGCTACGGCTTCCTCTCCGAGAACGCCGGCTTCGCCGCGGCCGTCACCGGTGCCGGCATCGCCTGGGTCGGGCCGAGCCCCGAGGTCATCGAGCAGATGGGCCGCAAGGACGCGGCCCGCGACCTCGCGGTCGCCGCGGGCGTGCCGGTGGTGCCGTCGTACGGCGCCGACGCGGACCCGGCCTCCTTCGCCTACCCGGTGCTGGTGAAGGCGGCGGCCGGTGGCGGAGGCAAGGGCATGCGCGTGGTCCGCGCGGCCGCGGACTTCGACGCCGCCGTCGCGGCCGCCAAGCGCGAGGCCGCCAGCGCCTTCGGCGACGACACCATCCTGGTGGAGAAGTACGTCGAGCGCGGCCGTCACATCGAGGTCCAGGTGCTCGGCGACAGCCACGGCACGGTCGTCCACCTCGGCACCCGCGAGTGCTCGGTGCAACGCCGCCACCAGAAGGTGCTCGAGGAGGCGCCGGCTCCGGCGCTCGACGACCGGCTGCGCGCGCGCATCCACGACTCGGCCGTCGCCCTGTCCGCCTCGGTGGGCTACGAGAACGCCGGCACCATCGAGTACCTCCTCGACGCGAGCACCGGCGACTTCTACTTCCTCGAGATGAACACCCGGCTCCAGGTCGAGCACCCGGTCACCGAGATCCACAGCGGGACCGACCTGGTCGCGCTCCAGATCGCCGTCGCCGCGGGGGATCCGCTGCCGTTCGACCAGGCCGGCGTCCGGTTCCGGGACCACGCGATCGAGGCCCGGATCTACGCCGAGGACGCCTTCGGCGGCTTCCTCCCGCAGGCCGGTACGGCGACCGTCGTGTCCTGGCCGGCTGCCGCCCGCGTGGACCACGCGCTCGAGAGCGGCCAGGTCGTGAGCACGTCGTACGACCCGATGCTCGGCAAGGTCATCGTCAGCGGGGCGACCCGCGAGGCCGCCCGGCGCGCCCTCGTCGCCGCGCTCGACGACACCGCCGTCCTCGGTCTCACCACGAACACCGGCTTCCTGCGGGTGCTCGCGGCGGGGGAGGAGTTCGCCGTCCCCGGCGGGATCGACACCGCGTGGCTCGACCGCCACGAGGTCCCGGCGCCCGACCCCGCGCCCGCCCGCGCCGCGGCCGCCCGGATCTGGCTGGACGCCAACACCGCGGCCGACGGTCCGTTCGCGGGCGACGGCTTCCGGATGGGCGGCTCGGCGGCGCCGGTCGTCGTGGAGTTCACCGACGGTGCGGTGACGCTATCCCCGGCACGACGTCCCTCGTCGCGTGGGCTCGGACCCACGGCACGCATGACGTCCCGTGTCTCAGCCCACCGCGTCGAGCTCGCCCACGAGGGCCAGCGCTACGTCTTCGACCGTCCGGACGCCGCCGCCGACCACGGCGCGGCGGCGGGCGACGGCACCATCGTCGCGCCGATGCCCGGCACCGTCCTCGACGTCAAGGTCGCGGTGGGGGACACGGTCGCCGAGGGCGACGTGCTCGGTGTCGTGGAGGCGATGAAGATGGAGCTGGCGCTCAAGGCGCCGTACGCCGGCACGGTCACCGCCGTCGGTGCGAGCACCGGCCAGCAGGTGGCCCTGGGTGCCGAGCTGTTCGTCGTCGAGGAGGAGACCGCATGACCGCGCTGCCGATGGTGGTCCCCGAGCCGGGCCTGCCGACGCAGGTGACGATCTACGAGGTCGGCCCGCGCGACGGCCTGCAGAACGAGAAGTCCGTCGTCCCCACCGAGGTCAAGGCCGGCTTCGTGAAGCGGCTGATCGACGCCGGCCTCCCGATCGTGGAGGCGACGAGCTTCGTGCACCCCCGGTGGGTGCCGCAGCTCGCGGACGCCGCCGACCTGATGACCGGCCTCACCGCCGACCTCGGCGACGCCGCCCGTCGGCTGCCGGTCCTCGTGCCCAACCAGCGCGGTCTGGACCGCGCGGTCGAGCTGGGCCTGCGCCACGTCGCGGTGTTCGCCTCGGCGACGGAGACCTTCGCGAGCAAGAACCTCAACCGCACCCTGGAGTCGCAGTTCGAGATGTTCGAGCCGACCGTCGCCGCCGCCCGGGAGGCCGGCATGGACGTCCGCGGCTACGTCTCGATGTGCTTCGGCGACCCGTGGGAGGGCGCGGTGCCCGTCGAGCAGGTCGTGACGGTCGGCAAGCGGCTGCTCGACCTCGGCGTCGGACAGCTCAGCCTCGGCGACACCATCGGCGTCGCCACCGCCGGCCACGTCAGGGCGCTCGTCGCGGCCTTCGCGGACGCCGGCGTCGGCCGTGAGCGGCTCGCGCTGCACTTCCACGACACGTACGGCCAGGCGCTCACCAACGTCCACGCCGGGCTCCAGTCCGGCGTCACGACGTACGACGCCTCCGCGGGCGGCCTCGGCGGCTGTCCCTACGCGAAGAGCGCGACGGGCAATCTCGCCACCGAGGACCTGGTCTGGTTCCTGACCGGGCTCGGCATCGAGCACGGCGTCGACCTCGACGCGGTCGTCGCCGCCAGTATGTGGATGGCCGGCGAGCTCGGCCGGCCCAGCCCGTCCGCGGTCGTGCGTGCCATGGGGGCCGGTGCCACCGGATCCTGACGCCCCCTTAACGTTGGGCCATGAGTGGTCGAGGACGCGCCTGGGGGTGGGTGGCCGCGTTGCGGGCGGGAGGCACGACACCGTGGCTCTCGTGGCCGACCGACGGCACGGGCGAAGGTGAGCCGCTGGGGCCGGAGCTGCCCGGTGCCCAACAGCTGGCCCTGCTGCGCCGGCTCAACCTGCACGCCGCCGCGGCCGGGCGCACCGTCCCGGCGGCCATCGCGGACCGCGTCCTCGGCGCCGGCGTCTCCGGCCGCGGTCGCAGCGAGCTGGCCCTGGTGGGCGCCGACGAGCCCGGCGAGCCGGGACCGCCCGGACCGGCCGGGAGCACCGGCGCCTCCGGGCAGTTCGGACCCCGTCCCGTCGACCCCGACGCGCTCGCCGACGACGAGCTGCTGCGGGTCGCCAGCGCGCTGGTGGCCGACGACGTCGCGGTCGCGGCCGCCGTCCCCGATCCCGAGCCGAGCCTCGTCGAGCGGGTCCGGTCGGTACGCCGGCCGTGGGTGCGCTCGTTCGTCGTCGTCGGGATGCCGTGGCGCGCCGACGCCGTCCGCGCCGACCTGACCGCGCGCGGCCACCGTCCGGGCGGACGCCGGCCCACGGCGTACCTCCTCGCCGACGACCTCGAGACGGTCCTCGTCCAGGCGTGGACCGCCCGCTGCTTCGACCAGGGCGGCGCCACCTGGCGCGGTTTCGTGCGCGCCAACGCCGGCGCCGGCAACCTGCCGCCGCGCGCGGACGTGGCGCGGATGGCGCGCTCGGCCGCCTACAAGTACGGCGCCGAACGGGTACGGGTCGTCCTCGACGACAGCCTGCTGGCCGCCGAGCTCGGTGTGCCCCGCCTCGGCGCCCCGCCGCGGCTCGGCGCGCACGCCGTCGACCTGGTCCGCCGGGTGGGGGAGCCGCTCGGGCTGCTCGTGCCGTCGGAGGACCGCCCGCGGCTCCTCCGCGAGACCCTGGGAGCGCGCCTCGACGGGCTCGGCGGGCCGCCGCCGAGCCTTCCGCCGCGGTGGGACGGCTGGCTGCGCACGCAGGCCGAGCGCACCCGCCACGACCTCGCCGCTGCTCGCTACCCTGTGCTCGGCGATCTGGACCAGCTGTTGCCGCGGCCGCTCGGGCCCGACCACCAGGGATCGGTCGCCCCGGTGGACGCCGAGGTGCTGGCGCTCGCGCTGGGCCTGCTCCTCGATCCCGTCACCGCGACAGCCCGGCCCCACGCCAAGGAGGAAGCGTGAACCACCCCACCGAGACCCGCGGCTCCTCCGCTGCGCTGACCGGCCGCGCGACCCCGTGGGGAACCCGGTGACCAGGCGGGTCCTGCTCCACGTCGGCACGCCCAAGACCGGGACGTCGTACCTCCAGGACGTGCTCTACAAGAACCGGAGCCGCCTGCTCAAGCAGGACGTCAGCTATCCGGCGGACCGGTTCGACGCCCACTTCCTCGCCGCTCTCGACCTGATGCGGCTGCGCTGGGGCGGGCTCGAGGCGCAGGCCGTCGGCGCCTGGGACAGGCTCTCCGCCGAGGTCCGCGCCCACGAGGGCACGTCGATCATCAGCCACGAGATCCTCGCCTCGGCCTCGCGCAGCCAGGTCGCGCGGGCGCTCGAGTCGCTCGGCCACCGGCCGGGCGGCGACACCAGCGACGGCGGCACCGAGATCCACCTGATCCTCTCGGTGCGCGACCTGGTCCGTCAGATCCCGGCCGAGTGGCAGGAGAACGTCAAGCACCGGGCACGCTTCGGGTACGCCCGCTTCCTCGAGCTGATCCAGGACCCGGAGCGGGCGCATCGCGTCGGCGCCTGGTTCTGGGGCGTGCAGGAGATCCCCGACATCCTCGACCGCTGGGGTGCCGACCTCCCCCCGGAGCGGGTCCACCTGGTCACCGTCCCGCCCTCGGGCGGCTCGCCCGACCTGCTGTGGGAGCGGTTCAGCGCCGCGTTCGGCCTCGACGACCTCGACCTCAAGCTCACCACGCAGCGCGCCAACCCGAGCCTCGGCGTACCGGAGTCCGCGCTGATCCGGAGGATCAACCGGGTCGCGGCCCGCGACCTGCCGCCGCAGCACTACCGGCCGCTCGTGCGCGAGCTGCTCGCGCACCGGACCCTCTCCAAGCGCACCAAGTCGGCGCGGCTCGGTCTCCCGCCGGACCAGTACCCCTGGGTGACCGAGCTGACCGAGAGCTGGATCGCCGAGCTCGCCCGCCGCGGGTACGACGTCGTCGGCGACCTCGAGGACCTGCGCGGCGCGCCCGCGCCGAGCGGCAAGTGGGTCGACCCCGACCACCCGCCGGAGCGGCAGGTCGCCTCGGCCGCGGTCGACGCGATCAAGGCGCTGCTGCTCGACAACGCCGAGGCGCACGCCGAGAACGAGCGGCTGCGGCGCAAGCTCGAGATCGCCCGCCGCGAGCTGGTCCGGGCCCGCACCCCCCGGCTGATGCGGTCGATGGAGTGGACCGTGCACAAGCTCGAGGGCAGCGGCAAGGGCCGCCAGGCGCTCGAGGTCTACCGCAAGGCGAGGAAGCGCGTCCCGCAGGAGCCGTGAGCTCGTCGCTATGCGACGACGTCGGCCGGCCGCGGCCGGAACTCGCGCCCGGCGTAGCGTCCGACCCGATAGGTGCTCCAGGCGTCGGTCACCGCGCCGACGGCGCCGCCGACCAGGGGCACGCGCTTGCCGACGGTGGTCACCATCCGCTTGCCGATGACCCGTCCGATCAGCTCGCCGGCCAGCACGGTCGACACGGTCCGGTCCAGGTCGGGATCGTGCCGCGGCGCCGTCGCGATCGCCATCGGGGGAGCGGGCAGCTGGTGTCGCTTCACCATGGTCCGCACGGTGTCCTCGCCGAGGATGCATACCAGGATCGCGTTGCGCACCCGCGGGTCGTCCAGGTCGTAGCCGCGCAGGTGGGCGATGCCGGCGACCAGCCGGCACTGGATGATCGCGAGGCCGGTGATGCTCGCGGGTGCCACGATCGTGGCCGTGATCAGCCCGCCCAGGTTGGTCGCCAGACCCTCCACGCCGGCGTACGCGACGTGGTTCTCGATCAGCTCCCGCACCGCCTTGTCGACGTCGCCGCGCTGCTCCTCGAGCTGGGCACGCGCCGCCTCGGCGGCCGGTGGGAGGGGGCCGATCCCCACGAGTGCCCGGTGGAGGGCCTCCCGGACGAACGACTGCGTCAGCCCCGGGGCCAGCTGGGTGACCTTCGGGGCGAGCTGCTGGGCGGTGCGCAGTGCCAGGCCCTTCTTGAGGGAAGCCATGTTCCGAGCCTAGCCAGCACCCCCTCCTAGGATCGGTGGGTGCCCGTCGAGCCCGAGCCCACTCCGTGGGTCTTCCCCAGCCGCGCGGAGCTGGCGGCGCTGCCGGTGCTGGACGACCCCGCGGAGTACGCCGACGGGGAGATCGACGACGCCGACGGGGCCCATGACAGCAGCGACCTGGTCGCGGTCGGCGCCGACCTGGCCCCCGGCACCCTGCTGGCGGCCTACCGCAGCGGGCTGTTCCCGATGCCCGAGGGACGGGGGATCGGTTGGTGGAGCCCGGCGTACCGCGGTGTGCTGCGCCTCGACGAGCTCCGGGTGTCCCGTTCGCTGCGCCGCTCGGCCCGGGACTTCGAGGTGCGGGTCGACACCGCCTTCGACGACGTCGTCGCCGCCTGCGCCGACCCGCGCCGGCCCCACGGGTGGATCGACGCCCGGATCGCCCGGGCGTACGGCGACCTCCACCGCCTGGGGTGGGCGCACTCGGTCGAGACCTGGCAGGACGGCCGCCTCGTCGGCGGTCTGTACGGCGTGGCGATCGGGGGCCTGTTCGCGGGGGAGTCGATGTTCCATCACGTCACGGACGCCTCCAAGGTGGCGCTGCTCGGCCTCGTCGAAGGCCTCCGCGCGGACGCCGACGGTGCGGCCGGCAACCGGCTGATCGACGTGCAGTGGGCGACCCGGCATCTCACGACCCTCGGCGTGCGCCAGGTGCCGCGGTCGGCGTACCTCGGCATCCTGGGCGGCCTGCTCGACGTGCCACCGGCCGCGTTCTGGGAGCGTTGAGCCGGTCCAGCCCCGCACCGGTCACGGATCCGCTACCCGGTGTTCGCCCTGGCGGTGAATAGTCTGCCGGGGTGGGGGCAGGGTGACCGCGTGGTCGCCCGCTCGGCCGTGCCCTGCTCGCGGCAGGCCGAGACGCCCGCCTCCCAAGGAAAGGAATCGACATGACCCCGATCAAGCGCCCGCTGGCCGCTGCCGGCGCGGCCGTGCTGCTGGGCCTGACGTTGACCGCCTGCGGTGGCAGCAGCTACCCGAGCGACGCGTCGGAGGAGAAGTTCTGCGGCGGCGTCGAGGACGTCATCACGGCCACCACCTCCGTCGCGGGCGACGAGCCCACCGAGGACGAGTGGAAGGACCTCCAGAAGGCCTACGGGGAGTTCGGCGACATCGGGACGCCGGACGGCATCGGCGACACCGAGCGCAACGGCTTCGAGGTCCTCATCGACACGATCACCGACCTCGACTACGACGAGGCGAAGAAGTCCTTCGGCGACGAGGACGGCGACGACTCGATCCCCGGCGTCTCCAAGGACGACGAGAAGGATGCCGAAGCGTTCTTCGAGTACGCCCAGAAGACCTGCGCCGACCAGCTCGGCGGCTGATCCCCATTCCCAGGAAGGGACACGAGATGACGCCCATGAAGCGCCCGCTGGCCACCGCCGGTGCCACCGTCCTGCTCGCCCTCTCGCTCACCGCCTGTGGCGGCGGGGCGCCGAGCGACGCGTCCGTCGAGGACTTCTGCGACACCGCGGCCGACACCCTGAGCAACGAGTTCCTCACGGCCTACCAGGAGAAGGACTACGACAAGATCGCCGACCTCCTCAAGAAGACCGCCGAGAGGGCCGCGGACGTCGGCACGCCCGACGACATCCCCGACGACGCGCGCGAGGGCTTCGAGCTCCAGCTCGAGGCCTACGAGGAGCTCGACGCCGGCGACATCGAGAAGGGCTTCGAGGCCGAGACCGGCAAGGAGCCGTTCGCGGGTGAGTTCTCCGACGACGAGCTGAAGAAGGTCCAGGCGTTCTCGACCTACCAGGCCGAGACCTGCTCCGACGTCAGCGCGCCGGAGGGCGACCTGCCCGACACCGAGGACCTGCCCGGGACCGAGGATCTCCCCGACAGCTCCGACCTGCCGACCGACGGACTCCCGACCGACATGTCCGACCTGCCCACGACGCCGGAGGACCTCGAGAGCCTGCTGTCGGAGCTGCCGGACTCGGAGGACCTCGAGAAGCTGCTGTCCGACCTGCCCACGCCGTGACGCGCTGATCGATCCGATGCGACGGCCCCGTTGACCCGGTCAGCGGGGCCGTGTGTCGTGAGCGAGAGGTCAGACGACGTACGGCGGCTGGTCGCCGTCGGCGACCATCGCCCGCCCGGCCCGCTCCCAGCCGAGCATGCCGTCGGCCAGGTTGACGACGTCGTAGCCCTGCTGCGCGAGGTAGGCGACCGCGCGTGCCGAGCGGCCGCCGCCCTTGCAGACCACGAGCGTCTGCGGCGCCTCGAGCTCGACGAACTCCCCGAGGCGGGCGGGCAGCTCCATCAGCGGGATGTGCACGGCGCCGTCGATGCGACCGGCAGCCCACTCGTCGTCCTCGCGGACGTCCAGCACGACGAGGCCCTCGGGCAGCGGGTCCGGCAGGCCGTCGATCTCGATCGTGGGGATCATGCGTCCAGCCTAGGCGTCGCGGCGTGGAGGGCGGAGGCCACGGCCTCGACGGCCGGGGTGCGGGTCTGCCGGGTCAGGAGGAAGACCTCCCGGCCCAGCGGGCCCTCGGCGAGGGGACGTACGGCGACGCCCGGGTCGTGCCGGTCGAGGGCGAGGTCCGGCAGGAGCGCGCCGGCGCCGGCGGTGCGGGCCATCTCCAGCAGGATCCGGAAGTCGTCGGAGCTGTAGCGCACGTCCGGCTCGAAGCCGCCGTAGTGCCGGCACGCCCGCAGGTGCATCGCCCGCTGGCCGGTCCCGGGCTGGCACGCCGCCCAGGCCAGCCCGGAGAGCCGCCCGATCCGGACCCGGCGGGCGCGGGCCTCGGGATGGTCGGCGGGCAGGACGACGTGCAGGCGCTCGCGCAGCAGCCGCTCGCGGCGGAGGTCGGCATGCACGACCCGCGGCTGGTCGTCGTACTCGTCGCCGATGACGAGGTCGTACTGGTGCAGCCGCAGGCCCGGTGCCGTCACCTCCACCTCGGCCTCGGTCACCTCGACCCGGACGTCGGGGTGGCTGGCCGCGAGGGCGCGCACGGCCGGGGCGACGATGCGCAGCACCGCCGACTGGAACGCCGACACCCGCACCCGTCCCGCAGCGCGCCCGGCGGCGACCGTGGCGAGCTCGGCCTCGGCCGCCTCGACGCCCTGGAGCAGGGTGATGGCGTGCGCGACCAGCACCTCGCCGGCCGCGGTGAGCCGGACGTTGCGGCCGGTGCGCTCGAGCAGCGGCGTCCCGGCCTCCCGCTCGAGGACGGCCAGCTGCTGGGACACCGCGCTGGGGGAGTACCCCAGGGCGGCCGCCGCCGCGTGCACGGTGCCCCGGCCGTGCACCTCGCGGAGCAGCCGGAGCCGGTGGAGGTCGAGCATCCGTTCACGATAACTGAACAATCTGCCGCACGAATGCGTGATGGACATGAACGATCGTCGCGGCAGACGATGGACCCGTGGGTGCCGTGTTCTGCTTGCTGTCCGCCGTCGGCTTCGGCCTGATGGCGGTGTTCGCCAAGTCCGCCTACGACGAGGGCGTCTCGGTCTCGGCCCTGCTCCTGGTGCGCTTCGGCCTGGCCGCGGTCATCCTGCTCGCCGTCGCGGGCGGCACCGGCGCCCTGCGCGGTCTCACCCGCCGCGCGGTGCTGGTCGGGCTCGCCATGGGGGTCTTCGGGTACGCCGTCCAGGCATCCTTCTACTTCTCGGCCCTGCGCCACCTCGACGCCTCGCTGGTCGCCCTCGTCTTCTACGTCTACCCGGTCACGGTGATGGTGGCCTCGATCGCGATCGGCCGGGAGCGCGCCTCGGCGCGCCGCGGGCTGGCCCTGCTGGTCGCCCTCGGCGGCATCGGCCTGGTCCTCGCGGGTGCCGCGAGCGGGCGCTTCGACGCGCTCGGCGTCCTGCTGTCGCTGGGTGCCGCGGCGACCTACACCGGCTACATCGTGATCGGTGACCGGGTCACCGCGGGCACGTCGCCGGTCGCCCTCGCGGCGCTCGTCTGCACCGGCGCCACCGGCGCGCTGCTCGTCGTCGACGCCGTGCGCGGGCTGCCGCACCTCGGCTTCGGCGTCGCGGGCTGGGGCTGGCTGGTGGCCCTCGTCCTGGTCAGCACGGTCGCCTCGGTGCTGCTCTTCTTCGCCGGGCTGGCGCGGGTCGGGCCGTCGACGGCGGCGATCCTCTCCATCCTGGAGCCGGTCGTCACCGTCCTCAGCGCGGCGGCCGTGTTCGGCGAGCAGCTCACCGCGCCGCAGTGGCTGGGCGGCCTGCTGGTGCTCGCGGCGGTGGTGCTCGTCCAGCTCCCCGGTCGTCGGACGGGTCGGGCATCCGACGGGGGCGCCGGTGGGGGCGCCGGTGGGCACGCCGATGGGCCGGAGCTACTTCAAGAGCTTGCTCATCCGCCGGTCGGCCAGGGGCTTGCCGCCGGTCTGGCAGGTGGGGCAGTACTGCAGGCTCGAGTCGGCGAACGAGACCTCGCGGACGATGTCACCGCAGACCGGGCACGGCTTGCCGGTCTGACCGTGCACGGCGAGATGTGACTTCTTCTCCTTCTTGAGCTCGCTGGCCGCCAGGCCTCGGGAGCGCTCGACCGCGTCGCCGAGGGTGTCGCGGATGGCGGCGTACAACGTCGCCAGCTCGTCCTCCGTGAGGCTGTCGGCGGGCTTGAAGGGCGACATCCGCGCGGCATGCAGGATCTCGTCGGAGTAGGCGTTGCCGATGCCCGCGATCGTGCCCTGGTGGCGCAGCACGCCCTTGAGCTGCTTGCGGCCGGCCTCGGCGAGGATGCCCGCGAGCCGCTCGGACGTGAAGTCGTCGGTGAGCGGGTCGGGACCGAGGCTGGCCACGCCGGGCACGTCGGCGGGCGAGCGGACGAGGTAGAGCGCGAGCGACTTCTTCGTGCCCGCCTCGGTGATGTCCAGGCCCGGCGTGAGCCCGTCTTGCTCGTCGAGCACCACCCGCACCGCGAGCGTCGACTTGGTGCTCGGGCGCGGTGGGAGCGCGGGCACCTCGTCCTTCCAGCGCACCCACCCGGCGCGGGCGAGGTGGAGGACCAGGTGCAGCCCGCTGGCCTCGATGTCGAGGAACTTGCCGTGCCGTCGTACGTCGTCCACCAGCGTGCCCTCGATGGCGGAGAGCGGCGGGTCGTAGGTCTTCAGCGCACTGAACGCGGCGATGTGGACGCGGGTGATGGCGCGTCCGGCCAGCCGGCCCCGCAGGTCGAGGGCCAGGGCTTCCACCTCGGGCAGCTCGGGCACGCGCCCAGCCTAGATCGTCGGTCCGCCGGAACCCGGCGACCCGGGACTTCGTCCTGATTCCGGTCCGGCGCCATGACCCGGCTCCGGTCGACCCCGTTGGTCGGTCATCGGCGCCGCTCGGGGCCCTCCCATCCTCTCGACAGAAGGGCCTCACCCATGCACAGCAGGCACCTGACCCTGGGTCCGCTCGCCCTCGTGGCGGTCCTCGGCACCGGTTCCGGGCTCCTCGCGCCCGCGGCCGCCGCACCCGTCCCGGCCGCCGTGGCCGCCCCCGGAGCCCCGACGCCCCTCGACGACGCACGCGGGTGTGGCCAGCCGGAGGTCCCGGCGCATTGGGGCAGCATCGAGCACCCTGCCGTCACCCGGATCGTCGCCGCGATCACCCGCACCGAGTGGCGCTGGCAGCGCGCCGTCGGCACCGTCGAGCGGGAGTACGCGCGGGAGAGCGTCGCCGCCGTCGTCCTCGTCCGCTGGACCCGCGCCGTGGGCGCGGTCGAGCGCGAGCACGCCTGGACGGTCGTCGACCGCCCCGCGCGGCCCGGTTCGCCCGAGGAGGGGCACGACGAGACGCGGGTCGTGACGCCCGCCGTCGTCGAGGAGCAGTGGGAGTACGTCCAGCAGCAGACCGGGCGGACCCAGTGGCAGCGCGAGGGGTGGAACGCCGGCGAGAACGGCGCCGGCTGGTCGCCGACCGGCCGGACCCGGACGGCGGAGACCGCGCCGGCGGTCACGCAGGAGGTGTGGGTCGTCGACCGGCCCGCCGTCGCGGCCGAGCCCGAGGTGTCCCACGTCGAGACCGCCTGGCTCGCCGACGGTACGCCGCCGCCCGCCGGCTCGGTGCCGACCGGCCGCACCCGCGACGTACCCTCCGGCGCCTCAGGGGGCGAGGAGACGCATCTGCCGGTGGGTGAGCAGCCCGCCGGCGACGGCTGGGTCGAGGCGGGCACCGCCGAGATCTCCGCCGCCGAGGAGGAGCGGGTCTGGCTGCCCGACGGCACCGTGCCGGACCCCGGGTTCGTGGCGACCGGCGAGACCCGCGCCGGCACCGAGGTCGAGACCACCGCCGGCACCTCCGCCGTGCCGCCGGCCGGCCCGGGCTGGACGGTGCTGCCCGACTCCGCGGTCGAGGTGGAGGTCGCGCCCGCCCGGGAGATCGTCGACCCGGCCTGGGTGGAGGACTTCGTCGTCACCTTCGGCCAGCCTGCGACGCCGCCGTGCGGCGAGGCGGTCGTGCCGACCGGACTGCCCGTGGTCGTGCTGCCGTCGGCGCCAGGCGGGCCGCACGGCGCGGTCGCCCCGGCCACCGCGACCGCTCCCGCGACCGGCACCGCGACCGGCACCGCGCGGGTCGCCGTACCCGGCACGGCGCTGCCGGCCAGCGGTGCCTGACCCGCGCCGCGGCACCGGGGGTCAGCGGCCCTGGTGCCCTGGTGAGCCCGGGTGAGCCCGGGTGGGCCCGGGTGATCCGGTGACTCAGGTGGCGATCAGCGCGACGCTCAGCGAGACGAGGCAGACCAGGCCGACGAGCCCGATCCCGAGGACCACCAGCCCCACCGTCCGCATGCCCGGCGTGTGGTCGACCGATCCGGACCGGTAGGCCAGGGCTCGGATCACGCCGGCCGGCAGCGTCCCCGCGGTCACGATCAGCGCGACCGACCAGGCGAAGAACACCGGATCCATGCCCTCGCGGTGCCCGGTCGCCGCCGTCCCAGACCGGCGATCCGACACGCTAGCGATGTCTAGGGAACCTCCTAGACAGCCCGATAGCGTCGGATCATGGACCCGATCCGCAATCCGTACGCGCCCGGCGCCGGCCAGCGACCGCCCGAGCTGGCGGGTCGCGACGAGCAGCTGGCCGCCTTCGAGGTCGTCCTCGAACGCGTCGCCCGCGGCCGCCCGGAGCGCTCGCTCGTGCTGACCGGGCTGCGTGGTGTCGGGAAGACGGTCCTGCTCAACGCGCTGCGCTCGGCCGCCGTCCGCAAGGGTTGGGGGACCGGCAAGCTGGAGGCGCGGCCCGACCAGTCCCTGCGCCGCCCGCTCTCCTCGGCGTTGCACCAGGCCGTGCGCGAGCTCGGGCCGGCCGTGCACGAGCCCGCCGAGGCCGACGGAGTCACTCATGTCCTGGGCGTGATCCGCTCCTTCGCCCAGCGCGAGGCGGGTGCGGACGCCAAGCTGCGCGACCGGTGGTCGCCGGGGATCGCCGCGCCCGCCGTCCGCGGCCGCGCCGACTCGGGCGACGTCGAGATCGACCTGGTCGAGCTGCTCACCGATGTCGGCGGCCTCGCGGCCGACGTCGGCAAGGGGGTGGCGGTCTTCATCGACGAGATGCAGGACCTCGGCGCCGCCGACGTGTCGGCGCTCTGCGCCGCCTGCCACGAGCTCAGCCAGAACGGCCTGCCGGTCATCGTCGTCGGGGCCGGTCTGCCGCACCTGCCCGCCGTGCTGTCCGCGAGCAAGTCCTACTCCGAGCGGCTCTTCTCCTACCAGCGCATCGACCGCCTCTCCCGCGAGGCCGCCGACCGGGCGCTCGTGGCCCCGGCCGCCGAGGAGGAGGCCGCCTTCACCCCCGACGCCCTCGCCGCCATGTACGACGCCACCCGGGGCTATCCGTACTTCATCCAGGCCTACGGGCGATCCGTGTGGGACCTCGCGCCCCGCACTCCGATCACGGCCGAGGACGTCGCCGTCGCGGGGCCGGAGGCCGAGGCCGAGCTGGCGGTCGGCTTCTTCGGCTCCCGCTACGAGCGCGCCACCCCCGCCGAACGCGACTACCTGCGCGCGATGGCCGACGCCGCTGTCGCCGCGGCCGGTGAGGGCGCCGAGGATCCCGTCGGCTCCGTGGCGACCGCTGACGTGGCCGGGGTGCTCGGGAAGAAGCCCCAGTCGCTGTCGCCGGCCCGCGACGCCCTGCTCAAGAAGGGGCTCATCTACTCCGGCGAGCGGGGCCGGATCGCCTTCACGGTGCCGCACTTCGGGCGCTACCTCCGCACCCAGGCCTAGATGACCACGAGGGCGCCGGCTCCGCCTACCCGGTGCGCTCCTCCCGGGCCTGCTCCGCGCGTCGGTAGGCGCCGGGAGTCAGACCGGTCCAGCGCTTGAACGCGCGCACGAAGTTGCTCGGATCGGCGTACCCCAGGAGTCGGGCGATGTCCTCCACGCCCATCGCCGAGCCCCGCAGCAGCCGCATGGCCTCGGTGCGCCGGGCGTCGGCGGACAGGTCGTGGAAGGTGGTGCCGGTCGCCTGCAGCCGCCGCTTGAGCGTGCGGGTCGAGATGTGCATCGCCGCGGCCACCGCCTCGAGGCTGAAGCCGGCGGCCCGCGATCCCAGCAGCGCCTGCACCCGGGCGACGACGTCGTCGGTCAGCCCGATCCGGTCGCGCTCGCCGGAGAGCTCCTCCTGAGCGAGCCGCGCGGCCACGGCGTTCGCGGTGTCGAGGCGCTCGTCCAGACGCTCGACGGGGAAGCGCACCTGGTGCACCCCCGTGTCGAAGCGGGCCGGTGGCAGGCGGTCGCGGTAGCGCGCGAAGTGGTCGGGCTCCGCGCCCTCGAACCACAGCTCGACGTCGTGTTGCGGCCGGCCGAGCAGCGCCGGTGTCATCCGGGCGAGCCCGGTGAGGAAGAGGTCGAACATGCACTGGCGGACCTCGCCGAGCGGACGCGTCTCGCGGACGGCGACCGCGGCCTGGTCGCCGTCGAGCACGAGCCCGAGCGTCAGCATCGGCAGCCGGACGCCGCTGTACTCCACGCCGAGCTCGATGGCGTCGCGCAGCGTCGCGGAGGTGAGCAGGCCGAAGCCCATGATGCCGTGGGAGGTCAGGCTGCTGCGCAGGCCGATCTCGTAGCCGAGTCCCGGCTCCCGGGTGAGATGCATGCCGTGCAGCAGGAGGTGTCCGGCCTGGAGCGGGGTGAGCCGGCCCTGCGGGTCGGCGAACGCCGTCGGCGGCAGGCCGGCGGCGGCGAGGAGCTCGGTGCCGACGCCGAAGGAGGCGGCCACCTCCTCGATGAGCAGCCCGTAGCCGACCGGCACCACAGGCTGGTCGAACCACTCGGTCATGGGCCACTTCCTACCTCCGCTGGCCCGGAATGACAACGACCTTGGCCTCCTCGGCCCTGGCCGCGTCCGACCGCCGCGCGGATATTGGTCTGACCCCGCATGACTCGAGATGACCCCGAATCGGAGGACCGATGGACGCCAACCGGACACTGGATCGACGCCGCCTGCTCAAGTACGCCGGAGGGGCCGCCGCCATCGGCGCACTCGCGCCGATCGGCCTGCCCGGACTCGCCGCGCCCGCCCGCGCCGCCGGCAACGGCTTCGGTCTCACCATCACCGACCAGGGCGTGTTCGGGCGGCTGAACTACTTCCGGTTCGCGACCGCCCAGATCGGCTGGCAGCCCGGCGTCAACGTCCTCCTCCCGGACGACTACTACACCACCAACTGGCGGCGCTACCCCGTCCTCTACCTGCTCCACGGCGGCCTGCAGGACTTCCGCAAGTTCCACATGGAGGACGACATCATCGGGCTCACCGCCGGTCGCCGGCTGATCGTGGTCATGCCCGACGGCGGCGGCGCGGGCTGGTACAGCAACCCGGTCACCTCCTTCAGCGGCCCCCGCAACTGGGAGAGCTTCCACATGAACCAGCTCATCCCCTGGGTGGACGCCAACTTCCGCACCTACGCCGAGTACGACGGCCGGGCGGTCTCCGGGTTCTCGATGGGCGGGTTCGGCGCGCTCAAGTACACCGCGAAGTACTACGGTCACTTCGCCTCCGTCAGCTCCCACTCGGGGCCGGCGAGCCTGCGGCGCGACGCGGGCCTGGTCGTGCACTGGGCGAACACGAGCTCGGCGGCGGTCGAGCTGGCGGGCGGCACGGTCTACGGCGCACCCTTCTGGGACGAGGCGCGGGTGAGCGCCGACAACCCGGTGCAGCGGCTCAACAGCTACCTGAACAAGCGGATCTTCCTGGTCTGCGGCCTCGACGAGGACATCAACGAGACCCCGGTCCGCGCCGGGCAGCGCGAGTTCCGCGGCCTGCTCGCCGCGCAGGGCATCCCGCACGAGTGGCACGAGCTGCCCGGCGGTCACTTCGTGCGCCGCGACATGCTGCAGCGCGACATCGACGGCGTCATCGCGCGGCTCAAGAAGGCCTGACCGAGACGTCCCGGGAGCGGCGCGATCAGCCCTACGCTGGGCGCCATGACCGTCGCTCCGCGGGACGCCCCCAAGCCGCCGTCGCTGGTGGGCAGCGTGCTGCCTCCCGTGCTGTTCGTGCTCGTGGCGGGCATCGTCGGACCGATCTTCCTCGTGCTGGGTCTGGTCGCCGACGTCCCCGAGACGAGCTGGCTGCTGCCTACCGGCGTCGGCATCACGCTGCTCGACCTGGTGATCGGCCTGCTCCTCGGCCGCGGCCGCTACCGCTCGGCCCAGAGGCTCCACCGGCTGCGGACCCGTGGCCGCGCCGCGCGGGGCCGGGTGCTGTCGTTCGAGCCGACCGGCGTGCGGGTCAACGACCAGCCGATGATGATCATCAAGCTGGTGGTCGAGGGCGGCGACATCACGCCCTTCGAGGCGCAGGCGCGCACGGTGGTCCCGGACGTCCACATCCCGCTGCTGCACGTCGGCGAGCTGCCGATCCTCATCGACCCCGAGACCGACGAGTGGGAGATCGACTGGGAAGCGGCCCGGCCGGTCCCGCCCGGCACCCTCCGCCCGCCCGCCGACGATCGACCTGCGGCCGCCCGGCTCGCCGAGCTCGACGACCTGCTCCGGCGCGATCTCGTCAGCCGCGAGGAGTACGACGCCGCGCGGGCCCGGATCCTCGACGGGATCTGAGTCCCTGTCACGCGCGGTCTGGATATCGGCTCGCTTCCCCCACCACCTGCGACGTAGGCTCGTCCCATCATGCTGATCCTCGCCTGACCCGACTCGCGCCCGCGGCCGCCCGGAGACCCAGCGTCCCGGCCCTCGCCCGGCGAGTCCGACCCCGTCACCGATCGGATCAGCCATGTCAGCGCCCACCACCGCGTCACTCGCCCCGCTCGTCGTCCGCGACCTCACCGTCGTCTTCGGGCGCCGGACCGTCCTCGACGGCATCGACCTGCTCGCCCAGCCGGGGCGGCGGATCGGCTTGATCGGTGAGAACGGCGCGGGGAAGTCCACGCTGCTGCGGGCGGTCACCGGTGACCTGCCCGCGACCGCCCAGGTCACCGGCACGATCGAGCGTCCCGCCGACCTGGCGTTCCTCACCCAGGAGCCGCCCTTCGCCGACAGGGACACCATCGCCGACGTCCTCGCCTCCGCGCTGCGACCGCTGCGCGAGGCGGTGGCGAAGGTCGAGACCCTCGCCGACCGGCTGGACGACCCCGCGACCGCGGAGGAGTACGCCGCCGCGCTCGAGCTCGCGCTTGCCCACGACGCGTGGGACGCCGACCGGCGGGCGCTGCTGGCCGCGGAGCAGCTCGGCCTCGACCACCTGCCGCAGGACCGGCGTGTCGGCACCCTGTCCGGTGGGCAGCGCACCCGGCTCGCGCTCGCCACCCTGATGACTCGGCGGCCGCAGTGCCTGCTGCTCGACGAGCCCACGAACCATCTCGACGACGAGGCGGTCGCGCTGCTCGTCTCCTTCCTGCGTGACCTCCCCGGCGTGGTCGTGCTGACCAGCCACGACCGGGTGCTGCTCGACGAGGTCTGCACCGACCTGGTCGATCTCGACCCGGTGGGGCTGGGCACCGACGGTCGCGGCGGACGCAGGTACGGCGGCGGCTGGACCGCCTACGCCGAGGCGCGGGCCGCCGCCCGGCGCCGTTGGCAGGACACCTACGCCCAGCAGCAGGAGGAGCTGGAGCGGCTGCGGGAGGCCGCCCGGATCGACCAGAGCGCCGTGGCTCCCGGTCGCGGCCCGCGCGACAACGACAAGTTCATCCACGCCTTCAAGGGGGCCAACGTCGACCGCGCACTGGCCCGGCGCAAGCGCGACGCCGAGCGGCGCCTGGAGGAGGCCGAGCGCAGCCAGGTCCCCAGGCCGCCCGCGCCGCTGCGGCTCGCGACCGGCCTCACCGCGCCCGTCTCGGGCACCGGGCGCGTGGCCACGGTGCGCGACCTCACCGTCACGGGTCGGCTCCGCCTGCCCGTGCTGGACCTCGACAGCGGCACCCACCTGTTGGTCACGGGGGCCAACGGGACCGGCAAGTCGACCCTCCTCGGCGTGCTGTCGGGTCGGATCGAGCCCACCACGGGCGAGGTCCAGGTCGGTGCGCGGCGGATCGCCGAGCTCACCCAGGACCCGCACTTCCCGGATCTGACGGCGAGCGCGCTGGCGACGTACGACGAGGCGGTCGGTGCCGAGCTCGCCGCCCGCCGTCCGCTGCGGGGTCTCGGCCTGCTCCACCCGCGCGAGCACGCCAAGCCCGTGGTCCTGCTGTCGGTGGGCCAGCGGCGCCGGCTCGCGCTGGCGATCGCCGTCGCCACCGAGCCGGACCTGCTGCTGCTCGACGAGCCCACCAACCACCTCTCCCTCGCCCTCGTCACGGAGTTGGAGGAGGCGATCGGCGCCAGCCCCGGCACGGTCGTGGTCGCCTCCCACGACCGATGGCTGCGGCGCCGGTGGGCGGGTGGCGAGGTGCGGCTGCACGCGCCTTGTAACTAAGGGTTACAGCACGATTTTCGCTGCACCAGCACCCGGGTAGTAGCCACGGCGCCCGGGTAGTTCGCTCGGGTCGTCCATGGACGGCTGCAGGCCGTACGGCGACCGGGCCCACGACTCGGCCGCGGGGCCAGGGCGGCCGCGCCCCACCGGCCGTTCAACTACCTCGGTGCTGTTGCTACTACCCGGGTGCTGTTGCGCCACAATTCGTGACGTAACCCTTAGTTACAAGGGGCCTCAGGCCGGACACCGCCGTCGTTTCGCGCTCCTCGTCGTGATGGATCGCGGCCACCAGGCCGGCGGCGGTGAGGGCGGCGCGGGCGGCGGGGGCCTGGTCGAGGGAGATCTCGGAGAGCAGCGTCCCGCCCGGACGCAGCCAGGAGGGGGCGAGCGCGGCGACCCGGCGGAGCACGTCGAGGCCGTCGGGACCGCCGTCGACGGTGCCGCGGGGCTCGTGGTCGCGGGACTCCGGGGGCATCAGCGCGACGGCGCCGGTCGGGACGTAGGGGACGTTGGCGACGATGACCGCGACGGTGCCGCGCAGGGCGGGCGGCAGGGGCGAGTCCAGGTCGCCGGCCACCGCGGTCCCGCCGACCTCCGCGAGGTTGCGGGCCGCGCAGGCGGCCGCGTCGGGGTCGACGTCGCCGGCGTGGACGACCAGGCCGGCGACCCGCCGGGCGAGGGCCAGGCCCAGCGCGCCGGTGCCGCAGCACAGGTCGAGGAGGGTGTCGCCGCCGGTGAGGAGGGGCGCCGCCAGCTCGACGAGGTACGCCGTGCGCCGGCGCGGGACGAACACGCCCGGGTCGACCGCGACCCGGCCACCGTCGAAGGCGACCCAGCCCACGACGTACTCCAGCGGCTCGCCGGCCACCCGCCGCCGGACGAGCTCCTCGAGGTGCCCGGGCGAGGTCGCGGAGGATCGCAGCACCTCGGCCTCCTCCTCGGCGAACACGCAGCCCGCGGCGCGGAGCTGGGCGACCAGCGCGAGGTCAGGGACAGGGTCTCGCAGGGGGTCGGGCAGGGGGCCGGGCAGGGGGTCGGGCACCCGCTCAGGCTAGGGGGCTCAGCCGCGGGGCATCAGCCACCAGCCCGCCAGGTAGAGCAGGATGCCGGCGCCACCGGTGAAGACGGTCGCGGCGACCATCAGCAGCCGGACGACGGTGACGTCGATCCCGACGTGCGCGGCGACGCCGGCGCAGACGCCGCCGATCATCTTGTCGTGCTCGCGGCGGGTCAGCCGGCGCGGCGCGGAGGGGCTGTGCGGGGAGGGGTAGCTCTCGTAGTTGCTCATGCGTCCACTCTGCCTCGCAGGAGCCGCCGGGACATCGGGGAACGACCCCGGTCCGACCCGGATCCGACCCTGAGGCGGGGCCCGCTCGCGACCTGCCACAATCGACGGCGTGCCCACCGTCCGACCGCAGGTGGTCGCCCACCGCGGCGCCAGTCACGAGCTCGCCGAGCACACCCTGGGCGCCTACCTGGAGGCGCTCGACGCCGGCGCCGAGGGTTTGGAGTGCGACGTCCGGCTCACCGCCGACGGCCATCTGGTCTGCGTGCACGACCGCGACCTGCGCCGCACGGCCGCCAACAAGGGCATCGTGTCGACCATGGAGCTCGCGGACCTCTCCGAGCTCGACTTCGCGGCCTGGAAGAACCCGTGGGCCGAGCTGGACGACGAGGCGCCCGACGAGGACGAGAGCCTGCGGGGCGTCCTCACCCTGCGCAAGCTGCTCGAGACCGTCGCCGACGACGAGCGCCGGGTCGAGGTGGCGATCGAGACCAAGCACCCGACCCGGTATGCCGGGCTCGTGGAGAAGCGGCTCGTCGAGATGCTGCGCGACTTCGGCTGGGACCGCGCCGGCGCGCCGGTCCGGGTGATGAGCTTCTCCTTCACCGCGTTGCAGCGGGTGGAGCGGCTCGCGCCGGAGATCCGGCTGGTCCAGCTGCTCGACAAGCCGACCTCGTGGCAGATGCTGCGCCGGGTGATCGGCCGCGACTGGATCGTGGGGCCGGGCATCGGCCTGCTGCGCGACCACCCGCGCATCGGCGAGTCGATCGGGCGCAGCGGCCGCGACATCCACGTTTGGACGGTCAACGACGAGGAGGATCTCCAGCGCTGCCTCGACCTCGGGGTGAGCGCGGTGATCAGCGACCGTCCGCGGCTGATGGTCGACCTGCTGGCGCGGCGGTTCGGGCCCGACCAGTAGTTTTCCGCGCATGGCGAAGAAGAACCGCACCAAGGCCTCGGCCGTCACCGACACCCCGGCGGGCGAGGTCGGCCCCCGGCAGCCGTGCCCGTGTGGCTCCGGCAAGCGCTACAAGGCCTGCCACGGCGCGCCGGGCGGCGGCCAGGTCTTCGTCAAGCGCCCCTTCGAGGGCCTGGCCTCCGAGTGCGACATCGTGGCGCTGCGCGAGCTGGTGCCCGCCGCGACCGCGCCGCTCCCCCTCCAGGGCGAGTACGCCGACCGCGTGGTCCGGCTCTGCACGCTGCTGCCGATGGCCGCGCCCGCCCTGGTCCGCGACAGCGGCGAGGTCTGGCTCGGCCTGCAGGTCCAGCACAACTTCGGCGATCCCGCGCGCGACCTCGGCGCCGTCCTCGTGGAGGCCCTCGCCGCGGACGCCGGGGCCGGCATGGTCGGGCTGACGGCCCCGCCCGGCCCGGGACCGCGCCTCCAGGACCTCGTCGCCGACGGTGAGCTCGCCGTCGAGGTGCACGAGGGCTTCGACTACTGGGTCTCCGACATGGAGGCGAGCTCCGAGCTCGCCCAGGCCCTGGAGCAGGCCGAGGGCGCCGCGGCGCCGACGGCTCGGCTCACGGCCGTGACGGCGGCGTACTGGACCCGGATGGGTGCCAAGGAGCACCTGCGCTGGGTGATGCCGGAGCCCGAGGACGCGCTGCTCGACGCGCTCGCCTGCCTGCACGTCTCCGGCGACGACGTGATCGTCCCCGAGGCCCGCTTCGTCGGCATGTTCCGCGCCCACGGGCTGCTGGCGCCGGTGTGGGACCTGCCGGTCGGCACCGGCCCCGAGCCGCTGGAGGAGGCGGCCACCGCGTTCAAGGCGAAGCTCGACGCCGCGCTCGCCGACGACTCCGACCTGACCACCGAGCAGCGCTCGGCCCGCAACGGACTGGCGAACCGGCAGGTCACCATCCGCTGACGACGTCCGAGACGCACGAGGGCGGGACCGGCAGCGCCGGTCCCGCCCTCGTGGCTGGAGCAGGTGTCGATCAGGACGTGTAGGTCTGGATGTCGACGTACTTCTTCATGCCGCCCGCCTTCACGAAGACGGTCTTCGAGGCCTTGAGCTTGGGGCCCTTGGGGACCTTCACGCCCTTGGGCGTCTTCGACTTCGTGACCTTGTAGCAGTGCTGCGACTTCTTGTTGGTGCGGAAGGTGTAGCCCTTCTGCCAGCCCTTCTTCTTGGCGACCTTGTAGTACGTGGTGACCGGCTTGTTCTTGTACGGCGCGGAGAGCGGGCCGACCTCGGCGCAGAACTTCTTGGCGCTCTTCTCGATGTACTTGATGCCGCGCTGCACGTTGACCGTGAACACCGGGGACGTCGCCGGCGTGTAGGTGTTGCTGCCGCTGGTGCCGCCGGCGTAGACCGCCTGGTACTCGAACGACTCCGACAGCTGGAAGCCCTCGATGACGTAGGCGCTGGTGTTGCTGGCCAGCGGAGTCCACGTCGTGCCGCCGATCGGCCGCGAGTTCAGCGTCAGGCCGCCGGCGTACACCTTGGTGCTGGTGCCCGCCTCGTAGACGTAGGCGTAGATGCTGTAGTAGTCGCCGTAGCCGGTGCCGGTCGCAGCGGGCGACTCGAACCGGATCTCGGTGGTCTTGGTGGCCTTGGCCGATGCAGGGCTGGTCGCGCCGGTGAGGCCGGCGACCGCCATCAGCACCGCGGCCACGACGACGGCGAATGCTCGGGACATGCGCATGTAGCGGAACTCCTGTCTGAGTGGATCGGGCACGCCCCATGGCGCGCCGCCCTTGACCCTCCCACCCGGAGCGGCGCGGGAAACCAGGGGGGTTGCGCGGTGCGTCCCCCGAGGTGATCCGGCCTACGTCGCGGGGCGCTGGAGCACCCAGACCTTGAGCCGGGCGTACCCCTTCACGGAGACGCGGCGCAGCCGCCGGAACCGGTACGTCCCCGTGTGGTCGTCGGCGTCGTCGTCGCGTCGGCCGCTCAGCGCCTCGTACGCGCCGAGGTCGACCAGGACCGAGTTGGGCCGGGCCACCGACGTGAGGCGTGCGGCGATGTTGACGACGGGCCCGAACACGTCGCCGAGGCGGGTCACCACCTCGCCGTACGCGATGCCGGCGCGGACGGCGGGGAACGGGTCGCCGGGATCGGCGCCGCGCCGGGTGAGCTCGAGGGCGATCTCGGCCATCGCCTCGGGGGAGTCGGCGACGATCAGCAGCTCGTCGCCGATGTTCTTGATGATCCGACCGCCGCGGTCGACGGTGAGCCCGAGCACGGTGGACTCGAACGCCTCCAGCCAGGTCACCAGCTCACGGTCGCTCAGGGTGCGCGATCGCGAGGTGTAGCCGACGATGTCGACGAAGCAGACGGCCAGCGTCGCGGACGGTCCGGAGGACCTCTCGGCCAGCAGGCGGGACCCGGCGCTGAGCAGGTGCCGGCGCCACACGTAGCTCTGCAGCTCCTGGACGCGCGGCAGGGCCTCGTCGGAGATCGCGAGCAGGCCCTCGGTGGGGTCGGCGCCGGCCTCGGCGGCCACCGACGCGAGCAGGGCGACCTGCCAGTCGGCGAGCCGGGCGAAGCTGCGGCCCCAGGTGCGGACCAGGCCGTCCTGCCGCTCCTGGCTGAGGATCCCGAGCCGGATCAGGTCGCTGGTGAGCTGCAGCGCCCGGACGTCGGCGGTGGTGAACGCCGCCTCGTCGTCGGGCACGTGGGCGAAGCCCAGCAGGTGCCACAGCTCGTTGGCGGTCGCCAGCGGCACCCCGGCCCGCTCGGCCACCTGCCGCTGCGTGAGCCAGGGCGACTCGCCGAGGAGGTGCTCCTCGAGCGCGCCGACGACCCCGCCGTCCGGCCGGGCGGCGGGGTCGTCGGATGCCGTCACGGCCGGAGCGCCCCGGTGGGCCGGTTCAGCCCTGGTCGCCGATGCGCGCCTGGGCGACCTCGACGAGCGCCTCGTGGAAGGCCGGCCACTCCGCGTCGAGCTCGCGCAGGGTGTCGTCGGTGAGGTGGATCGTGTCCAGCGGCGTCAGGGCGACGACGGTTGCGTTGCGGAGCCTCTGCCCGACGATCGCGGCCTCGCCGACGATGTCGCCCGGCCCGAGCTGGGCGATCTCGGCGCCGTCACGGCGCACCGAGACGTTGCCCTCGAGGATGATGTACGCCTTGTCGGCGGGGGTGTCCTCCCAGATCGGCGACCAGCCCTCGGGGAGCTTCACGCGCCGCCCCGTCGCGCTGATCCGCGCGATCTCCTGGGGTGAGAAGTGCTCGAAGAACGTTGCCATGCTGACCCTTTCGCTGTGCTGGGCGGAGGCCCGCCCGGCTCGCCCTCTCTCCCCGACTGTCACCGCCGACCCTAGTGCGCGCGGCGCCGGCGCGGGAGACAACTGTCCCAACGCGTGCGCGGCGGGCGCGTTATCCGACCCGCCCGCCGGGCGTCGTACCGGGCGGTCTCGGGCCGTACGGCGGCGAGCGGTGGGTCAGCCGCGGAACGGGTCGGCCGGGTAGACGCCGAGCACCTTGATGTCGGTGGTGAAGAAGGTCAGCTCCTCCAGGGCCCGCTTGAGACCCGGGTCGTCGGGGTGCCCGTCGACCTCGGCGAGGAACTGGGTCGCGGCGAACTCCCCGCCCACCATGTAGCTCTCCAGCTTGGTCATGTTGATGCCGTTGGTGGCGAACCCGCCGAGCGCCTTGTAGAGGGCGGAGGGCAGGTTGCGGACGTTGAAGACGAAGCTGGTGACGACCGGGCCGTTGCCCTGCGGGGCCATGACGTAGTCGGGGGAGAGCAGCACGAAGCGGGTCGTGTTGTGGTCCTCGTCCTCGACGTCCTCGCGCAGGATCTCCAGGCCGTAGATCTCCGCGGCGAGCGGCGGCGCGATGGCGGCCTGGGTCGGGTCGGCGGCCTCGGCGATCTCGCGGGCGGCCCCGGCCGTGTCGCCGGAGATGATCGGGGTGAGCCCGAGCTCGCGGATCACCTTGCGGCACTGGCCGAGGGCGTGGACATGGCTGTGCACGGTGCGCAGGGTGTCGACGGAGGCCCCCGGGACCACCATCAGGTGGAACTGGATGCGCAGGAAGTGCTCGGCGATGATGTGCAGGCCCGAGTCGGGCAGGAAGTGGTGGATGTCGGCCACCCGGCCGGCGATCGAGTTGTCGATCGGGATGAGGGCCAGGTCGCAGTCGCCGCTCGCCACGGCGGCGAACACGTCCTCGAAGGACGCGCACGCCACGGCCTCCGCATCGGGGTAGTGCTGCTTGCACACGATGTGCGAGTTGGCGCCGGGTTCTCCCTGGTACGCGATGCGGGCCATGCGCCCAGGGTAGGGCGTGGCATCGGCGCCGCCGCCGGGGCCGTCCGACCGATGGGCGGACTCGCCCGCCACGGTAAAGCAGGTTAGCCTCGCCTAAGTCATGACAGTCCTCGCCTCCACGCGCGCCGAGCAGAGCCGCGTCGGTACGCCGCGCCGCGTCGCCGCGCTCCTCGGTGCGCTCGTCGTCCTCGGCGTGAGCGTCGTGCTGAGCCTGATGATCGGCAACCAGTGGCTCGGTCCCGGCACCGTGCTGCGCGAGCTCGTCGACCCCGGGGCGACGCCGGCCCGCGACATCGTCCGCGGCCTGCGGCTCGACCGCACCGTGATCGCCCTCGTCGTGGGACTCGCCCTCGGTGCCGCGGGCGCGCTGATGCAGGCGCTGACCCGCAACCCGCTCGCCGACCCGGGCCTGCTCGGCGTCAACGCCGGGGCGGCGGCCGCCGTCGTCACCGGGATCGCGTTCCTCGACGTCACCTCGGCCGGCATCCAGATCTGGTTCGCCTTCGCCGGGGCCGCGGCCGCGTCGGTGGTCGTCTACGTGCTCGGCTCCGGTGGCCGCGCGAGCACCACGCCCGTACGGCTCGCGCTGGCCGGCGCGGCGCTCACGGCCGTGCTGGCGTCGTACGTCAACGGGGTGGCGCTCTCCAGCCAGGCTGCCTTCGACACGATGCGCTTCTGGCTGGTCGGCTCGGTCGTCGGGCGGGAGATCGCGGTGCTCGGCACCGTCTGGCCCTTCCTCGTCGCCGGCGCCCTGGTGGCTGCCTTCGTCGCGCCGGCGCTGAACGCGATCGCGCTGGGCGAGGACACGGGCCGCGCGCTGGGGGTCAACCTCGGGCGGCTGCGCATCCTCACGGCGGTCGCGATCACCCTGCTGTGCGGGGCGGCCACGGCGCTGGCCGGTCCGATCGTCTTCCTGGGGCTGGTCCTGCCGCACGTCGCCCGGCACCTGGTCGGGCCCGACCAGCGCTGGGTGCTGCCGGTGTCCATGGTGCTCTCGGCCGCCCTCCTGCTGCTGGCCGACACCAGCGGACGGATCGCCTCCGACCGCGAGGTCGAGGCGGGCATCATGACCGCCTTCATCGGCGCGCCGTTGTTCATCCTCCTCGTCCGCCGCCGTCGACTGGCCCACCTATGAGCGCCCCGCGCACCTCCCCGCCGGGCAGCGCCCCGGTACGCCGCCGCGCCGATCCGGCCGATCTCGCCGATTCCGTCGCGCGGTCCGGGCGGTCCGGGCGGTCCGGGCGGTCCGGGCGGTCCGGGCGGTCCGGGCGGTCCGGGCGGGACGCGCCCGCCGGCCGCGGCGCCGGAGCCGTCGACCTCGGCGTCCGGGCCGTCCGGGTCGGCTCCATCGCGCTGCCCGTCGCGCCGCGCTCGGTCCTGGTCGGGGTGGCGCTCGTCGCCCTCGCCGGCGCGGCCGCCGTCTGCTCGGTCCTGTTCGGCGAGATCCAGATGGGCCTCCCCCGCCTGGTCGCGACGCTCGGCGGCGGGGGCTCGGCGTTCGAGGAGTACCTCGTCCTCGACTCCCGGCTCCCGCGGGTGGTCAACGCCCTCCTCATCGGCGTCGCCCTGGGCATGTCCGGCTCGATCTTCCAGACGATCTCCCGCAACCCGCTGGGCAGTCCGGACGTCATCGGGTTCGAGACCGGCGCGTCCACGGGCGGCCTGGTCGCGCTCCTCGTGCTCGGCGGCGGCTTCGCCGGTGCCTCGGTGGGCGCGGTCGTCGGGGGACTGGCCACCGCGGCCGTCGTCTACGCCCTGGCGCTGCGCAACGGGCTCGACGGGCTCCGCCTCGTGCTGATCGGCGTCGGCCTCGGCGCACTCCTGCTGTCGGTCAACTCGATGCTCATCGTCCAGGCCGACGTCTACGACGCGCAGGAGGCCGGCGGCTGGCTGGTCGGCAACCTGGCCGGCGCGAGCTGGGACGGGATCGGCTGGCTGGCCGTCGTCGTCGGCGTGCTGTGCGTCGCGGCCGTGGGCATGTCCCGGCCGCTGATGATCGCCGAGCTCGCCGACGACAGCGCGGCCGGCCTCGGCCAGCGCACCGACCGGCTGCGCCTGGTCGCGATCGTCGTCGGCGTGCTGCTCAGCAGCGTCGCCGTCGCCGCGGCCGGCCCGATCGTGTTCGTGGCGCTCAGCGCCCCGCAGATCGCGCGCCGCCTCACCGGCGCCAGCGGGCCGAACCTCCTCGTGTCGGGACTGACCGGGGCGGTGCTCCTCGTCCTCGCCGACCATGCCGCCCGCGAGCTCTTCCAGCCGCGGCAGGTCCCCGTCGGCGTCGTGACCGGACTGATCGGCGGGGTCTTCCTCGCCTGGCTGCTGACCCGCGAATGGCGAAAGGGGCACGCATGACGACGTTCCCGACCACTCCCACCGGCGCGACGCGCTCGGCCGTCCGCCCGGACGCCGAGCAGAGGCTGCGGGCCGAGGCGGTGACCCTCGGCTACGACCGGCGGGTGATCAGCGAGGACCTGACGCTCGCCGTGCCCGACGGGTCGTTCACGGTCATCGTCGGCGCCAACGGCTGCGGCAAGTCGACCCTGCTGCGGGGGCTGGCGCGGCTGCTCAGGCCGCGCCACGGCGCCGTGCATCTCGACGGGCAGGCGATCCAGCGGTACTCCTCCAAGGAGGTGGCCCGCCGGCTCGGGCTGCTGCCCCAGGCCCAGGTGGCGCCGGACGGGATCACCGTCGCCGACCTCGTCGCGCGGGGGCGCTATCCCCACCAGAGCCTGCTGCGCCAGTGGACCCGCAGCGACGAGGAGGCGGTGCGCGAGGCGCTGGCCGCCACCGACATCGAGGATCTCGCCGAGCGGCTGGTGGACGAGCTGTCCGGAGGACAGCGCCAACGGGTCTGGCTCGCGATGGCGCTGGCCCAGCGCACCGAGATCCTGCTGCTCGACGAGCCGACGACGTACCTCGACATCGCGCATCAGGTCGAGGTGCTCGACCTGTGCGAGCGGCTCCGGGTCGAGCGTGGCTACACCCTCGTCGCCGTGCTCCACGACCTCAACCTGGCCTGCCGCTACGCCACCCACCTGGTGGCGATGAAGGACGGCGCGGTGGTCGCGGAGGGCGCGCCCGCCGACGTGATCACCGAGGCGCTCGTCGAGGACGTCTACGGCCTCGCCTGTCGCGTCGTCCCCGACCCCGAGTGCGGGACGCCGCTCGTGATCCCGCGCAAGAACGTGTCGACGAGCCCGTCGGCCCCATCCGAGGAGGAGACCAGATGACCCGACGAAGGTACGGCGCGCGCCGGGCCCCGATCGCCGTGGCGACCGCCGTCACCGCCGCGCTCGCCCTCGGCGCGTGCAGCGGCGACACCGACCCGGGCGCCCGGGACGACAGCACCGACGACACCCTCGCCGAGTGCCAGTCCGCCGCGCCGACCGGAGGCTTCACCTACGACGACGCACGCGGCACCGAGCTCGCCCTCGACGAGGTCCCGACCACGGTCGTCGCGCAGAACAGCATCGCCGCCGCGCTCTGGGACGCCGGCTACCAGGTCGACGGCATCTACGGCGAGCTCGGCGACGACCCCGCGTCGGCGTACCAGCGCGGCAACGTCGACCTCACCGCCATGACCCGCCTCGGCAGCACGTGGGGCGAGTTCGACGTCGACGCCTACGCCGCGATGGAGCCCGACCTGCTGCTCGACTTCTCCTTCGGCGGCGAGCTCTGGTACGTGCCCGGCAAGCTGGAGAAGCAGATCGCGGACCGTGCGCCGATCCTCGGCCTCAACGGCCAGCCGACCACCATCGACGAGGCGATCGAGCTGTTCGTCGACCTCGCCGGCCGGCTGGGCGCCGACCCCACCTGCGACGAGTCGGTCCAGGACGCGAAGGCCGACTACGAGGAGGCGCTCGCCGACATCACCGCCGCGGAGAGGGACCTGAAGGTGCTCGTGGCCTCCGGCAGCGACACCTCGTTCTGGGTGGTCAACCCGGCCGCGCTGCCCGAGACCGGCACGCTCGAGGCGGCCGGTGTCGACCTGATCGCCCCCGAGGACGTGCCGGAGGGCGACGTCTTCAAGGAGCTGAGCTGGGAGAAGGCGGCCGACTACGCCGACGCCGATGTCATCTTGATGGACGTGCGCAACACCGACGCCGTCAAGGAGAAGATGGAGGGCATCGACACCTGGGCGAACCTGCCTGCCGTCAAAGCCGGCCAGGTCTACGAGTGGTACGCGGGCGCGCCGTACTCCTACCAGGCGTACGCCGAGATCTTCGGCGACCTGGCCGACCGGCTCGAGGAAGCGCAGCCGCTCGACTGATCCCCTGGTGTGACGGACGGGGTGACGACGGTGTGACGGACGGCCCGGCGCGTGCGGACGCGCCGGGCGGGTCCGCTTCCGTACGGTTTCCGCATGGCCGTCGCGCTCTCGATCCTCGCCCTCCTGCTCGCCGCGGCCGCGCTCGCGGCCGCGCTCCGCAACGGACGACCCGCCGCCGCGGGGGCCGTCGAGGACCTGCCGGCGGACGCGGCCGGACTGCGCCGCGAGGTCGCCGCGCTCCGGGCCGAGGCGGTCGGCGCGCTGCGGCACCTCGCCGTCGTGCGCTACGACGCCTTCGACGAGATGGGCGGGCGCCTGTCGTGGTCGCTCGCGCTGCTCGACGATGCCGGCGACGGTGTCGTCCTCACCTCGATCCGGGGCCGCAACGAGGCCCGCACGTACGCCAAGTCGGTCGCCGGGTGGAGCGGCGAGCAGGAGCTCTCGCCCGAGGAGGGCGAGGCGGTCGCCCACGCCCGGCTCGCGCGCAGCTGACCCGAGGTGACCTGGCGCGGGTCGGGTAGGGAACGGTTCAACTACCGAAATTGTCGCGTTCGGATCGGTCTGGCGACGAATTCGGTAGTTGAACCGGAAACCCCGAACCCGGCCTACACCGTCCGCGGCACCCGCACCAGCACCCGGCCGTGGATGCACTCCATCCGCAGCTCGGAGCCGAGGCCGATGGTGTCGCCGTCGAGCTGGCGCGGCACCTCGCCCGACGCGCGGACCACGACCTTGCGCCCGGTCATCCGCGCGACCGACTCGCCGGCGTTGCGCTCGCGCCGGGTGAGCACCCGCAGCACGAGCGGGATCCAGCTGAGGAAGCGCCGCGGGTAGAGCAGGACGACGTCGAGCTGGCCGTCGTCGATCGCGGCGTCGGGGAGCAGGTTCATCCCACCCTGCAGGCTGCCGACGTTGCCGATCACGCAGGTGCGGGCGCGGTGCTTGGTGAACGGGCCGTCGTCGACGGAGATCTCCAGCCTCATGGCCGGGAACATCAGGCCCTTGAGACCGGACAGGACGTAGGCGAGCCAGCCCACCTTCTTCTTCAGCTCCTCGTTGACGCCCTCCATGATCGCGGCGTCGAAGCCCATGCCCGCCATGACCATGAAGTGCGACGGCTCGATCCCGTCGCCGTCGACCTCGACCATGTCGATGGCCCGGTCCTGGCCGGTGAGCGCGATGTCGATGGCGGCCCGGATGAAGAGCGGGATCTCCAGGTTGCGGGCGAGCAGGTTGCCGGTGCCCGCGGGGACGACGCCCACGGGGATGCCGGTCCCGGCGAGCTCGGCGCACACCTCGCGGACCGTGCCGTCGCCGCCGCAGACGATGACCAGGTCGGCGCCCTCGACGGAGGCCTGCTCGGCCTGCCCGGTGCCGGAGTCCTCGACGGTCGTGAGATACCAGCGCGGCTCGTTCCACCCGGATTCCAGCGCCAGCTGGGTCACCAGTGCCTGGAACTGCTCCACCGACTCGACCTTGATCGGGTTGAGCACGACGGCCAGGTTGCGCGCCGACGGGAACGGCTCGGGCAGGGGCTCGGCCTTCAGCGCGTGACTGCGGGGGAGCGGGTTGTAGAGCGCCACGCCGAGCAGGAGGAGGCCGAGGCCGAGCAGGGTGCCGCCGACGACGTCGCTGGGGTAGTGGCGCCCGAGGAGGACCCGGTCGGCGGCGACGAGGAGCCACAGCAGGACGGCGAGAGTCGTGAGCAGCCGTCGGATGCCGCCGCGCCGGACGAGCATCACCGCCAGCAGGACCACCAGGCCGCTGAACGCGGCGGCCGCGGAGGTGTGCCCGGACGGGAACGCGTTGGAGTGCAGGAAGTACTCCGGGTCCTGCCACACCGGTCGGCCGCGACCCACCAGCACCTTGGCGCCGTACGTCGCCAGGGCGGTCGCCGCCATCACGGCCGCGACCAGGATGCCCGCCCGTCGATGCCCCTTCAGGACCAGCGCGACGGCCAGCACCGCGGTGATGACGGTCATGCCGGCGGTGCCGAAGGCGATCTCGATCGCCCGCAGCGGGTGGCGCAGCCACTCCTCGTCACCGGCCCAGTTGCGTGCCGACTCGCCGTGGCCGTCGAGGTCCATCACCCAGGACCACTCGGCGGCCACCGCGGCCGCCACCGCCCCGAAGAGGGCGAGCAGGATCAGCGAGGACAGCAGCGGGGTCCGGCGCGGTCGATCGAGCACTAGTGGTCATCTCCGGAAGCTGTTCGGGCGCCCCGCGCCCAGGGCACGCACCTGGCGGCGTTGGCGTCCCTCGTTGGACGACAAAGTACGACTTCGCTCCGCCGCCTTGCCATGCACGCACCCGGAGCACGGGCCGTCTCCGAACATCCTCCGGAGATGACCACTCCCGGAGGATAACGTCGAGGCATGACCGCGCCCTCCTCCACGACCCCCTCCACCGTGCCGCTCGGCCGCTCCGGCCTCGTCGTCTCCCGTGTGGGCCTCGGCTGCAACAACCTCGGCCGACCCGGCGCCGCCACCGAGTCGCAGGAGGGCAGCGACCGCGTCGTCCACGCCGCGCTGGACGCGGGGATCACGCTCTTCGACGTCGCCGACACCTACGGCGCCACGCCGGGTCTCGCCGAGGAGCGGCTCGGCCGGGCACTCGGCGCGCGCCGGTCCGAGGTGATCCTCGCCACCAAGTTCGGGATGGACATGGGTGGGGTCAACGGGCCGGACTTCGGCGCCCGCGGCTCGCGCCGCTACCTCCGCACGGCGGTCGAGGCCTCGCTGCGCCGTCTCGGCACCGACTGGATCGACCTCTACCAGTTCCACACCCCCGACCCGAACACGCCGATCGAGGAGACGATGGCGGCCCTCGACGACCTGGTGCGTGAGGGCAAGGTCCGCTACCTCGGCCACTCCAACCGGGCCGGGTGGCAGATCGCCCAGGCGGAGTACGTCGCCCGCGAGCTCGGCATCGAGCGCTTCGTCTCGGCCCAGAACCACTACAACCTCACCGACCGCCGCGCGGAGCTCGAGGTGCTGCCCGCCGCCCGCGAGTTCGGGCTGGGCGTGCTGCCGTACTTCCCGCTGGCCAACGGCCTGCTGACCGGCAAGTACGCCTCCGGCACCGCGCCGGAGGGCACCCGGCTGGCGCGCACGCGCAAGCACCTGCTCGAGGACGCGGTCTCGCCGACGCTGCAGGCGTACTCCGCGTTCGCCGCCGCCCGCGGGGTCTCCGAGGTCACGGTCGCGATCGGCTGGCTGCTCGCCCAGGCGCCGGTCGCCTCGGTCATCGCCGGCGCCACGTCGCCCGAGCAGGTGACGGCCAACGCGTCCGCTGACGCCTGGGTCCCCACCGACGAGGACCTGGCCGAGCTCGATCTGCTCTTCCCCGCTCCCGACCCGATCGCGCTGTACTGAGGGTGCAGGAATCGCCGGTCGACCGGCGATTCCCGCACTTGACGGGCATTTCCCTCACTTGTCGGGCGTTGCAACGCCCGACAAGTGACAGAACAACCGGTCGACCGGCGATTCCGACGCCGTCGCGCGCTCAAACCGATGCGCGCAGTGTGGGACCCGACGGCTAGCCTGAGCGCCATGATCGACCCGCGCCTCCTCCGCGACGAGCCCGACCGCGTCCGTGCCTCGCAGACCAAGCGCGGAGCTTCTCCCGACGTGGTCGACAGCGCGCTCGCCGCCGACGCCGCCCGTCGCGCCGCCATCGCCGCCTTCGAGGAGAAGCGCGCGGCGCAGAAGACCTTCGGCAAGCAGGTCGCCCAGGCGAGCGGCGAGGAGAAGCAGGCCCTGTTGGCGCAGGTCAAGCAGCTCGCGGCGGAGGTCAAGGACCTGGAGGCCGCCCAGGGCGCCGCCGACGAGGCCTGGACGGCGGCACTCAAGGCGATCCCCAACGTGGTCGACGACGCGACGCCCGCGGGCGGCGAGGACGACTTCGTGGTCCTGGAGGAGATCGGTACGCCGCGCGACTTCGCCGCCGAGGGCTTCGAGCCCCGCGACCACATCGAGCTCGGCCGGATGCTCGGCGCGATCGACCTCGAGCGCGGGGCCAAGGTCAGCGGCAGCCGGTTCTACTTCCTCACCGGCGTCGGCGCGCAGCTCGAGCTGGCGCTGGTCAACCTCGCCATGGAGCAGGCGCGCGACGCGGGCTTCACCCCGGTCATCGCGCCCTCGTTGGTGCGCACCGAGGCGATGGAGGGCACCGGCTACCTCGACCAGGGCGGCGGCGAGGACATCTACCGGATCGAGGGCGAGGACCTCTACCTCGTCGGCACCTCCGAGGTGCCGATGGCGGCCTACCACTCCCAGGAGATCCTCGACGGCGCGTCGCTGCCGCGTCGCTACGCGTCGTTCAGCCCGTGCTTCCGCAAGGAGGCCGGCTCCCACGGCAAGGACACCAAGGGGATCATCCGCGTCCACTGGTTCGACAAGGTCGAGATGTTCGTCTACGCCACCCTCGAGGACGCCGCCGCCGAGCACCAGCGACTGCTCGCGTGGGAGAAGGAGTTCCTCGACAAGCTCGAGCTCGCCTACCGCGTCGTCGACATCGCCGCGGGCGACCTCGGCGGCAGTGCGATCCGCAAGTTCGACTGCGAGGCGTGGATCCCCACCCAGGGCAAGTACCGCGAGCTCACCTCGACCTCCAACTGCACCGACTTCCAGACCCGGCGACTCGACACCCGGGGCCGGTTCGGCGACCGGACGGGCCCGATCGCCACCCTCAACGGGACGCTCACCGCGATCACCCGCGCCATCGTCGCGGTGCTGGAGACCCACCAGCAGGCCGACGGCTCGGTCCGGGTCCCGAAGGCGCTGCGGCCCTTCCTGGGCGGCCTCGAGGTCCTCGAGCCGGTGACCCGATGACCGAGCCGGGACAGCCCGGCTGGCAGCCCCGCCTCGTCGCGCTCGACATCGACGGGACCCTGCTCAAGTGGGTGGCCGGCCTCGGCATGAGCCACGAGGAGGTGACGCCGGCGGTCCACGACGCCGTCCAGCGGGTCCTCGACGCGGGCGCCCACATCGTCTTGTCGTCGGGCCGGGCCCCGCACAACATGACGGTCGTGGCCGACAAGCTCGCCCTCCACGGTCACGGCGAGAAGCTGTGGATCGTCGCCGCCAACGGCGCGGTGGTGCTGCGGTACCCGCCCGCCGAGGTGGTCCACGAGGTCACCTTCGACGCCCGCCCCGCCGTCGCCGCCGTCCTCGCGCAGCACCCGGAGGCGCTCGTCGCGGTCGAGGAGCGCGGGGTCGGCTACCGCGTGTCGGGAGCCTTCCCCGAGGGCGAGCTCGGCGGTACGACGATCGTGGCCGCCGTCGAGGACATGGTCGCCGAGCCCGTCAGTCGCGTGATCATCCGCGACCCGAAGGCCACGGCCGAGGACTTCGTCGCGCTCGCGGCCAATCTCGGCCTGCACGGGACCGACTACATCGTCGGCTGGACCGCGTGGCTCGACCTCGCACCGGTCGGCGTCTCCAAGGCGTCTGGACTCGAGTACGTCGCGCAGCAGCTCGGCATCGACCGCGCCGACGTGCTCGCGATCGGCGACGGCCGCAACGACATCGAGATGCTGCAGTGGGCGGGCCGCGGCGTGGCCATGGGCCAGGCGGTCGAGGAGGTGCGGGCGGTCGCCGACGCGGTGACCGACTCCGTCGAGGACGACGGTGCGGCGGTCGAGATCGGTCGCTGGTTCCCCGTCCCCGGATCTGGTGGGATGGAGGGGTGAGGCACCCCCGACTGCTCCGCGCCGCCCTGCTCGCGGTGCCCGTGACGCTGCTGGCGGTGCCGGGCGCCGCCTCGGCGGTCGAGGGCGGGCTGCCGGCCGAGTGCGCTCCGGTCGATCTCACCGACGAGGTCGCCGTCGACCAGCGCGCGGCCGCGTCCGACGACGTCTTCGCGGGCCGGGTCGAGGCCGCCACGCCGACCCCGGGCACGGGCCGGATCGGCTACACCGTCGCCGTGCGACGCACCTGGCGCGGCGACGTACCCAAGGGCGAGCAGGCGGCGGTGACCGTCGACTGGCCGATCGGCTCCCAGCCGGCGGTGCAGCCCGGGGCGGCGTACCTCTTCTTCACCCGCGACACCCCCGAGGGCATCGTGGCCGATGCCTGCGGAGGCACGGTGCCGCTGCCCAAGGGACTGACGCCGAAGGTCGCGGCGACGCTCACGGCCTATCTCGCGTCGGTCGAGCCGCCACCGACGCCGGACCCGCCGCCCGAGCCGGTCGCCTTCCACCAGCCCGACGAGCCGCTGGGCGACCCGCCCCGGATCGGGCGGGTGCTCGCGTCGGGGGGTGCGATCAGCCTGATCGGCCTCCTCGGCCTGCTGCTGGTCTCCCGCCTCGGCCGGCGTCGGCCCTGACCGCCCGCACGCGCTGACCGGGCGGGCCACCCCGCCGCCCCGCCGCCCCGCCGGCCGTCCGGCAACGCCGAGGCTGGCGTCGGCTCAGCGCGGATCCAGGCTGCCCGGAATCGGTGGAGGCAGGCTCAGAGGTACATCCCGCCGGAGGACGACTGCTCGCCGCCCTGCTGCTCGGGTGCCGCCTGCCCCTGCTGCTGACCACCCGGCGCGCCGGGCGCGCCACCCGGGCCGCCGAGGCTCATGCCCGGCGGCAGCGCCCGGCGGATCTGCTCGAACTGTGCCCGGGCGGCCATCTGCTGGGCGTAGATCGCGGTCTGGATGCCGTGGAAGAGTCCCTCGAGCCAGCCCACCAGCTGGGCCTGCGCGATCCGCAGCTCCGACTCCGACGGCGTGGCGTTCTCGGAGAACGGCAGGGAGAGCCGCTCCAGCTCCTCGACCAGCTCGGGGGCGAGGCCCTGCTCGAGCTCGGCGATCGACGAGCGGTGGATGTCGGCGAGACGGCTGCGGCTCGCCTCGTCGAGCGGGGCGGCCTTCACCTCCTCCAGGAGCTGCCGGATCATGCTGCCGATCCGCATCACCTTGGCCGGCTGCTCGACCAGGTCGGTCAGCGCCCGCTCGCCGTCGTCGTCCGCGTCGCCGCTCGGTCCGTCGGCCTGCTCGACAGCGGACGCGGGGACGGTGCCGATCGGCTGGCCGTCGGGTCCGATGACGACGATCTGCTCTTCGCTCCCGGAGGCGTTCTCGCTCATGCCCCCAACCTACCGGCACGGCCCCGCGGACCCGCCCGCGCTCGGCGCGACCGAAGCGATCCCCCCGTTGGGTGATGGCGCGGCCGCCGGGCCGGCGTAGGTTGCCGACGGGGCCCGGCCGGGGCCCGGTGTGTGTCGCCTCGACCGCTCCCGTGGACAACGCTACGACGTCCACGACGCGATCCATGACCGAGGAGGCAACATGTTCATCCAGATGATCCAGGGCCGCTGCACCCGGCAGGACGAGGCCCACGAGCTGCTCGACGAGTGGCGGCGCGACCTGGCCCCCGGTGCCACCGGCTGGCTGGGCGGCACCTACGGCTTCACCGACGACGACCAGCTGGTGGCCGTCGTCCGCTTCGCGTCCCGCGACGCCGCGCGGGCGAACTCCGAGCGTCCCGAGCAGGATGCCTGGGCCGAGCGGTTCGGCGCGCTGCTGGACGGCCCGGCCACCTTCCACGACTGCGACGACGTGACCCTGTTCCTCGACGGCGGCTCCGACGAGGCCGGCTTCGTCCAGGTCATCACCGGCCGGGTCGACGACCCCGGCCGCCTCAAGGCGATGCTGGCGGACACCACCGCGCTGCACGAGGCGCGCCCGGAGATCGTCGGCGGGACCCTGGCGATCGAGCCGGACGGGTTCTTCGTCGAGACCGTCGCCTTCACCTCGGAGGAGGCGGCCCGGGAGGGCGAGCGGACCGAGCCGCCGGCCGACGTACGCCGGGAGCTGGAGTACGCCATGTCCGGGGCGACCTTCCACGACCTCCACCACCCGCACTTCCAGAGCGCCTGAGGAGGGCCGTCCGATGCTGTTGGAGGGCTGTCAGGTCACGGCGAACATCCCGGCCGCGGACATCAAGCGGGCGCGTCGCTTCTACGCCGACACGCTCGGTCTCGAACCGGTCGACGAGAACCCGGGCGGGCTGGTCTACCGGACGGGCGGGACGGACTTCTTCCTCTACGAGACCCAGGAGGCGGGGAAGGCGGGGCACACCATCGCCCAGCTCCACGTGCCCGACGTCCGGTCCGTGGTCCAGGAGCTGAAGGCGTCCGGCCTGGACTTCGAGCACTACGACATGCCCGGGGTGTCCTGGGACGGTGACGTGGCCGGCATGGCGGGCATGGGTCACGCCGCCTGGTTCAAGGACAGCGAGGGCAACATCTTGTGCCTGGACGACAGCAGGCCGGTCTGATCAGGGGGTGAGCACGACCTTGCCGACGGCGGCGCCGGACTCGATCATCCGGTGCGCGTCGGCGACGTCGTCGAGGGGGAGCACGGCGGAGACGACCGGCCGGACGGTGCCGTCGGCCACGAGCGGCCACACGTGCTCGACGACCGACGCGCAGATCCGGGCCTTCCCCTCGAGCGGGCGCGAGCGCAGGGCGGTCGCGATGACGGCGCCCCGCTTCGACAGCAGCGCGCCGATGTCGAGCTCGGCCCTCGCCCCGCCCTGCATGCCGATGATGACGAGGCGGCCCTCGTCGGCGAGCACGTCGACGTTGCGCCCGAGGTACTTCGCGCCCATGTTGTCGAGCACGACGTCGGCTCCGGCGCCGCCGGTCGCCTGTCGGACCACGGCGACGAAGTCCTCGTCGCGGTAGTTGATCGCCCGCTCGGCGCCGAGCTCGCGGCAGCGGGCGAGCTTCTCCTCGCTGCCGGCGGTGGTGAACACCCGGGCTCCGGACGCCGCGGCCAGCTGGATCGCGAACGTGCCGATCCCCCCGCCTCCGCCGTGCACGAGGAAGCTGTCGCCGGGCCGCAGCGCGGCGACCATGAAGACGTTGGACCACACGGTGCACGCCACCTCGGGCAGGGCGGCCGCGCTCACCAGGTCGACGCCGTCGGGGACGGTCATCACCTGCCCCTCCGGTACGACGACGCGGCTCGCGTAGCCGCCGCCGGCCAGCAGCGCGCACACCTGGTCGCCGACCGCCCACGTGCTCACCCCGGGGCCGACGGCGGCGACGGTGCCGCTGCACTCCAGGCCGATCACCTCCGACGCGCCGGGCGGCGGCGGGTAGAAGCCCTGCCGCTGCAGCAGGTCGGCCCGGTTGACGGCCGTCGCCGCCACGTCGAGGAGCACCTCGCCGGGCCCCGGCGTCGGGTCGGGCAGCTCGGTGACGACGAGGGTCTCGGGTCCGCCGGCGGCGGTCTGGGTCACGGCGCGCATGCAGGCAGTCTGGCACCCGGGGGACGACGCCGACCAACGGCCGGCCGGTCGCTCACCGCACGCGCTCAGACCAGGGAGTCCTCGTCGGAGTAGTCGGCGTCGCCGAGCTCCTCGAAGTCGACGTCCTCGTCCTCCGCGGCGGTCGCGTTCGCCGGCCGGTCCCACGACTCGGCGAGGGTCTGGGCCCGCGCGGCGAGCCGCTCGACGCCGTCCGGGTCGGCGCCCTGCTCGCCCGCGGCGATGCCGATCAGGAAGGCGGTCACGTATCCGGCAGCGGGGTGGACGTTCTCGTGCGTGATCCCGGCGAGGTCGACCAGGAGGCCCTCGTCGGCCTCGGCCTCGATGTCCAAGACGTCGCACAGCTCGTCGATCCAGTCATGGAGGTTCACCCGACCAGAGTGATACGGCGGCCCGCTCGGTGACAAGGGGTTCGAGCAGTCCGGGATCAGTCCAGAGACGGACCCTCGGAGGCGACGTCGCGCAGGTCGCTCCAGGTGTCGATGTCGCGGGCCTCGTCGCCGACGGGCGGCACCGCGACCAGGTCGAGGGGCTCCAGCAGCGCCCGCACCGAGAGGCCGTGCTGGCCCTCGTGGTCGGGACGGACCGCGTCGAGGCGGGCCGTCTCCACGACGAAGGCGAGCTGGCGGCGGCCGTCGGCGTCCGCGAGCACCGCGCCCTCGTGGCCGACGGCCGCCTCGTGCAGCCGCCGGAACGTGCCGGCGTGCAGCCGCGGCATGTCCACCGCGAGCACCGCGATCGTCGGGAAGGTCCGCAGCAGCATGTCCCGGCCGGTCAGCAGTCCGGCTGCCGGACCGCCGAACCGCGGCTCCTCGCGCACGAAGGTCACCGGGCGGTCGGTCGGCACCGGATGACCGACCACCACGACCTCGCTCGCGTCGACGACGGCGTCGAGGGCGTGCTCCAGCAGCGGGCGCCCGTCCACCTCGATGGACGCCTTGTCCACCCCGCCGAGGCGGGAGCCCTGCCCGCCGGCGAGGACGATCGCCGCGTACCCGGACAGCCCCAGCTCGATCACCACGCACGGAGTCTCCCAAACCGCCATCTAGGCTGGCACCGTGACCAGCCCCACCCTCCGTCTGGCCCTGGTGCAGGCAGCGTCCGCGCTCGACCCCGCGGTCAACCGCGACGCCCTCGCCCGTCTCGCCGCCGAGCATGCGGGGGACGCCGACCTGGTGGTCTTCCCCGAGGCCTTCGCCCGCGACTTCGGCCCGGCCGGCTCCGACGTCAGCCCGTACGCCGAGCCCCTCGACGGCCCGTTCGGCAGCGCCCTCGCGGCGACGGCGGCCGCGCAGGGCACCACGGTCGTCGCCGGCATGTTCGAGTCCGGCCCGGACCCCGAGCGGCCCTACAACACCCTGCTCGTGCGCGGCGCCGTCGCGGCGTCGTACCGCAAGGTGCACCTGTACGACTCCTTCGGCTATCGGGAGTCCGACCGCCTCACCGCCGGCCCCCTCGAGCCGGTCGTCGTCGACGTCCACGGGTGGAGAGTCGGGCTGATGACCTGCTACGACCTGCGGTTCCCCGAGCTCGCGCGGACGCTGGTCGACCGCGGCGCCGAGGCGATCGTCGTCCCCGCCGCGTGGGTGGCCGGGCCGCGGAAGGTCGACCACTGGCGCACCCTGTTGTCGGCCCGGGCCATCGAGAACACGGTCTACGTCGCGGCGGTCGGCCAGCCGGCGCCCCGCTACTGCGGGCACTCGCTGGTGCTCGACCCGTTCGGCGAGGTGCTCGCCGAGGCCGGCCCGGGGATGCCCGAGCGACCGGAGGTACTGCGCGGCGTGCTCGAGCGCGGGGTGCTGGAGGAGGCCCGCCGGGTCAATCCGTCGCTCCGCAACCGCCGCCTGCCTCGGGCCGAGCTGTAACTACCCGTCCAGGTCGCTGGCGTACCGGTCTACCGGTCAGGTAGCGACAACAACAGATAGTTACAGCTGCCGCCTCCAGCTGCGTTCCCCGGCACCGGATAGGCTGCTCCTCCGTGTCCCGCACCCCCTCCCGTGTCCCGCTCGAGCAGCGCATCGGTGAGTTCGGGGCGTCGCGGGCACCGCTGACGATCTGGTTCGTCCTCGTCGCGCTCGGCACCGGCGCGCTCGTCTGCGCGATGCTCCCGGTCGGGCCCGGCTGGCTCGGGACCGCCGGCGCGGTGGGCGTCGCGACCGCCTTCACCTGGGGCCTGGCCGCACGGACCGGTGGCCGGCCCCTGGTCTTCGCCCCGCTCGCGCTGGCCTGCGGGCTGGTGGCCGTCGGTACCGACAACGAGCTGCTGCTCACCGGTGCCGCGGTGGGGACCTCGGCGGTCGCCGCCGTCCTCGGCGTCATGATCACCGTGCCCGCCGCCGGGATCGCCACCGCCGCCCGCGAGTGCGTGGTCGGCCTGCTCGTCGCCGGGATCGGCGCGATGGCCGCGGTCGGATTCGAGCCGGCGATCCAGAAGGAGCGCTTCGAGTACGTCGGTCTCGGCCTGGCGTTCGTGGGTGCCATCGTGCTCGTGCATCGACTCGGCGCGGGCTTCCACGGGCTGGGCCGCCGGGGCCTGATCATCGTGGCGATCGGCGCGATCGTGCTCGCCGCGACGCTGCTGTACGCCGAGCTGCTGCGCCGCTACGGATCCACCGGCCTCGTCGACCAGCTGCTCGACTGGGTGGCGTGGAGCCGCGACACCCTCGGCGCGTTCCCGCGCCCCATCGCGAGCGTCCTCGGCGTCCCCGCCCTCGCCTACGGGTGCCACATGCGCGCCCGGCGCCGGCAGGGCTGGTGGGTGTGCGCCTTCGGTGTCGCAGCCACCTCCTCCACGGCCACCGCCCTCGCCAACCCGGCGGTCTCGGTGCAGGAGGCGACGCTGTCGGTCGTCTACGGCCTGGTCGTCGGCCTCGTCCTCGGCTGGCTGCTCATCCGTCTCGACCTCGCGCTCACCGGCAACCGCGGACGTCGTAGCCGGTCCGCGGAGCAGGCGGCCGCCGTACGCCCGGAGCCGGGGCGGTTCGCGCCGCTGCTGTGACGGCGCCGCCCCTTGTAACTAAGGGTTACAGCACGGAATTCGCTGCACGAGCACCCGGGTAGGTGTCACAACACCCGGGTAGATGCCCTCGCTGGTCCGGCAGCGCCGCAGCAGCCGCCACGCAGAGGGGGCGGGATTCGAACCCGCTACCAGCTATGCTGTTGACCTGCATCGACACAAGAACATGCAGGTCAGCGGCGGTTTTCGGCGAGCAGACACAGGCAGGCTGAGGCGGCGTCGGGCACGAAAGTGTGTATACGTACACGCGCGGGAACCTTGAGGATCAGTTCCGTCGGCCCCCTGCCGCACCCTGTCTCCATGCCCGACCTCACCGACACCGAGACCGCGATCTTGACCTTCGAGCGCCAGTGGTGGAAGTACGCCGGCGCGAAGGAGTCTGCGGTGCGGGAGCGGTTCGGGATGAGCGCGACTCGTTACTACCAGGTCCTCAACGCGCTGATCGACCGGCCCGAGGCTCTCGCGGCCGACCCGATGCTGGTGCGGCGTCTGCGTCGGCTGCGGTCTCAGCGTCAGTGGCAGCGGTCGGCTGCACGGCTGGGGTTCGAGCTCGGATGAGGACTTGTCGAGTGATTTGCTAGACCAATCGTCCCGGTACCGTGGACAATTGCCTCAAGAGAGGAGGCGGGGCGAATGGCAATCGGCATCGACATCGGCGGCGAGCGCATCAGTGCTGTGGTCGTGCGCGACTCCTTCGATGACCTGCTTGTGCTCCTCGGCGAGGCATCCAAGGCCAGCGGCGCAGGGCGACAGGACTGGACCATCAGCGACCTCCGGATCGGCTCCGCAGTCATGGCCGTTGGTGCGCCCGACGAGGTACCCGTATCCGCCCTGCTGCGCGCCGGACTCGACGGGCTCGAGCGCGTAGCGGCTGTGCCCGTTGGCTGGAACCGACGCATGGTCGAGAAGGTGCGTGACATTGGCCAGCGCGTCGGGCGCGGCGGCACCACTGGCGTGACCGTGACCGGCCTCGCGGGCGTCGACCTCCCTCTCTCGCCAGTCGTCGTGGCCAACGCCGAGCGCGCCCTTGGAGCCGATTCGATCAGTTATGGCTCCTTCCGCGGCATCGCTGACCGATGGAACGAGCACGGGAAGCGTGAGATCGCCCTGGATCTCGATGGCAGCGGCTCGATCCGAGTCACCTACCCCGCATCGATAGCAGCGCGTATCCGCTCGGAGGCGCTGGGGCGCCGCATCGAAGTCTGGGGACTCGTCGGTCGGAATCCCGCTGGCCAAGCCACGGGGATCACGATGGAGGGGTTCGAGGTGCTGCCTGAGCGCGAGGTGGCGCCCATTGCGACAGTGGCGGGGATCCTTGCCGACGATGACGGCTCGCCCTGGTTCAGCCTGGAGGAGTGGATGGCGACCCGTGGCGAGTGATCCGGCGAAGGTGTATTTCGACACCTGCGTGTACCTGGCCGTCATGCTCCCAGGGCAGACTGAGGCGCGAGAGGCGGCCGCTGCGCTGAGGGACGCCGAGCAAGGAGTGACGCTCGGCCACATCTCGGGCCTGGTCGTGTCCGAGGCCATCGGCAACTCGAAGCTTCGTGCCCCACAAGGCGTTGCGAAGGTCGACCGCGACCAGCGCCTTGACACGGCGCGCGACTACTTCCTGAATACTGGCTTCCGCTACGTCGACATCACCGCTCGGGCTGGCACGTTGGCGATGCAGTATGCCGTCGACTTCCAACTCGGCGGCCCCGACTCGCTGCACCTCGCCCTGGCGGTCATGAGCCGTTGCGACCAGCTCTTCACTTACGACCGCGGCTTGCTGCAGGTAGGCGACAAGATTCCTGGCGTCTTCGTATGCCGGCCCTTCGTGAACCAGGACAGCATCTTTGATGCTCTGGATGACTAGCTGCCCTCGACCCTGACCCCGAGCAGCAGCCATCCCTCGGGGATCTCACTGCGGATCTGCTCCATGCCGGTGTCGTAGTCGTCGGCTTCGACGGACCACCGGACGATCTCTGGCTCGCCGGTGTGGTCGTGGGGTGTGCGGGGGCGGCGTGCGGCGTGGATGATCACAGACGGAGGCTACGGGTACCGTCCGACTCATGGCTGGGCCGGTGGGTGGTGCGCACGTGTGGGTGCAGAAGCCTCATGTGCCGATGTCGTGGCCTGGGCTGATCCTCGACCGTCGGCGGGCTCGCGATGGGTCGTGGGAGGCGCGGGTGACGTACATCGAGCGGATGACGGTCCACGAGAAGGTCATCACGGCGTGGGTGCCGTACTCGTGGCTGGTGCAGAGCGAGGGTCATCCCGGGGGTCGGGTCGGCCTACGGGTGACGTCGGGCCCGCATCGACCAGCCGATCAGCGCTCCGCCGATCGCGGCGGCGAGGTGGGTGACGACGAGCAGGGTGTCCATGGGGCGAGTGTGCCGGATTCTTTACCTTCGAGATGTAGACAGGACTACAGACGGCCTGTAGTCTTATCTACATGGACACCGCAACCGCAGCCACCACCATCCGACTCGGCGTCATGGACTACGCCGAGAAGAACGACACCTACATCTCCAACGCCGAGAAGGCCGCCCGCACCCTGATCGGCGACGACGTGTTCGTCGAGCTCGCCGAGGCCCGCAAAGCCCTCCCGAAGCGCGACGACGACCCCGAGGCATTCGTCGCGGGCAACACGGTCGTCAAGGCCCGCATCCAGGAGCTGGCCGAGCAGGTCTCGCGATGAGCGCCGAGTGGACGGCCTGGCTCGGCCCCGCCGCCGAGGAGATGACCGACGAGCAGCGCGCACTCTTCGAAACCGAGGCCGACGCCGCTACGGAGCGGATCGGCGATGACCCCGACCTCGCGCACGAGCGAGAGGCCGCCTGGTCGCTGATCGTGCAGTACCTGCTCGGCGACACGACCCTCGACGAGGTCGGCGACAAGTGGCGGACTGCGCGCGACGCCTACGCGGAGGCCCTGCGGGACGTGAAGACGGTCGCTCGTGTGGCGGCGTCGAGCGGCGTCCCGGAGGCTGAGGTCGCCCGCCGTGCCGGACTGGACCGAATGCAGGTCCGCAAGCTGCTGGGGAAGCGGTGAACCCCATAGTTATGCATAGCGCTCCCATAACCGGCCCATAACGCCGAAAGCCCGCCCCTCCCGAAGGAGAGGCGGGCTACTTCCCGGAAAGGATCGCCCCCCATGAAAGGACGAGTCCGACGGTACGCCGGGGGTGGTGAGGTCAGTCGGTTCGGCTGCACCTGAGGCAGATCCGCAGCGACGTCGCCGCGTGGTGGGTCCACACGTGCCAGCGGTGACCACGGACCCGGCAGACGAGCGGGCCGAGGAGGATGCCGGGGAGTTCGATGACCGCGGCGGCGAGCATGGCTACTCGTCGTCGCTGGGGACGTTGAGGATCGCCAGGACGAGCGCGGCCAGCAGTGGCGACGCTTCGGGGTCGATGACGCCGTAGAAGACGAGCACGGCGAACGCGGCGATCGCGACACCGTAGATCCAGCGTCGGACGGTCGGGGTGAGGATCTTGGTGGACATCAGTCTTGCTCCAATCGTTGGAGGAACCTGGCGGGTCAGTTGGCGCGGCAGGTGGCGACGAACCAGCCGTGCATCTTGGGCGGCGCGTCCAGTCGGCGGATGGTGATCGACGCTCCGACGGCGACGGCGCCATCGACGTTCGACGCCATCGCGACGTGGGCGCCCTTTGGTGCGACGTGCTTCTTCACGCCGGCCGCGTTCTCGTTCAGGTCGCCCAGCACGAGCGCCCGGACACGGCGCTTGAGCCACCGCTTGGCCTTGCGTGCCGACTCGTGCCACGCGCCCTTGTTCCGGCCGCGAGTCTTGATCCCGCCTGACGCTCCGCCGGGAGGGAAGTGGGCGGCGAGCAGTGGCCACCTCACGCCGTCCTTGACGAGCACGACGACGGGATAGCGGCGAGGCTCCCGCTTGCGGCCGGTGAACGGACCCCACCAGCCGCGGACCATCTTCTTGAGCCGCTTCCGCTTGATCCGCACACCGTCACGGACCAGTACGACGACATCGCGAGCCTCGGCGCCGTGACGCTTCCGCGACCAGTCGACCGTGGTGTAGCCGGGCACGTCCTGGCGCCAGTAGTACGCCTCGGTGAGCACGACGGCATCGGGCTTGTGGCTGGCGATCTCGGCGAGCAGGAGATCGCACTCTTTGGCGCCCGCGATGTTCGCGCCTTGGACGACGAGGCTCATCGCTTCGGCAGTTCTCGGAGCGCGTCGCGGATCTTCCGCTTCCGCTTGGCCTTGCCCTTCGCCTTGGCCTTGAGCTTGAGCGCGCGGAGCTTGTCGCGGAGCTTGCTCAACTGAGTCGGCGGCTTGGGCGGCTTCGGCGCGTCGACCGGGATCATCACGCCGGACATGCCCTCGGCCCAGCCGAGGTAGGTCAGCCCCCAGTGCTTCTCGATCCAGTCGAAGTCGACCGTGCCGATGCGGCCCGAGATCGGGGAGTCGGTGCCACGGATCCGGCCACCCGGCCACGACATCGCGACGTGCCCGTGCCCCTTTGAACCGCCCGACCAGAACACCGGGACGCCGGGTGGCGGGTTGCGGTCGCCGGGGTGGTGGTTGACCGCGCGGCGCCAGGCGTCGATCGCGTCGACATCCCCGTCGCCGTCGGCATCGCCGGACGGGCCGATGCCGTACTGCTCACGGGTCCAGCGGGCGCACATCCCCGCGGGCAGGTAGATGTCGGCCAGGGCGGCATGCTCGATGGCTTCTCGGCGTGTGCGGGTCACTGGTTGCCTCCTTGCGGCAGGGGAGTAGCGGGACGGCAGGTGATCGACACGGACCCGTCTGCCGCGACGGTGAAGCCCGACATGACCTCGCCATCCGGGCACGAGTACGAGCCGGGCTGGGCGGTGCCAGCAGGACCCTGGGGGCCAGCGGGACCAGCAGGACCCGGATCACCCTGCGGCCCCTGGGCGCCGTCCTTGCCAGCAGCCCCGTCCTTGCCCGGCGTACCGTCGGCACCGTTCGCGCCCGGCTCGCCAGTGGCACCGTTGGCGCCGTCGTCGCCACGGCAGGTGCGTAGCCCGAGCTCCTCGACACAGGACTCACCGCGGGGGCCAGGCGGGCCCACGGGGCCTTGGATGCCGCGATCTCCCGTAGCGCCGCGGATCGCTTCTGGGACTACGACTGGAGTGCACCCAGCCGCGTCGGCGCACCGCTTCTGAAGCTCGGCGATCGTCGCGTCGCGGACCTTGGCCGTCGCTTCCAGATTCGCGATCTTCTCCGTCATCCGTGCACGGTCGGCACGCGACTCGGACTGGTTGGCTGCCAAGCCGAGGACGAACGCGATGATCCATGCGCCCACGGCCACGGCCACGATCGCGGCGGCGATCTTGAGTGTCCTCACCTGAGGCCCCCAATGTTGTTGATGAGGAGCACCACGGCACCCAGGACCGCGAGACCGGTTCCGATCGCAGACAGGGCCAGGGTCTTGGCGGATCGAGTTCGATCTTCGGCCTGCTTGTCCGCGCCCTCCCGATCTGCCTTCTCGGCGGCGTCCGCTGCTTTCCGCGCCTGGATCTCACGCTCGTCAGCCGCGATCCGCTCTGCCCGCTCAGTCGCCAGTGCGTTGGTCAGGTCGGTGATGTCGTCCTGCATCGCCTTCATCTGCGCGGCCGTGGTGCGGTCACGTCCCTCGATCAACGCGATGAGGGTCTTCTCCGTCGCGAGCCCGTCCATCCGGGACTCCATCGACGCGATCCTCGAGCCGAGGTTGTCGATCCGCTCGGCGAGGACGTCGGTGCGGGGTGGCTCTTGGGTCACCGGGGGGTCACCAGCCCATCGCGATGTAGTTGACGCCTGCCGTGATCGTGCCGGGCGTGGCGTTGATGTGGGTCAGGAG
>NZ_JBNINR010000010.1:96527-148536 GCF_051390595.1 Nocardioides segetis | reverse complement strand
CACAAAAGGATCAGATGCACACAAACGTCACAACAATCTATGCATGACACACTGTTGAGTTCTCAAACATCACACGCGCTCGCGCCTCCGACCCGGATCGGGCCGTCGGTCGCGGGGCAACCTGTGAAACGTTACTGGTTCGCTCCCCGCTCGTCAACTCCGGTCTCCCGGAGCCTCAGACCGGAGTCTGAACCCTGCTGCGGACACCGTCGAGGACGGCTATCGGACACAGTGAAACCTCGGCTTTGGGGCCTTGCCCCGGAGGTTTTCGCTGCGTTCCCCGCAACGAGAAGAACATTAACAGCACCTGTCCCCCTCGTTGCAAATCGGGGTGCCCCTCAGCGCCCGGCGCGGGCCTCCTGAACGCGTTTGCGCAGGTCAGCGAGCTGTTCGGCGACGCGCGCCGGTGCGGTGCCGCCCCGTCCGTCGCGGGACGCGACCGATCCGGCGACACTGAGCACAGTGCGCACCTCGGGGGTCAGCCGCGGTGAGATGGCCGCGAACTGCTCGTCCGTGAGCTCGTCGAGCTCGATGCCGCGGTCCTCGCACGCGCGCACGCAGGCGCCGGCGAGCTCGTGGGCGATCCGGAACGGGACCCCCTGCTTGACCAGCCACTCCGCGATGTCGGTGGCGAGCGAGAAGCCCTGGGGCGCGAGCTCCCCCATCCGGTCGGTGTCGAACACCAGGGTCGCGACCTGGCCGGTGAACGCGGGAAGGAGGACCTCGAGGGTGTCGACGGAGTCGAACACCGGCTCCTTGTCCTCCTGCAGGTCGCGGTTGTAGGCGAGCGGGAGCGCCTTGAGCGTGGTGAGCAGCCCGGTCAGGTTGCCCACCAGGCGCCCGGCCTTGCCCCGCGCGAGCTCGGAGATGTCGGGGTTCTTCTTCTGCGGCATGATGCTCGACCCCGTCGACCAGGAGTCGTGCAACGTCACGAAGCCGAACTCCTTGGTCGCCCACAGGATGACCTCCTCGGCGATCCGGCTGACGTCGATGCCGATCTGTGCGGCGACGAAGGCGAACTCGGCGACGAAGTCGCGCGACGCCGTCCCGTCGATGGAGTTGGCGGTCGAGCCGGTGAACCCGAGCTCGCGGGCGACCAGCTCCGGGTCGAGCCCCAGGCTCTGGCCGGCCAGTGCCCCGGACCCGTACGGCGAGTCGCCGGCCACCCGCCGGCGCCAGTCGCCCAGGCGCTCGACGTCGCGGAGCAGCGCCCAGGCGTGGGCGAGCAGGTGGTGGGACAGCAAGACGGGCTGCGCGTGCTGCAGGTGGGTGCGCCCCGGCATGATCGCCGGTCCTCCGTCGACCGAGCCGAGGTGCTGCTCGGCCTGGGCGGCGAGCGCGTCGATCAGGTCGAGCACGAGCCCGGCGACGGTGTCCCCGTGGTCGAGGAGGTAGCACCGGAACAGCGTCGCGATCTGGTCGTTGCGCGAGCGCCCGGCCCGCAGCTTGCCCCCGACCTCGGTGCCGACCTCCGCGATGAGGAGTCGCTCCAGCGCCCCGTGGACGTCCTCGTCGGACGGGTCGGGGCGCAGCGAGCCGTCCGTGAACCGTGCGGCGAGCGTGTCGAGCCCCCGGTGGAGCTCGGCCTCCTCGGCGGCGGTGAGCAGGCCGGCGGCGGCGAGGGCCTTCGCGTGCGCGTGGGAGCCGGCGATGTCGTACAGGCCCAGGCGCCAGTCGAAGTGGGTCGAGCGGGACAGCGCCTCGAGCTCCGGCGACGGGCCGCCCTCGAAACGGCCGCCCCACAGCTTGCCGGTGTTGGTGCTCATGACACTCCTCCTCGGACGTGCGCGATCGCCGCCCGCATCTGGTCGATCAGCCGCGGGTCCACCGCGCGGCCGTCACGGTCGAGCTCCTCGGGGGTCCACCAGGCCGCGTCGAAGATCGACTGCGACTCCAGCTGGTCCAGGCCCGCGAAGCTGATCGCTCCTGCATCCGACTCCTCGAGCGCCACCGCGAAGAGGGTCGAGTCGTTGACGTAGTCGCGTCCGTCCCACGAGAACGACACCTCGAAGGTGCCGTACGGCTCGCCGAGCGCCTCGGGAGCCACGACGACGCCGGTCTCCTCGCGCAGCTCCCGGGCGGCGGCCTCGGCGAGGGACTCCCCCGCGTCGGCCGCTCCTCCCACGGTGAACCAGTAGCGCACCTCCGGCTGCGCCGGGTCGCAGCCGAGCAGCAGGAGGACCCTGCCCTCGCCGCTGACCGGGAGCACCCGGGCGACCGTGCGCCGGGTCGGCTCGTCGTGCATGTCAGTCGGTCCCGAGCTCCATCGCGGCCTCCTCGAGGATCGCCTCGCCCTCGTCGCCGCCGTCGGGGTTGGCCGTGATCCGGTCGTAGCCGCCCGCCGGCAGCTCGCCGAAGAGGGTGCCGTGCTCGACGAGGACGGTGCCCTGGTCGAGCGGCTGGCCGGCGTACGCCTCGAGCTTGGCGCGCGAGTCGGCGATGTCGAGGTTGCGCATGGTGAGCTGACCGATGCGGTCGGTCGGGCCGAAGGCGGCGTTCTCGACGCGCTCCATGGAGAGCTTCTCGGGGTGGTAGGAGAAGTTGTCGCCGTCCGTGCTGAGGATCGTGTAGTCGTCGCCACGGCGCAGCCGCAGGGTGACCGTGCCGCTCACCAGCGAGGCGATCCAGCGCTGGATCGACTCGCGCAGCATCAGCGCCTGCGGGTCGAGCCAACGGCCCTCGTAGAGCAGGCGGCCGAGCCGGCGGCCCTCGAGGTGGTAGTTGGCCAGCGTGTCCTCGTTGTGGATGGCGTTGAGCAGCCGCTCGTACGCCGCGAACAGCAGCGCCATGCCGGGCGCCTCGTAGATGCCGCGGGACTTCGCCTCGATGATGCGGTTCTCGATCTGGTCGGACATGCCGAGTCCGTGGCGCCCGCCGATCGTGTTGGCCTCCACGACGAGGGCGACCGGGTCGTCGTACCGGCGACCGTTGATGGCGACCGGACGGCCGGCCTCGAAGCTGATCGCGACGTCCTCGGTCTCGATCGCGACGGAGGGGTCCCAGAACTTCACCCCCATGATCGGCTCCACCGTCTCCAGCGACACGTCGAGGTGCTCGAGGGTCTTGGCCTCGTGGGTCGCGCCCCAGATGTTGGCATCGGTGGAGTAGGCCTTCTCGGTCGAGTCGCGGTAGGGCAGGCCGTGGGCGACCAGCCACTCGCTCATCTCGTTGCGGCCACCGAGCTCGCTGACGAAGTCGGCGTCCAGCCAGGGCTTGTAGATCCGCAGCTCGGGGTTCGCCATCAGCCCGTAGCGGTAGAACCGCTCGATGTCGTTGCCCTTGTAGGTCGAGCCGTCGCCCCAGATGTTGACGTCGTCGGCCTGCATCGCGCGCACCAGCATGGTGCCGGTGACGGCGCGGCCGAGCGGGGTGGTGTTGAAGTAGGCCTTCGCGCCGGACCGGATGTGGAAGGCGCCGCACGCCAGGGCGGCCAGGCCCTCCTCGACCAGCTGCGGCTTGATGTCGACGGCGCGCGCGATCTCGGCGCCGTACTGCTTCGCACGCGCGGGGACGCCGGCGATGTCGGGCTCGTCGGGCTGACCGATGTCGGCCGTGTAGGTGCACGGGATCGCGCCCTTGTCGCGCATCCACGCCACGGCGACGGAGGTGTCGAGGCCGCCGGAGAAGGCGATGCCGACGCGCTCCCCCCGGGGAAGGGAGGTCAGGACCTTGCTCAACTCATGGTTCCTTTCGGGTGTCGCCTTCGGCGAGTGCGGTGAACTTGTGGGCCAGGGCGTCTCCCCCGGCGGGGTCGCGCCCGATCACGAGCACAGTGTCGTCGCCGGCGATGGTTCCGAGCACATCGGAGAGCTCGACCTTGTCGATGGCGCTGGCCAGGAACTGCGCGGCGCCCGGGGGCGTCCGCAGGACGACGAGGTTGGCGCTGGCCTCGGCGCTGACGAGCAGCTCGGACGCCAGCCGGGACAGCCGATGCTGGGAGGCGGCGCTCTCGCCTGTGACGGGCGAGCGGTCTCCCCCCTCGGCGGGGACGGCATAGACGAGCGCACCGCTCGCCGAGCGCACCCGGACCGCGTCGAGCTCGACCAGGTCGCGGCTGAGGGTGGCCTGGGTGACGTGCACGCCCCGACCGCCGAGCAGCTCGGCGAGCTCGGGCTGGGAGCGCACCTCGCGGGTCTCCAGCAGCTCGGCGACGAGCGCCTGGCGGGCGCTCTTCGTCATCGGGGTCAGGGCGTGCTCGTGCATCAGGACCGCGTGCCCTCGAGCCAGGTCAGGATGGCCTTCTGGGCGTGGCGACGGTTCTCGGCCTCGTCCCACACGACGCTCTGCGGGCCGTCGAGCACCTCGGCGGCGATCTCCATCCCGCGGTAGGCCGGCAGGCAGTGCAGCACGATCGCGTCGGGCCGCGCCGCCGCGACGAGCTCGGGCGTGACCGACCAGGGCCCGAACACGGCGCGGCGCTCGGACGCCTCGTCCTCCTTGCCCATCGACACCCAGGTGTCGGTGATGACGACGTCGGCGTCCGCCACGGCCGCGGCGGGGTCGGCGACGGCGACGGCGGAGCCGCCCGTGGCGGCGCCGATCTCGTTGGCCCGGTCGAACATCGCGGCGGCGGGCACGTAGCCCTCGGGGCCGCTGATCCGCACGTGCATCCCGGCGGTCGCGCCGGCGAGCAGCCAGGAGTTGCCCATGTTGCAGGCGCCGTCGCCGAGGAAGGCGGCCGTCAGCCCCGGCAGCGCGCCCTTGTGCTCGCGGATCGTGAGCAGGTCGGCGAGGAGCTGGCAGGGGTGGAAGTCGTCGGTCAGCGCGTTGACGACCGGGACGCCGGCGTAGGCCGCCATCTCGTCGAGGCTGGCCTGGGCGTAGGTCCGCCAGACGATCTGGGCGGCCTGGCGGCCGAGCACCCGGGCCACGTCGGCGACCGACTCCCGCTTGCCGATGCCGGCCAGCGTGCCGTCGACGAGCATCGGGTGGCCGCCGAGCTCGGCGATGCCGGCGGCGAAGGAGGCCTGGGTGCGCAGGGTCGGCTTGTCGAAGATCATCGCGACCGTGCGCGGGCCGGCCAGCGGCCGGTGCCCGTAGGGCTCGGCCTTGAGCGTGGCCGCGAGGTCGAGGACCTCGGCCTGCTCGGCCGGCGTCAGGTCGTCGTCGCGGAGGAACGAGCGCGAGGTCATGCGCGGACTCCTGCCTGGTCGAGGATCGCGGGCCACGTGCCGAGGAAGGCCTCGGCGTCGGCGTCGGCGAGGACGAACGGGGGCGCCATCCGGATCCGCTCCGGCGTGGCCGCGTTGACGATGAAGCCGGCGTCCTGGGCCGCGGCCACGACCTCGGCGGCCCTGGGCTCGGCGAGGGTGAGTCCGACGAGCAGCCCCGATCCCCGGGTCTCCCGCACCCGGGGATCGGCGCCGACCCCCTCCTGGAGCCGGGCACCGAGCGTGATCGCCCGGGCCAGCAGGTCGTCCTCGTCGAGGACGTCGAGGACGGCGAGCGCCGCCGCAGCGGCCACCGGGTTGCCGCCGAAGGTGGTGCCGTGGTTGCCCGGGTCGAACAGCTTGCCGGATCCGTGGGTGGCCAGGCAGGCGCCGATCGGGATGCCACCGGCCAGGCCCTTGGCGAGGGTGACGATGTCGGGGGCGACCGGCGCGTCGACGAGCGCCGGGTTCTGGTGGGCGAACCAGGTGCCCGTGCGCCCCACACCGGTCTGGATCTCGTCGAGCCAGAGCAGGGCGCCGTTGTCGTGCGCGATCCGCTGGGCTGCGGGCAGGTAGCCGCGCGGGGGGACGATGACCCCGGCCTCGCCCTGGACCGGCTCGACCAGGACCGCCGCGGTGTCGTTGTCGACGACGGCCTCGAGCGCCGCGACGTCGCCGTAGGGCACGAACACGACCTCGCCCGGCAACGGCTCGAACGGCGCCCGGTAGGCCTCCTTCGACGTGAGCGCGAGGGCGCCCATCGTCCGGCCGTGGAAGGAGCCCTCCGTGACGACGATCCGGGTCCGGCCGGTGCGGCGGGTGAGCTTGAACGCCGCCTCGTTGGCCTCGGTGCCGGAGTTGGTGAAGAACACCCGCGCGTCGGTCCCCAGCAGGCCGACCAGGCGCTCGGCGAGCGTGATCTGCGGCGCGCTGGCGAAGAAGTTGGAGACGTGACCGAGGGTCTGCAGCTGCTCGGTCACCGCGGCGACCAGACGCGGGTGCGCATGACCGAGCGCGTTGACGGCGATCCCGCCGAGCAGGTCGACGTACTCACGGCCGTCGGCGTCCCACACATGGGCGCCCTCGCCCCGGGCCAGGACGGTCTTGGGCGCGCCGAAGGTGTTCATCAGCGCGCCGGCGTACCGCTCGGTCCACGCGCTGGTGGTCGTCGGGGCGGTGGTCACTTCAGTGCCTCCCTGGCCTTGCGGGTCTTGGTGGTGACGCCGGGCAGCACCTGGGTGCCGACGCCCTCGTCGGTGAACAGCTCGAGCAGGACGGCGTGCGCCTGGCGGCCGTCGACGACGGTCGCGCGCTTGACGCCGTCGCGGACCGCCTGCAGGCAGGCACTCATCTTCGGGATCATCCCGCTGGCCAGCGAGGGCAGGATCTCCTCGAGCGCCTCCGGGCTGATCTCGCCGATGACCTCCTCGGGGTCGGGCCAGTCGAGGTAGAGACCCTCGACGTCGGTGAGCACGAGCAGCTTCTCGGCCCCGAGCGCGGCAGCCAGCGACGCGGCCGCGGAGTCGGCGTTGACGTTGTGGACGACGCCGTCGATGTCGGGCGCGACGCTGGAGACGACGGGGATCCGGCCGGCCTCGATGAGGTCGAGCACGGCCTCGGGACGCACCTGCGCGACCTCGCCGACCAGGCCGAGGTCGACCTCCTCGCCGTCGACGACGGTGCCGGTCTGCTCGGCGGTGAAGAGACCGGCGTCCTCGCCGGACAGGCCGACCGCGAGCGGGCCGTGCTCGTTGATCAGGCCGACCAGCTCACGCTGGACCTGGCCGACCAGGACCATCCGCACGACGTCCATCGCCTCGGGCGTGGTGACCCGCAGGCCGCCGCGGAACTCGGACTCGATGCCGAGCCGGTCGAGCATCTGGGAGATCTGCGGCCCGCCGCCGTGGACGACGACCGGCCGGAAGCCGGCGAAGCGGAGGAACGCGATGTCCTCGGCGAACGCGCGCTTGAGGGTGTCGTCGGTCATCGCGTTGCCGCCGTACTTGATGACGACGATCTTGCCGTGGTAGGCCTTCAGCCACGGCAGCGCGCCGGCGAGGGTCTCGGCCTTGAAGCGGTCCGGCTTGCCCGGCTCGTGGGTCTCGGTCGGGATCTGGCTCATGAGCTGTAGGCGCTGTTCTCGTGGACGTAGGCGTGGGTGAGGTCGTTGGTCCAGACGGTCGCCTGCGCGTCGCCGGACTTCAGGTCGATCGTGACGGTGACCTTCCGACCGGACAGGTCGACCAGTGCCGGGTCCTCGGCGGGCGTGCTGTTGCGGCAGACCCAGACGTCGTTCATCGCGACGTCGAGGTCGGCCGGGTCGAACACGGCGGCGGTGGTGCCGACGGAGGCGAGGACGCGGCCCCAGTTGGGGTCCTTCCCGAAGACCGCCGCCTTGAAGAGGTTGCTCCGGGCGACGCTGCGTCCGACCTCGACCGCGTCGTCCTCGCTGGCCGCGTTGACCGTCGTGATCGCGATCTCGTGGTCGGCGCCCTCGGCGTCGGCGAGCAGCTGGATCGCGAGCGAGCTGCAGACCTCGGTGAGCGCGGCGGTGAAGTCGGCGAGGCTCGGGGTCAGGCCGGAGGCGCCGCTCGCCATGACGGTGACGGTGTCGTTGGTGGACTGGCAGCCGTCGGAGTCGAGCCGGTCGAAGCTGACCCGGGTGGCGGCACGCAGCGCGGTGTCGAGGTCGGCGGCGGGTACGACGGCGTCGGTCGTGATGACCACGAGCATCGTCGCGAGCGCCGGCGCGAGCATGCCGGCGCCCTTCGCCATGCCGCCGATGGACCAGGCCGCCCCGTCGGGGCCGGCGACGACGACCTGCTTGCTGACCGTGTCGGTCGTCATGATGGCCTCGGCCGCGTCGCCGCCGCCGTCGGCGGAGAGCTGCGCGTGCAGGGTGCCGACGCCGTCGAGCAGGACCTGGCGGTCGTTCACCAGGCCGATCAGTCCGGTCGAGCAGACGACGACGTCGCCGGCGGCGATGCCGACGAGCTCGGCGACCCGCTCGGCGACCTGGTGGGTGGTCTGGAAGCCCTCGGGACCGGTGTAGCAGTTGGCGCCGCCGGAGTTGAGGACGACGGCGCGCACGACGCCGTCCTTGACGACCTGCTCGCTCCACAGCACCGGGTTGGCCTTGCAGCGGTTGCTGGTGAAGACGGACGCGGAGTCGAACGTGGGGCCCTGGTTGACGACGAGGGCGAGGTCCTTCGCGCCGCTCGGCTTCAGGCCGACGGCGGTGCCGGCGGCCACGAAGCCGGCAGGGTGGGTGACGCTCATGTGCGGTGGTGTTCCTTCGGTGGAGGGGGTCAGGCGGGGACGGCGGGGGCGACGGTCTGCCCCGATCGTCGCCACGCCTCCTCGGCCCGGTCGGCCAGGCCGGTCGGGACCAGGATCCAGTCCGTGTCGAAGGTGGACAGCGTGAAGACCGGGATCTCGGCCTCGGCGAGCGGCGCCAGCAGGCCGACCAGGACGCCGACCGCGCCGAGGTCGAGGACGCCGTCGACGCAGAACGCGGTCAGCGGCTTGTGGTGGCGGGCCTTCTTCGGGACGCTCCGGCCGGCGCAGATCAGCGAGGTCTCGGTCGCCGTGGCGGTGATCGAGAAGATCGAGGAGGACTCGGCCCACTCGGGGATCTCGGCACCGGCTGGCAGCCGGACGACGGCCAGGGTCTCCGGGTAGCGGGACAGGGAGTACGTCGGCTCGGTCATGGCGCCAGTCCCACCGTGGTGAGGCCCGTGGTCTCGTCGAGCCCGAGGGCGAGGTTCATGCACTGCACGGCGGCGCCGGCGGTGCCCTTGGCGAGGTTGTCGACCGCCCCGACGGCGACCAGCCGGCCGGCCGCCTCGTCGACGGTCACCTGCAGGTGCACGGCGTTGGAGCCGAGGACCGCCTGGGTCTGCGGCCACTGGCCCGCGGGCAGGACGTGGACGAACGGCTCGTCGGCGTAGGCCTTGGCGTAGACGGCGTGCGCCTCCTCGGCGCTGAGCGGACCGGCCAGGGGGGCCGAGCACGTGGCGAGGATGCCGCGCGGCATCGGGACCAGCAGCGGCGTGAAGCTGACCTTGACGCCTGCCGGGCCGCCGGCCACGAGCCGGCCGAGGTTCTGCGTGATCTCCGGCGTGTGCCGGTGGACCCCGCCGACACCGTAGGCGCTCACGTTGCCCATCACCTCGCTGCCGAGCAGGTGCGGCTTCGCCGCCTTGCCGGCACCGCTCGTGCCGGACGCGGCGACGACCACCACGTCGGGGAGGACGATGCCGGCGGCGACCGCGGGGGCCAGCGTGAGGGAGGAGATCGTGGGATAGCAGCCGGGGACAGCGACCCGCTTCGTCCCGCGCAACGCGTCGCGGTGACCGGGCAGCTCCGGGAGGCCGTAGGGCCAGGTGCCGGCGTGGGCGCTTCCGTAGAACCGCTCCCACGCCGCGCCGTCCTCCAGCCGGAAGTCGGCACCGCAGTCGATGACGACCACGTCCGGGTCGTGGGCCGCGAGCGCTTCGGCGAGGGCGCCGGACTGCCCGTGGGGCAGGCCGAGGAAGACGACGTCGTGGCCGGCGAGGACCTCGACCGTGGTGGGCTCGAGCACCCGCTCGGCGAGCGGGACGAGGTGAGGCTGCAGCGCCCCGAGCCGCTCCCCCGCGTTGCTGCCCGCGGTGACGGCACCGATCTCGACGCCGGGATGACCCAGCAGCAGGCGCAGCACCTCGCCTCCGGCGTACCCGCTGGCGCCTGCGACGGCGGCCTTGACCCTGCTCATGTGCATAAACATACAGGACCCTGCATGAAACCGCTATCGCCGGCCCCTGAAACCGGGTCCGGACCCGGTGAAGCCGAACTGAAACCCGGGCCTCCCACCCTAGGCCCATGAACCACATCCTCTCCTCCCCCGCGCCGGGCGACGATCTCGCCGTCGACGCGACGGGCCTGGTCAAGACCTTCGCCGTGAAGGGGTCGACGGACGTGCGCGCCGTCGACGGCGTCGACCTCCAGGTCGCTCGCGGCGAGGTCTTCGGCGTGCTCGGCCCCAACGGCGCCGGCAAGACCACCACGCTCTCCATGCTCGCCACGCTGCTGCCCATCGACGGCGGCCGGGCGTCGATCTTCGGGGTCGACGTCGCCTCGGAGCCGCACCGCGTCCGGCAGCTGCTGGGCGTCACCGGCCAGTACGCGTCGGTCGACGAAAACCTCACCGCCACCGAGAACCTCGTGCTCTTCGCGCGGCTGCTCGGCCACCGGCCGCCTGCCGCCCGACGGATCGCCGCCGACCTGCTGGAGCGGTTCGGCCTCACCGAGGCCGCCACTCGGCAGATCAAGAACTTCTCCGGCGGCATGCGTCGCCGGCTCGACCTGGCTGCGTCGCTCATCGCCCGCCCGCCTCTCATCTTCCTCGACGAGCCGACCACCGGCCTCGACCCGCGGACCCGCGGTCAGATGTGGGACACCATCCGCGAGCTGGTCGCGCAGGGATCGACGATCCTGCTCACGACGCAGTACCTCGACGAGGCCGACCAGCTCGCCGACCGGATCGCGGTCATCGACGCCGGCCGCAAGGTCGCCGAGGGTACGCCGGAGCAGCTCAAGTCCGGGGTCGGCTCGTCCACCCTGCACCTGCGCCTCGCCGACCGCACCCAGACCCCGGCGGCGGCCGCGGTCGTCGAGCGCGCTCTCGGCGAGCCGCCCGTCCTCACCCCGGAGGCCGGTGGGCTGAACGTGCCGCTCGGCAACGCCGACCAGGCCGGCGACGTGCTCATCGCGCTGCGCCAGGCCGACCTGGCGATCACCACCGCCACGGTGCGCCAGCCCACGCTCGACGAGGTGTTCCTGGCGCTGACCGGGCACCACAGCGAGCCGGACCACCACGACGAGACCGAGGAGGTGGCGTGATGACCGCGCTCATCGACACGCACGCCGCGAGCGCCGTACCCCTGTCGCCGGCGGAGCTGCCCGCCCGCCCCACCCTGCGCGACACGGTCGACCAGACCCTGGCGATGGCCTGGCGGGCGACGAAGAAGATGCGCCGCAACCCGGAGCAGTTCTTCGACGTCACCATCCAGCCGCTGCTGTTCACCGCCATGTTCGCCTACATCTTCGGCGGCGCGATCTCCGGAAGCGTGCAGGACTATCTCCCCCTGATCATCCCGGGCATCCTGGCCCAGACGGCGCTCACCACCTGCATGGCGATGGGCACCCAGCTGCGCGAGGACATGGACAAAGGCACCTTCGACCGCTTCCGGTCGCTGCCGATCGCGCGGATCGCGCCGCTGGCCGGTCCGGCTCTGGCCGACGTGATCCGCTACACGATCGCGGCGACGCTGACCATCCTGGTCGGGATCGCGATGGGCTACCGCCCCGGCGGCGGCGTGCTGGGCACCCTCGGTGGCTGGCTGCTGACCATCGTGGCCGCCTGGTCGCTGGCCTGGATCTTCACCTGGCTCGGCACCGTCGCCCGTTCGGCACAGGCGGTGCAGGGCATCTCCATGATGATCATGTTCCCGCTGACCTTCCTCTCCAACGCCTTCGTCCCGGCGGAGACGCTGCCCGGCTGGCTCGAGGCGTTCGTCAAGGTCAACCCGGTGTCGCACGTGGTCACCGCGTGCCGGGACCTCATCAACGAGGGCCGGGTCACCGCCGAGGTCGGCTGGGCCCTGCTGGGCTGCGCGGCGGTCGTCGCGGTCTTCGCGCCCCTGGCCGTGCGGTCCTACGCACGCAAGGTCTGAGCCCGGCCGCGCCGGTCATCCGAACAGGCGCGCGACGACGTCGCGGGCCTCGTCCAGCAGGTCGGGCCCGCGGCGCTCGCCGTACTCGGCGGCGAGGAGGTCCAGCTCGCCCGGCGCCGCCGCCTCGCAGCGGGCCGCGGCCCGGTCCCAGGAGAGCGACGGCACGAAACGCGGGTAGGCGAGCCGCTCGGCCAGCGCCAGCAGGCGGACGGCCTCGGCGGGCGGCAGCGTGCCGAAGCGCAGCGCCCAGGTGCCGAGCGCGAAGAGCATCAGGCCGACGACCGGCACGTCGACGAAGGCGCGGTCGCGGTCGATGACGCGCGGCACGGCACCCACCAGCCACTCGTGGAGCTCGCGCCCGCGGGCGGGACGATCATGCAGCGCGAAGGCCAGGATCGCCACCGTGTTGCCGTAGATCCGCCAGGGCGCGATGTCGACGTCGGCGCCCATGCCGGGGAAGCGGACCGCCGCCATCTCGGCGGCCGCCTGCTCGACGAGCCGGAGGCCCTCGTCGACCTGGCCGCGCGCGAACGCGATCTCGGCCTGGGTGACCAGCAGTGTGCCCTTGGCGCTGTAGCCCCCGCCGCCCGCCGCGAGGTCGGTGTGCGCGAGGACGTCGTCGAGGACCCGTTCGGCCGCATCGGGGTCGCCGCGCTCGAGCCACGCAACGGCCGAGACGGTCATCGCCTGGAGGGCGTCCTCGTGGGCGCCCAGCCGCACCAGGACCGGCACGGCGGCCCGCGCGTGCGGCTCGGCGTCGGTGAGCCGACCGACCTGGCCGTAGAGCCCGGCCAGCTGGGCATGGAGCACCGCGAGGGTCCACGGCCCGCCCTCCTCGGTGGCGATCGCCAGGGCCTCCTCCGCCGCCGCGATCGCGGCGACGGGGTCCCCGATGTTCTCCCGCTCGTGACTGCGCCACTGCAGCGCGACGCCGCGGACCAGGGGGTCCGGGTCGTCGACGAGGTGGTCGGAGGGCGACAGCAGCGGACTGGCGGACGGGCCGCCCGCCCCCAGGACCACCGTGGTCATGGCCGCGACCCGGGGGCTCGTCGTCCCCGGGCCGAGGCGGGCCAGCTCGCCGAGCAGGTCCTCGAGCACGTCGAGCTGGGCGATCCAGGAGTTCGCCAGGGTCAGGCACAGCACCGCCCGGGCCTGGTCGGCCCGCTCCGGCGCGGCGCGCACCTCGGTGAGCACGGCGGCGACCGCCTCGCACAGCATGATCACCCGCGCGTGCTCGCCGCGGATGCTCCAGAAGCCACCGAGCGCGGCGAGCAGGGAGACGACGGCATCCGCGTCGGCCGACGCCAGCGCCCGGCGGAGGGCGTCGGCGAGGTTGTTCTCCTCGGTCGCGATCGCGTCGACCGTGGCGACCTGCGCGCGGCTGAACAGGCGTGCGCCGAGCCGGTCGGCGACCGCCACCGCCCAGTCACGGTGATCGCGCTGGGCGTCGGGCTCCTCCCCCACGGCGATCAGCTGCCTGCGCCCGAACTCGCGCACCGTCTCCAGCATCCGGTAGCGCAGCGGTGCGCCGGTGCCGGCGTCGACCAGGGTGAGCAGCGACTGCGCGACGAGCTCCTCGACGGTGGCGAGCGCGTCGGGTCCCAGGATCGACTCGGCGCCCTCGAGGGTGAACCCGTCGTGGAAGACCGAGAGGCGGCGCAGTCCGCGGCGGTCGCGCTCGGCCAGCAGGTTCCAGGACCAGTCGATCACGGCGAGCAGTGTCTGGTGGCGGTCGGGCGCGCTGCGGTCGCCGCCACGCAGGAGCGCGAACCGGTCCTCGAGCCGGGACGCGATGTCGTGGACGGACATGGCGCGGACCTTGACGGCCGCGAGCTCGATGGCCAGGGGAAGGCCGTCGAGGCGCTCGGCGATCTCCGCCACCGCGGTGGCGGGCAGCACGACACCGGGTCGCGCGGCGAGCGCCCGCTGCCGGAACAGATCCCTCGCGTCGGCGGCGCCGAGCCGGCTCAGCTCGAAGACGTGCTCGGCCGCGATCGCCAACGGCGCCCGCGTGGTGGTGAGCACGCGGAGCGACGGCGTGGCCGCCACCAGGAAGGCGACCAGGTCGGCGACCGCCTCGACCAGGTGCTCACAGTTGTCGAGCACCAGCAGTGCGGGCGCGCGGTCGAGGTGCTGGGCGATCCGGGAGCGTACGTCGCGCCGCTGCGCCGGCGTCAGCGCGGCGCGACCGTGCACTGAGTCGCGGACACCCAGCACCGACCCGACCTCGGACACGACGTCGGCGGGATCGACGACACCGACCAGCTCGACCACGTGGACGACCGGCTGCTCGGCCTCGGTGGCGACCAGCTGGGCGAGGCGGGTCTTGCCCAGGCCGCCGGGGCCGACGATCGACACCACCCGGTGGGTCCGGACCAGCGCCCGCAGCCGGACGAGGTCGTCGTCGCGACCGACCAGGCTGCTGGCGTAGTGGCTCAGCCCGGACCGGACGGGACGATCGCGCAGCAGCAGCTCGTGGTGCAGCGCCTGGAGCTCGGGGGCGGGGTCGACGCCGAGCCGGTCCGCGAGCTCCGCACGATGTGCCTCGTAGCGGGCGAGCGCGGCCGGCACCCCGCGCACCGCCGCCTCACTACGCAGCAGCGCCAGCAGGCAGGCGTCGTCGCGCGCGGCGCCCGCGGCCTCGAGGAGGGGCAGGGCATCGTCATGGCGGCCCAGTCCGGACAGGATCCGGCCGGCGAGGGCCGGCTCGCCGTCGAGGTGGTCGAGCAGCGCGGCCGCCTCGGTCCAGGCGCCGGCCGCGGCGGCCCGGCGGGCGGCCTCGACCGCGTGGTCGTGGGTCCAGACGTCGACGTCCGCCGTGTCGAGCGCCAGTCGGTAGCCGTGACCCGCGCGCTCGACGACGTCGGACGCGGTCGCCGAGCGGGCCCGGGAGACGACGACCTGGAGTGCCTTGGTCGGGTTGGCCGGCGGCTCGTCGCCCCAGATCTCCTCGATCAGGGTGTCCTCGCCGACCACCTTGCCCCGGGCGTCGGCGAGCACCGCGAGGAGGACGCGGGTCCGCGCACCCGGGACGGTGGAGCCGTCCCAGGTGACCTCGTCGGCCAGCCGCAGTCGCGGACTCACCACGGCTCCAGGCTCAGCGTTGCACCGCTCCGGTCAGCTCGGCGGCGCGGGCGACGGCGGCGTCGCGGGCGGCGCCGGTCTCGGCCTCGGTGAGGGTCCGGTCGGGTGCGCGGAAGCGCAGTGCGAAGGCCAGCGACTTCTGCCCCTCCTCGATCTGCTCGCCGGTGTAGACGTCGAAGAGCCGGATCGACTCCAGCAGCTCGCCGGCGCCCTCGCGCAGCGCCGCCTCGACGGCGGCGACGGTCACCTCGGCGTCGACGACGAGCGCGACGTCCTCCTTGGCGAGCGGCATCGTCGAGAAGTCCGGCCCGGGCGTCACCTCCGTCGCGGCGGCCATCAGCGCGTCGAGGTCGACCTCGACCGCGGCGCTGCGCGCCGGCAGGCCGTAGGCGGCGCACACACGGGGATGCAGCTCACCGGCGTGGCCGAGCTGGACGCCCTCGACGCTGAGCAGGGCGCACCGCCCGGGGTGCCACGGCATCCGGGACGCCGCGGCGACGTCGACCCGCACACCGAGATCGGCCGCCAGGCGTCGTACGACGGCCAGCGCGTCGGTCCATCCCGCGTCGGTGCCCGGTCCCCACCAGCCGGCGCGGCGCCGCTCACCGGCCAGGACGACGGCGAGGTGCTGCGGCTGGACGGGCAGCGCCTCGAGCAGCTTCTCGAGCTCCGCCTCGCTGGGACGCGTGTGGACGCCGTAGATCGGTGCGGGGCCGTTGTCGGCCGGGAACGCGACCGTGCCGGTCTCGAACAGGGCGACGCCCGGGGCGCCTCGGCCGACATTGCGCCCGGCGGCCTCGAGCAGTCCCGGCAGGAGCGTGGTGGTGTAGGCGGGCTCCTCGCTGGAGAGCGGGTTGGCCAGGCCGACGGTGGCGCGCAGCGGGTCGTCGGCGGCGAGGCCGAGCTTGTCGAAGGTCGCCTCGCCGACGAACGGGAAGCTGACCACCTCGACCAGGCCGGCGCCGGCGAGGGTGCGGCCGACACGGCGGCGCAGGCGCTGGGTGCGGGTCAGGCCGCGACCGGTCGCCCGGCGCGGCAGCACGCTCGGCACCTGGTCGTAGCCGACGATCCGGACGACCTCCTCGACCAGGTCGTAGGGGTCGTTGATGTCGGGGCGCCAGGTCGGCGGCGTCACCTCGATGGTGCCGGCGTCCTGCTCGACGACGGTGGCGCCGATCGCCCGCAGGCACTCGACGGTGGTCATCGCGGTGATGTCGATGCCGCTGAGCCGCGCGGGCAGGTCGGTCGCGATGGTGATCGCCGGCCGTTCGGGAGCGGTGCCGACCAGCGTGAAGCCCGGCTCGGCCGTCGCGCCGCCGTGCTCGACGAGGAGCTCGACGACCCGGTCGGCCGCGGCACCGGGGAGCAGCGGGTCGACGCCGCGCTCGTTGCGCTTGCCGGCCTCCGAGGTCAGCCGGTGACGCCGGCCGGTGCGGAACATGGACACCGCGTCCCAGTGCGCCGCCTCGATCAGGATCCGGGTCGTGGTCTCGGACATCTCGGTCGTCGCGCCGCCCATCACGCCGGCCAGGCCGATCGGCCCGGAGTCGTCGGTGATGACGAGGTCCTCGGTGGACAGCGTGCGCACGGTGTCGTCGAGGGTGGTGAGCTGCTCGCCCTGCCGCGCGCGGCGGACGCCGAGCGCCCCGGCGACCTTGTCGGCGTCGTAGCCGTGGATCGGCTGGCCGAGCTCGAGCATGACGTAGTTGGTGACGTCGACGGCCAAGGAGATCGAGCGCATGCCGGCCTGCTCGACACGCCGCTTGATGAACTCCGGCGTGGGCGCCGCCGGGTCGAAGCCGCTGACCAGGCGCGCGGCGAAGACGGGGCAGCCGGCCGGGTCGTCGACGACGACCTCCCAGGCCTTCCCGTCGACGTCGGGGAGCTCGCGCTCGGCGGGGTCGGTGAACGGGAGGTCGAAGCCCAGGGCCGCCTCGCGGGCGACGCCGCGCAGCGACAGCGCGTAGGCCCGGTCGGGGTTGATCTCGAACTCGATGACCTCCTCGTCGAGCCCGAGCAGCCCGAAGACGTCGTCGCCGGGCTGTCCGGCGTCGGGCGGCAGCACGAGGATGCCGTCGTGGTCGTCGCCGATGCCGAGCTCGCGGACCGAGCAGATCATGCCCGCCGAGACGTGGCCGTAGGTCTTGCGCGCGGAGATCTCGAAGCCTCCGGGCAGCGCGCCGCCGGGCAGGATGACGACGACGAGGTCGCCGGGCGCGAAGTTGTGGGCGCCGCAGACGATGCCCTGCGGCTCACCCGTGCCGTTGGCGCCACCGACATCAACGCTGCACCAGTTGATCGTCTTGCCGTTCTTCTGCGGCTCGGGCTCCATCGTGAGCACCTTGCCGATGACCAGCGGGCCGCGGATCCCGGCGCCCGCGGCGTGGACGCCCTCGAGCTTGAGACCGAGCGCGGTCAGCCGGTCGGTCAGCACCTCGGTGGTGACGTGCTCGGGCAGGTCGACGAGCTCCCGGATCCAGGAGACAGGGGCCTTCATGTCAGAGCTCGCTTCCGAATGCCGTGGTGAAGCGCACGTCGCCCTCGAACAGGGTGCGCAGGTCCTCGAGGCCATGCCGGAACATCAGGGTCCGGTCGATGCCCATGCCGAAGGCGAAGCCCGAGAACCGCTCGGAGTCGACGCCGCAGGCCTGCAGGACGCGCGGGTTGACGATGCCGCAGCCGCCCCACTCGATCCAGCCCTCGCCGCGGCAGGTCCGGCAGGTGTCGGGACCGTCGTCCTTGAGCCCGCTCCCGCGGCAGACGAAGCAGGTGAGGTCGACCTCGGCGGACGGCTCGGTGAAGGGGAAGTACGACGGCCGGAAGCGCGTCGTGATTCCGTCGCCGAACATCTGGGCGGCGAAGTGGTCCAAGGTGCCCTTGAGGTGGGCCATCGAGATGCCCTCGTCGATGGCCAGCCCCTCGACCTGGTGGAACATCGGCGAGTGGGTGGCGTCGTACTCGTCGGTGCGGAAGACGCGGCCGGGGCACACGACGTAGATGGGCGCGCCCTCGGCGACGCCGCGGGTGAGCATGGTGCGCGCCTGGACCGGGCTGGTGTGGGTGCGCAGCACGACGTGGTGGTCGGCTGGCTCGGTCCAGAAGGTGTCCTGCATGGTGCGCGCGGGGTGGTCGGGGCCCAGGTTGAGCGCGTCGAAGTTGAGCCACTCGGCCTCGATGACCGGCCCCTCGGCGACCTCCCAGCCCATCGCGACGAAGATGTCGGCGATCAGCTCGGCGCCGGTGGTGAGCGGGTGCCGCCCGCCGAGCGGGAGCTCGTCGGTCGGCAGCGTCACGTCGACGGCCTCCTCGACGAGGATCCGCGCCTCGTGCTCGACCTCGAGCACCTCCTGGCGGGCGGCGAGCGCCTGGTTGACGGCACCGCGGGCCTGACCGACGCGCTGGCCGGCCTCCTTGCGGGCCTGCGGTGGCAGCGCCCCGATCTCGCGGTTGGCGAGGGCGAGCGGCGAGCGGTCGCCGGCGTGCTCGGAGCGCACCGCCTTGAGCTGCTCGAGGTCGGTGGCGGCGGCGATGGCGGCCAGCGCTGCGTCGCGCGCCGCCTCGACCTCGGCAGGGCTCACGGCGGCGACCTCCACGGGGTCGTAGTCAGTGTTCGGGCCAGACATGTCGGCGCCAGTCTAGGAACCCGGACCCCGGGACAGCGAACCGGTATTCAGTCGGCGAACGTGTCGGCGATCGCCGTCAGCCGGGCGACGTACGCCGGCCAGTCGACGCCGTCGGGGACGTTGCTCAGCGCCGGGCGCATCCCGGCCGCTCCGTCGAGCTGCTCGCGGAGGATGTCGGCCTGGCCGGCGTGCCGCTGGAGATCGCACAGGACGTGCACCGCGATCTCGTGCAGGGTCGTCGCCGCGCGGTCGGCGGGCCACCACGGCACGCGGCCCGGGGTGTCGAGCGGGAGCTCCGCGAGGGCCGCGTCGGCGAACGCACCGACGCGCCCGTAGAAGGCGATCAGCTCGGCCGCCGGGAGGTCGGCGGGGACCGTCCAGTCGGCCTGGGGGTCGGTGTCGTAGGCGTCCATGGCGATCACCGCGGGATGGTCCGGCTCGCCCCAGGTGCGCCCGAAGGTCGGGCCGAAGTAGCCGATCTCCACGTTGGCGCAGTGCAGCACCATGCCGAGCAGCGTGGTGCCGGTGGGCGTGCCCGGCAGCCGCACCTGCCGCTCGCCGAGACCCTCGAGCTTCCACAGCAGCGCCTCGCGGGCACCGCTCAGGTAGTGGCGCAGCACGTCGACGGGCTGGTCGGCGTCGGTCATGGCTTCATGGTGCCACGGCGGCGGCGCACGGCCAGGTGGTCACGATCCGCGCGCCGCCGCCCGGGCGATCGTCGACGACGACGCTGCCGCCGTGGGCGCGGACGAGGCCGCGGACGATGTAGAGACCGAGACCCGACCCGCCGCCGGTGCCCTCGGTCCAGAACTTCGTGAAGATCCGCTGCCGCAGCTCGGGGGCGATGCCGGCCCCCTCGTCGGTGACGGTGACGGCCAGGTGGCCGGCGTCGTCGCGCCAGCGGCCGACGTGCATCCGGACGGTCCCGCTGCCGTGGCGCACGGCGTTCTCGACGACGTTCGTGAGGACCTGCATCACCTTGTCGGGGTCGGCGTCGATCGGCGGCAGGTCCGGCTCGATCTCCAGCTCGATCGGCGTGGACGTGACGACGGTGATGGACTCGTGGACCAGCGTGGCCTTGCGGGCGAGGTCGGTCGGTCGGCGGTGGAGCTGGAGCCGGCCGGTGTCGATCCGGGCGACGTCGAGCAGCTCGGCGATCAGCCGGCTCAGCCGGTCGGCGTCGGCGCTCGCCGTGGTGAGCATGAGCCGCTTCTGCTCGTCGGTCAGCTTGTCCCAGCGGTTGAGGAGGGCCTGCACGAAGCCCTTCACGCCGGTGAGCGGTGAGCGCAGCTCGTGGGCCAGGGTGGCGACCAGGTCGGAGCGGTCCCGGTCGAGACGGGCACGGCCGCGTCCGGAGCGCAGGTCGACGGCGACGGCGCTCACCGGGCCGTTGCGCTCGGCGCGGTGCAGGCGCGCGGTGACGAGCACCTCGGTGCCGTCGGGCAGCAGCCAGGACTGCTCCGGCACGCCGGTGCGGGTGGACAGCCCGTCGTAGGGCGCGTTCGCGTCGTACCACGTGCGCGCGTCGTGGTCGGTGAGCGCGAGCACCTCGTCGAGCGGTCGACCGACCAGCTCGGCCGCCGGGCCGAGGCCGAGCATCCTCGCCGCGACCGCGTTGACGGCACTGACCCGTCCGTCGGCGCGAGCGACGACGACGCCGTCCGGCAGGAGGTCGAGGGTGTGGTTCACGCCCTCATCATGGCGCGGGCGCTGGCGTAGAGACAGACCGCCGCGGCGGTGGCGAGATTGAGGGACTCGGCACCACCGAGGATGGGGATGCGGACCCGGTGGTCGGCGAGCCCCGCGAGGTCGTCGGGCAGGCCCCACGCCTCGTTGCCGAAGAGCCAGGCGGTGGGCCGCGCCAGCAGATCGTCGGCGGCGAACAGGTCGACCTCTCCCCCGCCGTCGGCGGCGAGGACCGTGAGGCCCAGCTCCTGGGCCCGGCGGACGGCGGTCGCCGGGTCCCGCTCGAGGACGACCGGGAGGTGGAACAGGCTGCCCACGCTGGCCCGGACCGTCTTGGGGTTGTAGGCGTCGACCGAGTCGCCCGCGAGGACGACCGCGTCGGCGCCGGCGGCGTCGCTGGTGCGGACGACGGTGCCGGCGTTGCCGGGGTCGCGCACGTCGGCGCAGATCGACAGCAGCCGGGGACCCGCCGGGATGCGCCCGTCGAGGAAGGTGCACACGGCCACGAGGCCGGCCGGGTTGACGCTGTCGCTCAGGCCGCTCATCGCCCGGTCGTCGACGAGGGTGACCGGGACGGCACCGAGCAGGTCGGCGTACTCGGCTGCGGCGGCGGGGGTCGCGAAGACCTCGACGACGCACCCGGGCACCCCCAGCGCGCCCTCGACGGCCTTCGGGCCGTCGGCAAGGAAACACCGCCGCTCGGAACGAGCCGAGCGGCGGTGCAGCTTGCGTGCTTCCTTGACGCGGGTGTTGCCCGCGGTCAGAGGCGTCATGCCCAGGGTCCGAGGATCAGGCGGAGACCTGGTCAGACTCGCGAGGCGCGTTGACGTCCTCGGGCAGCGCGGCCTTGGCCTGGGCCACCAGCGCGGCGAAGGCGGGCGCGTCGTTGACCGCGAGGTCGGCGAGGATCTTGCGGTCGACCTCGATGCCGGCCAGGTTGAGGCCCTGGATGAACCGGTTGTAGGTCAGGCCCTCGGCGCGGGCGGCCGCGTTGATCCGCTGGATCCACAGGCGGCGGAAGTTGCCCTTGTTCTTCTTGCGGTCGTTGTAGCTGTAGACCAGGGAGTGGGTGACCTGCTCCTTGGCCTTGCGGTACAGCCGCGAACGCTGGCCGCGGTAGCCGCTGGCCCGCTCGAGGGTGGTACGACGCTTCTTCGCCGCGTTCACTGCGCGCTTGACGCGTGCCATCTTCTAACTCCTTGTTGCTTAGCTCAGGTGCGGACGACGGCCGGTCAGAGACCGAGCATCTTCTTCGCGCGCGGGACGTCGTTCTTGGCGACCTCGACCGTGCCGGTCAGGCGGCGGGTGACCTTGGAGGCCTTCTTCTCGAGGTTGTGGCGCTTGCCGGCCTTCTCGCGCAGGATCTTGCCGCTGCCCGTGACCTTGAACCGCTTGCTGGCACCGGAGTGCGTCTTGTTCTTCGGCATCTCGTCTCTTCCTATCTTCGGTCGGTCTCAGGCGTCGATCTCGGGATCGAGGTTCTCCGAGCGACCCCGCTCCTTCTTCTGCGCGGCCGGCTTCTGGGCGACCCGCTCGGCCTGCGCGGCGGCGTCGGCTGCCGCCTCCGCCTCGCGCTCGGCGCGACGCTCCTCCTTGGCCGCCTTCACCTCGGCCTTGGCCTCGGCCTTCTTCTTGTGCGGCCCGATGACCATGGTCATGTTGCGGCCGTCCTGCTTGGGGTTGGACTCCACGAAGCCCAGCTCCTGCACGTCCTCGGCCAGCTTCTGGAGCAGGCGATAGCCCAGCTCGGGGCGGTGCTGCTCGCGACCACGGAACATGATCGTGATCTTGACCTTGTCGCCGGCCTTGAGGAAGCGAACGACGTGACCCTTCTTGGTCTCGTAGTCGTGCGCGTCGATCTTGGGCCGGAGCTTCATCTCCTTGATGATGACGTTGGTCTGGTTCCGTCGCGCCTCACGGGCCTTCTGGGCGTTCTCGTACTTGAACTTCCCGTAGTCCATGAGCTTGCAGACAGGGGGCTTCCCCATCGGCGCGATCTCCACCAGATCCAGGTCGGCCTCCTGCGCGAGCTTGAGTGCCTGGTCGGTGGGGACGATGCCGACGGTCTCTCCGTTGGGTCCCACGAGCCGGACCTCGGGAACCCGGATCCGCTCGTTGATGCGCAGCTCGGTGCTGATATGTCCTCCAAACTCGGTCGGTCGGGAGGTCTTCGAACCTGCAAAATGAGAAGAGGCTCCCGCTAGTCCAAGCGGAAGCCAGTCACGAGCCCCGGGGCCCGGTGTCGTCGCGCGACGACCCCGGCGGGGCTCTCCATGGACCGGACCCGGCGACCTGGCGGCCGCTGCGGGTGGGAGACGATGGTGCTGGTCCCCGCTTGTGGATCTGCCATCCCCACTCGCGCGGGCATGACGGATCGGTCAACGCAGGATGCTACCCGGATTGTTCCCGGGAGCGCCAATCCGCGGCGCCGAGCCAGCCCCAGCCGCCGTCCTCGATCCGCACCGGCGTCCACCGGGCGGCGACCCGCTGCAGGTCGTCACCGGCCAGGACGAAGGTGTGCGGGCCGGCGACGTCGACGACGAGCGCGTGCGCGCCCTCCTGGACCGCCGTCGCGGCGGCGAGATGGGCGGCGACGGGCACCGGCCGCGCCTGCGGGTCCCAGGCCGCCAGGGAGGCGAGGTCGGTGAAGGCGAGCAGCGCCAGGCGGCCGTCGGCGCCGGTGAGCAGCACCGCCGCCATGTCACTGGACTTGTCCCGGGCCAGACCGTCCTCGCCGACCTCGGCCTCGCCGAGGATCGCCACCACGGGGACCAGGAGGCGGGCCGGGCCCAGCGCGGCGAGCACCTCCGGGTACGACGCCGCGCCGGCGTCGTGGTCCCGCAACGCCCGCGCCAGGGCGGCATCCGCCGCGCCGTCGTCGTCGACGTACTCCGAGCCCTGGAGTCGGCGTGCGTCGGGACGCTCGTTCGGCGATGCGCTCACGGGTCGATCATCCCATCCGTGGAACGATGGCGTGGTGCAGCACCACTCGTCCGTCGCGCGCAACCGGCTCGCCGCGCGCCTGCGGGAGGCCGTCGCGGCCTGGCCGGAGCCGTTGTCCACCCCGGTCTTCGTCGTCGACCTCGACGCCTTCGACGCCAACGCCGCCGACCTGGCCCGACGCGCGGGCGGCACGCCGATCCGCGTCGCGTCGAAGTCGATCCGGGTCCCGTCGCTCGTCGGGCGGGCCCTGGCCGCCGACGGGTTCGCCGGCGTGCTGGCCTACACGCTCGCCGAGGCGCTCTGGCTGGCCGACCAGGACGTCTGCGACGACATCGTGGTCGCCTACCCGAGCGTCGACCGCGCCGCGCTGTCCGCGCTGGTCGCGTCGCCGCGGGCCGCGTCGCGGGTGACGATCATGGTCGACGACCTCGCCCATCTCGACCTGGTCGACAGCCTGCGCGCGTCGACCGCGGTGCCGGTCCGGATCGCGATCGACGTCGACGCCGGGCTGCGCTGGGGCGGTCAGGCCGTGGGACCGAAGCGCTCCCCGCTGTACGACGTCGGCGCGGTCACGGCGCTGGCCCGCGCGGTGATCGAGCGGCCGGGCTTCCAGCTGGTCGGCGTGATGACCTACGAGGGCCAGGTCGCCGGTGTCCCCGACGCGGTGCCGCGCCAGCGCGCGAAGTCGGCGATCGTGCGCAAGCTCAAGCAGCTCTCGGTGGCCCAGCTCCACGTGCGCCGTACCGCCATCGCGGAGGCGCTGGACGTCGTGAAGGGACAGGGCGACTTCACCGGCCTGGAGTTCTGGAACGCCGGCGGCTCCGGCTCGATCGAGTCGTCGGCCGCCGACCCCGTGGTCACCGAGGTCACGGCCGGCTCGGGACTCCTCGCGCCGACCCTGTTCGACCACTACGAGGCCTTCTCCCCCGCTCCGGCGGCGTTCTTCGGGCTGCCGGTGACCCGCCGACCCTCCGCCGCCGTGGCGACGGTGCACGGCGGCGGGCTGATCGCCTCGGGTCCGACCGGGGCCGACCGGGCGCCGACGCCGTGGGCACCGGCCGGACTCGCCCTCACCGGGCTCGAGGGCGCGGGCGAGGTGCAGACCCCCCTCGTCGGTGCCAGCGCGGCCGCGCTCGCGATCGGCGACCTGGTGTGGTTCCGGCACGCGAAGTCCGGTGAGCCCTTCGAGCACGGGCGCCGCGTGCTGCTGCTCCAGGGCGACCGGTTCGTCGAGGAGGTCGCGACCTACCGTGGCCACGGCCTCGCCTTCTGACCTCGCCGCCCAGGTCCTGGCCACCGCCTCCGCGCGGCCACCGACGCTGGGCGGTGGCCGCCTGGTGTGCATCGACGGCCTGGCCGGGTCGGGCAAGACCACCCTCGCGCGCGGACTGGCCGCACTGGCGCCCGAGGCGGTCGTGCTCGGCACCGACGAGATGCTCGAGGGCTGGCGGGGGCTCCCGGCGCTCGGCGACTCCGTCGAGGCACTGCTGCGACCGCTCGCCGCCGGCCGACCCGGGCACTGGCGCCGCTGGGACTGGTACGCCGACGCCTGGGCCGAGACCCGGACCGTCGATCCGGGTCCGCTGCTGGTGCTCGAGGGCGTGGGCAGCGCCGCCGCGGCCTACCAGGACCTGGTGACCCTGCTGGTCTGGGTGGAGGCGGAGCTCGACGTCCGCCTGGCCCGCTGGCTGGAGCGCGACGGCGAGGGCATGCGACCGCACTGGGACGCCTGGCTGGCCGACGAGGAGGCACTGCACGCCCGGGAGGACACCCGGGCCCGGGCCGACCTGGTCGTCCGGACCTGACGGTCCGGGTCTGACCGTCCGGGCCGCCTCGGCTGGCGGCCGTGACCGCACCCACCGGCGAGCAGCACGTCCTCGGCCCAGCGCTCAGGGCCGGTGCGCGGCGACGAGTGCCCGCAGCTCGCGGACGGCGGTGGCGGCGCGGGCGCCGTCGGAGGTGTGGATGCCGAGCAGGGCGATCCGCTGGTCCTCACCCTGCTGGAGGTGCGGCCACGGAGCGCCCTGCGGCATCCGGAGAGTGCCGACCTCGGCCCAGGCGAGGCGCCGGGTGCGGTAGCCGTTGACGATGGTCAGGCCGTCCGCCCGGGCCACGACCCGCGATCGGGCGAGGCCGTTGAGCAGGAGCAGCCCGCAGCCGACGATGATGATCACCGTCGCCTTCTCCAGGTTGTTGACCCGCGCCCTGGTCTCGTCGTCGAACTGGATCCACAGCCAGGCGAAGGCACCGACGAGGACCACGCCGAAGACCGCCGCGGCGATCCGCGGCCCCAGGGGCCGCCAGGTGCGGGGCATGGTGGGCAGCTCGCTGTCGTTGGTCGCCACGTCAGATCCGGCAGGCGTGGATGTCGGTCGTGAGGATCGCCCGGGCCCCGAGCGCGTAGAGCTCGTCCATCACCCGCTGCGCGGTGGCGCGCTGCACCATGGAGCGGACCGCGACCCAGCCCTCGCGGTGGAGGGGGCTGACGGTCGGGCTCTCGATGCCGGGCGTGAGGGCGATGGCCTGCTCGACCTTCTCGGCCCGGATGTCGTAGTCCATCATCACGTAGGCGCGCGCCACGAGGACGCCCTGCAGCCGCCGGGTGAAGACCTCCAGCGCGCCGGGGTCGGCCCCCTCGCGGGTGATCATCACGCCCTCGGACTCGAGGATGACCTCGCCGAAGACCTCCAGGCCGGCGTTGCGCAGCGTGCTGCCGGTCTCGACCACGTCGGCGATCGCGTCGGCCACACCGAGCTGGATGCTGGTCTCGACGGCTCCGTCGAGGCGGACCACGGACGCGTCGATGCCCCGCTCGGTGAGGTAGCGCTTCACCACGCCGTCGTACGACGTCGCGATCCGCTTGCCGGCCAGGTCCTCGACCTTCTCGGCGGTGCCGGGCCGGGCCGCGAAGCGGAACTTCGAGCGGCCGAAGCCGAGCTGGAGCGCCTCCGTGGCGGTGGCGTGGGAGTCGAGGAGCAGGTCGCGACCGGTGATGCCGGCGTCGAGCGTGCCCTCGCCGACGTACAGCGCGATGTCGCGGGGGCGGAGGTAGAAGAACTCCACCTCGTTGTCGGGGTCCATCTTGGTCAGCTGCTTGGAGTCCGAGCGCTGGGCGTAGCCGGCCTCGCGCAGCATGCCCGAGGCAGCCTCGGAGAGGGCCCCCTTGTTGGGGACGGCGATCTTGAGCATGGTGAGTTTCCTCAGAGGTGTGCGTAGACGTCGTCGAGCGTGAGTCCGCTCGCGATCATGAGGACCTGGGCGTGGTAGAGCAGCTGGCTGATCTCCAGCGCGGTGGCGTCCTTGCCCTCGTGCTCGGCGGCCATCCAGGACTCGGCGGCCTCCTCGATCAGCTTCTTGCCGATCGCATGGACGCCCGCGTCGAGGGCCCGGACGGTGCCGGATCCCTCGGGTCGCGTGGCTGCCTTGTCGCTGAGCTCTGCGAACAGCTCGTCGAACGTCTTCACGGGAGGTCAGCCTACGGCGTCGCCGCGGACCGACCCGCGCCGGTCTCAGCCCGTGTAGCCGCGGCTGCGGATCCGCTTCAGCGTGGCCGCGGTCTGCAGGGCGGCCGAGGCGGCCTCGTAGCCCTTGTCCTCGTTCGAGCCCTCGAGGCCCGCGCGGTCCAGGGCCTGCTGCTCGGTGTCGCAGGTGAGCACGCCGAAGCCGATCGGGGTGTGGTGGTCGAGCGACACCCGGGTGAGACCGTCGGTCGCGGCGTTGCAGACGTACTCGAAGTGCGGCGTGCCGCCGCGGATGACCACGCCGAGCGCGACCACGGCGTCGTACGACGGCGCGAGGACGGCCGCCGTGACCGGCAGCTCGAAGGTGCCGGGCACGCGGACCACGACGGGCGCCTCGACCCGGTGGTCGGCGAACGCTCGCTGCGCGCCGGCGATCAGGCCGTCCATGACCTCGGTGTGCCAGCTCGCCGCCACGACCGCGACCCGCAGGTCGTGGCAGTCGACGGGAGCGATGTCGGGGGCGCCGTGTCCGGCCATGTCAGTTGACTCCTTCGAGGTCGGCGTCGGCGCCGACCCGCTGGTCGATGTCGAGGTCGGGAATGTCGTGGCCCATCCGGTCCCGCTTGGTCAGCAGGTAGGCGAGATTGTGGCCGTTGGGGTGGGGGGTGAGGGGCACCCGCTCCGCGACGCGGACGCCGTAGTCCTCGAGGGAGCTGACCTTGTCGGGGTTGTTGGTCAGCAGCCGGACCTCGGCGACACCGAGATCCCTGAGGATCTGGGTCGCCGCTCCGTAGTGGCGGGCGTCGGCGGGCAGGCCGAGGTCGAGGTTGGCGTCCACGGTGTCGCGGCCGCCGTCCTGGAGCTGGTAGGCCTGCAGCTTCGCGACCAGGCCGATCCCCCGGCCCTCGTGGCCGCGCAGGTAGACGACGACGCCGCGTCCCTCCTCGACGATGCGGTCCATCGCCTCGTTGAGCTGCGGGCCGCAGTCGCAGCGACTGGAGCCGAAGACGTCACCGGTCAGGCACTCGGAGTGGACCCGGGTCAGGACCGGGCCGTCGTCGCCGAGCGTGGCCGGGTCGCCGTAGACGAGCGCGACGTGCTCGCTGCCGTCGACGGTGATCGTGTAGCCGATCGCGGTGAAGTCGCCGTGACTGGTGGGGAGCCGGGTCTCCGCCTCGCGCACCACGTGGCGCTCGACCCGCCGGCGGTGGCGGACCAGGTCCTCGATCGAGATCATCGCCAGGCCGTGCTCGTCGGCGAAGGCCCGCAGCTCGGGTGCGCGCTTCATGGTGCCGTCGTCGTTGACGACCTCCACCAGCACGCCGGCCGGTGTCAGTCCGGCCAGGCGGCACAGGTCGACCGCCGCCTCCGTGTGCCCGCGGCGCACCAGCACGCCGCCCTCGCGGTAGCGCAGGGGGAACACGTGGCCCGGCCGGGTCAGCTCCCACGGCTCGGTGGCCGAGTCGGCCAGGACCCGGACGGTGTGGGCGCGGTCCGCGGCGGAGATGCCCGTGCTCACGCCGTCACGCGCGTCGACCGAGATCGTGTACGCCGTGCGGTAGGCGTCCTTGTTGTGGGGCGTCATCAGCGGGATCTCCAGGCGGTCGAGCATCGCGCCGGGCATCGGCGCGCAGATGACGCCGCTGGAGTAGCGGATCGTGAAGGCCATCAGCTCCGGGGTGGCCTTGCTGGCGGCGAAGATGATGTCGCCCTCGTTCTCGCGGTCCTCGTCGTCGACGACGACGACGGCCCTGCCCGCCGCGATGTCGGCGATCGCCCGTTCGACGGGGTCCAGCCGGACCTTCTCGCTCATGCCGTCTTCTCCTGGGTGTAGGCGCCGAGGAGCTTCTCGACGTGCTTGGCGATGACGTCGACCTCGAGGTTCACCCGGTCGCCGGCGGCCCGGAAGCCGAGCGTCGTACGGGCGAGGGTCTCGGGGATCAGACTGATGGTGAAGCTGGTGGGGCCGGCCTCGACGACCGTGAGCGAGATGCCGTCGACGGTGATCGAGCCCTTGTCGACGAGGTAGCGGCCGAGCTCGGGGGGCATCGCGATCTCGACGACCTCCCAGTGCTTGTCGGGTCCGGGCTCGCTCGGGGTGCGCGAGACGATCTCGCCGACCGCGTCGACGTGGCCCTGCACGATGTGGCCGCCCAGTCGCTTCTCGGCGGTGACCGCGCGCTCCAGGTTGACCCGGTCGCCGACGGCGAGGCCGCCGATGCTGGTCTTGGCGAGCGTCTCGGCCATCACGTCGGCCGTCCAGGTGGTGTCGCTGCGCTCCGCGACGGTCAGGCAGCAGCCGTTGACGGCGATCGAGTCTCCGAGGCCGGCGTCGGACAGCGTCACGTCGGAGGCGATGGTGAGCCGGATGGCGTCCCCCTGGTCCTCGACGGCCGTGACGGTGCCGAGCTCCTCGACGATGCCGGTGAACATCAGGCCGTTCCTCCCATGGTGCTTCCTTCCCTGGTGGGTCTCATGATCATGCGGACGTTCGCCTCGGGGCCCACGCCGACGACGGTGCTGTCGACGAGCTCGAGGTGCAACGCGTCCGCGATGGTGCGGATTCCGAGCTTCCCGACGGCCGAGCGGCCGGCGCCGAGGAGCATCGGGGCGACGTAGGTGACGACCTCGTCGACCACGCCTGCCCGCAGGAAGGCCGCGGCGACGGTCGGCCCGCCCTCCAGGAAGACGTGGTGGCGGCCGTGGTCGGCGTACAGGGCGCGGAGGGCGGCCGCCGGGTCGTGCGTGCGCAGGTGCACGGTCGGAGCGGCGTCGTCGAAGACCCGGCGATCCGTCGGCAGGTCCCGCTCCCCCAGCACCACGCGCAGCGGCTGGGCCGCCCGGGGCAGGGCTCGGTCGTCGGCGTCGCGGACCGTGAGCTGCGGGTCGTCGACCGCGACGGTGTTGGTGCCGACGAGCATCGTGTCGCACAGCGCGCGCAGCACGTGGGTGTCGCGCCGGGCGGCCGGGGACGAGACCCAGCGCGAGGTGCCGTCGCTGGCGGCGCTGCGCCCGTCGAGCGTGGCGGCGAACTTCCAGGTGACGAACGGACGCCCGGCGCCGTGGGCGAAGGTCCAGGCCCGGTTCACCTCGGCGGCCTCGTCGGCGAGCAGTCCGGCGTCCACCTCGACGCCCGCCTCCCGCAACGTCTCCATGCCGCCCGCCGCCTGCGGGTTGGGGTCGCGCTGGGCGATCACGACCCGGGCGACGCCCGCCGCGATCAGCGCCTGAGCGCACGGCCCGGTCCGCCCGGTGTGGTTGCACGGCTCCAGCGTCACCACCGCCGTCGCCCCCCGGGCCCGGTCGCCGGCCATCTGCAACGCCTCGACCTCGGCGTGCGGCGTGCCCGCGCCGTGGTGGTAGCCCTCGCCGACGACCGATCCGTCGGGCGCGAGCAGCACGCAGCCGACCCGCGGGTTCGGGTGGAGCGGCACCCCCGGAGTCGCCGCCAGCGCGAGCGCGCGACGCATCGCGTCGTACTCGCGGGTGAAGGTCTCCGCCATCGGCCACCGCCTCTCGTCGTCCTCGACGCGGACTCCGGGGCTTGCCTGGCGTGCGACGGCGGCCTGCGGCGGCCGTCCGTCGAACACTCGTGCGTGCACTTCCCATCCGGACTTTGACCGTCGGTCCAGGAGTTCCACCTGGTCAACCGATCACTGGCTGCGATCGGGTCGCGGACTGTCACCGCCGGTTCGGAGTTTCACCGACCCCAGAGCACGCGAGCTCTTGGCGCCCATGGTGGCACATCGCGACACGCCGCGCGCTGTGGGTCCGGTCACTGGGATGTGCTGAGTAGCGTCGCCGCATGTCGTATCCCCCTCCCCTGTACGACGGCGCCGGCGAGGTCTCGGCCTGGGTCCGGCCCGACGGCGACGGCCCCGACCTCGTCTACCCCAACGGCAACCGGGTCCACTACCTCGCCCGGGGCGAGGCGACCGGCGGGCTGTTCGGGCTCTACCGCTGGGAGTTCTCCGAGGCGGTCAGCGGCCCGAGCCCGCACTTCCACCGCAGCATCGCGGAGTCCTTCTACATCCTCGAGGGCGAGGTCCGGATCCACACCGGCACCGACTGGACCACCGCGCGTCCGGGCGACTTCCTGCACGTCCCGCCCGGCGGCATCCACGGGTTCCGCAACGAGTCGGGCGCCCCGGCCTCGATGCTGCTGCACTTCGCTCCCGGCGCCCCGCGCGAGCCCTACTTCGAGGGACTCGACCGGCTCGCCCGCGGCGAGCAGTGGACGCCCGAGGAGTACGACGCGTTCATGCGCGAGCACGACAACATCTGGGTCGAGGAGTAGGCGCCCGCTCGGCTCGTCCGGCGCCCGCTCGTCCGGTGGACGGGTCGGCCTGGTGTCGTTCCTTGTTCCTGGTCGTGCTGTGGGGGCTGCTCGTGGGCTGCGGTCGGGTGGGTGGTTTCGTTCCGAAAGGCAGCGACGACGAGGGTCGGGAGGGGGCTGGGTTCGGTGGTCGGCTGTCGTTGGCGACGGTCGGGGGCATGGCGTACGCCGGTGACACGTACGGCAGGTCGGCGTGGGTCGCTGACCTGCCGTAGGTGTCACGGGCTCATCTGGCTGGTCGAGACCTCCCTTTCGGCGCCTCGGTTGAGGGGGTTTTCCTTGTGCACAGGCGGGTTTGCGACGCTCGGGTTGTGTCGTAGCCCGGTGGGAGGATCCGGTCATGGATCTCGGAACCCGCGCCCCGTCGACAGCAGTCCTGCTGTCGCGGCTGAGCGCGGGGATCGAGGCCCGCAATCAGCTCCTCGTCGAGGAGTGGGCCGGGATCGTGGAGTGGGCGAGCGACCACGTCATCGCTGGTCCCGAGGGGGTCGCGACCCTCACCGAGGGCTACCTCGACACGGGTGTCCCGATCGCCGGTGCGGGTGCACCCCTGGTGTCGGAGTTCGCGTTGATGGAGCTCATCGCGGTCCTCGGCCGCACCCCGGATGGTGGGCGGGCGTATGTCGGGCGGGTCATCGAGTGCGCCTGGCGGCTACCCCACGTCTACGACGCCGTCGTGGCGGGGCGGTTGGCGCCGTGGCGGGCCGAGCGGATCGCCGACCTCACCCGACCCCTCTCCGCCGAGGCGGCGGCGTTCGTGGACCGGCAGCTGTGGGATGCCTCCGGGGTGGGGTGGGCCCAGCTCGAGAGGTTGGTCACCGAGGCGGTGCTGCGGTTCGACCCCGAACACGCGGAGGCCGAACGACGCGAGGCTGCCGACCACCGGCACTTCGACATTGGTGAGGTCGACGACCACGGCCTGGTCCACCTCGACGGCGTGCTGGATGCTGCGGATGGGCACGACCTGAACCAAGCGGTCGCCCGCCGTGCCGAGACCCTCGCCCGCCTCGGGGACGACTCGTCGTTGGATGTGCGGCGGTCCAAGGCTGCTGCCGAGCTCGCCCGCCACGACCTCGCCCTCGACCTGCTCATCCCCGACCACGACACCGGCGAAGTCGTCGACACGGTCCCAGGACGCAAGGTCGTGCTCAACGTCCACGTCACCGACACCACCCTGACCGACACCACCCTGGCCGGCGACAGCCCGGCCGACGACCTGGCGGGCTGGAACCCGTTCGCGAACCCGGTGGGTCGGTGGGAGGAAGGCCGCTGCCCGATCACCTCGGCCCAGATCCGCGAATGGCTCCGCGCCCGGCACACCACCATCATCGTCCGCCCGGTCATCGACCTCGGCGACCATGTCCCGGTCGGCTCGTATGAGATCCCCGACCGCCACCGCACCCGCGTGATCCTGCGCGACCACACCTGCCGGTTCCCCCACTGCACCCGCCCCGCCCGAGCCTGCGACCTCGACCACGCCCGACCCCACGCCGACGGCGGAGCCACCTGCCCGTGCAACCTCGTGCCGCTGTGCCGCCGCCACCATCGCGCGAAAACGCACTCCGCCTGGCACTACGACACCCTCATGCCGGGCACCTACCTGTGGACCAGTCCGCACGGCCACCGGTTCCGCGTCGACCACCGCGGCACCCACCCCCTCCGCGCCACCCCGCCACCGGACGAGTAGCCACCCCGCCCCACACCCGCCTCCCGGCGGGGATCGTGGCGTGCTCGCGGTCGGGCGGGTCAGGCCGAGAGGATCAGCCCGCTCGTCGGGACGCCGGTGCCGGCGGTCACCAGCACGTGGTGGGCGTCGGCGACCGGGTTGACCGAGGTGCCTCGGATCTGGCGCACGCCCTCGGCGATGCCGTTCATCCCGTGGATGTAGGCCTCGCCGAGCTGGCCGCCGTGGGTGTTGATCGGGAGCCGGCCACCGACCTCGATGGCGCCGTCCTTGACGAAGTCCTTGGCCTCGCCGCGACCACAGAACCCCAGCTCCTCCAGCTGCATCAGGACGTACGGCGTGAAGTGGTCGTAGAGGACCGCCATGGGCATGTCCGCGGGCGTCAGCCCGGACTGCTTCCACAGCTCACGCCCGACGACGCCGATCTCGGGGATGCCGATGTCGTCGCGGTAGTAGGACGTCATCACGAACTGGTCGCGGCCCGAGCCCTGGGCGGCCGCGGCGAGGTACGCCGGCGGCTGGGCGAGGTCGCGCGCCCGCTCTGCCGACACGATGACGAGCGCGACGGCGCCGTCGGACTCCTGGCAGCAGTCGAGCAGGTGCAGCGGATCCGCGATCATCCGGGAGGCCTGGTGGTCCTCGAGGGTGATCGGCTTGCCGTAGAAGAAGGCGGCCGGGTTGGTCGCGGCGTGGCGGCGGTCGGCGACGGCGACGGCGCCGAAGTCCGCGGACGTCGCGCCGTACTCGTGCATATAGCGCCGCGCCTGCATCGCGACCGTCGCCGCCGGGGTGGACAGGCCGAGCGGATAGGTCCAGGCGTTGTCGAGGCCGTTGGTGTTGACCTGCGCGGCGGCCCAGTTGGACACCTGGCCGAAGCGGTCGCCCGACCGCTCGTTGAAGCCGCGGTAGGCGACCACGACGTCCGCGACGCCCGTGGCGACGGCCATGGCCGCCTGCTGGACCGTGGCACAGGCCGCGCCGCCGCCGTAGTTGATCCGGCTGAAGAAGCGCAGCTCGGGGATGCCGAGCTCGCGGGCCACGGCGATCTCGGACGAGGTGTCCATGGTGAAGGTGACCAGGCCGTCGACGTCGGCGGGCGTGAGCCCACAGTCGGCGAGGGCGTGGCGGACCGCCTCGACGGAGAGCTGGAGCTCGGAGCGGCCGGACTCCTTGGAGAACTCTGTCGCGCCGATGCCGGCGATGGCGGCCTTGCCGGACAGGGAGCGCTCGCTCATGCGGCGGCCACCTTCACGGTCCCGATCACGTGGTCGCCGAGCGACACCGCGCCGACCACCTTGATCGTCGCGACGCCGTCCTCGACCTCGGTCACCTCGCCGGTGAACGTGAATGTGTCGTAGGGGTACGCCGGCGCGCCGAGCCGGATCGCGATGCCCCGGATCTGCACGTCCGGCCCCGCCCAGTCGGTGACGTAGCGCTCGCACAGCGCCGTCGAGGTGAGGATGTTGACGAAGATGTCCTTCGAACCGGCCGCCTGGGCGATGTCGCGGTCGTGGTGGACGTCTTGGAAGTCGCGGGTCGCGATCGCCGTCGACACCACGAGGGTCGGCGTGATCGGGAGGGTCCACTCGGGCAGCTTGTCCCCCACGTTCAGTACGGCGCTCATCGGTCCACCTTCGTCCAGATCGGGAGGGTCAGATCGTCGTCGACCACGTTCCAGCCGACGGTCGCGCGGTCGCCGATCTCGACGGGTCCGGTCATCTCGGCCACCATCCGCACGCCCTCGTCGAGGTCGAGCAGCGCGATCACCAGCGGCAACTCCTTGCCCGGGACCTGCGGGGCGTGGTGGACGACATAGGAGAAGACGGTGCCGGTGCCGGCGGCCACGACGTAGCCGCGGTCGAAGGCACCGCACTCCGGGCAGGCCGGGCCGGGCGGGTGGCGCAGCACGCCGCACCGGTTGCACTTCTGGATCCGCAGCTCGCGCTTCGCCGTACCCTCGAAGAAGTAGGCGTTGTCCCGGTTGACGACCGGGCGCACCGGGCCGCTCACGACGCGCCCTTCGGGATGAACTTGAGCACCCGGAACAGCATGGTGGCGACCTTCTCGCTCGTGCCGTCCTCGTGCTCGACGTACCAGGTGTTGCGCGAGGTCACGAAGTAGCCGACCCCCATGCCGGTCGCCTTCGGGCCGACCACCGAGTCGAGCGCGGTGGTGACGCGCAGCCGCTCCCCCACCCGCAGGTAACGGTCGTAGGACTGCTCGCAGTTGGTGCCGAGAACGGCCGTGAAGCCGGCGTCGGTGAGCACCCGCATCATGGAGTGCAACGGGTCGTCCTCCGACGGCTTCCCGCCGAGCCCGTACATGGTCCAGACCTGCGCCATCGACGGCGGCGCCTCGCCGGCCCGGAAGCGCGGGTTGTCGAGACCCATCGCCTCGAGCCAGTTGTTGATCGTGGGCTGGTTCACCTCGTCCCGGGCGACGCGCTCGGCGGCCTCGCCCCAGCCCTTGATCCGCTCGGCCTCGGCCATCACCTTCTCGTGGACGGCGGGGTCCACCAGCTGGGTGCTCATCGCGGCACCCGCGGCAGGCCGAGGCCGAACATCGCGATCAGCTCGCGCTGGACCTCCTGGACCCCGCCACCGAAGGTGAGCACGAGGTTCCGCTTGGCCTGCGCGTCGAGGTAGTCGAGCAAGGTCTTCGTCTCCTGTTCCCCGGCGTCCCCGTGGCGGTGCACGAGCGAGATGAGATCGGCGAGCAGGTGCTGCACCTGGTCGGAGGCGAACACCTTCGACGACGACGCGTCGGCCACCTTGATCTCGCCGGCCGCCGCGGCACGCGCCACCTCCCAGTTGAGCAGCTCGTTGATGCGGAACACGGCCGTCGTGCGTCCCAGCACGTCGCGCACGTCGGGACGGTCCAAAACGCCCGCCGCGTCGGCCCAGCGCACCACCCGGTCGCGCAGGCCCTCGATCCGGCCGGCGGGACCGAGCATGACCCGCTCGTGGTTGAGCTGGGTGGTGATCAGCTTCCAGCCCTGGTTCTCCTCGCCCACCAGCATGTCGACGGGGACCCGGACCTCGTTGAAGTACGTGGCGTTGACGTGGTGGGAGCCGTCGGCGGTGATGATCGGCGTCCAGCTGTAGCCGGGGTCCTTGGTGTCCACGATGAGGATCGAGATGCCCTTGTGCTTGGGGGCGTCCGGATCGGTGCGGACCGCGAGCCACAGGTAGTCGGCCTGGTGGCCGCCGGTGGTCCACATCTTCTGGCCGTTGACGACGTAGTGGTCGCCGTCCCGCCTGGCCGTCGTGCGCAGCGAGGCGAGGTCGGTGCCGGCGTCGGGCTCGCTGTAGCCGATCGCGAAGTGCACGTCACCCTTGAGGATGCGCTCGAGGAAGAGGTCCTTCTGCTTCTGGGTGCCGTACCTGATCAGCGTCGGCCCGACGGTCTGCAGCGTGACCGACGGCAGGTGCACGTCGGCGTACTGCGCCTCGTTGGCGAAGATCGTCTGCTCGACCTCACCGAGCCCGTGACCGCCGTACTCCTTCGGCCAGCCGACGCCCATCCAGCCGTCGTCGCCGAGGCGGCGGATCATCCGCTCGTACGTCGGCCCGTGTCGGTTCCACGCCCCCTCGACCGGATCCGGGTCGTGGATGCCGTCGAACTCGGCCGCGACCCCGCCGAAGTAGGCGCGCAGCCGCTCCTTGAGAGCCCGCTGGTCGTCGGTGAGCTCCAGGTTCTTGGCGCCGGCACTCTCGACCGGGACCTGCGCCGCCGTGGTGTCGAGGGCGTGAGCGAGGTCGGTGCCCCAGGTGGTCAGCGCGACGAGCGGGTAGGTGATGTCGACGCCCATGCCGCCGTGGAGGTGGTGGCAGGTGCGGAAGGCGTACGGCGCCACCTGGCTCGCCCAGTAGCCGGCGACCGCGAGGTCGTCGGCGGCCGGCAGGCCCTCGGCGACGCGCCACACCGCGTTGTCGGCAGCGAGGTCGAGGGTGCGCGAGGTGACGTAGACGTCGGCCATCTGCAGCGAGACGGCCTGGAACTCGGCCAGCGCGCGGCCGAACTGCCGGCGTCCCTTGACGTAGTCGGCGGTCAGGTCACGGGCACCGGCGAGGACTCCGGCGGCGGTGACCGCGAGACCGGCACGAGCCAGCTCGCGCAGGCGGCCCGCCGCGCCGTCGGCGAGCGGCTCGGCCGGCGCGCCGTCGAGGACGACGGTGTGCTGCGGCACCGCGCCGGACGTGCTCGCCGGCGCCAGGGTGACTCCGGGACCGGCGGGGTCGACGAGGACGACGACCTCGCGGTCGCCGTCCCGCGCGACCACGAGGAGGCGCTCGGCGCGCTCGGCGAAGGTCACCGCGAGCTTGCGCCCGCTGACCGCGCCGTCGGCGTACGTCGCCTCGCCGCGCAGGGCGGGCGTGACGAGCAGCTCGCCCGCGGCGATGGCCGGCAGCAGCTCCTTGCGCTGGGCATCGGTGCCGTGGCCGGCCAGGGTGAGCGCGCCGCAGCACAGCGTCTCCCAGACCGGGACCCGCACGGCCCGCCGGCCGGCCTCGCGCAGCAGCACCGCCACCGCGTCGAGCCCCAGCCCCTCGCCGCCCTGCTCCTCCGGCACGGGGAGGGAGGTCAGCCCGGCGGCGGCCCAGGCGGACCACTCGCGGGCGTCGGACTCGCGCTCCAGGACCTCGCCGACGACGGCGCGGACTGCGTTGATCGCCTCTGCATCCACAGCGAAACTGTAACGTGTTCTAGTGTTGCCCGCATGGGGGCCGTCTCACTGCTCGACGTGGCGCGCCACCGCGTCCGGCTGCCGTCCACCCCGATCCCTGCGGGACGGATGGTGGAGCTGCCGGGGCGGGGCGGCGCCACCTACATCACCGACACGGCGGGACCGCACCCCGAGGCGCCCACGATCGTGCTGCTCCATGCGCTCGGCACCACCGGCCTGCTGACCTGGTTCCCCGCGATCGGACCGCTCTCGGAGCGGTTCCGCGTGGTCACGCTCGACCAGCGCTGGCACGGCCGGGGCATCCAGAGCGAGGCCTTCCGTCTCGCCGACTGCGCCGACGACGTGGCGGCGCTGATCGACCTCCTGCGCCTGCCGGACGTGATCGTCGGCGGCTACTCGATGGGGTCGATCGTCGCCCAGCGGGTCTGGCGCCAGCATCCCGAGCGGGTCCAGGGCCTGGTGCTCGCCGCCACGACCGACCGCTTCCAGCTCACCCCCGCCGAACGCGGGTTCTTCCTCGGGATGGGCAGCACGATGCTCGCCCTGCGTGGCGTGTCGCGGTCCCGGACCGCGTTGCGGGCCGCCCGGGCGGCCGCCCGCGGTGTCGACCTCGAGCCGTCGGACCTGCACGCGTGGGCACTGCGGGAGTTCCGCTCGACCAGTCCCTGGGCGGTCGGGCAGGCGCTGGCCGCGCTGGGACAGCATCACTCGCGCCCCTGGCTCGGGCGCATCGACGTGCCGACCGCGGTCGTCGCGATGATGCGCGACCGGGTGATCCCGACGGCCCGTCAGCTCGCGCTCGCCCGGGCGATCCCCGGAGCGACCGTGCACGAGGTCGACGACGGACACGCCGGATGCGTGCTCGGCGCCGAGAGGTTCGTGCCGCGCTTCGTGGAGGCGGCCGCGACCGTCAACGCGCGGCGGCGGGACTTCCCGAGGCGTCCACCGCCGCGGTGAGCCGCGCCAGCTCGGCCGGGAAGTGGCGCACCAGCGCGTCGGTGTCGGGCATCGACTCGCGGCAGGCGATCGCGCCGACGTGCATCTGGCCGGCGTTCGACATCACCGTGACGTTGAGCCCGGCACCGTGGAAGACCGGGCCGAGGGGGCACAGCGCGTCGATCCGCGCCCCCATGAAGTAGAGCGGGATCGGCGGTCCGGGCACGTTGGAGATCACCAGGTTGTGCACGACCGGATGCCGCTCGGCCAGGCGCAGGTTGGCGTACGTGCGCACGGCGAGGCCGAAGGTCCGGGGCGCGGCGAACTCCGCCCAGTCCTGGAGCGCGTCGGCGCTGATCGCGTTGTGGTGCTCCTTGGCATGCCGGTTGCGCTCGGCGAGCATGCGCAGGCGCTCCAGCGGGTCCTCGAGGTCGGTGCCGAGCTTGGTGAACAGCGCGGAGACCTTGTTGGCGCCGGTCGCGCGCCGCGAGGTGTCGCGGACGCTGACGGGGACCGTGGCCAGCAACGAGGAGTCGGGCAGCTCGTCGCGCTCGTGGAGGTAGGCCCGCAGCGCCCCACCGCAGATCGCGAGGACGACATCGTTGACCGTGGTCGCGGTGACCTTCTTGATCCGCCGGATCTCGTCGAGGTCGAGATCCGTCACCGCGATCGACCGGTGGGAGGTGATGGTGCCGTTGAAGGACGTCCGCGGAGCGGAGAACGGTGCCGCCATCGCCGTGCCCCTCCGGGCTCGACCGATGCTCCTGGTCACCAGCTGCGCGGACGGCTTGAGCACCTTGACCAGCGTCACGGGCCGGGTGGCGGTGCCGATCACGGCCCGGCCCAGCAGCTCACCGCGCCCCGGGTCGCGGGGGTGCGGCGCGTTCTCGGGCACCAGGGGCGGCGCGTCGGGCTCGAGCGAGCACAGGTGGGAGATCAGGTTGGAGCCGGACACGCCGTCGACCGTCGCGTGGTGCATCTTCGCGAACACGACGACCTTCTCGCCCCCACCGCCCTCCGCGCCGTCGGGTCGGTAGCCCTCGATCACCCACATCTCCCACAGCGGACGGGAGCGGTCCAGCGGCAGGGAGGCCAGGTGGGCGCACAGGTCCATGAGCTCGGCGTACCCACCCGGCGTCGGCAGCGCCAACCGGTGCACGTGCCGCTCGATGTCGAAGTCCCGGTCGCGCACCCACACCGGGTGGTCCAGCCCGAGGGGCACGCCACGGACCTTCCGCGTGAACCCGGGCACGTCGCGCACCCGGATCTCGATCTCGCGCTGCATCGCGGCGAAGGAGTACGCCGTGGTCATGGTGGCCGGATCGAGCACCATCACCGCGCACACGTGCATCAGCTGGGCGGGCGTCTCCAGGTAGAGGAAGCTCGCATCCAGTCCCGACAGCCGATCCATCCGCCTACCCCCATGAAAAACTAGAACGAGTACCAGTTTCTCACAACGAGGCGGATACGCTCCGGTCATGGGATTCGTGGGCCGCCAGCTCGTCGCCGCGGCGCTGACCGCCAACGCCATCCGCCCGCTGCCCGGCTTCCGCGCCGGCATCCCGGCCTTCTTCGCCGGCTGGCTCACCGGCGAGCTCGCGCCCCACCTCCTCGGCCTCACCGCCGCCGACGCCGCGGCCCACGCGACCCGGTCGCGGCGCGACTGGCGGGGCCTCGCGCTCGCCGGCATGACCGGAGCCGGGCTCATCCACCTCATCCGGCAGAGCCGTCAGGCCGTCACCGACGCCGAGGAGGCGCTGGTCGCCGGCCTGGGCGTCGACTACGTCGAGCAGCTCGACGCGAAGCCCACGCCGGCCGAGCTGGCCACCCCCTGGCGGCGGCTCGCGAACCCCTTCGCCTTCCGGGCCGCGGCGCGCAGGGCGGGCGTCGAGGTGCACCGCGACATCCCCTTCGCACCGTACGGACGCCGCGGGCTGCTGGACGTCTACACCTCCGAGGTCACGCCGGCCTCCGGTGCGCCCGTGCTGCTCCAGGTGCACGGCGGCGGCTGGACGATCGGCAACAAGGACCAGCAGGGCCTGCCCCTGATGCAGCACCTGGCGGCGAAGGGCTGGGTGTGCGTCGCGATCAACTACCGGCTCGCACCGCGCGACCCGTGGCCGGCCCAGATCGTCGACGTGAAGGCCGCCATCGCCTGGATCAAGGAGCACATCGCGGAGTACGGCGGCGACCCCGGCTACATCGCGATCACCGGCGGCTCCGCGGGCGGCCACCTGACCGCGCTCGCCGCCGTCACGCCGAACGCGCCGGAGTTCCAGCCCGGCTTCGAGTCGGCGGACACCAGCGTCCAGGCCGCCGTCCCCTACTACGGCGTCTACGACCTCGCCGGCGCGAGCGGGCTGCGCACCGCCGAGCTGATGCGGGACAGGTTCCTCGCCCCGATCGTCTTCAAGCGCTCACCCCGCTCGGAGCGGGCCGTCTTCGAGCAGGCGAGCCCCCTGCTGCGCGTCACTCCCGAGGCGCCCGACTTCTTCGTCGTGCACGGCTCCCGGGACACGCTCGTCGACCCCGGGCAGGCGCGGGCCTTCGTTGCGGCGCTGCGGGCGACGTCGCGGCGCACGGTGACCTACGCCGAGCTGCCGGGGGCGCAGCACGCCTTCGACATCTTCCCGTCGATCCGTTCCCAGCATCTCGTCCGGGCGACCGACCGGTTCCTGCACTGGCACTGGAACGGGTGGCGGCGCGAGCGCGAGCCCGCCGCCGCGACCTGAGGCCGGCGACGGCTAGCGCGGCAGGCCGAGGATCCGCTCGCCGGCGACGTTGCGCAGGATCTGCGTGGTGCCGCCGGCGATGGACAGGCAGCGGGTGTTGAGCTGCTCCCAGACGTCGGCGGCCAGCGGGTCGCCGGCCTCCTTGCCGAGGCCGCCGAGCAGGGCGAGGTCGTCGCCCTGGAGCCGGACCACGAGCTCGGAGGAGTCCTGGCGGCTGCGGACGCCCAGCAGCTTGGCGACGCTCGACTCGGCGCCCGGCCCGTGGCCGCCGAGGGCGCGCAGGGTGGTGCGGATGCCGAGCAGCGCGCAGACCGTGGCGAGGGCGACCTGCTGGCCGACGGCCACCCGGTCGACCGGCCCGAGGTCGCGGGTGCCGGCGAGCTCGACAGCGCGCTCGACGCTCTTGGTCAGCCGAGCACTCGCCATCGCGACGCGCTCGTTGGCGAGCGTCGTGCGCGCCAGCCGCCAGCCGTCGCCGGGCTCCGCGACCACGCACTCGTCCGGCACGAAGACGTCGTCGAGGAACACCTCGTTGAACAGTGCCTCGCCGGTGATCTCGCGCAGCGGCCGCACCTCGATGCCGGCCGAGCGCATGTCGACGAGGAAGTAGGTGATCCCCTTGTGCTGGGGGACGTCCGCGTCTGTGCGGGCCAGACAGATGCCCCAGTCGGCACGCTCGGCCACGGAGGTCCACACCTTCTGGCCGGTCAGCGACCAGCCGCCCTCGACCCGGACCGCGCGGGTGCGCAGGGAGGCGAGGTCGGAGCCGGAGCCGGGCTCGGAGAACAGCTGGCACCAGGTGAGCTCGCCGAGGAGGGACGGCCGGACGTAGCGCTCGCGCTGGGCGTCGGTCCCGTGGGCGAGGATCGTCGGGACCGCCCAGCCCGCGATCACCAGGTCCGGGCGTGCGACACCGGCGCGGGCCAGCTCCTGGTCGATCACGATCTGCAGCGCCGGGTCCGCACCCCGGCCGTAGGGCGCCGGCCAGTGCGGCGACAGGTAGCCGGCGTCGACCAGGGCCGCCCGCCGCTCCTCCTCCGGCAGCGCCCCGATCCGCTCGGCGACGGCGCGGACCTCCGGGCGGATCGCCGCGTCCCGGCCACCGAGGTCGACGTCGACGCGACGGCGCACGCCGGCCACCGCGGCGGCGGTCACCCGCTCGGCCGCGTCGTCGGCCGATCCCGCGAGGGCACGCAGGGTGAGGGCACGGCGCAGGTAGAGGTGCGCGTCGTGCTCGAAGGTGAACCCGATGCCGCCGAGGACCTGGATGCAGGCCTTGGCGACCTCGACGGCGCCGTCGAAGCAGGTGACGTGGGCGACGTCGACGGCGAAGGACCACTGCACCTCGTCACCCGCGTCCGCGGCGGCGGCCGCGTCCCAGGCGGCGGCGGTGACCGCCTCGGCCGTCTCGAGCATCTGGGCGCACAGGTGCTTGACGGCCTGGAAGGCGCCGATCCGCTGACCGAACTGCTCGCGGACCTTGGCATAGTCGACGGCCGTCTCCAGACACCAGCGGGCCACGCCGGCCGCCTCGGCGGCGGCCAGCGTGACGGCGAGCAGCCGGCGACGGACGTCCGCCTCGGCTTCCGCCGGACCGTCCACGACCCGGCCGTGCCGAGCGCTCAGGTCGATGCCCGGCTCGGGGGTGACGGCTCCCCCGCCGGCACCGAGCAGCAGCTGCTCGTCGGCGGCACCGCCGTCCCAGACGACGCCGTCGGGGTGCACCTGGACGCCGAACCGGCCCGGGCGGGCCGTCAGCAGGGCGCCGATCGCGGCGCCGAGGAGTCCGCCGGGGACCAGCTCGTGGGCGCACGCCTCCAGCGCGACCGCCTGGTCGAGCACCGTGCCGCCGCCACCGCCGGCGGTCTCCGCGACGGCGATGGCCGCGACGCCCATCTCCTCGGCCGCCGACCAGATCGCCGCGAAGTCGGCGCGCGCGTCGGCCTCCGCCGCCCGCACCGCCGCCACCGGAGACAGGCTCGCAGCCCACTTGCGCAGGCTGTCGGCGAGCTCGACCTGCTCGTCGGTGATGCCGATCGACATGGATGCCCCCTGGTCTCGAAACGCTGACTCGTCCCGCGGCAGCGCCTCGACCACCAACTAGAACGTGTTCTAACTCTACTAGAGTGTCCGGATGCCCGACACCATGCCGTCCGACCTGCTGGACCACGCCCGGCGCGCCAAGGGCTTCATGCCCGAGGACGAGGGCGCCCTGCTCCACCGGATCGCGCTGGAGCGGCTCCCGCACGGCCCCGCACTGGAGGTCGGCACCTACTGCGGCAAGTCCGGGATCTACCTCGGCGCCGCCGCGCGGCAGGTCACCCGCGCGTCGGGCACCGCGGCGGTCGTCTTCACCGTCGACCACCATCGCGGCTCCGAGGAGAACCAGGCCGGCTGGGAGCACCACGACGCCAGCGTCGTCGACCCCGAGTTCGGGCTGATGGACACCTTGGGCCAGTTCCGCAAGAACATCGCCCGGGCCGGCCTCGAGGACCACGTCGTCGCGATCGTCGGCCGGTCCACCACCGTGGCCGCCCACTGGCGCACGCCGTTGTCACTGCTCTTCATCGACGGCGGGCACGGCGAGGAGCCGGCTCGCGACGACTTCCGGGGGTGGGCGCACTGGGTGCAGGCCGATGGCCTTCTCGCCATCCACGACGTCTTCCCCGACCCCGCGGACGGCGGACGACCGCCGTACGAGCAGATCTACCTGCCGGCCCTGGCCAGCGGCGCCTTCGCCGAGGTCGACGTCGTCGGATCGCTGCGGGTCCTCCAGCGGGTCTCAGGCGCGGCCGGAGACCCGCTCGGCTGACGGGCACGCGCACTCGAGCGCGATCTCGTCGAAGTGCGGGGCGAGGGACGTGCCGCGCATGATCCCGGAGCCCGGCGTGGCGTGCCCGTAGGTCTCCCCCAGGGCGTCGACGGCGAGGATGACGGCGGCGGCGGTGTAGGTGGTGTGCTCGTGCGGCCAGTAGACGTCGCGCGGCTCGCCCTCCGGCGCGGGCCGGTCGGCATCGGCGTAGACCCAGCCGGTCCAGTAGCGCCCGTCGGACTCGCGCAGGTGCTGCATGTCAGCGACGAGTTCCAGCGCCCGGCGGCTCGACTCCGGGTCACCGAGGGCGTCGAGGGCCATCGCCAGCTCGCAGGTCTCGGCTCCCGTCACCCAGGGGTTGGTGTCGACGCAGTGGATGCCGAGGCCGGGAACGACGAACTCGTCCCACCGGCGCGCGAGCAGCTCGCGCGCGGCGTCGCCGCGCACCGGGCCGCCGAGGACCGGGTAGTACCAGTCCATCGAGTAGGTGGACTTGTCCGCGAACCGGTCCGGATGGGTACGCACGGCGTGGCCCAGCCGGCCGCCGGCGAGCTCCCACTCGGGCTGCGGATCGTCCATCAGGTCGGCGAGCGCGACACCGGCGCGCAGCGAGTGGTAGATGCTCGAGTTGCCCGTCAGCAGGCAGAAGTCGTCGACCGGGGTCCAGCGGATGCCGCCGAACGGCTCCTGCAGCGAGACGACGAAGTCGAGGCCGGCCCGCACGGACGGCCAGTAGCGCTCGACGAACCGGATGTCGCGGCGCACCAGCCAGTGGTGCCAGAGTCCCACGGCGAAGTACGCCGACATGTTGACCTCGCCGCGCTCGTCCTCCGCGGCGCCGCCGACGATCTTCATCGGCCACGACCCGTCGGCGCGCTGCATCGTCGGGATCCAGGCGTAGGCGCGCTCGGCGGCCTCGACCTGCCCGCCGACCAGCATGGCCATGGCCGCCTCGACGTGGTTCCAGATGTCCACGTGCTCGCCGGTCGTCCACGGCACGGCGCCCCACGGCTCCTGCATGGCCGCGATCGCCGCCGCCGTGTCGGCCACCTGCTGGGCCGACAGCACCCCGTCGACGTACGGCAGGCGGCTCAGCGCCACCTCGGGCGTCGTGCCCCGGCTCATGCCACCTCCGGCTTGCGGAAGTAGAGGACCATGCTCTTGCCGATCATCGGGTCGAGCACCCGGCCGGCCCAGCGCAGGGCCGTGGGCTGCTTCATGATCTCCCAGACCAGCAGCTTGTGGTAGGCCTTCGCGAGCGGGTGGTCGTCGTTCTCGACGCCGACCGCGCACTTGATCCACCAGTACGGCGTGTGCAGGCCGTGGGTGTGGGTCTTGCCCTCGAACAGCATCGCGTCGCCGGGAGTGCCGTCGTTGAACCGACCGCCCTTGGTGACCTTGTCGATCAGCTCGTGGTCGGTGTAGATGCGGATGTGACCGCCCTCGGCGTTGTGGTAGTCGGCCGACAGCCGCCAGTTGATCACCTCGGGCAGCCAGCGCGGCACCGTCACGGCGAGCGCGCCGCCCGGTCGCAGCACCCGGATCAGCTCGCGGATCGCCGCCACGTCGTCATGGATGTGCTCGAGCACCTCCGAGCACACGATGCGGTCGAACTCGCCGTCGGCGAACGGCAGCGCGAGCGCGTCGCCCTGCTTGACGTCGGCCTCCGCGCCCGCGGGGACCTCGCCGGCCTCCTTCATCGCGACGAACAGGTCGCGCACACCCTCCAGCTCCTCGGCGTCGAGGTCGAAGGCGACCACGTCGGCGCCGCGGCGGTACATCTCGAAGCTGTGCCGCCCGGCACCCGCGCCCATGTCGAGGACGCGGTCGCCGGGCTGCAGGCCCAGCCGGTCGAAGTCAACAGTCAGCATCTCAGTTCTCCTCGGCCTTGCTCTCCGCGTGGTACTCGGCGATCACGTCTTCCAGCACGGCCGCGGTGCTCACCGCGACGGCGCTCCAGCTGAACAGCTCCTTGACCCGGCGCCGCCCGGCGGCCCCCATCTCGGCGCGTCGCTCGGGGTCGTCGAGCAGGCCGGCCAGGGCGGTGGTCAGCGCTCCCACGTCGCCGGGCTCGACGACGTCCGCGCACAGCCCGTCCGGGCCGACGACCTCGGGGATCGCGCCGGCGCGGGACACGACGAGCGGGGTCTCGCAGGCCATCAGCTCGGCGGTCGGCAGCGAGAAGCCCTCGTAGAGCGAGGGGACGCAGGCCAGCTCGGCCGAGCCCATCAGGGCGACGAGCTCGTCGTCGGTGAGGCCGTTGGCGAAGGCGACCCGCTCGGCGATGCCCAGCTTGTCGATGAGCTTCTCCGTCACCCCGCCCTCCTTGGGCTTGGTGACGAGCACCAGCTCCAGGTCGCGCTCGACGACGAGCTTGGCGAAGGCCTCCAGCAGCACCGAGATCCCCTTGAGCGGGGCGTCGGCGCTGGCCATGGCCAGGATGCGACCGGGCACCCGCGGGCGGCTCGGCGGGACGAAGCGGTCGTCGACGCCGAGCAGGATCGTCTCGATCCGCGCCGGGTCGACGCCGAACTCGCGCACGACGTCGCGCTGGGAGGACTCCGAGGGCACGATCACCCGGCGCAGCCGCGGCGCGGTGCGCTTCTGCTGGTCGAGGAAGGAGTACCAGCGCCACACGCCGACCTTCGGGAACTCGAAGCGCACCCGCGAACGCGGCTTGCGCCTGGCCCACGGCGCGGCCGCAAGCTCGATGCGGCGGTCCATCGTGATCGGGTGGTGGATGGTGGCCGCGAGCGGCAGCCCGACCCCCGCGCGGTCCTCCACACCCAGCAGCGGGGTCGCCAGCGTCTGGTTGTCGAAGACGATGTCGAAGTCGTCGCGGCGCTCCTCGAGGAGCTTCACGACGCGCTTGCTGAAGGTGAGCGGCTCGGGGAAGGCGCCGCTGCGCATCCGCAGCCACTCCTCGACGTCGACCAGGTCGCGGAACTCGCGCGGGCGCGGGTTGCGGAACTCGTCGCCCGGCCGGTAGAGGTCCAGGCTCGGCACCTTGGTGAGGGTGACGCCCTCGTCGAGCTCGGGGTAGGGCTGGCCCGAGAAGACCTCGACCGTGTGACCCAGCGCCGCGAGCTCGCGGGTCAGTCGCCGGATATAGATCCCCTGCCCGCCGACGTGGGTCTTGCTGCGGTAGGACAGCATCGCGATCCGCACAGGTACCTCTCCCCAAGGCCTTGCTCCCGGGGAGCAGTCCGAAACGAAAACGTAGTGGAACGTGTTCCAAATTATGCGCTACTTGCCGGTAGCCTATCCACTGGGTCCATATCGACCCGACTCTTCACCGCACCGCAGGGGGACCTCTCGTGACCATCGCGAACCCGTCCACGTCCGACGATCTCGGATCGGCCGCACAGCGGGAGCGCCGCAAGCGAATCCTCGACGCGACCTACGACCTGGCCAAGTCCGGCGGCTTCGACGCCGTCCAGATGCGGGCGGTCGCCGAGCGGGCCGACGTCGCCCTCGGCACGCTCTACCGGTACTTCCCCTCGAAGATCCACCTGCTGGTCTCCGCCCTCGGCCGCCAGTTCGACGAGGCGTCGGCGCGTCTCGGCGAGCGTGACATCCCCGGCGACACGCAGGCCGAGCGGGTGCTCTACGTCCTCAAGCGGATGGCCCGCGGCATGCAGGGCGACCCCAAGCTCACCGAGGCGCTCACCCGGGCCTTCATGTTCGCCGACAGCAGTGTCACCAACGAGATCCACGTCGTCGGCATGGCGATGACCTCGATCGTCACCCACGCGATGCACGGCGGGGTCCCCGACGAGGGCGCGCTCACCGACGAGGACGTCGCCATCGCACGCGTCATCGGCGACGTGTGGCTCTCCGCGCTGGTGGCGTGGGTGACCGGCCGCTCGACGGCCGCGGAGACCGCGGCGCACATGGAGACGGCCGTTCACCTCATCCTCCGCGACTGATCCCGGGACCCTCAGGCCCCGAAGGCGTGGGTCGAGGTGACGCCGCCGTCGACCGCGATCTCGGCGCCGTTGAGGTACGACGACTCGTCGCTGGCGAGGAAGACGTAGACCGGCGCGATGTCCTCGGGGGTGCCGACCCGGCGCAGCGGCACCTTGCTGGCGCCGTACTCCATCGCGGCGTCGCCGCCGTGGACCCGGGTCATCGGGGTGTCGATCATCCCGGGGTGCACCGAGTTGACCCGGATCCCCTTGGGCCCGAGCTCCATCGCGGCGCACTTGGTCATGCCGCGGATCGCCCACTTGGTGGCGGCGTACGCGGTGCACGACGGCATGCCGGCCAGGCCCTCGACCGACGAGGCGTTGATGATCGAGCCGCCGCCTCCTCGGCGCATGGTCCGGGTGACCGCCTGCATGCCCAGGAAGCAGCCGAGCTGGTTGACCCGCCACAGCAGCTCGACCTCGTCGGCCGGCATCCGCTCGATGTCACCGAAGCGCAGGATCCCGGCGTTGTTGGCGAGCACGTCGACCGCGCCGAAGCGGGCGTTCGCGTCGTCCACGACGCTCGCCCAGGAGGCGGCGTCGCTGACGTCGTGGTGCGCGAAGTGGGCGGCGCCGCCCAACTCGTCGGCCAGCGCCTGGCCCTGCTCCTTGGCGACGTCGGCGATGACGACCCGGGCTCCCTCCGCGACGTAGGCCCGCGCGATCGCGGCGCCCTGACCCATCGCGCCACCGGTGACGATCGCGACTTTGCCGTCCAGCCGTCCGTTCGAGTCGGTCATGGCTACACCGTCAGCTTCATGATCGAGTCGGCCGCGAAGCCGACGTTCGGGTCCCGGTCGGCGAAGAAGCCGCCGAGCTGTTTGTCGAGGTCGTCGGCCGACCAGACGTCGCCAGCGGCGTCGAAGCGCTGCTCCACCACCGGGGCGGCGACGAGGGCGACCATCCCGCCGTACACGACGAGCACCTGGCCGGTGATCCGCTCGGCGGCCGGCGAGGCGAGGTAGGCGACCACGGGCGCGACGTGCTCGGGCGAGTACGGGTCGACGGCCTTGCCGGACTGGTCCTCGCCGAACACCTCGGCGGTCATCGCGGTGCGGGCGCGCGGGCAGATCGCGTTGGCGCGCACGCCGATCCGCGCCAGTCCGCGGGCGGTGGACAGGGTCAGCGCCGCGATGCCGGCCTTCGCGGCTGCGTAGTTGGCCTGACCGGGCGAGCCGCCGAGGAAGGCCTCGGAGGCGGTGTTGACGATGCTGCCGTAGACCGTGCCCGACGCGCTCTCCTTGGCCTTGCCCCGCCAGTAGGCGGCGGCATTGCGCGAGAGCAGGAAGTGGCCGCGCAGGTGGACGGCGATGACCGCGTCCCACTCGTCGTCACCGAGGTTGAACAGCATCCGGTCACGGGTCATGCCGGCGTTGTTGACCACGATGTCGAGACCGCCGAGGCGCTCGACCGCGGCGGCGAGCATGGCGTCGGCCGTGGCGCGCTCGCTGACGTCCCCGGGTACGACGACCGCCTCTCCCCCGAAGGAGCGGATCTCCTCGGCCGCCTCGTCCCCGGCGCCCGGCAGGTCGTTGACGACGACCCGGGCACCGGCGCGGGCCAGCGCGACGGCCTCGGCGCGACCGAGTCCGGCGCCGGCGCCGGTGACGACGGCGACCTTGCCGTCCAGGCTCGTGCTGCTGGTGCTGCTCACGCGTCGTCCTCCACGAGGGTGATGGCGGCGCGCGGGCAGGCCGCCACGGCACGCTTGACGTTGTCGATGTTCTCGTCGGTGGTGTGCTCGGTGTGCAGCTGGAGGAAGTCGTCGTCGTCCAGCTCGAACACCTCAGGCGCCATCGCCTCGCACAGGCCGTTGGACTCGCACAGGTCGAAGTCGACCTTGATCTTCATGGACACGTTGCCTTTCACGTCATCTTCCGGTGATCCCAGGACGCGACCCGCTCGGGGTGGATGATCACGCCCACCCGCTTGGTCGCCTGCTTCTCCACGGTCTGGGCCCCGATCTCGCCGAGGGCCTCGAACGAGTCGACGCCGAACATCCGCACGGACACGGCCTTGCCGATCTCGAGGATGCGGTCGTGGTCGCGCACGATCTCGGCACGGCCCTCGATGGAGACGCCGCGCAGCTCGAAGTAGTCGGTGCCGTCCTCGACCAGCGCGGTGACGCGTGGATCGCGGTCGAGATTGAGGATCTTCTGGCTGCGGCCGTAGGTCCAGAACGCGATCCTCCCGTCCTGCACGACGTAGAACAGGGTCGTGAGATGCGGGAAGCCGTCGCGGCCGTTGGCCGCCACCTGCACCTTGAGGTTCTCGCGGAGCAGGCCCTGCACCTCCTCCTCGGTCAGCTTGACCTGGTCGCGGCCGGCGCTCATGCTCAGCTCCCTTCCGAGGAGTGTCCGGGGAACACGTGGGCGGTCGGGTCGATGACCACCGCCGCGTTGTTGACGGCGGTGGCGGCCTCGCCGAAGCCGACGGCGATCAGCCGGACCTTGCCGGGGTACTCGGTGATGTCGCCCGCGGCGAACACCCGCGGGAGCGTGGTCCGCATCGACGGGTCGACGACGATGTGGCGGCGCTGCGTCTCCAAGCCCCACTGCTGCAGCGGCCCGAGATCGGCGATGAAGCCCAGCGCGGCGACGACGGCCTGGGCGGGCAGCCGGCGCGCCTCGCCGTCGACGGTCAGCTCGACCTCGGCGAGCGGACCCGTGGTCCCGCCGTCGGCATCGCGCAGCGCGGCGACCTCGGCCCTGGTGACGATGCCGACCGACGAGGCCCGGACCTGGTCGACGGTGCGCTGGTGGGCGCGGAAGGCGTCGCGCCGGTGCACGAGCGTCACCGAGCGCGCGATCGACTCGAGATGGACGGCCCAGTCGAAGGCGCTGTCGCCGCCACCGACGATGACCACGTCCTGGTCGCGGTAGGGCTCGAAGCTCGGGACGAAGAACTCGACGCCCCGGCCGACCCAGCCCTCGGCGGCCGGCAGCGGCCGGGGGCTGAACTTGCCGATCCCGGCGGTGATGACGAGGGCCTTGGCCCGGACCGCGGTGCCGTCGTCGAGACGCAGCGTCAGCCCGTCGTCGTCGAGCGTGAGGTCCGTGGCCGTGCAGCCGAGCAGCTGCTCCGGCTTCGCGCTGAGCGCCTGGGCGGCGAGCCCCTCGACCAGGTCCCTGCCCTTGACGCTCGGGAAGCCGGCGACGTCGAGGATCGCCTTCTCGGGGTACATGGCGGTGATCTGGCCGCCGAGCTCGGGCAGCGAGTCAATCAGTGCTACCCGCATCCCGCGGAATCCTGCATAGTAGGTGGCGAACAGACCCGTCGGGCCCGCGCCCACCACGGCTAGATCACACTCGACGATGCTCTCTCCTGAGGTGGCCACGACGGAACTGTAACGTGTTCTACCTAGTCGTGTCTCGCACGTCGCCGCCGTAGCGAGCGGCGTTTCCGGCCGATCTGGCAAGGCGGCGGAGCGACGGCATGCTGGATCGCACGTCGAGCGACGCCAACGCAGCCAGATCGAGTCGGAAACGTCGCGTAGCAGGCGGGGGCGTGGGAGACACGACTATTCGGTCTTGTCTTGCTCTGCCGGCACCGTGGCGTCGTCGGTGTCGAGTCGGTCGACGAGCCAGCCGTGGTCGGTGTTCACCATCGTGACCAGCACGCGGTACGGCGTCACGACGGTCTCCTTCTCCCCGTCGCGCTTGCGCTCCACGACCTGGTTGAGGAAGACCAGCGCCTCGAGCCGGGTCCGGTTCGCGCGGACGACACCCTGGGCGACGACGCTGGCCTGGACCTTGAGCTCCTGGGCGATGCCCTGCTCCTTCACGTCGCCGATCGTCTTGAGGTAGTCCTGCTCGTAGCGGTCGGTGGTCAGCTCGACCGCCCGGGCCACCTCCTCGTCGTACTTGCTGTAGTCGACCGACACCAGCTCCTGGGCGGCCTTCGCGGCCGCCTCGACGCCGTCGCGCCACTGCAGGGCGGGCACGACGACCGGGCGCCCGTCCGGGACGCTGAGGCCGGTGGTGTCGCTGACCCGCTCCGACGGCTCGTCGTCGTCGCCGAGCCGGTCGACGAGGAGCAGGGCGAACTCCGCGACCAGCGCGAGGGTGACCAGCGCCAGGACCGCGATCAGGACGCGGGTCGTGCGCGGGCGCGCCAGTAGGCCGGGCTCCCGGGCGGCGGGCGGGTCGGCGGGCGGGTCGGCGGACGGGTCGGACGCCGCGTCGATCTGCT
>NZ_JBNINR010000010.1:0-96427 GCF_051390595.1 Nocardioides segetis | reverse complement strand
CGTCGACCTGCTCGTCGACCTGCTCGTCGACCTGCTCGTCGACCTGCTCGTCGACCTGCTCGTCGACCTGCTCGTCGACCTGCTCGTCGGGCGCGACGGGTCGCGTGGTGCCGGACTGGCCGGCGATCCGGCGCGGACGGGGCGTCTGGCCGCGGGAGCTGGCGGGCTTGCGGGGGGTGGGGCGACTCATCTCTTCCTCGTCCTGCTCACTCAGCCCAGCGCGACGTACTGGAGGTCCTTGGTCAGCCAGCGGCCGTCCTCCCGCACCAGCTCGAGCTGGATCCGGTAGTTGCGCGCCTCGGGCTGGAAGTCGGTCGTCTTGTTCTTGACCGTGCCGCTGGTGGCGACGATGGCGGTCGCGGTGTCCTCGTCGCCGGCGACCAGGCCGGCCCAGACCACCTCCGCGTCCATGTCGGACTGCGCCTCGGTGGCCAGCCTCTCGAGGTCCTTCGCCCCTTCGGTGTACTGGCTGAGGAAGGTGCCGGTGGCCATCGACTTGACGGCCTCGATGGTGCTCTGCGGCTCGCGGTAGTCGAAGTTCACGAACGCGGTGACCATCTTGGTGGCGGCCTCGAGCTGGGCCGCGGTGCGCTCCTGCTCCGCGTCCCCGGCGAGCCGCACGGCCTCGACCGTGCCCCGTCCCACGTCCTGACCGGCGCCCGGGACGACGTCGGTGCCGTTGACCTCGTTGTCGGAGGTGCTCACGTGCACGTAGAGCAGGAGCAGGGCCACGCACCCGCAGACCACCGTGGCCGCGTAGAGGGCGACGTTGAGACGGACCCGGCTCCGCTCGTCCGTCACTTGCTCGCCACCGGACCCACCAACAGCCACTTCCACGCATCCCCTCCCAGGACGGACAGGTCCTCCGGCTGCCGCAGCTCGACCGGGTTCCCCGCGGTGTCGACCAGCCCCGGCACCTGGCCGGTGGACGGATCGTAGGTGCCACTGTAGACGCGCCCGGGCGAGGCCCGGTTCTTCCGGTTGCCCGGCGCGTACTTGCTGCCGCGCATGACGTACGGCGGCCCCGCCGTGCAGCTCACGTCGGCCGGCTTCGCGTCGGTCAGGTCCTGCGTCGAGCGCCACTCCGACGGCGGCACGTACCCCTGGGTGCAGGGCGGCACGCTGTAGTCGAGCTGCAGGTTGACGTGGCCCCAGCCGTCGGCCGTGCTGCCGGTCGGCCCGCCCGCGATGAGTGCCGGGTACGTGACGAGGAGCTGCTCGATGCCGTCGAGCTCGCTGAGCAGGACCTGGTCGACGGTGATCAGGTCGCCCAGCAGGACCGGGATCGTCGGCTCCAGCTCCTCGAGCAGCTTGGTCAGCGCCCGGGCGGCGCCGGGCGTGGCGCTGAGGACCGTGCGGAGGTCGCCGTCGCTCCCGCGCAGCGCGGTGGTGATGGTGTTGAGGTCCGCGGCGAAGCGACGGATGTTCTCCTTCTGGCCCTGCTGCGTCTGCAGCACGGCCAGGCCGCTGTCGAGCAGCTGGATCGTCTCGTCGGTGTGGGCCCTCGCCTCGGCGATGAACGCGGAGCCGCCGTCGAGGAGCCGCTGGAGGTCGGCGCCGGTGTCGGTGAACATCAGCCCGAGCTCCTCGACGACCTTCGCGAGGCTCTCCTTGTCGACCGACCCGACGAAGCGGTTGAGGTCGACGAGCAGGTCGCCCTCGTCGACGGGCAGGGAGCGTTCGTCGCCGGCGAAGGTCGAGCCGTCCTTCGCGTACGGGCCCTCGACGTCGGCGGGCTGGAAGTCGAGGTACTGCTCACCGACGGCGGAGAGGTTGTGGACGTAGAGCCGCGAGTCCAGCGGCAGCCGGGTGTCCTCCTCGAGGTCGAGGGTCAGGTCGACGCCGTCCTCGGTGGTGTCCATCTTCGAGACCCGGCCGATCTTGACCCCGCGATAGGCGACCTCGCTGCCCTCGAAGAGCCCGCCCGAGCCGGGCAGGCTCGCCGTGACGGTGATCCCGCGGCCGGTGATCCGGTCGACGACGCCGAGGTAGGTCGCGCCGATGTAGGTGATGCCGACGGCACTGAGCACCACGAAGGCCATCAGCCGGATCCGCACCCCCCTGCTCATGACGCCACCTCGCCACCGAGGAGGTCCGTGGCCGACGTGCCGTGCGCCGCCGACGGTCGGGCGCCGGTCAGCCCCTTGAGCAGCCCGCCGAGCGGACTGTTGGGTCCGAGCAGGCCGTTCGCGCCGCCGAGGAGCCCGCCGAGGTCGAGGTTCGGCAGCGAGGTGAGCAGCTTGCACACCGGGCTGTTGCTGATCGCGGGGTCCTGGCACTTGGTCTGCAGATCGGCGAGCAGGTTGACGTCGCTGAGCACCTTCAGACAGGCGGCGCTGGTCAGGCTGCCGCTCTTGAGGCACCGGCCCACCTGGTCGAGGACCTCGCCGAGGTCCGGCAGCTGGATCTCGGGCAGGCCCAGGGTCTTGTAGAGATTGGCGAAGTCGAGGTCCGCGCGGATGATCGTGTCGGCGTAGTCGCCCTGGACGATGTTGTTGGCCGCCTGCGGGAAGGGGAAGCTGACCAGCAGGTTGAGGCCGGGGGCGAGCTGCTCGTCGGCCTCCGTGAGCCGGCGCAGGATCGGACTGAGATCCTCGAGGATCCGCAGCACGTCCTCCTTGCTCGCGTTGATGACCCGGGTGCCGACCCTGCCGAGCTCGTCGAGCGAGCCGAGCATCGCGATCAGCTCGTCGTGCTGGGCCGCGAGGACCTCGACGGCCGGCCCGACCGCGTCGAGCGCGTCGCCGATCGTCTCCTTCTCCGCGTTGAGCGTCGAGGTGAGGTTGTTGAGCGACTCGAGGGCCGAGATGATGTCCAGCTTCTGCTGGTCGATCGTGCCCACCACCGAGTCCAGCGAGGAGAGGAGGTTGCGCAACCGGTCCTCCCGTCCCGACATCACCAGGTTGGCCTCCCGCGTGATCGTGCCGAGCTGCGCGACGCCACCCCCGCTGAGGAGGAACGACAGCGCGCCGAGCACCTCCTCGACCTCCGGGTTGCGGCCGGTCTTGGCGAGCGCGATCTCGTCGCCCTCGCCCAGCCGGCCGGCGGGCGCCTCCTCCTGGGGCGCCTCCAGGGCGACGTACTTCTCGCCGAGCAGCGAGACCTGCCGGATGTCAGCGATCGTGTTGTCGGGCAGCTTGACGTCGTCGCGCAGCAGCAGGGTCACCTCGGCGTTCCAGCCGGACCGCTCGACCTCCGTGACCTCGCCGACGACGACGTCGTCGACCATCACCGGCGAGCGGGGCACGACGTTGAGGACGTCGCGGAAGTACGCCGTGACCTCGAAGGCCTCGTCGGCGTCGACCGGGTGGCCGGGCAAAGGCAGGTCGTAGGCGCCGTCGAAGCTGCTGCAGCCGGTGAGGAGCGTGGTGCCGAGCAGCAGGGCGACGACCCCGCGCCGCGTCCGGGGCCGGTGCCGGTGCCGGGTGGTCCTGGGACTGGTCACGACGCACCTCCGAGCAGCGTGGCGACCGAGGCGTCGTCGCCGGTGGAGAAGGACACGTCGGACACGTCGGGCACCTGGACGCCGTCCTTCGTGGCGGCCTGGCGCGGCAGGTAGCTCTTGAACTCGGGCGGCAGCCACGGCAGCTTCGTGAGGATCGGCTCGAGCAGCTTCTCGACCAGGTCGCAGGCGGTGTCCTTGAGCACGGCCGGCATCGCCGGGTGCTGCTGGATGAAGGCGCAGACCACGCCGTCGACGTCCCAGACCAGGCCGCCGATCGCCATCCGGGAGTTCTGGCTGCCGCTCACGTGGTCGAAGCCCATCGCCAGGTTGCCCATCGCCACGGGCGCGACCTTCACGGCCGTCTCGATGTTGTCCTTCTCCGAGGCGATCGTGCTCATCACCTCGGTCAGCTTGCGGATGTCGGCTACGAACGCATCGCGGTTGTCGCGCACGAACCCCTTCACGCTGCCGACGGCCTTGGCGACGGCCGCCACCGCCTTCTCCAGCTCGTCGCTCTCCTCGGCGAGCATCGCCGACACGCCCGTGAGGTCCTGCATGAACGCGCGGACCAGCGAGTCGTTCTCGGCGAGCGTGGTGGTGAACTTCGCGAGCTGGGTGACGGACTCGAAGAGCGGTCCCGCGCCGTCGCCGAAGGTCTGTGCCGCGTCGGCGAGGTCCCGGATCATCTGGTTGCCCCGGGCGCCCTGCCCCTCGAACGCCTTGGTGCCGGCCGCGAGCAGGTGGTCGAGGGTGCCGTCGGCGTTGACGCCGTTGGGTCCCAGGGCGCGGGTGAGCGCCTGGAGGCTTCCGTAGATGCGGTCGAGCTCCACCGGGACGGCCGTCTCCGGCAGTGGGATGTCGGCGCCGTCCGCCATCACGTCACCGCCCTGGAAGACCGGCGTGAGCTGGACGAACCGGTCGGCGACGAGCGTCGGCGTGACGATCACCGCCTTCGCCTCGGCCGGGACCCGGTACGACGCGTCGTACTCCATCTCGACCCGCACCGAGTTGCCCTCGGGGATCACCGCGGTCACCTTGCCGACGTTGACCCCGAGGATCCGCACGTCGGTGCCCTCGTAGACGCTGACGGCCCGGGGGAAGTGGGCGGTGACCGACTTCATCTCCGCCGGGGAGCGGACCAGGTTGACCGCGACGGCGACCAGCAGGGCGATGCCGACGGCGACGAGGACCCGGCGGTCGATGCGCTTGAGGACGTCTGCCACCATCGCGATCACCCGTCGAACCCGGGGACGAACTCACCGGTCGGCAGCGCGAGCAGGTTCGCCGCGTAGGCGTCGAACCACGGACCGGTGCCGATGATGTTGCTGAGGATGGACACGTAGGGGCCGAGTGCCGCGAGCGTCGCCTTGAGCTTGTCCTTCTTCGACACCAGGAACGAGACGAGGCCGTCGACCTCCTGCAGCGCGGGCCCGATCTGCTCCTGGTTGTCCTCGACCACGCCGCGCAGCTCCTTGGCCAGGGTCCGGGCGTTGACGAGCAGCGCGTGCACGGCGTCCTTCCGCTTGGTCAGCTCCTGGAACACCAGGTCGCTGTTCTTCATCAGCTCCACGATGTCGTCGCTGCGGTCGGCGAGCACCTTGCTGACCTCCTTCGAGCTCTCGAAGAGGGTCTGGATCTCGGCGTCGCGCGACGCGATGCTCTGTGAGAGCCGGGAGATGCCGTCGAAGGAGGCCTGGATCTCGGGGGCGGACTCGTCGAGGGTGTCGGCCACCGTGTCGAGCGCCTGGGCGAGCTGGTGGGTGTCGATCTCCTCGGTCGTCGTCGTGAGGTCGCCGAAGACGCCGACGATGTCGTAGGCCGCCTGGGTGCGCTCGACGGGGATGGTCCCGCCCTCCGCGAGCTGGCCCTCGCCGCCCGGCTGGAGGTCGAGGAACTTCTCGCCCAGCAGGTTGAGCACCTCGATCGACGCGCTGCTCTCCTTGCCGAAGTCGACGTCGCCGTCGACCTCGAACTTCACCTTCACCCGGTCGCCCGCCAGCGCGACGGCGGTGACCCGGCCGACGCGGATGCCGCCGACCTGGACGATGTTGCCCTTGCGGATGCCGCTGGCGTCGCTGAACTCCGCGTAGTAGCTGGTGCCGCGGAAGCCGGGGAACTTGCCGAGGTTGAAGGTGGCCGCGGAGATGACCGCCATCAGGACGAGGGTGATCACCCCGAGGCGGAGGACGCGCGCGTCGCGGCGCCGGGCGTGGTCGTTCATCGGTCCTGACACCTCGGGGCCGTGGACTTGAAGGAGAAGTTGGTGATGAACTTCTGGATGTCCTTGATGATCGGCAGGTCGCCGATCAGCGGGAGCCGGATGCTGGCGGACACGCCGCAGACGTAGTACTGGTACCACGATCCGTAGGTGCCGGTGCGGGTCTGGTCGGTCATCGTCTCGGGCATCCGGTCGAGCAGCTCGGCGAGGTTGGCGCGGTTCTCCTTCTTGTTCAGGAGCGCGGAGAGCTCGCGCAGCGCCGCGATGTCCTCCTTGAGCAGCGGGCGGCCGCGGTGGAGCAGGTCGGCGACGGCCACGGTGAGCTCGGTGATGTTGTCGAGCGAGGAGCCGATGGTGTCGCGGTCCTTCGCGAGATCGGTCATCCAGTCCTTGAGCTCCACGATGAGCGAGCTCAGCTGCCGGTGCCGGTCGTCGACGGTCTGGAGGGTCTGGGTGAGGTTGGTGACGACCTCGCCGATCAGCTGGTCGCGGTCGGCGAGCGTCGTGGTCAGCGACGCCGTGTGGTCGAGGAGGCTGCGCACGGTGCCGCCCTCGCCCTGCAGCACCTGCACGAGGTTCATGCTGAGCTCGTTGACCTGGTCGGGCGTGAGGGCGGCGAAGAGCGGCTTGAAGCCGTCGAACAGCACGGTGAGGTCGAGGGCGGGCTCGGTGTTGTCGACCGGGATCGTGGCGCCGTCGGCGAGGGCCTCCGCCTCCCCGGCCCCGCTCCCCTGCTCGAGGCTCATGTAGCGGTCGCCGACGAGGTTGAGGAACCGGATGTTGGCGCGCGACGCCGTCGTCAGCTCGACGCCGGCGTCGACCTTGAACGTCACCTTGGCCATCGAGCGGCGGTAGTGCTCGACCTTCTTGACCTCGCCGACGTTGACGCCGGCGACGCGGACGTCGTCGCCCTTCTCCAACATCGTCGCGTTGGTGAAGATCGCCTGGTACTCGTTGCGCTCGCCGAAGCCGATGTTGCCCATGATGACGGCGAGCAGCCCGGTCACGAAGACCGACACGGTCGTGAAGACGCCGAGCTTGACCGCCGCGGAGATGGTGGCCGCGTTGCGCTGGTTGCGCATGCTCATCCGGCGGCCCTCCCCTCGCGGACGACCGGTCCGTAGAGCAGCGAGCCGAGCGCGCCGTACGCCGACGGGTCGTCGGTGCCGCTCTCTCCGGCCAGCATGGCGTTGACCAGGCTCTGCTCGGCCGCGCTGCCGGCGTACCCGCTGTCGATGGCGTTGGGGCGACCGAGCAGGCCCTGCAGCGGGAGCGGCGAGAACCCGCCCAGCTCGTCGATGTCCGAGCCCTGGTCGAGCGGGTGCGGGGTGCCGGGGATCTTGAAGTCCGGCAGGCCCGCGCACCAGGGGCCGTGGCCGACCTCGCCGTACTGCGGGAGGTCGCGCTCGTCGTACGGCCGGAACTGCGGCTGGAAGAACTCGATGTACTGCTTGACCACGTTGCCCTCGAAGGTCTTGGACAGGATCGGCGCGTAGTTGGCCGCGCCGCGGATCAGGCACGGGAACTCCGGGGAGTACTCCGCGAGCAGGTCGATGACGGGAGCGGTGACCTGTCCCATCCGGATCAGGTTCTGCGCGTTGTCGCCCAGGAACCGGGTCGCGGTGTCGGACAGGCCGGTCAGGTCGGAGAAGAAGACGTCGAGCTCCTTCGCCTTCTCCGTCACCGTCTTGCTGGTCACGGTCACGTTGTCGAGGACGTCGAGGAGGTCCGGGGCCGCGAGGTCGTAGGCGTCGGCCACGTCGGCGAGGGCGACCAGGTCCTTGCGCAGGGTCGGCAGGTGGTCGCTGATCGCACCGACGTAGTCGCCGAGCTGGTCCATCGTCGCGCCGAGCTGGTCACCCCGGCCGTCGAGCGCCGTGGCGAGGGCGTGCAGCGTGGCGTTGAGGTCCGCGGGCCGGACGGCGCGCAGGAGGGGGAAGAGGTCGGCGAGCACCTGGCTCAGCTCGACGTTGGTCTCGACCCGGTCGGACGGGATGACGTCGCCGTCCTCGATGTGCCCGGAGGGCGCCTCGGGTCGGACGAGGGCGACGAACTTCTGGCCGAACAGGGTCGTCGGCAGGATCCGGACGCCGACATTGGCCGGGATCCGCTTGGCCTGGTCCGGCTCCAGGGCGAGGGTGATCTCGGCCTCCTCGCCGTCCTGGTCGATCCTGTCGACCCGCCCGACGAGCACCCCGTGGATCCGGACGTCGCCGAACTTGGCCAGCTGGAGGCCGGCCCGGTCCGCCTTGACGGTGACCGTCGTGACGTTGTCGAAGGTCTTGTTGTAGATCGCGATCGACAGCCAGATGAGCACCGCGATCACGGTGAGGAAGACGACGCCGGCCACGAGGAGCCGGTTGTGCTCCTTGGGGCTGTCGTGATGGATGTTCACCAGCATGTCCGGCTCACCCCGTGATCCGTACGGTCGTGGTGGATCCCCAGATCGCGAAGCTGAGGAAGAAGTCGGCCACGACGATCGTCACGATGCTCGTCCGGATCGCCTTGCCGACCGCCCGGCCGACGCCGGCGGGCCCGCCCGAGGCGGTGTAGCCGTAGTAGCAGTGGATCAGGATCACCGCGACCGCGAGGAAGAGCAGCTTGACGAAGGACCACAGCATGTCGATCGGCGGCAGGAACTGCAGGAAGTAGTGGTCGTAGGTGCCGCCGGACTGTCCGTAGATGTAGACCACGATCAGCCGGGGCGAGAGGTAGGAGGCGAACAGCGCCACGATGTAGAGCGGGATCACCGCCACGAAGGCGGCGACCATCCGGGTGGTGACCAGGAACGGCAGGGACGGGATGCCCATCACCTCGAGCGCGTCGATCTCCTCCGAGATCCGCATCGCGCCCAGGCGCGCGGTGTAGCCGCAGCCCACCGTCGCGGCCAGCGCGATCGAGGAGACCAGCGGGGCGACCTCGCGGGTGTTGAAGTAGGCGGAGATGAAGGCGCTGAACTTCGCCACGCCGATCTGGCTCAGCGAGGCGTAGCCCTGGATGCCGACCTCGGTGCCGGCGAAGAACGCCATGAACGCGATCACGCCGACCGAGCCCGCGATCAGGCTCAGGCCGCCCGCGCCGAAGGCGACCTCGGCCAGGGTGTTGGTGATCTCGCGCGGGTAGCGCCGGATCGCGCGCGGCACCCAGGTGAGCGCCTTGACGTAGAAGAGGAGCTGGTCGCCGTACCCCTCGAGGGAGCCGCGCCCGCTCTTGTAGGCGTCGCCGAGGAACTCTCCTGCCGCTGCCATCACAGCCCCGCCGGCGGTGCGACCTGGAAGTAGATCGCGGTGATCACGGCGTTGAGGAAGAACAGCGCCATGAACGCGATGATCACCGACTCGTTGACCGCGCGGCCCACGCCGCTGGGGCCGCCGCCGGCGTTGAGGCCCTTGTAGGCACCGATGATCGCGGCGAGCCAGCCGAAGATGAGCGCCTTGACCATCGCGATGTAGAGATCGGGCAACGACGCGAGCGCCGTGAACGAGGACAGGAACGCCCCCGCGGAGCCGCCCTGGACGATCACGGTGAAGAAGTAGCCGCCGCCGATGCCGGTGCCGATCACGATGCCGTTGATCATCACGGCCACGAACATCGTGGCGACGACCCGGGGCGCGACGAGGCGTTCGAGCGGATCGATGCCGAGCACCTCCATGGCGTCGATCTCCTCGCGGATCTTGCGGGCCCCGAGGTCGGAGCAGATCGCCGACCCGGCCGCGCCGGCGATGATCATGGCGGCGGCCATCGGCGCGGCCTCGCGCACCGTGGCGAGCACGGCCGTCGCACCGGCAAAGGACTGGGCGCCCAGCTGGCCGGTGAGGTTGCCGACCTGGAGCGAGATGACGGCGCCGAACGGGATCGAGACCATGATCGTCGGCATCAACGTCACGCTGGTGACGAACCAGGCCTGCTCGAGGAACTCGCGGAGCTGGAAGGGACGCGTGAAGATCCGCTTGGTGACCTCGACGACCATCAACGCGATCTCGCCGGGGCCGCGCACGACCGCCATGGCATTGAACGCCACGCGCCGACTCCTCTCCCCACGGATGTCGCCGGTCCTGCTCCGGCGACGGGGGCGATACTAGAACACGTTCTCGTTGTGACCAAGGCGACATGGCCGGAGCGTGGTCGTTTTCACCCGACTTCTCACTCCAACGCCGGCGTCCGGGCCCGAGTCACGGGCGTCCTGAGTCGGCGTTCGCTCCTCACTTGGTCGCCGGCGCTCGCTTCGCTCGCGCGCTCCTCGCTCGTCGGAAGCACTCGACCTCGTTCCTCGGCCGGTGCTTCCTCCTCACTTCGTCGCCTCGAGCATCTGGCGCAGCTCCTTCTTCAGCTCGCCGATCTCGTCGCGCAGGCGTGCGGCCAGCTCGAACTGCAGCTCGGCGGCCGCCGCCTTCATCTGGTCGGTGAGGTCCTGGATCAGCTGGGCCAGATCGGAGCTCGGCAGACCGGCCAGCTCCGCGGCATGGCCGCCGATGTCGGTGCTGCGCAGCTGGGGCGTCGGCGACTTCTTCGGCTTCACCCCGCCGGCACGGCCCTTCTGGCCCACGTCGGCCCAGGTCTGGAGGAGCTCCTGGGTGGTCTCGTCCTCGCGCGCGAGCATCTCGGTGATGTCGGCGATCTTCTTGCGCAGCGGCTGCGGGTCGATGCCGTGGGCCTCGTTGTAGGCCACCTGCTTGGCCCGCCGCCGGTTGGTCTCGTCGATCGCCGACTCCATGGACGGCGTGATCCGGTCGGCGTACATGTGGACCTCGCCGGACACATTGCGCGCCGCGCGGCCGATGGTCTGGATGAGGGACTTGTCCGAGCGCAGGAAGCCCTCCTTGTCGGCGTCGAGGATCGACACCAGGGACACCTCGGGCAGGTCGAGGCCCTCCCGGAGCAGGTTGATGCCGACCAGGACGTCGTAGGCGCCGAGCCGCAGGTCGCGCAGCAGCTCGATCCGCTTGAGCGTGTCGACCTCGGAGTGCAGGTAGCGGGTGCGGATGCCGGCGTCGAGGAGGTAGTCGGTGAGGTCCTCGGACATCTTCTTGGTCAGCGTCGTGACCAGGACCCGCTCCTCCTTCTCGGCACGCAGCCGGATCTCGTGGATCAGGTCGTCGATCTGGCCCTTGGTCGGCTTGACCACGACCTCGGGGTCGACCAGGCCGGTCGGGCGGATGATCTGCTCGACCACGTCGCCCTGCACCTTGTCGAGCTCGTAGTCGCCGGGCGTCGCGGAGAGGTAGACGGTCTGCCCGATGCGCTGGAGGAACTCCTCCCAGCGCAACGGCCGGTTGTCCATGGCGCTCGGCAGCCGGAAGCCGTGCTCGACCAGGTTGCGCTTGCGCGACATGTCGCCTTCGTACATGCCGCCGATCTGCGGGACGGCGACGTGGGACTCGTCGATGACGAGCACGAAGTCCTCGGGGAAGTAGTCGAGCAGCGTGTTGGGCGCGCTCCCCCGGCTGCGGCCGTCCATGTGCATCGAGTAGTTCTCGATGCCCGAGCAGGAGCCGACCTGGCGCATCATCTCGATGTCGTAGGTCGTGCGCATCCGCAGCCGCTGCGCCTCGAGCATCTTGCCCTGCCGCTCGAAGGTCTCGAGCTGCTCGGCGAGCTCGGCCTCGATGCCGTTGATCGCCCGCTCCATCCGCTCGGGACCGGCGATGTAGTGGCTGGCGGGGAAGACGTAGAGCTCCTGGTCCTCGGTGATCACCTCGCCCGTCACCGGGTGCAGGGTCATCAGCCGTTCGATCTCGTCGCCGAAGAACTCGATGCGGACCGCCAGCTCCTCGTAGACGGGGAAGATCTCCAGGGTGTCGCCGCGGACCCGGAAGGTGCCGCGGGTGAACGCGAGGTCGTTGCGGGTGTACTGGATCTCGACCAACCGGCGCAGCACGGAGTCGCGGTCGTGCTCCTCCCCGACACGCAGCCGGACCATGCGGTCGACGTACTCCTGCGGGGTGCCGAGGCCGTAGATGCACGACACGGTCGACACCACGATCACGTCGCGCCGGGTGAGCAGGCTGTTGGTCGCGGAGTGGCGCAGCCGCTCGACCTCCTCGTTGATGGAGGAGTCCTTCTCGATGTAGGTGTCGGTCTGCGGGACGTAGGCCTCGGGCTGGTAGTAGTCGTAGTAGGAGACGAAGTACTCGACGGCGTTGTCGGGGAAGAGCTGCCGCAGCTCGTTGGCGAACTGGGCGGCCAGGGTCTTGTTGGGCTGCAGGACGAGCAGCGGCCGCTGGACCTGCTCGGCCACCCAGGCGACCGTGGCGGTCTTGCCGGTGCCGGTCGCACCGAGCAGGACGACGTCCTCGACGCCGGCGTTGATGCGCTTCGTGATCTCGGCGATCGCGGCCGGCTGGTCACCGGAGGGCTGGTAGTCGGACTGCACGTGGAAGGGCGCGACGCGACGCTCGAGATCGGTGACCGGACGCATGGCTCCAGCGTACGAGGGCGCGCCGACAGTCCCCTACCGCGCTCGATCGGGGCGGACCCGCAGGGCGTGCAGTGCCGTGGCGAGCATCGTGTAGTGGCCCACGAGCATCAGGATCTCGATCCGCTCACGGTCCTCGAAGTGGGCGCCGAGCTCGGCCCACAGGGCGTCGGAGAGGTCCTGGTCGGCGAGCAGCTCGTCGCTCGCCCGCAGCAGCAGCCGCTCGCGGGCACTCAGGCTCGCGGCGCTCTCCCCCGCCTCGATGGCGGCCACCTCCTCACCCGTCAGTCCCGCGCGCCGGGCCAGGCGGCGATGCTGGGTCAGCTCGTACGCCGACCCGCGGCGTGCCGCGACCCGGACGATGACCAGCTCCGACTCCCGCCGGGACAGCCGGCCGCCCGGCATCAGCCGCCCGGCGAAGTGCAGCCATCCCCAGAACAGCCGGCGGTGCCGGCCCAGGGTGAGGAAGACCGCCGGGGGCTCGGTGCCCTGGACCCGGCCGGCGATGCGGGCGAACAGGGCGACGACCGGACCGACCTCGCGCCACCCGCCGGGCGCGATCCGGGGCTCGCCCGCGCCGGACGGCGCGCTCACGCGGCCCGCCGCGCCTGCTCGACGGCCGGGAGCACCTTGTTGGCGCCGTAGTTGAAGATCCGCATCGCGACGGCGTAGCCGGGCGGGAAGTAGCGCTGGAGCCAGTGCGCCAGCCGGATGTCGGCCGAGGTGTAGACCCAGTAGCGGTTGCGCAGCGCGCCCCGCCAGATCGCCTCGGCGGCCTGCTCGGGCGAGACGGCCCGCTTCTGGAAGTGCCCCCGCGCCCTGACGAAGGCCTTGCTCTGCTGGTCGATGCCGGCGATCCGGATGGTCTCGACCAGGCCGGTGTCGACACCGCCCGGGCAGACCAGGCTGACGCCGATCCGGTGCTTGCGCAGGTCGTAGCGCAACACCTCGGAGACGCCGCGCAGGCCGAACTTGGTCGCGCTGTAGGCAGCGTGCCACGGCATGGCGATGATGCCGGCGGCCGAGGAGACGTTGACCAGCTGGCCGCCGCGACCGGCGTCGATCATCGGCGGGACGAACTCCTCGATGACATGGATCGGCCCCATCAGGTTGACGTCGACCAGGCGCTGCCAGTGCTCGTGCTCGAGGCTGCGCACCGTGCCCCAGATCGCGATGCCCGCCACGTTGAGCACCACGTCCATGGCTCCGGCGCGCTCCGTGACGTGGGCCGCGAGGCGGCGTACCTGCTCGTGGTCGGCCACGTCGGCGACCTCCGCGGTGCCGACCTGCCCGCCGCGGGCCCGGATGGCGGCGGCCACCTCGGCGAGCCGCTCGGCCTGGACGTCGGTCAGGTGCAGGACGGCGCCGCGGTCGGCCGCCTGCTCGGCGACCGCGCGGCCGATGCCGCTGGCGGCACCCGTGACGAGCACCTGCTTCCCGGCCAGGTCACGGACGGGTGCGCGGAACCACATGGGCATCCTCCTCGATCCCACCGTGGTGCAACCCTGAGTGCAACACGGTGTTACAACTGCGGTCACCCTAGCAGGCCGGGCGCGTGCCCGCGGCCGTCTCAGAGCAGCGGTCGCAGGGGCGCGAGCACCAGCTCGGTGAACTTGCGGTGCATGTCGCGCGCCTCCCACTCGCCGCTGGTCAGCTCCAGGCAGTGGGACTGGTCGATCTCGAAGATCTGCTCGAGCTCGCGGGCGAAGCCCTCGTCGATGATCTCGACGTTGATCTCGAAGTTGCCGGTGAGGCTGAGCCGGTCGATGTTGGCGGTGCCCACGGTCGCCCAGGTGCCGTCGACCGTCGCGGTCTTCGCGTGCACCATCGCGTCGCGGTAGCGCAGGATCCGCACGCCCGCGTCGAGCAGTTGGGTGAAGTGGCCGCGGGAGATCCAGTCGGCCACGATGTGGTTGGACTTGAGCGGCAGCAGCAGGCGGACGTCCACGCCCCGGCGCGCGGCGGCCTTCACGGCGTCGATGAAGTCCTCGTCGGGCAGGAAGTAGGCCTGCGTCATCCACACGTTGCGGCTGGCCCGGTTGATGGCCTCGATGTACATCGCCCGGATCGGGAACATCCACAGCCGCGGCACGTTGCGCTGCACGCGCACCCGCGGCTCCCAGGTCGACGCCGTCTCCAGCAGCAGCGGACGCTCGGAGCCGCGCAGCCGGCGGCGCCGGTTGAGGTTCCAGAAGTCGGCGAAGGCCCGCTTGAGGTCCCACACGGCCGGGCCGGTGATCTGGACGTGGGTGTCGCGCCACTCCGACTCGTAGGCCGATCCGATGTTGTAGCCGCCGACGAACCCGACGTTGTCGTCGACCACCAGGATCTTGCGGTGGTCGCGGCCGTAGCGGCGCAGGTCGAAGAAGCGCCAGCCCGCGGGGTAGACGGGGTAGCGCAGCACCTTCACGCTCGGGGGGAAGCGCTGGAACGCCGGCGAGACGACCAGGTTCGCGAACCCGTCGTAGATGCAGTAGACGTCGACGCCCCGCTCCGCCGCGGCGATCAGCGCCCGCTTGAACCGCTCCCCCGTCGCGTCGCCCTTCCAGATGTAGGTCTCGAAGAGGATCTGCCGCTGCGCGCCGTCGATCGCGGCCAGCATGTCGTCGTAGAGGTCGCGCCCGAAGGTGTACGTCGTGACGTTGCCGTCACCCACAGCCACCGTCCGCGGAGGCGTGGTCGGGAACGGCTTGGGGCGCTTGCCGCGGCGCCGGTAGGAGTCGACCAGCGACATCGCGATCGCCACGATGAAGGGCACGCCGACCAAGGTCAGCAGGACCCGCCGCAGCACGGTCCTCAGCCCGGCCAGCTGGTCGTTGTCGTCGTGCGCCACGCGCGCCAATCTAGTGGTCGGCGCCCCGCGCTACTGCGCGCCCTCGCCGCTGTTGGTGCCGCTGAGCAGCTCGAGCCGGTCGACGAGCCAGCTGCCGTCGACGAGCTTCATGGTCATGCTGACGCGCTGCTCCTCGATCTTCACGTCGGCGTTGGTGTCGTCGGTGATGGCCTGGTCGACGAACGCGACCACCTCGACCTGACTCTCGTCGACGACGCGTCCCGCGGCGTCGACGACCTGGCCCTGGGCGGTGACCCGGCCGTCCACGATCGCCTTCTGCAGGTCGCCGACGTTGGGTGCCAGCTTGTCCTTCAGCTCCGCGTTCGCGATCTTCTCCAGCCAGGCGAAGTCGTGCTCGCCGTCCTTCCAGGAGTACGTCGTGATCTGGGCCAGCACCTCCTTCGCGGCATCGAGCGCCGCCTGCTCCGCGTCGTCGCGTGCCGAGAGCGTCTGGACCCGCGACCGCGCGTCGGCCAGGTCGTCGCGGGCTCCCCGCTCCTGGGCGACCAGCCAGCCGATCACGGCCAGGGCGGCGACGAGGGCGGCGACCAGCGCGACGACCAGCGTCGCGGAGCGCGACTCGCGGGTCACCGCACCGGCCCCGGTGCGTGGGCGGCGCCGCGCTGGAGCGTGGCGAAGGACGCGGCGCAGCGGCCGTCCTTCTGCAGCGCCCGGCGCTCGGTCCGCTTGGGGTCCAGGCGCGTGGTGCCGTAGCTGCACCGGGGGTCCATGTCCGGGATCAGCTCGATCCGCAGCTCACCGTCGCGCACCTTCGACAGCAACGACCGCAGCCCCGGCGAGTAGTTCTGCAGCAGGGTCCGCAGGTGGGGCTCGTAGGAACGGAACACGTCGGTGAAACTTACTCCGGTCGACAAGAAGCCGGGCAGCACCTGCTGGGCGTCCTCGACCAGCGCGACCAGGTCGGCGAGCTGGCCCGGCCCACGCTTCAGCAGGTCGCGCAGCTCCGGGTCGTAGTCCCGCAGGAACCGGGCGAACTGCCGCGCGGAGGTCGCGAGCCGGCGCAGCGAGTCGGCGTTGTCGGTCGCGATCGCCAGCACGCTGCCGGAGTTGCCGATCACCCGGTCGGTCTCGGGCCAGACCTCGTCGAGGGTCTCGAGGATGGCGGTGCCCTGGTCGAGGATCCGGCCGAGGTCGTCTCCCGTCCCCTTCAGCCCGGTACTCAGCTCGTCGAGGACGATCCGCAGCTTCTCGTCGTCGATCTGGCGCAGCACGTTGTTGACCGCGACGACCGTCGAGCTGAGGCTCTTCGGCAGGTCGGTCGACTCCGCCGGGACGACGTCGCCCGTCGCGAGATAGGGGCCGGTCGCCTGCTTCGGCTGGAAGTCGAGGTACTGCTCCCCCACCGGCGAGAGGCTCCGCACCCGCGCCAGCGAGTCCCTGGGGATCTCGGTGCCGGTCGTGATCGCGATGGTCGCCTCGACCCCGTCGGGCGAGGGCACGATCGAGCGGACCTTGCCGACCTTGATGCCGCGGTAGGTCACCACGGAGCCCTCGAAGAGTCCACCCGTCTGGGCGAGCTGGACCTTCACCTCGACCGGTCGCGAGGTCAGCGGCTGGTCGAGCACGGCAGCGAAGAGGTAGGCGGTCGTCACGATCAGCACCGCGACGATGCCTGCGAGACTGAGGTAGAGGCGGTCGCCCAGGATCTTCCGCACCATCTCAGGCCCCCCGTCCGAACAGGCCGCCGAGGAGGCCGCCGAGACCGAGCGGGTCCGACGTCGTACCGGTCCCGCCGCTGCCTGCGTCACCCGTCGCCGCGCCACTCGTCCCGCCGCCGGTCTTGCCTCCGCCGGTCTTGCCGCCGGTCTTGCCCCCCGCCTTGGCCCCCGCCTTGCCGCCACCGAGGAGCCCGGGCAGCAGGTCGCCCAGCCCGATCAGGTCGAGCAGGTCGGTGACCAGCCCGTTGACGGCTCCGCTGAGCAGCCCGTCGATGTTGAGGTTGTCGAGGTGCAGCTCGAGCATGATGTTGAGGTAGTCGGTGCCGATCACGGCGTCCGCCGACCCGGAGGCCTGGATGACCGCCTGCAGCGACTTCTCGAAGGTCCCGTTGTTGGCCGCGAACTCGGCGAGCACGGGTTCCAGCTGGCTGAGCATGCTGAGCAGCTGGGACCGGGTCTTGGTGACCGTGTCGTTGGCCGCGCCGCTGAACCTCTCGACCTCCGCGAGCAGCTCGGTGAAGGCGGGAGTCTTCTCGCGCAGCACCTTGGCCGCGGGCCGAATGTCCTTCAAGGCCCGGTTGATCGTCTTCTTGCGGCCGTTGAGCGTGGTCGAGAGCGAGTTCATCGAGGACAGGACGCCGTCGATCGCCTGGGTGGTGGCGTTGGCCTGCGTGAGGAAGACCGAGGCCTTGTCCAGCAGCGCACGGTAGTCCGCCTCGTTGCCGCTGAGCGCCGTGTTGAGCTCCTCGGTCACGGTCTGCAGCTGGTCGAGCCCACCGCCGTTGATCAGCAGCGACGCCTGGGCCAGCGCGTCCTCGACGGACGGTGCCGTCCGGGTGCTCTCCCGGCTCAGCACCGCCTTGTCGGCCAACTCCGCTCCGTCGGCCGGGTTCGTGACGTCGACGAAGAGCTCGCCGAGCGGCGTCGTGTAGCGCAGCCGCGCCTGGGCCCCCTCCCGGACGGCGGCCTCCTTCTTCACCGTCAGGGTCGCGCGGGCGGTGAAGTCGTCCGGCTCGATCGACTTCACCTTGCCCATGTCGACGCCGTTCACCTTCACCGGCGCTCCGACCGCGAGGTTCAGCGCGTCGTCGAACTGGGCCTCGATCTCGATCGTGTCGCCGGAGACGCCGGTGCCGGGGATCGGCAGGTCGCGCATCGTCGTGCTGCAGGCCGCCAGCAGCCCCAGCACCAGCGCCAGCAGCGCGGCGACGGCGGCCCGCGTCCTCATCGCAGACCCCCTCGCAGTCCTCATCGCGGTCATCGCCTCCCTCACGATCCCGGCTGCGTGCCGTTGATGACGTTGCACAGCGGGCCGAGCACGTTCTGACAGACCTGCTGGAGCAGGCCGCCCAGCGGGTCGAGGATGAGCGGGTCGATCCGCACGGGGAGCCGGTCACCCTGGACCAGCTGGAGGTTCTGCAGCGCGAGCGGCATCACCCGGAGGATCTCGGCCAGCTGGTCCTGCTTGGTCAGCAGGGTGGTCATCAGCGTCGTCGAGCCGTCGAGGCCCGCGACGATCGACTCCCGGTTGTCGACGGCGAACTCGGCGACCGTCGTGACGGCCTCGTCGAGGGAGCGCAGCGCCTTCTGGAAGTTCCCCCGCTCGTCGGCGAGCAGCTGGGAGGCCTCGGACACCTGCTGGATGAAGGTGCGGGCGGTGTCCTCGTTGGCGGCGATCGCGCTCAGCAGTACGTCGAGCGAGCGCAGCGTCGCGGCGATGTCCTCGCGGTGGCTGGCGATCCCGTCGACCCCGTTGGCGAGAGAGTGGATCGTCTGGTTGAGCAGCGGGCCCCGGCCCTGCAGCGCCTGGGTGCCGGCGTCGATGAACTTCTGGACGGCCTCGGTCGTCTCGGCGTTGCCGCCGATGCCCGTGGCGAAGTCGTTGAGGGACTCCAGCACCTGGTCGAAGTCGACCGGTGTGCGGGTGCGGTCCAACGAGATCGTCGCGTCGTCCTTCAGCCGGGCGCCCTCGCGGTAGACCGGCGTCAGCTCGACATAGCGGTCGGTGGCCACCGACCGGGCCACCACGACGGCACCGGCGTCGGCGGGCACCGGCTGGTCGGCGTCGATCTCCATGGTCACCAGGACCTTGTCGCCGTCCGGCTCGATCGAGGCGATGGACCCGATGGTCACGCCGAGGACGCCCACGTCGTTGCCGACGAACAGGCCCGCCGAGTCGGCGAAGTAGGCCTTCACGGTCATCTTGTCCGATCCGCCGACGACGCCGCACCCCGTGCTCAGGAGGACGGCGACGACGACGGCGACCGCGGCGGCGGCGCGCAGCACACGCCGGTCGACGGCTCTGCTCATCGCTGACACGTCCCTTCCAGCTTGCAGGTGGTGTCGTCGGCGGGGATCGCCGGCGGCTGGACGTAGAGCGGCAGGTAGGGCCCGCTGCCGGTCGCGTTCGCGACGTAGCGGATCGCGGGCGCCATCTGCTCCAGCAGCCGGGTCAGCTGCTTGTCCTGGCTGTTGAGCGTGTCGAGCACGGCCTTGACGTCCTTCAGCGCGGGCTCGAGCCTGCCGTCGGTCGATCGGACGATCGCGGTGAGCGCCTTGGACAGGTCCGTGGTCTCCACGAGCAGGCGGTGGATGGCCTCGCGGCGGGCCGTGATCTCGCTGACCACCAGGTTGGTCTGCTTCATCAGGCCCACGAAGTCCTGGCTGCTCGCCGAGAGCTGGTCGGTGACCTTCCGGGCGGACTCCAGCAGGTCGCCGACCTGGTCGGCCCGCTTCGAGACGACCTCGGACAGGCGTGCGACGCCCTCCAGCGCGGGACCGATCTCCTCCTTGCTGGCGCCGAGCGTGCCGGCCATCGCGGTCAGCGCCCGGGCCAGCAGCTCGGGGTCGAGCTCGTCGAGCGCCTCGGTGCCCTCCTCGATGACGTCCTGCAGGTTGTAGGGCACGGCCGTGCGCTCCAGCGGGATCCGGCTGTCCGCGAGACTGCCCGACCCGTTCGGGTCGACCTCCAGGTAGTGCGTGCCGAGCAGCGTGGCGACCTTGACCGTCGCGGACGATCGGTCGCCCAGGCTGATCCCGGAGTCGAGGGCGAAGGTCACCAGCACGTGGTCCTTCTCCAGCTCGATGCCGGTGACCTTGCCGGAGATCACGCCGTGCACCTGGACGTCCTCGCCCTCGCGCAGGCCGGCCGTGTGCTCGAGGACGGCCGTGTAGGTCTTCGTGCCGAAGGTGCTGACGCTGAGGACGACGACGACCACGCCGAGCAGGCCGAGGACCACCAGGGTCACGATGCCGACGCGCAGCGGATTGCGCTCGTTCATGGGCTTCATCGGCACGCCGCCGACCAGGGTCCGTTGTTGCCGGCCAGGTTGATGCCGGTGCCGTTCTCGGTCACGGCGATCGACAGCGAGCACACGTAGACGTTGAGCGCGTTCTCGTACGACGTCGCGCGCCCCAGCGACTCGAAGACGGTGGTGAACGCCGGGATCACGTCCACCAGCTCCTTGCGGGAGCGCTCGAACATGTCGGCGACCGTGACCAGGCGGTCCGTCGTCCGGGTGAGGGGCACCTTGACCTCCTTGAGTAGCGAGCTGGTCGCCCCGACGAGTCGGCTCACGCCGTCGATCGAGGCGCCGATCGACGCGCGGTCCTCGGCGAGGCCGGTCATCAGGCGGCGCAGCTCGGCGACGGTCGAGGAGAGCTCGTCGCCCTGACCCGCGATGTTGTCGAGCACCGGCTTGAGGTTCGTCATCACCTCGCCGATCACGGCGTCGCGGTCGGCGAGGAAGTTGCTGAGCTGGCCGGTCTGCTCGAGCAGCTGCTCGACCGTGCCTCCCTCGCCCTGGAGCACCTTGATCAACGACGTGGCGAGCTGGTTGACGTCACCGGGCTGGAGCACCTTGAACAGAGGACGGAAGCCGTTGAGCAGGCCGGTCAGGTCGAAGCCCGGGTCGGTCCGGGCGACGGGCACGGTGGCTCCGTCCTCCAGCTCGGCGCCCCGCTCCGCTCCCTGGACCAGCGAGATGTACCGCTGGCCGAGCAGGTTCTGGTAGCGCATGACCAGCGTGGTCGAGTCGAGCAGCGGCTGGTCGTCGACCAGCTCGAGCCCGATCTCCGCGCCGTCGGCCGTCGCCCGGATGTCCTTGACCTGGCCGACCCGGACCCCGGCGGCCTTGACGTCGTCGCCGACGCGCAGGCCGCTGACGTCGGCGAACTCGGCCCGGAACTCGCGGGTGCCGCCGCTGACGCCGTTCTGCATGGTGTTGACCAACAGCAGCAGCATGAGGCCGCTGACCACGGCGAAGGCGGCGAACTTGATCGCGATCGAGCGCAGTCCGGTCATCGCTCCTCCCCCCAGAGCCGACCGACGCCCGCCGGGTCGGTGCTGCCGGTGCGATAGACAGGGCGCTGGCCGCTGGTGTAGTAGGGAGGCGGCGAGAGGCGCAGGGTGCCGTCGGTCTTCACGAAGCCGCCCCGGACCGCCTGCGGCAGGGTGGTGCCGAGCATCGTGTTGACGGCGAGCGCATCGGTGATGCCGGCCCTGCGGTTGTCGTGGACGGCGTCCAGCAGGACCGCCGAGCCGTTGATGAAGTCCACCAGCCGCTGCTCGTTCTTCCGCAGGAACGCGCGCGAGGTGCGGGCCAGGTTGGTGCCGCCGCTGATCAGGGCCGTGATGGCGGCCTCCTGGGTGACGATCGTGTGGAGCGTGACGAGGACGTCGTCGGTCGCGTCGAGGAGGTCCGGCGCGATCTCGTCGACGAGCCGCGTCGTGGAGGCGAGCGCCTCGAGGTCCTCGCGCACCTGCGGCATCCGCGGGTTGATGCGGTCCAGGTAGTCGTTGAGGGTCCGGACGGTGGCGCCGATCCGGCCGCCGCGACCGTCCAGCGCCTCGGCCGCGGACCCGATGGCCGAGGCGAGCTCGGCCGGCCCGAGCGCCTTGACCAGGCGGTCGATGTCGTCGAGGGCCTGCTGGAGCTCGAGCGTCTCCTGGGTGCTGTCGGCCGGCACCTCGGCACCGGCCTTCAGCTGACCCGACGGTGCGCCGTGGACGACCAGGTCGACGAAGGTCGTGCCGAACACCGTCGCGGGCAGGATCCGCGCCACGACGTTGCCGGGTACGACGTCCAGGTCCTGCCTCGACATCTCCATGTCGACCGTCACGCCCCCGGAGGAGGCACGGCTGATCCTCGCGACCTTGCCGACGATGACGCCGTTCATCTTCACGTCGGAGCCGGTCCGCAGCGCGCCACCGGCGTTGGCGACCTCGGCGGTCACGTGCGGCCGCGAGCCGAAGGTGCCGTTGCTGCGCAGCGTGATGAACGCGCCGATGACGGCGAGCGCGACGAGCGCGATCAGGCCCCGACGGGCCAGTTCGTTGCGGGAGACCTCGCGTGCCATGTCGTCACCTCACCCCGAGATCCGGAAGCCCGGGTCGCCACCCCAGAACACCAGGGTGAGGACCATGTCGAGCACGACGATGGACACGATGCTCGCCCGGATCCCGGTGCCGGTCGCCTCGCCGACCGCCTGGGGTCCGCCGCCGACCCGCATGCCGTACCAGCAGTGGATCAGGGCGACGGTCAGGGAGAAGATCAGGATCTTGATGATCGAGAACATGATGTCGCGACCCTGGATGAACGTGGAGAAGTAGTGGTCGTACTGGCCCGGCGACTGCCCGAAGAGGACCACCACGGAGACCTGCGAGGCGACATAGCTCCCGATCAGGCCGATCAGGTAGAGCGGCAAGATGGCGACCATGCACGCGATGACCCGCGTCGTGCAGACGTAGCGCACCGCGCTGACCGCCATCACCTCGAGGGCGTCGATCTCCTCGTGGATCTTCATCGAGCCGATCTGGGCGGTGAACCGGCAGCCCACCTGGGCGCCGAGCGCGAGGGCCGCGATCAGTGGCGCGAGCTCCCGGGTGTTGACGCTCGCCGAGATGAAGCCGGTCAGCGGCGCGAGGCCGACGATCTCCAGCCCGTTGAACCCCTCGATGCCGATCGACGTGCCGGCCGCGACGGACAGCAGGATCATGACGCCGACCGTGCCGCCGCCCACGAGGAGGGCACCGCTGCCCCAGGCGATGTCCTTGATCTGACGCAGCACCTCCCTCGGGTAGAGCGCGACCGTCGCGGGGATCTCGCGGAAGACCTTGCCGGAGAAGCTCACGAAGGACCCGAACATCGCGAGCGTGCTCATCACGGCGTCGACGAAGCCGACGAGGGCGTCGGACAGGCGTGCGCCGAGCCCGCGGCCGAGACGGACCTCGGACATCACGCACCCCCGGGGAAGAGCATGACGTAGGCCTGGGTCAGGCCGACGTTGATGACGGCGAGCAGGATGACGCTGAGGACGACGGCCTGGTTGACCGCGTCGGCGACCGCCTTCGGTCCCCCGCGCGCGCTCAGCCCCTTGTGGGCGCACACGACGATGGCGACGAAGCCGAAGATCAGGCCCTTGAGCTCGGCGAGGACCAGGTCGCCCGGTTGCGCCAGCCCGACGAACGAGTCGAGATAGGTGCCGGACGAGATCTGGCCGCCGCCCACGACGATCACGAAGGCGGTCGTCATCGCCGCCATCGCGACGATCACGGTGAGCAGCAGGGAGACGACGAGAGCCGCGAGGATCCGGGGCGCGACCAGCCGCTGGATCGGCGAGATGCCCATCACCTTGAGCGCGTCGATCTCCTCACGCACGGTGCGGGCACCGAGGTCGGCGCACACGGCGGAGCCGACGGCGCCGGCGATCATCAGCGACGTCACGAGCGGCGCGCCCTGCCGGAGCACGCCGATGCCGTTGACCGCGCCGATGAAGGACTGGGCGCCGATCTGGTTGGCGGCGGCGCCGATCTGGACCGAGGTGATGACCCCGAACGGGATCGCGACCAGGATCGTCGGCAGCAGCGAGACCCGGGTCATGAACCAGCACTGCAGGAGGAACTCCGACCACGAGAACCGGCGCGCCACGATGTCGGAGAAGCCCCACTGGATGGACTCGACGGCGAGCTTCACCAGCTCGCCGGTCGTCACCACTCCGGCGCGGAACCGGCCGGACATGTTGTCGAGCAGGGAGCGTCCGCCTGCGACCACCGCACTCATGCCCGGGTCCGCCTCACGTCGTCCATGCCCCCGACAACGGCTCTCCCCCGGTCGACGTCATGGTCCGCACCGGCGAACACCGCGTCCGGCTCTCCCATCAGCACCCCTGCCTGTCACACCGGAGACCCGCATCCGCCCGCCCCCGCGACTGCCTGTTGCTCGGTGTAACACTTATCACGTCATTTGGTCACGCCCCGGAGATGTTCGCGGGGCGCCATCCGCGGCCCGCGCCGCGGGCGGTGCAGTCCGGCGGCGGCGACCAGGAAGGGGACGCGCCCCCGATGGCCCTGCCACGGACGCAGGTAGCGGGCCAGCTCGGCGTCGTCGAAGAGCCGGCCCTCGAGGGCCCAGCCGACGTCCTTGGCGACGTGGTAGTCGCCGAACGAGACGGCGTCGGGGTCGCCGAGCGCGCGCTGGCGCACCTCGGCCGCCGTCCAGACGCCCACACCGGGCAGCGCCCGCAGCCGCCGCTCGGCCTCCTCCCCCGGCAGCCCGGCCACCCGCTCCATCGCCTCGGCGTGCCGGGCCGCCGTGACGACCGCCCGGCTGCGCGCCGGGTCGATGTGGAGCCGCAGCCACTCCCACGACGGGAGCCGGCGCAGGGTCGCGGCCTCCGGCTGGACCATCAGCCCGAGCGCGGCGCCCGGTCCCGGCGCGGGAGTCCCGTGGCGTCGTACCAGCGCCCGGAAGCCGGCGAAGGCCTCCTGTCCAGTGACCTTCTGCTCGATGATGGCGGGCACCAGGGACTCCAGCACCAGTCCGGTGCGGCCCAGCCGCAGGTGCGGATGGCGTCGCCGAGCGTCGACCAGCACCGGGTGCCGCGGCTCGAATCCGGTCCAGTCGTCGAGGTCGCCGAGCAGCGCGGGCAGCTGGTCGAGGGCCCACGCCGCGCCCGGTCCCCAGCCGGTCGCGACGATGACGCCGTCCGGGTCCTGCTCGCGCACCGCCAGGGCGGCGACGCCCTGCGGGGTGCGGCTCGCCCGCCAGTGGCGACCGGCGACCGCCAGCCGGTGGGTCGGATCGCCGGCTCCACGTCGCTGCTGACGCAGCAGCGCCCCGACCGGCACCGGGCGTCCCGGCTGCCACGCGCGGGTCGCGTCGGGCGCGGCCGAGGCAGCCGGAGCGGTCATCGCAGCACTGTACGGCGACGGCAGGCCGGTGCACGCCGGGGGCGCGACGGACTAGGCTCTCTCGCGCGGGGACGAACCTCATTCGTTCCCGGACGTCGACCACGCCAGGCTCCGGAGGGCAGTTGAGCATCGAGACCACCCGCGGCCGCCGGACCCGCCTCGACCAGGAGGCCGTGCTCCAGGCGGCGGACGCCCTCGTCGACCGCGACGGCTACGACGCGCTCACCATGACCTCCCTGGCGGCGGAGCTCGAGGCTCGCGTCTCCTCGCTCTACAACCACGTGGCCAACCTCGAGGACCTGCGCGCACTCATCCAGGTCCGGGCGATGCGGCTGCTCGGCGAGCACGTGCGCGCCGCCGCCATGGGCCACGCCGGCGTCGACGGGCTCCGCGCCCTCAGCCACGCGCTGCGGGCCTTCGCCCGCACCCACCCCCAGCGGTACGCCGCCCTCACCCGCCCGCCGATCGACCGCGAGGCGTTCTACACGGCGGCGCTCGACGCGATCGAGGCGCTGGCGGTGATGGTCCGCTCCGCGGGCCTGCCCGACGACCGGCTGCTGCAGAGCGCGATGGCGCTGTTCGCCTCGCTCCACGGGTTCGTGTCGCTGGAGGTCGCCGGCTACTTCGGCGACCTGTCCGGCACCAGCGCCGAGTCCCTCGACCTCGACCTGGTCTACGAGCAGGTCATCGACGGCGCGGTGGGCGCGGCGGCGCCGGAAGCCTCGCGCTGAGCCGATGCTGCTCCGCGACCTCGTCGACGTCTCCCGCCAGGTCGCCGCGACGCGCTCGCGCAAGGAGAAGACCCGCCTGATCAGCGGTCTGCTGCTCGCCGCCGAGCCCGCCGAGCGCCCGCTCGTGGCGCACTACCTCGGTGGCCGCCTCCGGCAGCGGCGCACCGGACTGGGCTGGCGCAGCCTGCGGACGCTGCCTCCTCCGGCGGCGACCTCGACCCTCGAGGTGGTCGACGTCGACGCGCGGTTCGCGGCGATGTCGGTGCTGGCCGGAGCGGGATCGGCCGGCCTGCGCTCCGCGGCGGTCGCCGACCTCTTCGGCCGGGCGACCGCGCCCGAGCAGGAGTGGCTGCGCGCCGTCGCCGTCGGCGAGGTCCGCCAGGGCGCCCTCGAGGCGGTCGTTACCGAGGCCCTGGCCGCGGCCGCCGAGGTCCCCCTGGCCGCCGTCCGGCGCGCCGCGATGCTGGCCGGCGGCTCGACGTACGTCGTCGACGAGGCGTTCGCCGGCACAGACGCCCTCGCCGAGGTCGGCCTGACCGTCGGCCGCCCGGTCCTGCCGATGCTCGCCTCGTCGGCCCCCGACGTGGCGGCCGCGGTCGCGAAGGCCACCGGCCGCGGTCCGGACGTCGTCGGGGTCGACGCCAAGCTCGACGGCATCCGGATCCAGGTCCACCGCTCCGGTGACGACGTCGTCGTCGCCACCCGCAGCCTCGACGACATCACCCATCGTCTGCCCGAGGTGGTCGCCGTCGCGCGCTCGCTCCCGGCGCAGCGGTTCGTGCTCGACGGAGAGGCGCTGTGGCTGGACGCGGCGGGCCGGCCGCGTCCCTTCCAGGAGACGGCCTCCCGGACCGCGAGCCGGGCCGCGCCCGCCGAGGCCGTGGTGTCGCCGTACTTCTTCGACGTGCTGCACCTCGACGGCGTCGACCTCATCGACCGTCCGGCGCGGGAGCGCTGGCAGGTCCTCGAGGAGCTGGTGCCGGCCGAGCACCGGGTCCGGCGCTGGATCGGCACCGACGTCGCCGACGCCGAGGCCTTCACCACCGCCGTCCTCGCGTCGGGCCACGAGGGCGTCGTGGTCAAGTCCGCCGACGCCGGCTACGACGCCGGCCGCCGCGGCGCGGCCTGGGTCAAGGTCAAGCCGGTGCACACCCTCGACCTCGTCGTCCTCGCCGTCGAGCACGGCTCCGGGCGACGCCGCGGCTGGCTCTCCAACATCCACCTCGGCGCACGCGACCCGTCCTCACCTACGGGGTTCGTGATGCTGGGCAAGACGTTCAAGGGGATGACCGACCAGATGCTCGCCTGGCAGACCGAGCGCTTCCGCGCCCTCGAGGTGGCCGACGACGGCTGGGTCGTCACGGTGCGCCCCGAGCAGGTCGTGGAGATCGCCTTCGACGGCCTCCAGCGCTCCACCCGCTATCCCGGCGGCCTGGCGCTCCGGTTCGCCCGGGTGGTCCGCTACCGCGACGACAAGTCGGCCGACGAGGCGGACACGATCGAGACCGTCCGCGCGCTGCTGGACTGACGGGATTCCGTCTCACCCGGTCACGGATGTTGCAACACCGAGTTGCACGTCCCGTACACTCGCCTCATGGCGACGAACGCACCAGCCACCGATGGACGCCGCAGGGCCGCGGCAGCGCGGCGCAAGGCGCGCCAGGCGGAGATCATCACCGCGACCCGCCAGATCTTCGACTCCAAGGGCGTCCGCGACGTCCAGATCGAGGAGATCGCCAGCGCCGTCGGCATCAACCGGGCGATCGTCTACCGCCACTTCACCGGCAAGGAGGAGCTGTTCGCGCTCACGCTCGTCGGCTACCTGGAGGAGCTGCACGACGCGATGGCCGCGGCCGCGGCGAGCGGCGGATCGCCGCGCGACCAGCTCGAGCGGATCGTGGGCGCGTTCGTCGACTACGGCGTCGCGCACCCGGCGTTCGTCGACTGCGCCCAGGCGCTCATGGTCCGGCCGGGCGACGAGCTGCTCGACGAGATCGCGGAGGGCCCGCTGTTCCGGCTCGGCCGCGGCATCACGTCCTGCCTGACGGTGCTGTCCGACACCCTCAGCCACGGCGTCGCGCAGGGCGCCTTCGACCTCAGCGACGACCCGGTGCTGCTCGCGAACGCCCTCTACGCCAGCGGGCTCGGCGCCCTCCAGCTGGCCCGGCTCGGCATCCTCGTGAGCGAGGCGGCCCCGGGCATCCCGACGGTCGGCCAGATCTCGGCCGAGCAGGTGCGCTCCTACCTCGTGCGCTCGGCACTCGCGCTGGTCGCCGCCTGACCCTGGCGGTGCGGGCCGGCGGCGACCAGCCGCGTCTCGGCCCGGCTCAGCGCTCCATGATGGCGACGACGCCCTGACCGCCGGCGGCGCAGACCGAGATCAGGGCCCGGCCGCCGCCGTTGGCCTGCAGCAGCTTGGCGGTGTTGGCCACGATCCGTCCGCCGGTGGCGGCGAACGGGTGCCCCGCGGCGAGCGAGGAGCCCTTGACATTGAGCTTGGCGCGATCGATCGACCCGAGCGGGCTGTCGAGGCCCAGGCGCTGCTTGCAGAAGACCGGGCTCTCCCACGCGGCGAGCGTGGAGAGCACCTGCGAGGCGAAGGCCTCGTGGATCTCGTAGAAGTCGAAGTCCTGCAGGCTCAGGCCGTTGCGGGCAAGCAGCCGCGGCACGGCGTACGCCGGCGCCATGAGCAGGCCCTCGGCCCCGTTGACGAAGTCGACCGCGGCCACCTCGGAGTCGACGAAGTAGGCAAGCACCTCCAGACCGTGGGCCGCGGCCCACTCCTCCGAGCCGAGGAGGACGGCGGACGCGCCGTCGGTCAGCGGGGTGGAGTTGGCGGCGGTCATCGTCGCCGCCTCGCCCTTGCCGAAGACCGGCTTGAGCTTGGCGAGCTTCTCCAGGGAGGAGTCGGCGCGCAGGTTGTTGTCGCGCTCGAGCCCCCGGAACGGCGTGATCAGGTCGTCTTGCCATCCCTCGTCGTACGACGCGGCGAGGTGGTGGTGCGAGGCGACGGCCAGCTCGTCCTGGGCCTCCCGGGTGATCTGCCACTCCAGGGCGGTCAGCGCCTGGTGCTCGCCCATGGAGAGCTTGGTCCGCGGCTCGCCGTTGGACGGGATCGCGAGGCCGATGTCGCCGGGGCGCAGGGTGGCGAGGACCGCGAGGCGGTCCTTGGTGGAACGCGCGTTGTTGAGCTGGATCAGCTTCTTGCGCAGCTTCTCGGAGATCGCGACGGGCGCGTCGGACGTGGTGTCGACGCCGCCCCCGATGCCGGAGTCGATCTGGCCGAGCTTGATCTTGTTGGCGATGTAGTTGATCGCCTGGAGCCCGGTGCCGCAGGCCTGCTGCAGGTCGACGGCCGGCGTCTCCGGGGCGAGTCGGGTGCTGAGCACGGACTCGCGGACCAGGTTGAAGTCGCGGCTGTGCTTGAGGACCGCGCCGCCGGCGACCTCCCCCAGGCGTTCACCCTCCAGCCCGAAGCGCGCCACCAGTCCGTCGAGGGCGGCGGTCAGCATGTCCTGGTTGGAGGCGGTGGCGTAGGCGCCGTTGGAGCGGGCGAACGGAATCCGGTTGCCGCCCAGTACGGCGGCGCGGCGAACAGTCTCGGTCATGGATCAATCCTCACTCAGCTGGCCCCGTCGGAGAACCGACTGAGGGCGAGATCACGAAATGTGGACTCAGAGTTACACATCTAGTTACATAGTCTCATGACTGACAAGTACCAGGGCTTCGTGAGCTCCCCGATCGGCAAGCTCCTCGTCAAGAACCTCGGACTGCCGAACCCGACCAAGCTGGAGCGCTACACGGCGGGCGACCCGCTGGTCCGCGGCACGGTCCTCGTCGGCGGTCGCGGTCGCCTGGGCGAGTCCCTGCCCGGTCTGCTCGACGTGCTCGGGATCGCGTCGGCGACGGCGCGGACCGACGGCGAGACCTACAAGGGCCTGGTCTTCGACGCCACCGGCCTCACCTCGGTCGAGGAGCTCGTCGAGCTCCAGGCGTTCTTCACCCCGGTGCTGCGCAGCCTCGACCGGTGCGCGCGCGTCGTCGTCATCGGTACGCCGCCCGCCCAGGTCGAGGGCAGCGAGCGGATCGCCCAGCGCGCGCTGGAGGGCTTCACCCGCAGCCTCGGCAAGGAGATCGGCAAGGGCGGCACCGTGCAGCTGGTCTACGTCGCCGACGGCTACGAGGACTCGGTGCTGTCGACCCTCGGCTTCCTGCTCAGCCCGAAGTCGGCGTACGTCTCGGGCCAGGTGGTCCGCATCGGCACCCACGCCGAGGAGCACGGCACCGCGCTGGAGGACTGGACCGCTCCCCTGGCCGGCAAGGTCGCGTTCGTCACCGGCGCCAGCCGGGGCATCGGCGAGGAGATCGCCCGGGTGCTGCACCGCGACGGCGCGACGATCGTCGGGCTCGACGTGCCGCAGGCCGCCGACGAGCTGGTCACGGTGATGAAGGAGCTCGACGGCGACTGGCTGACGCTCGACATCACCGCGACCGACGCGCCGCAGCGGATCGCGCACCACCTCAAGGAGAAGCACGGCGGCGTCGACATCGTCGTGCACAACGCCGGCGTGACGATGGACAAGAAGCTCGCCAACCAGACCCCCGAGCGCTTCGGCAAGGTGCTGCAGATCAACCTGGAGGCGCCCGAGCGGATCACCGCCGAGCTGCTCGCCCAGAAGGTCGTCAACGCCAACGGCCGGATCGTCGGGGTCGCCTCGATCGCCGGCATCGCCGGCAACCTGGGCCAGACCAGCTACGCCGCCTCGAAGGCCGGCGTCATCGGCTTCGTCGACGCGCTCGCCGACCGCCTCGACAACGGCATCACCGTCAACGCCGTCGCCCCGGGCTTCATCATCACCCAGATGACGGCCGCCGTCCCCTTCGCGACCCGCGAGGTCGGCCAGCGCCTCAACGCCATGGCCCAGGGCGGCCTTCCGGTCGACGTCGCCGAGACCATCGCGTGGTACGCCTCCCCCGCCTCGACCGCCGTCAACGGCAACGTGGTCCGCGTCTGCGGCCAGATGATGCTGGGAGCCTGAGATGGCCCTCCCCGTGATGCTCAAGGCGGCGCTGCCGGCCGTGCCCGGCGTGAACCAGCTGCCCGGGATCAAGAAGACCGGCGGCTCCCTGCCCGACCTCACGCTGTCGCGCCAGGACGTCCCGGTGGAGCGCTCGGCGGTCGAGCGGTACGCCGAGGTGTGCGGCTTCCCCGTCCGCGACGTGGCGCCGGTGCCCTACCTCCATATGCTGGCCTTCCCGCTGCACCTGCAGCTGATGACCGACGCGGCCTTCCCGTTCCCGGCGATCGGCTCGGTGCACCTGGAGAACACGATCGTCCAGCACCGTCCCGTCGCCATCGGCGAGACCGTCTCGCTCGCCCTCACCGCCGACAACCTTCGCGCCAGCACCAAGGGCCGCGCCTGGGACATGAACGTCACCGGCACCGTGGGCGAGGAGGTCGTGTGGGAGTCCGTGTCGACGTACCTGCGGGTCGGGAAGGGCGACAAGGAGCACGGTGATCCCGGGATGGCGCTCACCGCGATCGACGCGAAGGGCCCGGTCTGGTCACTGCCCGACAACCTGGGCCGCAGGTACGGCGCGGTGTCGGGCGACCGCAACCCGATCCATCTGCACCCGCTGACCGCGAAGGCGCTCGGCTTCCCGCGCCACATCGCCCACGGCATGTGGAGCAAGGCCCGCTGCATCGCGGCCCTGGAGAACCGGCTGCCCGACGCGGTCAAGGTCGAGGTCGCGTTCAAGAAGCCGATCTTCCTGCCGGGCAAGGCGCAGTTCGGCGCCGAGCGGAGCCCGACGGGCTACGACTTCACGCTGGTCAGCCCGAAGGACGGCGCCCCCCACCTGCTGGGACGCACCACCGCGCTCTAGTCCCGCCCGCGCGCGGGCCGGATCAGGCCCTCCTGGGCGACCGTGGCGACGAGGGTCCCGTCCTGGGTGAAGATCCGCCCCAGGGCGAGGCCCCGTCCACCACTGGCCGACGGCGACCACTGGTCGTAGAGCCACCACTCGTCGGCCCGGAACGGACGGTGGAACCAGATGGTGTGGTCGAGCGAGGCCATCTGCACCTGGTGCGGGCCGTGCTCGGGGTGCGCGGCGAGCGTCGCGCCGAGTAGCGACACGTCGCTGGCGTAGGTGAACGTCGCGAGGTGCTCGACCGGGTCGTCGCTCAGCCGGCCGTCGACGCGGATCCACACCTGGGTCCGCGCGGGGTGCATCGGGTCCGGCTCCATGCCGTGCGCCGAGCTCCCCAACCAGCGGACGTCGAGGGCCGCCCACTCCTTGCTCAGACCGTCGTCGGCGCCGCGGTCGGCCATCAGCGCCATCAGGTCCAGGCCCTCCTCGGGCGCCTTGACCTCGGGCATCACGTCCTGGTGCTCGAGTCCCTCCTCTGCGCGCTGGAAGTTGAGCGACTGGTAGTAGATCGGCCGGCCGTGCTGGCGGGCGAGGACACGACGGGTGGCGAAGGACTTGCCGTCCCGGATCCGCTCGACGTCGTAGATGATCGGCACGGTGTAGTCGCCGGGCAGCAGGAAGTAGGAGTGCAGCGAGTGCACGTGCATGCCCTCGTCGACCGTGCGGGTCGCGGCGATCAGCGCCTGGGCGGCGACCTGGCCGCCGTAGACCCGCTGGCGGATCGTCTCGGGCTGCTGCCCGCGGAACAGGTCGGTGTCGAGCCGCTCGAGGTCGAGCAGCGAGACGAGCTTCCGGGTCGCCTCCCCCATCACCCGGTCGTTCATGGCGTGCCTCCGGTCTCGTCGGGTCCCTCGAGGCCGGCCAGGAACTGCTCGAACTGCCGGCCGATCTCCTCACCGGTCGGCAGCGGCTCGTCCTCGGCGAGGAGGCTGCTGCCCTCCTCCTCGGCGCGCGCGAAGGTGTCGTACTGCTGCTCCAGCGCGGTCACGACGTCCTGCACCTCGGCGTTGGCGGCGAGGTAGCGGCCGATCTCCTCCTCGCGCTCGTCGGCGGCGGTGCGCAGCTCGCCGAGGTCGACCGTCAGCCGGGCCGCGAGCTCGACCTGCTCGAGCAGCGACACCGCGGCACGGGGGTAGTCGAGCTGGGCGAGGTAGTGCGGCACGTGGGCGACGAAGCCCTGCGCGTCGTGGCCCCACTCACCGAGCCGGACCTCGAGCAGGGCCTGGGCGCTGCTCGGCACCCGGAGCTCGCCGCGCCAGGGGCTGGTCCCGGTGAGCAGGTGCGGGTTGTTGGCGTGGTGGGTGATCGCGATCGGCCGCGTGTGCGGCACCGCCATCGGCACCGACCCCATCGAGACGACCAGGGCGACGTCGAAGCGCTCGACGACCTCGCGGACGCCGCGGCAGAACGCCTCCCACCGGATGTCGGGCTCCGGCCCGTGCAGGAGGAGGTACGGCGTCCCGCCGGCGTCGCGCAGCATCCGGACCACGAGCCGCGGAGCCTCGTAGCCCTCGTAGTGGTCGCGCGCGAAGGTCAGGGGCGGACGCCGGGCTCGGTAGTCGTGGAGCTGGTCGACGTCGAAGGTCGCCACCACGACGCCTCCGCCGTCGGCGGAGAAGGCACCGGCGCGCACGAGGTGCCGGCCGGCCAGCGCGCCGGCGTTGCCCGCGTCGAGGAAGCCGTCGAGCGCCACCACCAGCGCGAGGCTCTCCACGCCCTCGAGCTCGGGCACCTCGTCGACGATGTGGACCAGACGGGACGAGGGAGTCACACGCAGAGCCTATTCCCCCGTCCGCGGCGGCTGCAGGCGGCTGTGGCTGCGGCCGTAGACGGCGTAGACGACGACCCCGATCGCCATCCACGCCAGGAACCGGATCCAGGTGTCGCCCGTGAGGTTGAGCATGAGGTAGAGACACATCAGCGTCGACACGGTCGCGACGGCCGGAGCCAACGGGGTGCGGAAGCCGCGGGGCAGGTCGGGCCGGGTCCGCCGCAGGACGACGACCCCGATGCTGACGAGCATGAAGGCGAACAGGGTGCCGATGTTGACCAGGTGGGCGAGGGTGCTCAGGTCGACGAAGCCGGCGAGCGCGGCGACGGCCACGCCCGTGACGACCGTGATGCGGTACGGCGTCCCCCAGGTCGGGTGCACCTTCGCCAGGGAGCGCGGGAGCAGCCCGTCGCGGGCCATCGCGAAGCCGACCCGGGTCTGGCCGAGCATGAGGATCATGGCGACCACCACCAGGCCGACGCAGGCACCGATCGAGATCAGGTCGGGCATCCAGTCGACGCCGGAGGCCTGGAAGGCGTCGGCGAGCGGGGCCGCGCTGTCGGGGTCGATGTCCCGATAGCTGCGCAGCCCGGTGACGACCAGGCTGACCGCGGCGTAGAGCACCGTGACGATCGCGAGGGAGCCGAGGATGCCGATCGGGACGTCTCGCTGCGGGTTCTTCGTCTCCTCCGCCGTCGTGGCCACGATGTCGAAGCCGATGAAGGCGAAGAAGACGATCGCCGCCCCGGAGATCACCCCGGCGAGGCCGAAGACCGCGGGCTCGAGCCCGAGGAGGCTGGTGATCAGCGGCACGTCGGCGAAGCCGCCGCCGGACTCCGGAGCGGGCTGGGCGTCGGGGATGAACGGCGTCCAGTTGCTCACGTCGATGTGCGCGATGCCGACGACGATCACCGCGGCGACGACGACCAGCTTGAGGGCGACCACGAACTGGTTGAAGCGGCTGGAGAACTTCGTCCCGCGGATGAGCAGGAAGGTGACCAGCAGCGCGATCACCATGGCCGGCAGGTCCACGACGCCGGTCGCCGCGGAGCTGATCTGCGTCGGGAGACTCACCCCGACGATGTCGAGCACCTCCTGGAGGTAGGCGGAGAATCCGGTCGAGAGGGCCGCGGCGCCGACCGTGAACTCCAGCACGAGGTCCCAGCCGATGATCCAGGCGACCAGCTCACCGAGGGTCGCGTAGCTGAACGTGTAGGCGCTGCCGGCGACCGGAACCGTCGAGGCGAGCTCGGCGTAGCAGAGGGCCGCGAGCCCGCAGGCGACGGCGGCGATCACGAAGCTCAGCGCGAGGGCCGGGCCCGCGTTGCTGGCCGCGACCGTGCCGGTGAGGACGAAGATGCCGGCGCCGATGATGACGCCGACGCCGAACACGGTGAGGTCCAGCGCCGAGAGATCCTTGCGTAGGCGATGGTCGGGCTCGTCGGTGTCGGCGATCGACTGCTCGACCGACTTGATCCGGAACAGGCTCATCCGAACTCCTCACCCCGAGTATGTGCGCTCCATCAATCCTACACCCCGCTGGGCGAGTTGGGCGGGAGTCACGCCGAGGACGTCCGCGACGACCTCGGCCTGGTCGACGCCGTCGGCGAGCCGGTCGAGCAGGGTGAGAAGCATCGGCGGACCGTAGGTACCCGCGATGTACTCGCACACCCACCACGACACGGCGTACCAGGCCTCGGCGTCGGGTCCGCCGAACTGGGTGGCGCCGGGCAGGGTGGTCGCCGTCGCGGCGACGTCGAGCGCCCGGGCCGGCAGTCGGCGCCGGGTCGGCGGCATCGGCCGGACCGACACGTACTCCGCGATGCCCTCGCTCAGCCAGAGCGGCGCGCCGCGCCCGCGCGCACCGAGGGTCGCATGGGTGAGCTCGTGCCGCACGAGCCGGCCGAGCACCCCGGCCTGCTGGTCCAGCACGCGCGGGTTGAGGAAGATCCGGTACGACGCGACGCCCTGGCCGGCGTCGGTCCCGTCGACGGGCACCGCGATGGTCAGCCCGTCCGCGCGATCGGGGTCGCCGACCGTCTGGTCGGTGAGCCCTCGGAGGAACGCGGGGTCGCGCAGCGCGTAGACGACGACCCCGGTGGCGACGCTGCCGACGGTGTCGCCGATGGTGCTGCGCACGTCGTAGCGGCCCGCGCTGGCGGCGTCGAGCACCGCGTCGGCGTAGCGCACCGTCGTGTCGTCGAAGATCCCGAGGACGCCCGCCGCCTGCCGGACGCGGACCGGACCGAGGTCCCACGGCTGGACGTTGCCGGGATGGGCGGTCTCCCACGCGTGGTCGGTCGTGGAGGTGATCACCAGCCGACGGCCGTCGCGCGACGGGGTGAAGAGGAACCGGTCGCGCGTGCGGGCCGGCACGGTGTCGTAGCCGTCGAGGCCGAGCACGAGGACCACCTCGGCCCAGTAGTCGTCGGTCCCCTCGACGGGTGTGATCGTGTCGGCCGCGACCTCGTAGCGCAGCTCGCCGGCGGGCAGCTGGACGAGGTTGTCGAAGTAGGTCTGCTGCTCGGCGACCAGTCCCGGATCGGCGGGGTCCAGGCTGCGCCGGAAGGGCGCCACGTCGTGGGTGCGCAGGCCCCGCGCGCGGCGGTCGAGGGCGCGCTGCATGAGGCTGCTGACGTCGTCGTACCCGGTGCCGGAGGACGCCGGCGGCGGCGGGTCGTCGGAGCAGGCCGTGAGCGGCAGCAGGAGCAGCGCCAGGGCGGGGACGAGCCTCCTCGTGCCTCCCCTAGCGCGGGCCGTCGACATCGAGGAGCGCCCGTCCTTCCGGGGCGGACTCTGCGGTGATGTCGTGGACGATCTCCAGGGCGATCGCCGCGGGCGTGAGGCCGATCCGCTCGAGGATCGCGGCCCGCTTGGCGTGGTCGAGGAACTCCTGCGGGATGCCGTGGATCCGCACCGGCGTGCGCACGCCCTCGGCCGCCAGGGTCTGCAGCAGGACCGCGCCGACGCCGCCGATCACGCCGTTGTCCTCGATCGTCACCACCCGGCGGTGGCCGCGGGCGAGCTCGACGAGCGCCGGGTCGACCGGCTTGACCCAGCGCGGGTCGACCACGGTCACGCCGATGCCCTGGGCGCCGAGGCGCCGGGCGACGTCGACGGCGACCTCGGCCATCGAGCCGACGGAGACGACGAGCACGTCACGGGCGCCCTCGCGGACCAGGACGTCGCAGCCGCCGGCCCGGTCGACCGCCGGCACGTCGTCGGGCGGCGGGCCCTTCGGGAACCGGACCACGGTCGGCGCGTCGGCGACCTCCACGGCCTCGTCGAGGAGCTCGCGCATGCGGGTGACGTCGCGGGGCGCGGCCAGGCGCAGGCCGGGCACGACCTGCAGGAGCGACAGGTCCCACATCCCGTTGTGGCTGGCGCCGTCGTCGCCGGTGACACCGGAGCGGTCGAGCACGAAGGTGACCCCGCACCGGTGGAGCGCGACGTCCATCAGGACCTGGTCGAAGGCGCGGTTGAGGAAGGTCGCGTAGACGGCGAAGACCGGGTGGAGGCCGCCCATCGCCAGTCCGGCCGCGGAGGTCGCGGCGTGCTGCTCGGCGATGCCGACGTCGAAGGTCCGCTCGGGGAAGCGGGCCTGGAACTTGTCGAGACCGACGGGGTGCATCATCGCGGCGGTGATCGCCACGACATCGGGACGGCGCTCACCGATCCGCACGACGTGGTCGGCGAAGTGGTCGGTCCAGATCCGGCCCTTCGGCTTCTCGGCTCCCGTCTGCACGTCGAACGGCCCGGGAGCGTGGAACTGGTCGGCCTCGTGCCGCTCGGCCGGGTCGTAGCCGAAGCCCTTGCGGGTGATCGCGTGCACGATGACCGGGCCACCGAACCGCTTCGCCTGGGCGAGCGCCTGCTCCATGGCCGCGCGGTCGTGACCATCGACCGGGCCGACGTACTTCAGGCCGAGGTCCTCGAAGAGCCCCTGGGGCGCGAGCGCGTCCTTGAGGCCCTTCTTCATCGCGTGCAGCGCGTCGTAGGCGGCCGCGCCGACGCCCGGCACCGCGTTGAGCCGGCGCTTGACGATGTCGAGGACCGTCTCGTAGCGGGGATTGGTGCGCAGGCTCGTCAGGGCCGTCGCCAAGCCGCCGATCGTCGGTGTGTAGGACCGGCCGTTGTCGTTGACGACGATCACCAGCCGGGAGTCGTGCTGGATCGCGATGTTGTTGAGGGCCTCCCACGCCATGCCGCCGGTGAGCGCGCCGTCGCCGATGACGGCCACCGTGTGGCGGTCCTCGCCGCGGATGCGGAACGCCTTGGCGATGCCGTCGGCGTAGCTGAGCGCGGTCGAGGCGTGGGAGTTCTCGACCAGGTCGTGCTCGGACTCCGCCCGGCTCGGGTAGCCGCTCACCCCGCCCTCACGCCGCAGCGTGCCGAAGTCGGCCGCGCGACCGGTGACGAGCTTGTGGACATAGGACTGGTGCCCGGTGTCGAAGACGATCTTGTCGCGGGGCGAGTCGAAGACGCGATGGATGGCGAGGGTGAGCTCGACGACGCCCAGGTTGGGTCCGAGATGCCCGGTGTTGGTCGCGACGGTGCGGATCAGCAGGTCGCGGATCTCGGCCGCCAGCTGGGTGAGCTCGTCCTCGGACAGCGCCCGGAGGTCGCGCGGTCCGGTGATGGTGTCGAGGACAGGCATGGCCGCGAGTCTACGGCGTCAGCGGTCGTAGACGGCGATCGCCGGCTCGTGCAGGCTGCCCAGCCAGACCCGGCCCTCGTGCTCCCGGACGCCGGTCACCATGTGGTAGGCCGCACCGTGCTCGGCCGGGCTGATGTCGAGGTCGTGGACCAGCGTGCCGTGGTCGTCGTACGCCACGACGCGGACGGTCTGCCTCGGCTGCGGCTGGAGGGTGTCGGGCAGCCTCGTGGCCAGCTTGCGCAGCGCCATCGGGCCGCGCTGGAGGCGCTCGACCAGCGGATCGGTCGGGCTGGCGATCGTGATCCAGATCAACCCGTCGGAGCCGCGCGCGATGTTGTCGGGATAGCCGGGCAGGCCGCCGCACAGCAGGTCACGCGTCCCCCCGCGCGGCCCGCTGATCCAGTGTCGGACGACGGTGCGGGCGCCCGTCTCGGCGACGCACACGAAGTCACCCGCGGACGACAGCGCCACCCCGTTGGCGAAGGCCAGACCGTCGAGCACCACCGTCACCGTGCCGTCGGGGTCGCGGCGCAGCAGGCGGCCGGTGCGGGTGTTGCGGACGAAGTCGTCCTTCCACCGGTCGATCCCGAACCGCGTCGACGAGTCGGACCACCAGATGGTGCCGTCCTCGGCGAGTGCCGCGTTGTTGCAGAAGACCATCGGCCGGCCCTCGACCTCGGCGGTGATCAGCTCGACGCCGCCGGAGGCGGGGTCCACCCACAGCAGACCACGCCGGGCGTCGCAGACCAGGAGGCGGCCGTCGGCGGCGAACTCGATGCCCAGCGGTCGTCCACCGGTGTGGGCGACCCGGTCGATCCGTCCCCCGCCAGGATGGACCCGGAGGATCGCGCCGTCGTCGGTGCCCGTGAACACGCAGCCCGCGTCAGGCCCGGAGGTCGCCACGACGACGTCCTCCGCGCCGTGGCCGGGGACGGGGATCACGGTGAGAGAGGTCACGCTGTCGACCCTAGACGAGTGACTCCCGGGAGGTCGCGCCCTCCGCCCAGGCCGGCAGCGGCCGCGGGTCCGGCACGGGACGGTGGTCGGCGCCGTAGGTCCACGCCGGCCCGGACGTGACGAGGTGCTCCAGGCCGGCGAGCAGGCGGTCCACGTCCGCTGCGCTCGTGCCGAGCCCGACGCTCGCGCGCACGGCCTCGGCGTCGCCGGCGAGCCGGGCGAGCAGCGGGTGGGCGCAGAACCGTCCGTGCCGGACGCCGACGCCGTGCTCGGCGGACAGGTAGTGCGCGACGAGCGCGGCCGGGTGCCCCGCCACGGTGAAGCTGGCCAGGCCGAGCACGTCGGTCGCATCGTCCCACAGTCGCAGGACGCGGACTCCCGGCAGCGCGGCCAGGCCGTCACGCAGCCGGTCACCCAGCGACGCCTCGTGCCCGGCCCAGGAGGCGGGGGCGAGGGAGCCGAGCGTCTCGCAGGCCGCGGCCAGCGCGACCGTGCCGACGACGTTCGGCGTGCCGGCCTCGTGCCGGGCCGGGGTGTCTGCCCAGGTCACCTCGTCGAGGGTGACCGAGCGCACCGCTCCCCCGCCGGCGAGGTACGGCGGCGCGGCGGCGAGCCAGTCGGCCCGGCCGACGAGCGCTCCCGCGCCGTACGGTGCGTAGAGCTTGTGGCCCGAGAAGGCCAGGTAGTCCACGCCGAGCGCCCCGATGTCGACACGCCGATGGGGCAGCAGCTGCGCCCCGTCGACGGCGATCCGAGCGCCGTGGCGGTGGGCGACGGCGACGAGCTCGGCCAGTGGCAGCACCTCGCCGGTGACATTGGATGCGCCCGTGACCGCCAGCAGTGCCGCGGGCCGGCGGGCCAGCTCGGCCGCGACGGCCGCCACCGTCGCGCCCAGGTCGGGGCGCGCGGCAACGGTCCGGCGGCCGCCGCGCGCCCAGGGCAGCAGGTTGGCGTGGTGCTCCACGTCGAGCGTGACGACCTCCCCGGGCACCGCCGTGGCGAGCAGGTTGAAGGCGTCGGTCGTGTGCCGGACGAACTGGACGACGTCGTCCGGCCGCGCGCCGACGAACTCCGCCACCGTGCGCCGCGCCGCCTCGTGGACGGCCGTGCTGACGGCGGACGCATGCCCCGCGCCGCGGTGGACGCTGGCGTAGTACGGCAGGAGCTGCGTCACCCGCTCGGCCACGCTGCCGAGCGCCGGAGCACTGGCCGCGACGTCCAGGTTGGCGTAGGGCACGGTGCCGCCGGTGACGAGCGGGACCCGGAGGTCGCCGCCCACGACGGGGAGCAGGGAGGTCGTCATCGCGCTACTTCGTCACCTTGATCGCCTTCGCCGCCGCGGTCAGCGGCAGGTACGCGGCGTCACCGGAGTACTTCACGCGCACCTTCCACGTGCCCTTGGCGAGCTTGGGCAGCTTCACGGTGGCGACGCCGCCGACGACGGCCCGCTTCACGGTCCGCTTGACCTTGCCCTTCTTGAGGACCACCGTGACCGTGCCCGTGGCCGCGGCCTTCCCCGCCGGGACGGCGACCGTGACCTGGGCCGTGCCGCCCTTCCTCGACGTCGGCTTCTTCGTGACCGCGAGAGCAGCGCCGGACGCGGCGACCGGGCCGGTGGACGTGGCCGCGGCCTGCACGGTCAGCGGCTGGGTGCGCTCGGCGGCACCGACGAGACCGACCGCGCCGCCGCCGTACACGAAGCGGACGGTGTGCGGGCCGACCGCGAGGGCCGGGAGCGGCAGGCTCATCGCGGCCACGCGGTCGGTGCCCACGGCGACCTCGCCGAGCTGCGTGCCGTCGACGTAGACCCGCACCGAGCCGCCGACCGGTCGCCGGCCGGTCAGCGGGGCGAGGGTGGCCCCGGCGGTCCGGTCGGAGAAGAACCCGCTGAAGGTGGTGTCGACGCCGACCTGGGCGGTCAGGCTGCCCGGGTTCGCGGCCGACACGGTCGCCGGAGCGCCCGTGACGGTGAGCTCGCTGTCGTAGCCGCCGCCGACGCCGGCGATCACGTCGCGGATCTCGTCGATCGCCTCACGGGCGAAGTTCCGCTGGTTCTGCAGCGCGTTCCGGCCAGCCTCGGCGGTGACGTTGACATTGCCGCGCAGCCGGTCGGGGTCGGCGGCGTCGTAGGCGTCGTCCCTGCCCTGCGTGAACCAGACCTCGGTCATGTACTCGACGTTGCCGGCGAACTGCGCGGCCGGCGGGTCGCCCGCGGCGGGATTGGTCCAGCTGTCACGGATCGCCTGGTCGAGCACGGGGGCGGGCTGGCCGCCGGCGGTGGCGTCCTTGTCGTAGGACAGCAGGTGGCCGACCTGGATCTTGCGAGCGAGCCTCTCCCCCGTGGCCGGGTCGGCCGGGTCCGGGACCACGCCGTCGGCGTAGTACTTCACCGGGCTGGTGCTCTGGGTGCCCGGCTCGTCGGCGGTGAGGCGGTACTGGGTCCGCGCGTTCGAGAGCTTCTCGAGGATCCGGCCGTAGAGGTGGGACGGGCGGGTCTTCAGGGAGGTGCCGCCGACCGAGCGGAAGGCGTTGTCGCGGATGTGCTTGTCGAGCGATCCCCCGTTGCCGGTCGAGTCGAGCGAGAAGTCGAAGTTGTAGACCTTCTTGATCCCGTAGCGCCGCGCGTACTCGGCGGTCTGCTTGATGATCGCCGCGGTGTTGTGGCACCAGGTGCCGCCGAACAGGACGAGGAAGTCGCCCTCGCTGTCGAGGATGTCGATCAGCTCCGGGTAGGTGACGCTCTGGATCCGGAAGTCGTCCTCATCACCCCCGGTCAGGTCCTCGGCCGCGTCGAAGATGTCACCGCCGAACCGCTTGCGATTGAGCGTCTCGACCGCGGGGTCGGGGTTCTTGACGTACCGCTCGTAGTGCCGACGGTTGTGCTCGGTGCTGAGGAAGTCCCACTGGGTGTCGACGTCGAGGGGCGCCGAGGTCAGCACCCGCTTCACCTCGGTCTTGTACGCCGCCACCGCGGTCGGCGAGGAGAGGTCGGCCGGCGGCGTCACCAGTGCGTCGACGATCCGGTTGGTCTCACCCCCCGCGGCGTCGTACACGAAGAGGTAGGGGTGCTCGGCGGAGACGCGCTGGTCCGGCTTCGCCGGGTCGCTCGCCAGGGTGAACGGGGTCTCCGCGTCCTTGCCGAGGTAGTTGCTCACCAGGCGCTCGCCGAGGTCGAGGAACTGGTCCTTGCCGGCGTTGTCCGCGCTGTCCAGGTCGTAGCCGGTGAGATCGAAGACGCTGAGAGCCTCGCCGTCGAGGTTGGGGTCGAAGTTGTAGATCCGCTCGATGCCCTCAGCCTCGGCGACGTCCTGGATGGCGCCGATCGTGTCCTGGAGGTACTCGTCCTCGGCGCCGCCGATGACGAAGGCCCACCTCCCGGTGCTCTTCTTGAGCAGGTACTCGAAGCGCTCGAAGGTGACGGTCTCGAAGACGCTGCCCGGGTCGAGCGCGGGGAAGCTGTCGTCGAACCAGTCGACGGTGGACCCGTGGGTGGGTGCGGGGTAGGTCGCCGGGGCCGGGTCGGGATCCGCGGCGCGCGCCGGAGCACCGGTCGCCAGGAGCGGTGATGCGGCGAGGGCGGCGACGGTGGCGGCCGCGGCGGTGCGCCGGAGGCGGGTGCGCGGCGGGTGGGTGCGGTGGTTCATCGGTGTTTCGCTCTCTGCTCTCGGGGGCCTGATCTGTCGATCGGTTCGGTGGAAGTGGTCGCGGTCAGGAGGCGCGGGTCGCGACCGCCGTGGGAACGAGGGCACGGTGCGGACGACGGCGCCGACCGCGCAGCACCCGCCAGGCGAGCGCGAGGGCACCGGCGGCGGCCAGCGCGCCGAGGATGAGGAGCCCGGCGTTGTCGGGCACCGGGGCGACCTCCTCCTCGGCCGTCGCCTCGACCGGCGCCGGCTCGCCGCCGACCGCCGCGGCCACGGTGACCGGGCTGCTGGAGACCGGGGCGCCGTCGAACAGGACGACGAGGTCGTGGTCGCCCTCGGCGACGTTCGTCGGGACGACGACCTCGGCGGTGAACCCGCCGTTGTCGTCGGTCGCCACCGTGCCGAGCGGCACCGGGTCGGAATGCAGCTCGAGGGCGTAGCCCTCGATCCGGGGCGCGAAGCCGGTGCCGGTGACGGTGACGGTCGCCCCGGGCGCCAGCGCACCGGTCACCGTGACGGTGCCGGCGACCGTGGCGGGGTCGACTCCGACGACGACCGGGTCGGACGGCGGAGAGCCCGGCGACTCGCCGGCGGCGTTGCTGGCCCACACGGCGGCGCGGTAGCTGCCGGGTGGGACGTCCTCGAAGACGTACTCGAAGGTCGACGCGTCGGTCTCGACCGCCGCCTGGCCGGTGAACCGGATCAGGTAGCCGGTGACCTGCTCGATCTCGGCGTTGACGGAGGCCGCCCAGGACACCGTGACGGTGTCGCCGTCGACCGTGAGGGTCGGCGCGGCCAGGGCGCTCGGCGCGCCCGGGGCGACCTGCTCGGTGGCGGCGTCGGTCGCCGTCGGGTCGACCGCGCCGGTGGTGCCGGTCGCGCCGGGCGTGCCGGTCGTCCCGCTCGTCCCGGTGTTCTTGCCGGTGTTCTTCCCCGTGTTCTTGCCGGTGCCCGAGCCCGCGGTCCCGGAGCCGCCGGTGGTCCCCCCACCGGCGCTGCCGGTCCCGCCCGGGTTCGGGGTGGGCGTCGGGGTCGGGGTGGGCGTCGGCGTGGGGGTCGGCTTGTCGCCCTTGTAGCTGTAGCTGCCGGCCGGGTACGACGTCTTGCCGTTGCGGTTCGGGTAGACCGGGTGCTGGTTCTCGTCGAGCTCGCAGTCCTGGATCCACAGGCAGGTCACGTCGTCGAGGCAGGGGAACTCGTCGCCTCCGTCGACCCAGCCGTCGGCGTGCGCGGCGGGGGCCGGCCCGGTCGAGACGGCCAGCGTGGCCGCGATCGCGGCGGCGGGCAGCAGGGCGAGGATCCGGTGGGATCGCCGGACGGTCATGCGTTGACTCCTTGAGGGGTGGGGGTGGGCAGCGCGCAGGCGCCGATGGGGATGCCGGGATCGGCGAGGGGGAGGTCGTCGTCGCTCTCGCGGGCGAGCACGTCGGGGCCGGCGGAGGGGACATGGCCGTCGAAGACGGCATCGTCGAGGCGGCCCTCCTGGCGAGCGACGATGGTCGCGGCGACAGCGGCGGACGTGACGTTGTCGAGGGTGCGCGCCATGTCGGCGACCATGCTGACCGGCAACGTGATCGCCACGAGCTCGAGCGGAAGGCCGGCCGCGGTGAGGACGGTCGTCGCGGTGATGGTGGCCGTGCCGGGCACCCCCGCCGTGCCGACGGAGACGATGACGCCCAGCAGCACCAGCACGAGGTAGTCCTGGACGCCCCAGGGGATGCCCAGCGCGTTGACGCCGAACACCGCCAGCAGGACCGGCCACACCCCGGCACAGCCGGGCATCCCGATGGTGGTGCCGAGCGGCGCGGTGAAGCCCGCGATGTCGGACGGCACGCCGATCCGCTCGCGCAGCAGGCGCGTGGTCACCGGGAGGGTGCCGGCGCTGCTCTGCGTGGTGAACGCGGTGAGCTGGGCCGGCGCGATCTTGCGGAAGAAGCGCAGCGGGTCGACGTCCGCGAACACCCGCAGCAGCACGCCGTTGATCACGAAGGCGTGCACGAAGCAGGCCACCCAGGCGAGACCGAGGACCCCGAGCAGTGAGACCATCTGCGACCACTGGCCGGCGGCCCGGGCCGTCGCGACGGCGGTGAGCGAGAGCACGGCGTACGGCGTCAGCGCGATCACGAAGCCGACGGCGCGGTAGACGATCTCCCGCAGCGCGTCGATGAAGCCCTTGAAGGGCGCCACGGTGCCGGGCGCCCGGTCGGCCACGAGCGAGTAGGACACCGCGATCAGGACGCTGAACAAGATGATCGGGATGACGTTCGTCTCCGCGATGTCGGTGACGATGTTGGTCGGGAAGAAGTCGATGAAGACCTCGGTGAACGGCTTCTTGATGTTCTCCAGTGCCGAGGTGTTCGTCTCGCCGAGCTCCAGGTCGGCGCCCTCGCCGATCCCGAGCTGGAGCGCCAGTCCGAGCGTCAGCAGCACCGCGAGCGCGTTGAGGCCGAGCAGCCAGCCGACCGAGCGCGCGCCGATGGTGCGCAGCTGCGCCGTCGTCCCGAGCGAGGTGATGCTCGACAGGATCGACACGATGATCAGCGGCGCGACGATCGCGAGCAGCAGGTTCAAGTAGACCTTGCCCACCGGCTCGACATAGTCGAGGTGACCCTCGAACACCACCCCGACCCCGACACCGAGTCCCAGCGCGCCGATGGTCAGCACGCTGAAGTTCACCCGCGCCCTGCCCAGGACGTGGATGCCGGCGAAAAGACCCAGCGTCACCAGCAGCGCGGCGACGGCGTACCCGCCCATGGACGTCCCTCTTCTTCTTTAGTCGATTATTTCGATCGAGTTAAAGACTATGGGATGCGCAGGGGTGCTCCTGACCGAATCGCCCGAAATGCGACCAGCCATCCCGAGAACCGGGATGGCTGATCGGCTCCGCCTGTCAGCGGGGCGGGAGGTCAGGCGTTGGTGTCCGTCGACGGCAGGTCGGCCGGGTCGATGCCTCCATGGCACGACGCGAACGGCTCGGGCGCGGTCTCGCCGGCGCCGTACGCCGCGACGAAGAGCGCGATCCGCGGGTCGTCCGGCCCCGTCAGGGCCAGCTGGCGGCCCCAGACGGTGATGACGACCGGCGCCTCCTGATCGGGGTAGGGCGACAGGATGCCGTTGACCGGCAGCTGGTCCGCGAGCCGCTGGACGCCCGCGGCATCGACCTCGTCGTCGCGGTAGGTCAACCAGACCGTGCCGTGCTCGAGGTCGTGGACGACGGCGACGTCGGGCAGCGGCTCGTCGTAGACGCCGCACTCGAGCCAGTACGGCGCGTGGTCGCCGCCCACCGGGGGGGACTGCGGGTAGTCGTGGTCCGCGCCGACCGGGAGGTGCTGCATGGAGAGGCCGGCGTATTCCTCGACGGCGCCGAGGTCGCCGGTGTCGACCGTCGCGCCGCCGGTCGCCGACCGGTCGGCTCCACCGGAGTCCTCCGGGTCGTCGCCACCCAGCAGGACCGGCACCAGGACCGCGGCACCGATCACGACGACCGCGGCGAGGACCGCGAGCACGATCGGCAGCGGCGAGCGGGCCCGCCGGGACGGCGGAGGCGGGACGCCCGGAGGCCCGAATCCCGGCGGCGGGAAGGCCGGCGGTCCGTACGGTGGGCCGGGCGGCGGCGGGGGCCCGCCCTGCGGCGGCCCGGACGGGGGCGGCCCGGACGGGGGCGGCCCGGACGGGGCCGGCGGCGGGTACGGCGGCTGCTGGCTCACTGCTCGAGCGCCCGCTCGACCCGCTCCACCTTGGCGGCGAGCTGGCCGGTGAAGCCGGGCCGGATGTCCGCCTTGAGCACCAGCCCGACGCGGGGCGAGGTCGCGGCGACGACGTCGACCGCCTGCTTCACGACCGCCATCACCTCGTCCCACTCCCCCTCGATCGTGGTGAACATCGACGTCGTCTCGTTGGGCAGGCCCGACGCGCGGACCACGCGGACCGCGGCGGCCACCGCCTCGGACACGCCGCCGGTGTCGTCGGAGGCGGAGGGGCTGATGCTGAACGCGACGAGCATGGCCCCACCGTAGTCAGCCGTCCCCGGCGGACGCCGACGGCCCACCCCCGTCCGGGAGTGGGCCGTCGGCTCGAGCGGGAGCGGCAGGCGTCAGCCGCGCAGCAGGTTGCGCAGGACGTACTGCATGATGCCGCCGTTGCGGTAGTAGTTCGCCTCACCCGGGGTGTCGATGCGGACGACCGCATCGAACTCGACACCAGAGTCGGTGGTCACCTTGACCGTCGAGGGCGTGGTGCCCTCGTTGAGCGCGGTGATGCCCGCGATGGAGAACGTCTCCTCGCCGCTCAGACCCAGCGACTCGGCGTTCTCCCCCTCGGGGAACTGCAGTGGGATGACGCCCATGCCGATGAGGTTGGAGCGGTGGATGCGCTCGTAGCTCTCGGCGATGACCGCCTTGACGCCCAGCAGCGAGGTGCCCTTGGCCGCCCAGTCGCGCGACGAGCCGGAGCCGTACTCCTTGCCGGCCAGGACGACGAGCGGGATGCCCGCGGCCTGGTAGTTGACCGACGCGTCGTAGACGGTGGTCACCGGGGCGTCGTCCAGCGTGAAGTCGCGGGTGAAGCCACCCTCGGTGCCGGGCGCGATCTGGTTGCGCAGGCGGATGTTGGCGAACGTGCCGCGGATCATGACCTCGTGGTTGCCACGGCGCGACCCGTAGGAGTTGAAGTCGCGCGGGGCGACGCCGTTCTCGGTGAGGTACTTGCCCGCGGGCGAGTCAGCCTTGATCGAGCCGGCCGGCGAGATGTGGTCGGTGGTGACCGAGTCGCCGAGCTTGAGCAGGACGCGGGCGCCGTCGATGTCGGTCACCGGGGCCGGCTCGTCGGGCATGCCGTCGAAGTAGGGCGCCTTGCGCACGTAGGTCGAGCTCTCGTCCCACGTGAAGGTGTTGCCCTCCGGGGTGGGCAGCGAGCGCCAGCGCTCGTCGCCCTTGAAGACGTCGGCGTAGGAATCGGCGAACATCTCGGAGTTGATCGCCCCGGCGATGGTCTCCTCGACCTCGGCCGGCGAGGGCCAGATGTCCTTGAGGAAGACGTCGTTGCCCTCGGCGTCCTTGCCCAGCGCGTCGTTGAACAGGTCGACGTCCATGGAGCCGGCGAGGGCGTAGGCGACGACCAGCGGCGGCGACGCCAGGTAGTTCATCTTGATGTCGGGGCTGATCCGGCCCTCGAAGTTCCGGTTGCCCGACAGCACCGAGACGACCGCGAGGTCGTGCTCGTTGACCGCGGCGGAGACCTCGGGGATGAGCGGGCCGGAGTTGCCGATGCAGGTCACGCAGCCGTAGCCGACGAGGTTGAAGCCGAGCTTGTCGAGGTACGGCGTCAGGCCAGCCTTCTCGTAGTAGTCGCTGACGACCTGCGAGCCGGGCGCGAGCGTGGTCTTGACCCACGGCTTGCGGGTCAGGCCCTTCTCGACGGCCTTCTTGGCCAGCAGCGCGGCACCGATCATCACCGACGGGTTGGACGTGTTGGTGCAGGAGGTGATCGAGGCGATCGTCACCGCACCGTGGTCCAGGGTGAAGGTCGTGCCGTCCTCGAGGGTGACCTCGACCGGGTTGGAGGCGCGGCCGCCGTCGGCGGGCGCCGCGGAGAGGTGGTTGCTCGGGGCGGCCTCGCCGTTGGACTGCGCCGGGTCGTGCGAGGGGGCGTCGGAGCCCGGGAAGGACTCCTCGACCGCCTCGTCGTAGCCCTTGGTCTCCTGCGGCTCGCCGGCGTAGTCGACCAGGGCGCCGCGGAACGACTCCTTGGCCTCGGACACCAGCACCCGGTCCTGAGGACGCTTCGGGCCGGCGATCGAGGGGACGACAGTGGCGAGGTCGAGCTCGAGCTTCTCGGAGTAGCGCGGCTCGGCGGCGGGGTCCAGCCAGAGGCCCTGCTCCTTGGCGTACTTCTCGACGAGCGCGATCTGCTCTTCGGAGCGGCCGGTCAGGCGCAGGTAGTTGGTCGTCTCCTCGTCGATCGGGAAGACCGCGATCGTGGAGCCGAACTCCGGCGACATGTTGCCGATGGTGGCGCGGTTGGCCAGCGGGAGCGCGGCGACGCCGGGGCCGTAGAACTCGACGAACTTGCCGACGACGCCGTGCTTGCGGACCATCTCGGTGATCGTGAGCACCAGGTCGGTGGCGGTCGAGCCCTCGGGCAGTTCACCGGACAGCTTGAAGCCGACGACGCGCGGGATGAGCATCGAGACCGGCTGGCCGAGCATCGCGGCCTCGGCCTCGATGCCGCCGACGCCCCAGCCGACGACGCCGATGCCGTTGACCATGGTGGTGTGCGAGTCGGTGCCGACGCAGGTGTCGGGGTAGGCCAGCAGCTCGCCGTCAACCTCGCGGGTGAAGACCGTGCGGGCGAGGTGCTCGATGTTGACCTGGTGGACGATGCCGGTGCCCGGGGGGACGACCTTGAAGTCGTCGAAGGCGCCCTGGCCCCAACGCAGGAACTGGTAGCGCTCGCGGTTGCGCTCGTACTCGATCTCGACGTTGCGCGCGAACGCCTCGGGCGTGCCGAAGACGTCGGCCATGACCGAGTGGTCGATGACCATCTCGGCCGGCGCCAGCGGGTTGATCTTGGTGGCGTCGCCGCCCAGGTCGGCCATCGCCTCGCGCATGGTGGCGAGGTCGACGACGCAGGGGACGCCGGTGAAGTCCTGCATGATCACGCGCGCCGGCGTGAACTGGATCTCCTTGTCGGGCTGGGCACTCTCGTCCCACCCGGCCAGGGCCTTGATGTCCTCGGCCGTGATGTCCGCGCCGTCCTCGGTGCGGAGCAGGTTCTCGAGCAGCACCTTCAGCGAGAAGGGCAGGCTCTCGACGTCGAGACCCTCGCCCTTGACCGCGTCGAGGCGGAAGATCTCGTAGGACTTGCCGTCCACGTCCAGGGTGCTCTTGGCGCCGAAGCTGTTCTTGCTGGCCATCGCGTCTCCGTCCTCATCGACTGCCATCGACTGATCGTTGGTAGGTCTCCCGTTCATCCTGCCGCCGCCGACGGCGGAGCGGATAGTGAGGCTGACCTAAGTTCGCAGGGACACCGGCTGCCCGATATCTCTTGATGTCAAGATACACGATCCGGAGAGGTTTCGGCGAACTGGGTGCGGTAGAGCTCCTCGTACCGGCCGCCCGCGGCGAGCAGCGCCGCATGGGTGCCCCGCTCGACGATCCGGCCGTCCTCGACGACGGCGATCAGGTCCGCCGCGCGGACGGTGGAGAGCCGGTGCGCGATGACCAGTGCGGTCCGTCCCGCGAGCGCCTCGCCCAGCGCCGCCTGGACCGCCGCCTCGGAGGTCGAGTCCAGCGAGGCGGTGGCCTCGTCGAGGATCACGACGCGCGGCTGCTTGAGCAGCAGGCGAGCGATCGTGAGCCGCTGGCGCTCGCCGCCGGAGAGTCGATAGCCGCGCTCCCCCACCACGGTGTCCAGCCCGTCGGGCAGGGCGCCGACCAGGTCGGCCAGCCGGGCGCGGGACAGCGCGTCCCAGAGGTCCTGCTCGGACGCCTCGGGCCGGGCCAGGAGCAGGTTGCCCCGGATCGTGTCGTGGAACAGGTGACCGTCCTGGGTCACCATCCCGACCGCGCCGCGGATCGACGCCGCGGTCAGGTCGCGCACGTCCACCCCGGCCAGGCGTACGGCGCCCGCGTCGACGTCGTACAACCGGGAGACGAGCTGCGCGATCGTCGACTTCCCCGCGCCCGAGGAGCCGACGAGGGCGACGACCTGGCCCGGCTCCGCGCGCAGCGAGATGCCGTGCAGCACCTCGTCGCCGCCCCGGGTGTCCAGGGTCGCGACCGCCTCCAACGAGGCGAGCGAGACCTTGTCGGCCGACGGGTAGGCGAAGCGGACGTCGTCGAGCTCCACCGAGACCGGACCCTCCGGCACTTGCCCCGCGCCCGGGCGGTCGGTGATCAGCGGCTCCAGGTCGAGAACCTCGAAGACCCGCTCGAAGCTCACCAACGCGCTCATCACCTCCACCCGCGCACTGGCCAGCGCCGTGAGCGGTGCGTAGAGGCGGGTCAGCAGCAGCGAGAGCGCGACGACGTCGCCGGCGTCGAGTGTGCCGGCGAGGGCCAGTGCGCCGCCGAGCCCGTAGACGACGGCGACGGCCAGCGCGGAGACCAGCGTCAGCGCGGTGACGAAGGTCGTCTGCACCATCGCGGTCCGCACACCGATCTCCGCGACCCGCTGCGCGCGGGCGGCGAACTCCGCCGACTCCTGCTCCGGGCGCCCGAACAGCTTGACCAGCGTGGCGCCGGGCGCCGAGAACCGCTCGGTCATCTGGTTGCCCATCGCGGCGTTGTGGTCGGCCGCCTCGCGTTGGATGCCCGCGAGGCGCCGGCCCATCCGGCGCGCGGGGACCACGAACACCGGCAGGAGCACCAGCGCCAGCAGCGTCACCTGCCAGGAGATCCCGAGCATCACGACCAGGGTCAGCACCAGGGTCACCAGGTTGCCGACCACGCCCGACAGGGTCTGGCTGAACGCGCGCTGCGCCCCGATGACGTCGTTGTTGAGCCGGCTGACGAGGGCGCCGGTGCGGGTGCGGCTGAAGAACGCCACCGGCATCCGCTGGACGTGGTCGAACACGGCGGTGCGCAGGTCGAGGATCAGGCCCTCGCCGATCCGCGAGGACAGCCAGCGCGCCAACAGGCCGAAGGCGGCGTCGAGGACCGCGAGCACGGCGATGGCGAGCGCCAGCCGGACGACGACGCCGCGGCTGTCTCCGGCGACGATCGCGTTGACCACGTCGCCGGCCAGGACCGGCGTGGCGACCGCGAGGCCCGAGGTCACGACGCTCAGCACCACGAAGCCGACCAGCTTGCGGCGGTGCGGCCGGGCGAAGCGGAAGATCCGCCTCGCCGTCGCGGCGCTGAACGCCCGCTGCTCGTCCGGCCCGTGCATCCCCCGGTAGACCTGGTTCCAGGCGATCGACTCCATGCTCATGTCGGTGACCGTAGAACCTCAAGCCGACATGAGGACAAGCGCGAGCGCGGATCCGGCCCGGCTACAGCACGACGGTCGGCTTGACCCGGCTCGGCGTCCACACCCGCTGGCGTCGCGCGACGAGCGAGGTGAGCAGCAGTGCCCCGACGAGGTACGCCGCGAGCACGAGCGCGGCGGTCAGCGCACGGGCCGGGTCGCCGCCGTACATCAGCTGGCGCAGTCCGTCGACCGCGTAGCTCATGGGCAGCACCTGGTGCAGCCAGTGCAGGGGCTCGGGGATGGTCTGCCACGGGAAGGTGCCGCCCGCGGTCACCAGCTGGATGACCATCAAGACGAGCGCGAGGAACTGCCCGGGCGTACCGAGCAGAGCGTTCATGAGGTGTACGACCGCGACGAAGGTCGCCGAGATCAGGATCATGAACAGCCAGGTGCGCAGGCTCTCGACGATGCCGACGTCGAGGGCGACCGCGACGACCACGAACGCCAGGGTCATCTGGGCGGCGCCGATCAGCGCGGGCGGCAGCCAACCGCCGAGAGCGACCCGCAGCGGGTTCTGGTTGGCCGCCAGGGCCCGGCTCGACAGCGGACGGACCAGGAGGAAGAGCACATACCCGCCGATCCACGCAGCGAGCGCCAGGAAGAACGGCGCCAGGCCGGCACCGTAGTTGCGCGCCGCCGCGTCGCTGCGGGCCCGGACGTCGATCGGGTTCGCGATCGTCTCGGCGATTCGCTGGCGGGACTCCTCGGTGGTGTCGGGTACCTGCTCCACGCCGGAGGCCAGGCCGTCGCGGAGCGTGCCCGCGCCACCCGTCAGCTCCCGCAGCCCGGAGCGCAGCTCGATCGTGCCGTCGTGCAGCGTCCCGGCGCCGCGGGTCAGGCGCGCGGCGCCCGAGGACAGCTTGCCGGCGCCGTCGCGCGCCTGCGCGATGCCGTCGACCAGGGCCGGCGCGGAGCGGGCGAGCTGGTCGGCGCCGGTCGCCACCTGGTCGGCGCCGGCCGCGAGCTGGTTGAGCTGCTTGCGCACGCCGTCGGCTCGGGCGTCGCCCGCGTGGACCTTCGCGCCCACCCGGTCGTAGACGGCCAGCAGCCGGTCCTGGCCGGCGGGGTCGATCCCGAGCTGGTTCATCTGGGCGACGAGGTCGGCGCGCCCGCGGTCGTAGGCGACCCGTGCCGCGTGGACCGCGTCGGCCACCTTGTTGCCGGCGTCGGCGACCGACTGGTCGCCCTCCGCCACCTGGCGCGCGCCCGCGGCCAGCTGCCGCGCCTGGCCGGGCAGGGCCGCGGTCCGCGTCGCCAGCGTGGACAGCCCGTCGTGCAGCCGGTCGGCGCCCGCGCGCAGGTCTCCGGCCCCGTCGGCGAGGCGGGCGCTGCCGGTGACGAGCTGACGGGAGCCGCGCTTCGCTTCGCGCAGGCCGTCCTGGAGCCGGCCCGCGCCGTCGGCACCCTGCTGCAGGCCCTGCCGGACGTCGGCGATGCCCACCAGGAAGGTGCCGACCGCCTCCTGGGAGACCTTCTCCCCGATCGCGTCGCGCACCTTGGTGGCGACGGTGTTGGCGATGGTCGTGGAGAGATAGGAGTTCGCGTCGTTGGTGATCATGGTGATCCGCGCCTGCTCGGGCTCGGCCCCGGCACTGCTCGACAGCGCGGCCGAGAAGCCGTGTGGGATTACCAGCGCGAAGTCGTAGGTGCCGTCGTCGACCCCGGCCTTGGCGGTCGCGCGGTCGACCTCGTGCCAGCCGAAGTCGCGGGCATCGAGCAGCTGGTCGGCCACGTCTCGCCCCGCCTCGAGCCGGCCGCCGTCCAGTCCGGTGGCCCCGGCGTCCTCGACGACCAGGGCGGTCGGCACTCGGTCCAGGGCGGAGTACGGGTCGTGGTTGGCGTAGAGGTAGAGCCCGGCGTAGATCGTCGGGACGGTGACCAGCGCGAGCACGGTGATCCGGCCCATGCGGATGCTCAGCAGCCGGGAGAGCTCGCTCCAGGCGATGCGCAGGGCGTTCATGCCGCGCCACCGATCGAGGCGAGGTGGGCGATGTCGCCGAGGTCGGCCGCCTCACTCACGGTGACCAGGACGCCGAGACCGCGATCCGCGGCGGCCTGCGCGATCGGCCACCAGTCGCGGCGGTGCAGTCCGTGGCGGTCCGGTGAGAGCAGGACGAGGAACCGGGCGTCCGGGCGGGCTGCCCCGAGCTCGGTCAGCGACCGGATCCGGTCGAGAGCGGGCACGTCCTCGGTGCGCAGCCGCGGGCTGGTGCCGAGCCGGTGCTCGCGCAGCCAGGCCGACGTCGCGTGCGGGCCGGAGGGCAGCCCGGCCAGGGCCAGCTCCTCGGCCACGATCACCCGGAACGGGACGCTGTCGTCAGGCTCGGTCACCCCCGGGACGTCGACCAGGACGACCGCGTTCTGCCGCGCCTCCAGCGCGGGATCGCCGGCGAGGTCGACTCGGCCGGCGCTCAGGCGCAGCCGCCCGGCCAGCGCGAGCGCCAGCGCCACGTTGCCGTGTCCGGGCCGGCCCACCGCCACGACCACCTCCCCCGGAACCAGCTCCACCGAGGTGGCTTCCAGCAGCCCCGCGACCGCCCCGTCCGTCATGACCAGTCGGCGCGCCTTCGATCCGGGATACGGCTCCGCAGTCGTCATGGACAGAAGTCTGCCGGTTCGGGTTCGCCTCGCACGGGTGGGCCGCTTCGCGCCGGACCCGTGCTCCACTGATTCCGCGTTACACTGAAAGACATGGCGAACCTGACCATCACCGTCGATGAGGAGACGCTCAAGCGCGCGCGGATCCGGGCCATCGAGCGCGGCGAGTCGGTCAACCAGTACCTTGCCGAGCGGCTGCGGGAGTACGCCGGCCTCGACGACGTGCGCCATCGTCGCCGAGCGGCCGCGGAGCGGTTCGTGGCCCTGTCCCGAGACCTCGCGGGCACGAGCGAGGGCCGGGGCTGGACCCGGGAGGAGCTCTACGAGGACCGGACCGGGACGGCCGGCCGGTGACGGTCTTCCTCGACACCAACGTCCTCGCCTACCAGTACGACGACGCTCGTCCCGAGAAGCAGGCGCGCGCTCGCGAGGTGTTCCTCGCGCAGGCGGCCGACGCCGTCATCAGCACGCAGGTGATGATCGAGCTGCACGCCGTGCTGACCCGCAAGCTCGGTCGGAGCGGGGAGACGGCGAGCCGGGTCCTGGACGCCCTCGACCTCGAGGTCGTACCGGCCGACGCCGCACTCGTGCGCCGCGCCGCCACGACAGCGGCCGCGCACCAGCTGTCCATCTTCGACGCGCTGGTCCTGGAGGCAGCCGTTGCGGGGGGATGCGACGAGCTGTGGACCGAGGATCTCGCCGACGGCAGCACCCTGCGCGGCGTGCGGATCGTCGACCCCTTCCGCTGATCGCACCTCGGATCTCGGTCGGAGCCGATCCCGCGTCGGTCAGGTCGCGCCGTTGACCCGGTGCGCGATCGCGGCGAACACCGCCAGCCCGACGGCCAGGGCATCCTCGTCGGGGTCGAAGGTGCCGGTGTGCAGGCCGCCGCCGGTGGCCCCCGGCCGCTCGCAGCCGAGCATGAACATCGCGCCGGGCACGACCTGCTGGTAGTAGGCGAAGTCCTCCGAGCCCAGGTGGGGGCGGTCCAGCTCGACGATCCCCGCCCCGGGGCCCACCACCTCGCGAGCGGCGACGCGGATCGTGGCGGTCAGGTCCGCATCGTTGACCACGGGCGGGAAGCCCTCGACGATGCGCACGGAGGCCTGTGCGCCCATCGACGCGGCGACAGCGTCGACCGTCGTGATCAGGCGCTCGCGCAGCAGGATCTTGTCGGCCGACTCGACACACCGGATCATGCCGCGCACCTCGGCCGCTCCGGGGATCACGTTGACCGCGTCTCCGCCACGGACCGAGGCGACGTTCAGCGTGGCCACGCTGAACGGGCTGAGCGTGGCGCACAGGCCGTCGAGCGCCGCGACGATCCGGGCGGCCACGGACACCGCGTTGACGCCGAGCTCGGGCTGCGAGCTGTGCGCCTCCCGTCCGACGACGGTGATCTCGAACTCGTCGTCGGTCGCCGTCAGTGGGCCGTCGCGGAGGGCGATCGAGCCCGTCGGCAGCTCCGGCACGACGTGCAGCGCGAAGATCCTCTCGACCCCGGCGTCCCGCAGCCCGCCCGCGTCGATGACCCGCTGCGCGCCGCCGTTGGCCTCCTCGCCCGGCTGGAAGACGAAGACGATCGTGCCAGCCAGCCCGCCGGGGTCGGCGGCGAGCTGCTCGGCCAGCCCCAACAGGATCCCGGTGTGCATGTCGTGACCGCACGCGTGCATCACGCCCGCCACCGCGGACCGGAACGGCAGCTCGGTGTCCTCCGCGATCGGCAAGGCATCGAGGTCGGCGCGAAACGCGGTGACCGGACCGGGGCGACCGGTGTCGAGGGTGGCGACGACACCGGTCCCGGCGACCCCGGCACGGTAGGGCAGCCCGATCCGGTCCAGGTGCTCGCGGATCAGGCCGGCGGTCCGGTGCTCCTCGAAGCTCAGCTCGGGGTGCTGGTGGATCGACCGGCGTGCCGCGACGGCCGTCGCCAGCGCGGCCGGCGCGGCCTCCACGGGCGCCACTAGCGCGCGGGGAGCTCGGCGAGCCGGCCCAGCAGCGTCGCCGTGGTCTCGGAGTTCGCGTAGATCTTCCGGATGCTCTGCAGCGCATACTCGTGTCGCTGCGGGCTGAGCGCACCGACGGCATCCTCGATCAGGTCGACCTGGTAGCCGAGGTCGGACAGGTCGCGCACCGACGCGCTGATGCACTGGTCGGTGTAGAAGCCCACGACCAGGACCTTCCGGGCGCCGAGGTTGCGCAGCACCTGGTCGATGTGGGTGCCGACGTGGATGCCGGAGCAGGTCTTGTTGAGGACGATCTCGTCCTCGCGCGGCATCGCCTCGGGAAGGAACTCCGAGTCCTTCGAGCCCGGCGGATAGAACATGCCGGCCGACGCGTGCAGGGCGCCCGTGTCCGCGGCGTCGGGGAGATGGGACTGGATCCGCACGTGGATCGGGCGGATCCCGGTCTCGCGGCACCGCTCCAGCACCGCGGAGATGTTGGCCGCCGTCGCGCGCATGTCGGCCTCGATGCGGTCGAGGACCGGCAGCATCGGCTCGGAGTCGACGCCGAGCGCGGCGAACGTCTTGAGGAAGGCCTCCTTGGTGATGCACTCCTGGATGTCGATCAGGACCAGCACCGTGTCGGCCGGGTCCAGCGGCACGGGCGTCGCGTAGATGCTGGAGCTGAGCCCGCCGTAGTAGGTGTCGGCGAAGGCGTTGACCATCTCGTCGGTGACGGCGGACGGGGTGGAGGTCATGAGGGGCTCCTGTTCGTGAGGGTCGGCGCCGGCACCGACCTGTGGTGCGCCTCACTCTAGGGGCGTGCCTGGTGACCCCTCACCGAGGGACCGGGGTTCCCGGCTCGCCGGGGCATCAGCGCGGGGCGGAGTCGGTCCGCGTCAGCAGGGCCACGCACTCCACATGGTGCGTCATCGGGAACAGGTCGAAGGCGCGCAGCGACGCGAGCCGGTAGCCGTGCTCGGCGAAGATCGCCACGTCGCGCGCGAGGGCCGACGGGTCGCAGGCGACGTAGGCGACCGCCCGGGGCTCGCGCGCGACCACCTGCTCGACCACGGCACGCTTCGCGCCGGCCCGGGGCGGGTCGAGAACGACCAGGTCCGCCCGGTCCCACTCCGGGGGCAACCCGCCGGCCAGGACGCCGCCGACGTCGCCCGCGCGGACGAGGACGCCGGGACAGTTGTGCTCGGACAGCGCCGATGCCGCGCGGTCGCCCTCGACGGCCGCGACCCGGCCGGTCGGTCCGACCGCCTCGGACAGGAACCGGCTGAACAGCCCGACGCCGGCGTAGAGGTCGAGCGCGCTCTCCCCCGCCCGCGGGGCCAGCGCCTCGAGCACGGCGTCGACCAGCGCCTCGGGCGCACCGGGGTGGACCTGCCAGAACCCGCCGTCGGCGACGTCGAAGACCCGGCCGCGGACGTCGTACGACGGGCCGTGCGGTGCCTCCAGCAGGCAGGCGTCGACCGCGACGGTGTCGTGGGAGCGGTGCTTGCGCATGCCGCGCCCGCCACCGGGCAGGTCGACGTACCGCTGGCGGGTGCGCCAGTGCAGACCCGCCTCGTCGCCGGGGACGGCCTCGACCACGACGTCCACCTCGAGCCGGGCCACCCGGCGCAGCTGCTCACGCACGACCTGCGCCTTGAGCTCGCGCTGCGCGGGCAGGGCGACATGCTGGAGGTCGCAGCCGCCGCACCGGCCCGGACCCGCGTAGGGACAGGGCGCGGGCACCCGGTCGGGCGACGGGGCGAGCACCTCGACCGCGTCCCCGCGCCAGAAGCGGTCCCCCTCGGTGCCCTCGGTGATCTGCAGGATCACGCGCTCGCCGGGCAGGGCATGGCGGACGAAGACCACCCGGTCCTCGACCCGGGCGACGCAGTGTCCGCCGTGTGCGACGGGCCCGACCTCGACCTCGAACCGGCGCCCGACCTGGGAGCTGCCGCGGGCGGCACGGGCCCGCGGACGGCGGGCCGGCGGCCGGCTCACCGGCGGATCTGCCGGTCGCGGTCGATGCCGACCCGGCCGCGCCGCAGGTCGCCGGGACGCACGCGGTGCTCGTCGCGCTCCTCGCGTTCCAGCGCGATCCCCGAGGAGCGCAGCTGGTAGGGCACCGAGATGACCATGACGCCCGGCGTGAACAGCAGGCGCCCCTTGAGGCGCAGTGCCGTCTGGTTGTGCAGGAACTGCTCCCACCAGCGGCCCACGACGTACTCGGGGATGTAGACCGCGACCACACCGCGCGGGTTGGCCCGCCGGATCGCCGAGGCGTACTCCACGATCGGCTTGACGACCTCGCGGTAGGGCGAGTGGAGCACCTTGAGCGGGATCCCGGTGTTGCGCTCGTCCCACTCCTCGAGGAGCCGCGCGGTCTCCTTCTCGTCGACCGACACGTAGACGCCCTCGAGGGCGTTGGGCCGGGTGGCCTTGGCGAACGCGAGTGCTCGCAGGGTCGGCTTGTGGAGCTTGGAGACGAGGACGACCGCGTGCACCCGGGTCGGCAGCGCCTTGTCGGTCTCGTCGGCGGCGAGCTCGTCGGCCACCCGGTCGTAGTGCCGCTTGATCGCCTGCATCAGCAGGAAGAAGAACCCCATCGCGAGGATGGTGATCCAGGCGCCGTGCAGGAACTTGGTCACCAGCACGATGACCAGCACGACCGACGTCAGGCCGAGACCGAAGGTGTTGATCGCGCGGGAGCGCTGCATCCGCCGACGCTCGGCCGGGTCGCGCTCGGTCGCCAGATGGCGGGTCCAGTGCCGGATCATGCCGAGCTGGCTGAGGTTGAACGACACGAAGACGCCGACGATGTAGAGCTGGATCAGCTTGGTCGTCTGGGCGTCGAACAGGACGATGAGCACGATCGCCATGACCGCCAGGAAGACGATGCCGTTGCTGTAGGCGAGCCGGTCGCCGCGCGACCCCAGGGCACGCGGGGCGAAGCCGTCGCGGGCGAGGATGGACCCCAGCACCGGGAAGCCGTTGAAGGCCGTGTTGGCCGCGAGCACGAGGATGATGCCGGTGACCGTGACGACGAAGTAGAAGCCCGGCGAGAAGCCGTCGAAGACACCGCTGGCGATCTGGGAGATGACCGGGTGCTGCTGGTAGCCCTCCGGCACGGCGTCCCCGCCCGCGGTCCGCAGCTGGTCCAGGGCGTGCGGGTCGACATAGCGGATCCGCATCTCGTTGGCGAGCAGGATGATGCTCATCAGCATGCTGACCGCGATCAGGCCCAGCAGCAGCAGCGTGGTCGCGGCGTTGCGGCTCTTGGGGCGCTGGAACGCCGGCACGCCGTTGGAGATCGCCTCGACGCCGGTCAGCGCCGCACAGCCCGAGGAGAAGGCGCGCGCGAGCAGGAAGATGAGCGCGACCTGGCTGAGTGGCCCCTCCCAGCCCTCCTCCGGCACGATGCGGAGGTCGGCGCTCTCGGCGTCCGGGAGGGTGCCGCTGAGCAGGCGCAGCAGGCCGTAGGCGCCCATGCCGAGGATGGCGACCATGAACAGGTAGGTCGGCACCGCGAAGAACGTGCCGGACTCGCGCACGCCCCGCAGGTTCATCGCCGTCAGCAGCACCACGGCGACCGACGCCACGGTGGCCTCGTGCCCGATCAGGGAGGGGATCGCGCCGGCGGCGTACTGCGCGGCGGAGGAGATCGACACCGCGACGGTGAGCACGTAGTCGACGAGCAGGGCACTCGCGACCGTGACGCCCGCGCTCTTGCCGAGGTTGACCGTGGCGACCTCGTAGTCGCCGCCGCCGCTCGGATAGGCGTGGACGGTCTGCCGGTACGACGCCACGACGGTGAACATCACCAGCGCGACCGCGAGGCCGATCTTCCACGACCAGGCGTACGCCGAGGCGCCCGCGATCCCCAGCATGATGAAGACCTCGTCCGGCGCGTAGGCGACCGACGACAGGGCGTCGCTCGCGAACACCGGCAGCGCGACGCGCTTGGGCAGCAGCGTCTCCCCCAGCTGGGCGCTCCGAAGCTTGCGTCCGAGGAGGATGCGCTTCGACACGTCTCCGACACCCACGAGCGACAACGGTAGGGCATGAGACGTGGGATAGCGTGCTCACCGTGCACGTCGTGATCATGGGCTGTGGCCGGGTCGGCTCGACCCTGGCCCGCAGCCTCGAGGACCGCAACCACACCGTGTCGATCATCGACAGCGAGCCCGACGCCTTCCGGCGCCTCGGGCCGGGCTTCAACGGCGACAAGATCCCCGGCATCGGCTTCGACCAGGAGGTCCTGGAGAAGGCGGGCATCCGGCGGGCCGACGCCTTCGCCGCCGTGTCGAGCGGCGACAACTCGAACATCATCGCGGCCCGGGTCGCGCGGGAGACCTTCGGGATCCAGCAGGTCGTCGCCCGGATCTACGACCCCGGCCGCGCCGAGGTCTACCAGCGGCTCGGGATCACCACGGTCGCCACGGTCAAGTGGACCGCCGACCAGGTGCTGCGCCGGATCCTGCCCGCCGGTGCCGAGCCCGACTTCCGCGACCCGTCCGGCACCATCCGGGTCGACCACCTGCCGACCCCGGAGGTCTGGGTCGGCTCGCGGGTCGGCCAGCTCCAGGAGCAGGCCCGCTGCCGGGTCGCCTGGATCGACCGGCTCGGCGAGGGTCTGCTGCCGGACCGCGACAGCGTGATCCAGGAGGGCGACATGCTCCACCTGGTCACCCGCGAGGAGTCCGCGGACCATGCCTACGAGGTGCTCGGCCGCGGGCCCGAGCACGGTGACTGACCAACCTGAGGCAGCCTGAGGGAGCCACGAAGACACATGAGAGTCGCCATCGCCGGAGCAGGTGCCGTCGGCCGCTCGATCGCCCGCGAGCTGATCGAGAACGGCCACGAGGTGCTGCTGATCGACAAGTCCCCCGCCTCGATCCGTCCCGAGCGGGTCCCCGACGCGGAGTGGCTGCTGGCCGACTCCTGCGAGCTGTCCTCGCTGGAGGAGGCGCGGCTGGACCGCTGCGACGTCGTCATCGCCGCCACGGGCGACGACAAGGCCAACCTGGTCACGGCGCTGCTCGCCAAGACCGAGTTCGGCGTGCCCCGCACCGTCGGCCGGGTCAACCACCCCAACAACGAGTGGCTGTTCACCGAGGCGTGGGGCGTCGACGTCAACGTGTCGACCCCCCGGATCATGTCCGCGCTGGTCGAGGAGGCGGTGACGGTCGGCGACCTGGTGCGCCTGTTCACCTTCCGGCAGGGCAACGCCAACCTGGTCGAGATGACCCTGCCCGCGGACTCGCCGTACGTCGGCAAGGAGTCCGGCCTGATCCCGCTGCCGGAGAACTGCGCCCTGGTCTCGATCCTGCGCGACGGGCAGGTCTACGTCCCGACCCCGGAGCAGCCGGTCGAGTCCGGCGACGAGCTGCTGTTCGTCGTCCCGGCCGAGGCCGAGGACGAGCTGGAGCGCCTGCTGGCACCGGGCTCGCACCCGGCGAAGTAGCTACGCCGGGTCGGGCTCGGTCCGGGGCGAGTCCGCGGGAGTCTCCACCGGGGACTCCACCGGGGACTCCACCGGGGGCTCCAGCGGGGTCGCGTTGCGGGCGAGCAGCCAGATCATCACCGACCACGACCCGATCCGCAGCACCCAGCCCAGGCCGGTGCGCAGGATCAGGATGAGCACGACCGCCTGGTCGGCGTCGAGGCGACCGCTGTGGCCCAGCAGCCACACCGGTCCCTGCAGGAGCACCCCGACCGCGCCGGGCAGCAGCATCACCCAGGTGAGCCGGCTGCACAGCCGCACGATCTGGCGGTCGTCGTGCCAGGCGGTCGCGTCGCCCGTGACGCCGCCGAGCATGAAGCCGAGCATCGGCCAGCCGATCAGGCAGGTGAACCCGAGCACGATGGTGTAGCCGAGGCTCATCAAGATGCCCGGCAGGAAGAACGCCAGCGCCTGGTCGGACTCCGAGCCGCCGGAGCTCTCGGCCCAGCGCACGAAGACCCAGCCGATGCCGATGCCGAAGACGGCATTGAGGACGTACTGGGTGCTGGAGCGCTGCACCACCCGGGCCAGCAGGGCCAGGCCGGCGACCACGAGGCTGCCGATCAGGGCCCACTGGAGCTCCTTGGTCGTCAGCCAGACCACGGTGAACACGACGCCGGGGACGGCGGCCTCGACCATGCCGCGTCGCCCGCCCAGTGCGGCCGCGAGCTGGCGGCGGACGAGCGCCTCGACGGTGTCGACGCCGATCGCGGGAGTCGGTGTGCTCACAGCAGCTCGTACCTCGGGTTGTAGAGCGTCCGGTGGCCGTCCTGGGTGCCGACCCGGCCGCGGACCTCGAGCGCGCGGCCCGGCCCGATGCCGGCGATCCGGCGCCGGCCGAGCCAGATCACGGTCACCGTCCCCGTGCCGTCGTACAGCTCCGCCTCGAGGGCGGGGACGCCGCCGCGCGGGCGGAGGGTGACCGTGCGCAGCGTGCCGCGCAGCCGCACCGGCTCACGGTCCGGCGCATCGCCGATGGACATCACGCCGTCGCCGCCGAAGGTCTTGCGGAGATCGCGGGCCTCGGCCTCGTCGGGGTTGGCCCATCTGCTGATCGTGCGCCTCAGGCGGCTCTTGGTGCGCATGCGCTGGCCTCGTCCCGTCCTCGGTCAGGTCGCCGGGACGGCCCGCGGCGTGGCGCCCTCGGGCAGGGAGAGCGGGAGCTGCTCGCCGACGGGCATCGCGTGGTTGCCCCGCCGCACCGCGACCTGCTCGATGGCCGCCTCCCAGGCGTCGGCCGTGTCCGGATCGCGGGCGGGATCGCCGAGCAGGGTGGCCCGCAGCAGCCAGCGGGGCCCGTTGATGCCGATCACCCGCGACGTCTGGGTGCCGACCTGTCCGTCGGGCCGGGTGAGTCGGACCTCGCACACGAGCTCGGTGCCGAACCTGCCCTCCCGCTCGGTGGCGGTGCCGCCCCGGCGCGCGGCGTCGGCCGCGATCTGCGGGCGGATCTCGCTCCACAGGTCGCCGTTGCGGGGTGCCGCGAAGGCGCGCAGCTCGAGCGCGCCGGAGTCGGTGGCCAGCAGCACGGCACGCACCGCGCCGGACGCCTCGTCGACCTGGACCCGCAGCTCCCTGCCGTCGGACGGAGCCACCAGCAGCGAGCCGAGGTCGAGACGGGCGACGCCGTCCTCGGGGAGGTCGTCGACGTCGAACGGGCCGACGCCGGCGTCGGCGCTCGCCGTCGCCTCCTCGGGCCCGGCGGTCTCTCCCCCCGTGCCCTCGACCATCGGGTCGACAGCCTTGCGCCGCAGCCTCACTGTGTCCTCCTCGTCACGCCTGTCACGCCCCCTGTCCGCCAGGTGACGCCCTTCGGGTCCGTCACTGCCGGAACCCTCCGGTCGAACCGTAGCCGCCACTGCCACGCACGCTCTCCGGAAGGGCGGTGACCGGCTCGAACCGGGCCCGCTCCACCCGCTGCACCACCAGCTGGGCGATGCGGTCTCCCCGGCGCAGCGTGATCGCCTCCACCGGATCGTGGTTGATCAGCAGCACCTTGATCTCTCCACGGTAGCCCGCATCCACGGTTCCCGGGGTGTTGACGATGGACAGGCCGTGGCGCGCCGCCAGACCGGAGCGCGGGTGGACCAGCGCGACGTACCCCTCGGGCAGCGCGACGGCGATCCCGGTCGGCACCAGTGCCCGCTCCCCGGGCGCCAGGTCGACGTCCACGCCCGTCACGAGGTCGGCGCCCGCGTCGCCCGGGTGGGCGTAGGCGGGCAACGGCAGACCGGGGTCGAGCTGCTGGACGGCGATCACCAGATCGCCGGCGGAGTCCACGGAGGCGTCGTCGGGCACGGGGAGACCCTAGCGACAGGTCCTCACCGGGCGGGTGGGATCATCCTCCCCGTGAGCGAGAGTGCGAGCTACCAGGAGCGCCTGCGGGTTCCGCTGCGGTGGTGGGCGCAGGGCACCATGCTGGTCGCGACCCTCTGGCTCACCCTCATCGTGGCCCTCATCGGTCACGCCGCCTGGTTGGCCTGGACGGTGACCGGCGTCGTGATGGCCGCCATGGCCGCGGCGCTGCGCGCGTACGGCGGCGCGCGCATCGCGGTCACCGACGGCTGGTTCCGCGCCGGACGGGCACGGATCGAGATGACGTACGTCGGCACGGCGGAGGCCCTCGACGCCGAGCGCACCCGGCGCGTCTCGGGCCCCGAGGCCGACGCGCGCGCCTATCTCCTGCTCCGTCCCTACCTGCGCCGGTCGGTCAAGGTGGAGATCACCGACCCAGCGGACCCCGCGCCGTACTGGTTGGTCAGCTCGCGCCATCCGCGGGCACTCGCCGACGCGCTCAACGCCGTGCGGGCGGGCCACGCCGCCGACCAGTAGCCGCCGACGGCGGCCCGGACCGAGCGGGACCGAGCGGACCGGCCGGGACCGTCCGGGCCGAGCCGAACTCTCCAGTAGGCTCGGGAGCATGGCAAAGGACAGCTCCAAGGTCTGGTCGGCCCTCTCCCTCGTCGCCGCGCTCGGCTCGGCGGCCGTCGCGAAGAAGGGTCTCGACACCAGTTGGAGGGTCGCGACGGGCAAGAAGCCCCCGGTCAACCCGGCCGATCCGGATGTCGACGTCTGGGAGGCCGTCGCCTGGGCCGCCGTCAGCGGCACGTTCATCGCCCTCGCCAAGATGCTGGCGCAGCGGCGGGCCGCCAACTACTACCTGAGGTCGACCGGTCACCTGCCCCCGGGCCTGCGTCAGGGCGACGCCTGACCCAGGCCGCGGGCAGGTCGTTGGTGCTGGTGCAGGACTAGACGCAGTCCTTGCAGATCATCTTCTTGGGGTCCGCCAGCTGGCTGCGGTGGTGGACCAGGAAGCAGCTCATGCAGGTGAACTCGTCGTCCTGCTTGGGCTTCACCTCGACGGCGAGCTCCTCATGGGACAGGTCGGCGCCGGGCAGCTCGAACGACTCAGCTGCCTCGGCCTCGTCCTCGTCGACCTTGCCGGAGTTCTTGTCGTGGCGGCGCGCCTTGAGCTCTTCGATGCTCTCCTCGGACTGCTCGTCCTCGTTCTTGCGCGGTGCGTCGTAGTCAGTCGCCATGACGTGTGTGCTCTCTCCCCTCAGCTGGCCGCCAGCCGCTCTGGTCGTGCGGGTGGGCGCGGCAGATTGTGCACCATCGGGTCCGGTTCGCGATACCCGGGTCGATGCGAGTCGCCAGAACAGCGCCCGGCCGGCGGCTATTCCCGTAGGAAGCCCGCGGCCCGCGCGGCCTCCACGAGCTCGTCGAAGCCGTGATCGGGGCCACACACCACCGCCTCCCGGCCGGCCGCGCCGACGGTGACCAGCAACCGCGCTCCGGCGAGACGGGCGATCAGGCCGCCGGCGGCGTGGTCCCACAGGTGGACCCCCTCCTCGACGTATCCGTCGAGCGCCCCCTCGGCCACGCGGCACAGGTCCAGCGCGCACGAGCCCGTCCGCCGGATGTCACGGACGTGCGGCAGCAGTCGCGCGGTCGCGGCGGCCTGGATCTCGCGGACCGGCCGGGTGTAGTTGAAGCCGGTGGCGACCAGTCGGTGTGCCAGCGGGGCCGGGCCGCGCACGGCGAGGGGCCTGCCGTCCCGGGTCGGCGGACCACCGGTGTGGGCGGCGTAGAGCACGTCCTTGGCGACGTCCATCACCACGCCGGCGACGACCTCGCCGTCGACCTCGGCCGCGATCGAGACGGCGTACTCGGGGATGCCGTAGAGGAAGTTCACCGTGCCGTCGATCGGGTCGACGATCCAGCGCACGCCCGAGGTGCCGGGTACGTCGTCGCCCTCCTCGCCGAGGAAGGCGTCGTCGGGGCGGGCCTCGAGCACCAGCCGGCGGATCAGCTCCTCGGCGGCCCGGTCGGCGGCGGTGACGACGTCGATGTCGCTGGACTTGGTGGCGGCGACGGACACGCCGCGTGCGGCGTGCTCGCGCACCAGGACGGCGGCGGCGCGGGCGACCTGCTCGGCCAGTGCACGCAGCGCCGCGGGCCCATCGCTCATCGGGTGCCGGAGCAGCAGCCGAGCGGGCAGCGGTCGTGCGATGCGCCGCGCACCCCCAGCGCCGGCCGGTCGGGCTCCTCGCCCCGCTCCGCGGCGGCCCGCTCGAGGACCAGCTCGCGTACGGCGCTCACGAACGCCGGGTGGGTGCCGGCCGACGACGCCCGCCGGGCCGGGAGGCCCAGTCGCTCGGCGGTCGCGAGCGCCTCGGTGTCGAGGTCGTAGACGACCTCCATGTGGTCGGAGACGAAGCCGACCGGGATCAGGACCACGGCGGCGGTCCCCGCAGCGGCGAGCTCCTCGAGCCGGTCGTTGACGTCCGGCTCCAGCCAGGGCACGTGCGGCGCTCCCGAGCGCGAGCAGTAGACGAGCTCGTGCGGGCGGTCGACGCCGGTCCGGGCGGCCACCTGCGCGGCCACGACCTCGGCGACGTCGAGGTGCTGGGCGACGTAGGCACCGCTCTCTGCTCGATCCGGCGGAGGCCCGCTGCCGTCGCTCATCGCGATCGGGATGGAGTGCGTGACGAACACCAGGCGCGCGCCGTCGCGGACCTCGTCGGGCAGGTCGGCCAGTGCGGCGAGCACGCCGTCGACGTTCGCGGCGACGAAGCCGGGATGGTTGTAGTAGGCCCGGATCTTGTCCAGGCGGGGCGCGACGAGTCCCTCCGGCACCGCCGCACCCGCCGCCTCGAGGTTGTCGAGGTACTGCCGACAGCTCGACCACGACGAGTACGCGGACGTCACCAGGCACAGCGCGCGGCGTACGCCGTCGGCCGCCATCTGCGCGACGGTGTCGGCGAGATAGGGCGCCCAGTTGCGGTTGCCCCAGTAGACCGGCAGGTCCAGGCCGTGGTCGGCGAGGTCCTTCTCGACCGCCGCGATCAGCGCCTTGTTCTGGTCGTTGATCGGCGAGCGGCCACCGAAGAGGAAGTAGTGCTCCCCCACCGCCTCGAGCCGCTCGCGCGGAATGCCCCGGCCCCGGGTGACGTTCTCGAGGAACGGCACGACGTCCTCGGGACCCTCGGGTCCGCCGAACGACACCAGCAGCAGTGCGTCGTAGGGCGCGGTCGAGGACGCGTCGTCGCGTGAAGTGGGATCCGGCCGGGCCTGCTGAGAATTGGGCACCCGCCCATCGTAGGGAGGACGATAGCGACGCAATGTTGCAGACCTATCGCCAGATCTTCACCCCCGCGACGGCACTGTTCAGCCTGACCGGTCTCGTCGCACGCCTGCCCATCTCGATGGTGGGCCTCGGGATCGTCCTGCTGGCCGAGCACGAGACCGGCTCCTACGGCTTCGCGGGCTCCGTCTCGGCCGTGGCGCTGATCGCCAATGCCTGCTTCGCGATCGTGCAGGGACGTCTCATCGACCGGCTCGGACAGAGCCGGGTGCTGCCCGTCGTGATCACGATGTGGGGCGTCGGGCTCAGCCTGACGATGGCCTCGCTCCAGGCGGGATGGCCGCACGCGACGACGTACGCGTTCGCGGCACTGACGGGCGCCTTCCTGCCGTCGGTCGGATCGTGCGTGCGGGCCCGTTGGTCGCACCACCTCGCCGACCGACCGGAGCGGCTGCACACGGCCTTCTCGTTCGAGGCCGTCGGCGACGAGGCGGTCTTCCTCTTCGGCCCGATCGCCGTGACCATGCTCGCCACGAGCGTCCACCCGTCCGCCGGCCTCCTCACGGCGCTCGCCTGCGGTCTCGCGGGCACGTACGTCTTCGCGGCCCAGCGCGCCACCGAGCCGCCGGCGCACCCGCGGGCCTCGACGAGCGTCGCTCGCGCACCCATGCCCTGGAGCGCCATCGCTCCGCTGACGCTGGTCGCCGCGGCCCTCGGTGTCGTCTTCGGCGCGGCGGAGGTCGTGACCGTCGCCTTCGCCGACGAGCAGGGCCACCGCTCCCTGGCCGGCGCGCTGCTGGGCATCTGGGCGTTCGGCAGCCTCCTGGCCGGCGTCGTGTCCGGCGCGATCACCTGGCGGCGCGGTCCGCGCGCCCGGCTCCGGATCGGCGCGTTCGGGATGATGCTGGCCGCCGCACCTCTCGCCCTCGTGCCGAGCATCCCGCTGATGGCGGTCGTGCTGCTGCTCGGCGGGGTCGCGGTCTCCCCCACGCTCATCGCCGCGATGTCGCTGGCCGAGCAGGTGCTGCCACCGGCCCGGCTCACCGAGGGCATGGCGTTCATCCAGACCGGTCTCGCGGTCGGCCTGGCCCCGGGAGCCGCGATCGCCGGCGTCGTGATCGACCACGCGGGCGCGTCGCCGGCGTACCTGGTCTGTCTCGTGGGCGGCGCACTGGCCCTGTTCGGTGCGCTGATGACCCGCATGCCGGCGCTCCCGGATAGCGTGCGTCCTCATGAGCACCTCCCTGTCGAGCGCCTGGCGTAACTGGTCGGGCCTGGAGTCGGCGAGCGGGCTCGACGTCGTCGTGCCCGCCGACGCGGCCGAGATCGCCGCCGCGGTGACCTCCGCGCGCGCCGCGGGCCGGACCGTGAAGGCTGCCGGCACCGGGCACAGCTTCACCGGGATCGCGACGCCGCGCGACGTGCACCTGCGTCCCGACCGGATGCGCGGCATCGTCGGCGTCGACCGCGAGGCGATGACCGTCACCGCCCTCGCGGGCACCCAGCTCAAGGTGTTCAACGCCGAGCTCGCCCGGCTCGGGCTCAGCCTGCACAACATGGGCGACATCGCCGAGCAGACGCTCGCGGGCGCGATCTCGACCGGGACCCACGGCACCGGCGGCCGGGCCGCGGGCCTCGCCGCCCAGGTCGTCGGCCTGGAGCTCGTCACCGGCACCGGCGAGGTGGTGCGGGCCACGGCCACCGAGAACCCCGACGTCCTCGACCTGGCCCGGGTCGGTCTCGGGGCGCTCGGCGTGCTGACCACCGTCACCTTCGCCGTCGAACCCCTCTTCCTGCTCCGTGCCGAGGAGCGGCCGATGTCGTGGAACGACGCGATGGCGTCCTTCGACGACCTCACCGCCGCGCACGACCACGTCGACATGTACTGGTTCCCCCACTCCGACCGGATGCTCACCAAGCGCAACACCCGCGTCGGCACCGACCTCGCCGCGGCCGAGCCGCTCCCCCGCTGGCGTGCCTGGCTCGACGACGACCTGCTGTCCAACACCGTCTTCGGCGCGCAGACCGCGGCCCTCAACCTCGCGCCGCGCGCCATCCCCGCGGCCAACCGGTTCGCCTCCCGCCTGCTCGGTCCCCGCACCTACACCGACATCGCCCACCGCGTCTTCACGACCGAGCGTCGGGTCGTCTTCCGCGAGATGGAGTACGCCGTCCCGCGCGAGGCCGGCCTCGCCGTGCTGCGGGAGTGCCGCACGGCGTTCGAGCGCTCCGGGCTCGCCGTCTCCTTCCCGGTCGAAATCCGGGTCGCACCGAGCGACGACGTGCCGCTGTCGACGTCCTCCGGGCGCGACTCGTTCTACCTGGCCTTCCACACCCACCGGCGCGCCGACCACACGGCGTACTTCGCGACGATGGAGCCGATCCTGCGCGCTCATGGCGGCCGTCCGCACTGGGGGAAGCTGCACACCCTCGGGGCCGCCGACATCGCGGGCCTCTACCCGCGCCTGCCCGAGGTCCTCGCCCTGCGCGACCGGCTCGACCCCGACCGGGTGTTCACCAACGCCTATCTCGACCGGGTGCTCGGTGAGTGAGGTGTCGAGCCCGTCGGGGCGGCCGGCGTGCCCCTGCGACTCGGGCCTGACCTACGACGCGTGCTGTCGCCCCTACCACCGGGACCCGGGCACGGCTCCGACGGCCGAGGCGCTGATGCGGTCGCGCTACTCGGCCTTCGTCAAGGGTCTCGCCTCGTACCTGCTCCACACCTGGCACCCGGCCACCCGACCGCCGTCGCTGCAGCTCGACGACAGGATCACCTGGACCGGGCTCGAGGTGCTGGCGGCACAGGACGGAGGGGCCGGGGACCGGCGCGGCATGGTGGAGTTCGTCGCGCGCTACTCCCGCGACGGCGAGCCCGGGTCCCTGCACGAGATCAGCCGCTTCCGGCAGCAGGGCGACACCTGGCTCTACGTCCGCGGACGGGCCCGGTGGGGGGCGTAGGCTCGGCCGGACAGATGAGCAGGCAGACAGCAGCGACAACGACAGCAGCAGGCACACGACCCGAGGGCAGCATGAGCGACACGGCGGACCAGGGCGGCACCGGTCGCCCCGTGCGCCTGACCCTCGCGCCCGAGCAGGCCGGCGGTCCCGACCGGCGCCGTCTGCTCCTCGTGGACGACCAGGGCGGTGCGTTCACACTCGACATCACGCCCGACCTGCGAGTTGCGGTGCGCGGTGAGTCACCGCGCCGATTGGAGACCTCGATGAGCAGCAGCATCCGGCCCCGCGAGATCCAGACCCGGATCCGCTCCGGCGAGTCCGCCGAGGCGGTCGCGGAGGCCGCCGGCACGACCGTCGACGCGATCATGCCCTACGTCGCGCCGGTGCTCGCGGAGCGCGAGCACATCGCCGAGCGTGCGCAGAAGGCGTCGGTGCGCCGTACGCCGGGCGAGAGCCAGCCCGCGTCCGGCGGCACCCAGAGCCGGGTGCTCGGCGACGCCGTCGCGGGTCACCTGCGCGGGCGTGGCGGCGACCCCGAGGCCGTGGTGTGGGACGCCTACCGGCGCGACACCGGCCGCTGGGTGCTCACCGGGACCTTCGAGACGGCCGAGCGCGGCGGCGTCGCGCGGTTCACCTACGACGCCCCGGGCAACTACGTGCTCTCCGACAACGACGACGCCCGCTGGCTCATCGGCGACGTCCTGCCTCCCGCCGCACCGGCCCGGGACGACCTCCAGCAGGTCCGCGAGCGCCGCCTGGCGGCCGTTCCCGAGGAGCTGCCGCTGGGCGACCTCACCGACGCCGACGTCGACCAGGCGCTGGACCTCGCAACCGGCGAGGCCGCCGAGCCCCTGGGCCGGACAGCGCCGCCCGCTCCGCCCGCGCCGCCCGCGCCCCCGGTCGCCGACGAGCCGATCCGCGCCACCGCGGAGCCGACCGCGGAGCCCGCGGCCGACCCGGCCGAGGAGCCCGGCGAGACCGAGCGCGCGCGGCACCGTCGCCCGGTGCAGAAGAAGCGCGGCCGCGCCTCGGTGCCGAGCTGGGACGAGATCATGTTCGGCGGCGGCGACCAGTAAATTCGGTCGAGCGCGTCTCCGGCGACGCGAAAGCAAAGCAAGTTCCCGGAGGTCGCCTCCCGCCGCGCTGCCGACCGTTGTAAAAGCGCGTAGCGTGCGCGCATGGCCTACTTCGTGACCGGCGCCACCGGGTTCATCGGGCGCCACCTCGTTGCCGAGCTCGTCGAGCGCCGCGAGGGCCCGGTGTTCGTGCTCGTACGTGCGTCCTCGCTCCCGCGCATGGAGGCCCTGATCCGGCAATGGGGGTCCGACCGGGTGCGACCGGTCGTCGGCGACCTGACCCGGCCGCGCCTCGGCGTCGACCCGGACTGGGTCACCGAGCACGCCGGGACGATCGACCACTTCCTCCATCTCGCCGCGATCTACGACATCACGGCCGACGACGCGACCAACGACGCGATGAACATCGACGGCACCCGCCATGCGCTCGGCCTGGCCGAGGAGCTGCGCGCCGGCTGCTTCCACCAGGTGTCGTCCGTCGCGGCGGCCGGCGACCACCACGGCCGGTTCGACGAGACGATGTTCGAGGAGGGACAGCCGCTGCCCTCGCCGTACCACCGCACGAAGTACGAGTCGGAGAAGATCGTCCGCGACGAGGCCGCCATCCCCTGGCGGGTCTACCGGCCGGCCATCGTGGTGGGCCACTCCGAGACTGGCGCGATGGACAAGATCGACGGCCCCTACTACTTCTTCCCGCTGATCAAGCGCCTGCGCGACGCGCTGCCCGCCTGGCTGCCGCTCGTCGGGCTCGACCTCGGCGACACCAACCTGGTGCCGGTCGACTACGTCGCCAAGGCGATGGACCACCTCGCGCACCTGCCCGACCGCGACGGCGAGACCTTCCACCTGGTCAACCCGGAGCCGCAGCCGGTGATCGAGATGATCAACGCGTTCTGCGCGGCGGCCGGCGCGCCGCGCTTCGCCACCCCCGTCGACCGGTCGATCACCTCTGCCGGCCCGCTCGGGCTGATCCCCCGCGCGCTGCGCCCGCTGAACGTGATGAACGCCGTGGTCCGCTCCGCGCCCGCGCAGCGGATCCTCGACCAGACCGTCGGCCGGCTCGGCATCCCCGCCGAGGTGCTCGCGCACACGTCCTTCCCCTCGGTCTTCGACTCACGGATCACCGAGCGGGCCCTCGCGGGCTCCGGGATCGCGGTGCCGCCGCTCGAGACCTACGTCCGGGCACTATGGGGCTACTGGGAGGAGCACCTCGACGACACCACCGGTCGCGACGCCAAGGCGGTGGCCGCGCTCAAGGACAGGTACGTCGTCATCACCGGCGCCTCCTCCGGCATCGGCCAGGTCGTGGCGCTCAAGGTCGCCCAGGCGGGCGGCGTCCCGGTGCTCGTCGCCCGGGGCAAGGAGAAGCTCGAGGCCACGAAGGCGATCATCGAGCAGCGCGGCGGCCGTGCCGAGGTCTTCGCCTGTGACCTCTCCGACCTCGAGGCGATCGATCGGCTCTGCGAGCAGCTGGTCACGGACCTGCCCAGCGTCGACTACGTCGTCAACAACGCCGGCCGGTCCATCCGGCGCTCGCTCAAGCTGTCGCAGGACCGCTTCCACGACTTCGAGCGCACCATGCAGCTCAACTACTTCGGTGCGATCCGGCTCGTGATGGGGCTCATGCCGCAGCTGCACGCCCAGCGGTCGGGCCACATCGTCAACATCTCCTCGATCGGTGTCCAGACCAACCCGCCGCGCTTCTCGGCCTACGTCGCCTCGAAGGCGGCGCTCGACGCCTGGAGCAATGTCGTGTCGTCGGAGGTCGTCGGCCACGGCATCAGCTTCACCAACGTGCACATGCCGCTGGTGCGCACGCCGATGATCGCGCCGACGAAGATCTACGACAAGTTCCCCACCATCTCGCCGGCCCAGGCCGCCGACGTCGTGATCAAGGCGATGGTCGACAAGCCGCATGAGATCAACACCGCGCTCGGCACCGCGGGAGAGCTGGCGCACACGATCGCGCCGCGGACCGCCTTCCGCATCCTCAACCTGGCCTACCAGGTGTTCCCGGACTCCGCTGCGGCCAAGGGACAGCGGCCCGCCTCCCAGGCGGCCGCCGTGGCCGAGGAGTCGCCCGGCAGCAACCATCGCGAGACCGAGCAGATGCTCCTGGCCCAGCTCTTCCGGGGCGTCCACTGGTAGTCGCCCGACCCCTGTGGAGGACGCGCGCACGACCGCCGCGGATCAGGCAGGCTCCCGCCATGATCGAGGAGCCGGTGCCGACGCTGCTCCAGCGGGTGCTGCGCCACGCCGTGCGCGAGCATGCGGCCGCCGAGGGCCGGTGCCAGCTGCCGCCCGCCCTGCACGTCGGCATCCCCGGGGGCCGGGTCCGCACCTTCGCGCTGCCGGACGACGGCCCGCTCGACCTCGCCCTGCGCACCGAGGCCGTGGAGGCGATGTGCCGTGACCACCTCGCCGGCGATGTCGTCCCCCTGGTCTGGCTGACCCGCACCCCGGAGGGTCACGACGTCGAGGATCTCGCCTGGGCGGCCGCCGTCGGCTGCGCCGGCGCCGAGCTCGGCGTGCGCCTCGACCTGGTCGTCGTCACCCGCCGCTCGTGGCGCGACCCGCGCTCCGGCGTGGGCCGGCAGTGGACCCGGCTGCGCCGCCCGCCGGGCCAGGCGGATCACGCGGATGACGCGGGCGCCGGTGCCGCCGGATAGCGAAGGGTCGATCCCGGTGCTCGTCCGCGGCGGCCTCAGGCCCAGGTGTGGACCGGTTCGTTGTCGTGCATCCGCGTGCGGTAGTCGGCCAGCACCGCCCGCAGGGCGTCGTACCGGTCGGCATCGTCGCGCTCCTGCACCCGCCGGGCGAACCACTCCGCGGCGTTGGTGCCGCTCAGGCAGCGCTGCTCGATGATGTCGAGGTAGCGGTGCGCCTCCGCGGCGTCCACCCCCCAGGCGGTCAGCCCCTCGTGGGCCAGCGGGAGCAGCCGGCGCACCACGAGCTCGGTGGCCCGCACCTTGCCCAGCTGGGGCCAGTAGACGTCGGCGTCGATGCCGAACCGGGCGGCGCTGTGGAAGTTCTCCTCGGCCGCGCTGAACGACATCTGCGACCACAGCGGGCGGTCGTTCTCGGCGAGCGCGCGGACGAGCCCGAAGTAGAACGCCGCGTTGGCGACCGTGTCGACGACCGTCGGCCCCGCCGCCAGGATCCGGTTCTCGACGCGCAGGTGGGGCAGCCCGCCGGTGATGTCGTAGACCGGCCGGTTCCAGCGGTAGATCGTGCCGTTGTGCAGCCGCAGCTCGGAGAGGTTGGGCGTGCCGCCCGCCTCCAGGACGGTGAGGGGGTCCTCCTCGTCGAGGACCGGGAGCAACGGCGGGAAGTAGCGGACGTTCTCCTCGAACAGGTCGAACACCGAGGTGATCCACCGCTCACCGAACCAGACGCGGGGCCGCACCCCCTGCGCCTTGAGCTCCTCGCCGCGGGTGTCGGTCGCCTGCTCGAACAGCGGGATCCGGGTCTCGGACCACAGGTGCTTGCCCAGCAGGTAGGGCGAGTTGGCCGCCACCGCGAGCTGGATGCCGGCGATGGCCTGCGACGCGTTCCAGTACGCCGCGAACTGGTCGGGGCTCACCTGCACATGGAACTGGGTGCTGGTGCAGGCCGCCTCCGGCATGATCGTGTCGACGGTCGCGTTGAGCCGCTCGACGCCGCGGATGTCGATGAGGATGTCCTCTCCCCGGGCGCGCAGGATCTGCTCGCTGAGCAGCCGGTAGCGGGGATTGGCGCTGATCACCTCCGCACGCAGGTGCTCGGGGGCGAGAGTCGGCAGGATGCCGATCATCACCAGGTGGGCCCCGAGCGCGGCGGCCCGCTGCTCGGCGTGGTTGAGGCTGTCGCGCAGCTGGGTCTCGTAGCCCTCCAGACCACCGGCACGCAGCGGTCCGGGCGGCAGGTTGAGCTCGATGTTGAACTGCCCGAGCTCGGTCTGGAAGTCGGGGTCCTCGATGGCCTCCAGCACCTCGGCGTTGCGCAGCGCCGGGTCACCCGCGTCGTCGACGAGGTTGAGCTCCACCTCGACGCCGGTCCAGGGATCGTCGGTGTCGAAGGCCGACTCGCGCAGCATCCGCTCGAACACGTCGAGGCATCGGCGGACCTTCTCCCGGTAGCGGGTCCGGTCGGCGGGCGTGAACTCCTGGGCCGCGACATCGTCTCCCATGCATCGACCCTAGATCATCCGGGTCACCGGCGAACCGCGTCGATCCGGCGCCGGAAGTCCACCCACACGTCGCGCCGGCGGGGTCCGTAGAACGTGTCGGCCCCCGCACCGCCGCGCACCCGGTCGCGTCCGCCGCCGCCGGCGAGGTGGTCGTCTCCCCTGCCGCCGCGCAGCACGTCGGCTCCGCCTCCGCCGTGGAGCAGATCGGCACCGCCCTTGCCGATCAGCCGGTCCCGGCCGGCGCCTCCCCAGATCAGGTCCGTCCCGCCGGTGCCGACCAGACGCTCTCCACGCGGGCCGCCGCGGACGACCGTGAGCGTCACGGCCGCCGTGCGCCCGCCCGCGGTGACCGTCACGGTGACCCGTGCCCGCCCCTTCGCCCCGGTCGGGGTCAGCACCAGGCGACGACGGGCGCCGTCGCCTTCGACCAGGACGCCGTCGGGGGCGAGCACCCGGTGGTCGGACGAGGCGATGTCGACCCGCGCCCCGTGGACGTCGGGGGCGATCAGCCGCAGGTCCAGCGTCGCCCGCCGCTTGGTGATGGCCTCCGGCTCGAGCGCGGCCGCCACGGGCAGCGGCGTGCCGGGCGTGCCGGGCGTGCCGGGCGTGGTCGGTGGGCTCGTGACCAGGTCGGTGGTGCACACGTCGGTGAGACGACGCGGGACGTCGACAGCCGCGACGGTCGCGACGAGGTGACAGCCCGCCGTCACGTCCGGGACGACGAGGTAGCCGTCCTCCGGCGTCACGGTGCGGGCCACCCCGTCGACGTAGACCGTCGTGGGACCGGTCGCGGTCGTGGGCAGGCTGATCGAACCCCGGGTGTTCCCGGGAACCGACGCCACCACGCGCAGCGCGCCGTCGGAGGCGTGGTCGAAGGCCGCGCCGACGCTGCCGCGCACGGTCGGGGTCGTGATGGCCGCCCAGTCGAGGTCGCCCGGCTGTGGCCTGATCTCGAAGGTCGCGTAGCCCGCGGAGGTCGGCCGGATGCCGAACAGGCCGGACGGGACATTGAATGCCGGTGAGGCGGCCCACGGGTGGGAATAGGTGAGGTTGGGCTTCAGCGACGGGTCCCAGGCCTCCATGGTCGATCCCGCACCGAGGTCGATCATGTGCAGCCAACTGCGCACCCCGGTCCCCGTCGTCAGCATGTCGAGCGCCGCCTGGCCGTTGCCACCCGCGTAGAGGCCCTGCACCAGGAACGCCGCGCAGTAGACGCTGCACACCATCCCGCGCGAGCCGACGTACTGCGCGACCGCAGCGCGCTGGTCGTCCTCCGGCACCCCGAAGGCGAGCGCGAACGCGCTGGCGTGCACCGCACTGTGCCCGGACGGGTTCAAGGAGGCGTCGAGACCGTCGTCGTAGCTGCCGGTGGCGGAGTCGTAGAGCCTGCTGTTGAGTCCCGCGCGGACGCCGTCGGCCAGGTCGGTGTAGGTCGCGGCATCGGCGTCCTTCCCGAGGGCGGTGGCGATCTCGGCCATGTCACGGAAGGCGCGGTAGGACAGGGCGTTGACGACCGTGTTGAACGTGCGGAACTGATAGCCGTCGCGCTCGGCCGCGGGCCAGTCGACGATGTCGCAGTCGGTGGAGCTGCTGCAGCCGTTCGCGCCACTGCTCTTGCCCACCAGGCCGGTCGCCGGGTCCACCCAGGCGGTCGGCAGCTTGGTCTTCAGCACCTCGTAGTAGGCGGCCATCTGACTGGTGTCTCCGGTCTGCTGCCACGCGTCGCGGACGGCGAGCACCACGTAGATCGGCCACTCCGTGGGCCAGGTCCGGTTGTTCTTGAAGTAGTCCATCGAGTAGCGCGCGAGGGACAGGTCGTCCATCAGGTAGAGCGTCGACATCTGCTGGAGGTAGCCGTCGGCCTCGTAGTTGATGCGCTCGCGGGTCCAGGAGTCGGTGTAGAAGTTGAGGTTGACCGACTCGATGGAGTTCTTCGCCAGCTCGTAGACCGAGACCAGGTCCGCGTCCGAGGAGGCGAAGGTCGAGGCGTCCGCATCGAACGGGTAGACCAGCGCCAGCGCCTTGAGGTTGTCGGCGGTGACCTCCTCGGGCGCCCCGTCGACCTGGAGGTAGCGGAACACCCGGGCTCCCCACGTGTCGATCGTCCGCTCGCCGTCGGCGAGGGTGACGACGTCCTGGTAGTTGTTGCCGGTCGACAGGTTGTGCTTGACCGTCCCGTCGGCGTTCTTCACCTCCCCGAAGCGCAGCGTGACGGTCGCGCCGGAGGTGCCGTCGACGGTGTAGTGCACACCGCCGATCCACGTGCGTCCGAAGTCGACGACGTAGCTGTCGTCGTCGAGCCGGGTGATCGAGACGGGATCCTCGAGTCGTTCGCGGACCTTGTCGGTGGGCGTCGCTGCCAGCTCACCGATCGGCGGCCGCACGGCGGCCGGCTCCCAGGTGGCGTCGTCGTAGCCGGGCTCGCCCCAGCCCCACGGGTAGGCACGCGCGTCGAGGTTCTCCTTGGGGGCCGCGTAGACACCGGTGCCGATGCTGCCGGCGCTGGGGAGGACGGCGGCCCCGTTCAGTGCGCGCCATGCCGAACCGGACCCGAAGACGTCCCGGGTGCCGTCGGCGTACTCGACGACGAGCTCGGCCTGGAACTTCTGCCCACTCGTCGTGTAGGCCAGCGCACCGATCGTGTTGGTCGCGCCGCGCTGCAGCCGGTCGGTCACGTCGTAGCCGTCGTAGCGGGTCTCGGCCCCGACCGACTGGGTGGGCCCGAGGCCCACGAAGGCACCGTTGAGATAGGTCTTGTGGACGTACTGCTTGGCCGGCTTGGCGTTGGTCCCCGTCGCGTAGAGCGCGCCCCAGGAGATGTCCTTGTCGGCCAGCTCGACGTCGGCGCGCAGGAACGCCCAGTTGACCGCCGCCTCACTGATCAGGCAGTTGGCGGCCTTGGGCACGGTCAGCGCGCCGCCGTCGAGCGACCCGCAGGCGAACGGGTTGACCGAGGCGAAGTCGCCGGCGAGCAGGCTCCCGCCACCGCGGTGTTCGGTGACCGACACGTCGTCCACGATGCCCGTCTCGCTGTTGCCGGTCCGCACGCCGACGTAGCCGCGGCGGTAGGAGGCGTCGGTGACCGTGCTGACCAGGACGCCGTCGATCGAGGTCCGGATCGTCGTCCCGACGGCGGCGATCTGCACCGTGACCCGCTTGCCGATGGCCAGCGTGCCGGGCGGCAGGCTGACGGTGCTGCCGAGGGTGGCATAGGTGCCCGACGACTGCTTGTGCGGCACGATCGTGTTGTCGGCACCGCGCAACTGCCACATGTACCCGTTGCCGTTCTCGTCGGTGCGGAAGCGCAGCCCGAGCGCCACCGCCGACACCGTCACGTCGGCGGTGTAGGTGTAGTCGGCCCAGGACCCGGCGACGAGGTCCAGCTTCGAGGGGCCGACGACCAGCCTGCCGCCGGAGACGCTGAGCGTCGGCATCTCGGCGACATCGCCACTGAAGTCGTTGCTGTAGAGGACCTCCCCCGATCGATCGGTCACCACGACATCGTCGAAGGTGGCCTGCTCGGTGCTGCCCGTGCGGAAGCCGATCCCCCCGCTGGGGAACGCCGTGTGGTCGTCGCCGGAGCGCACGAGGACGCCGTCGATGTAGGTGCGCACCGTGGTGCCGACGATCTCGAGGCGCAGCGTGTGGGTGGTGCCGTTGTCGATGGTCAGGCCGTGGTCGGCCAGGCTCGTGGTGTCGATCGCGGTGGTGCCGCTGTGGGTCTTGAGCGTGTTGGGGTCGGTCGCGGCGCCGGTGCTGCGGATCTGCCACAGGTAGAACGACGACGAGCTCGTCGCGCGGAACAACACGCTGGCGGCGTTGGCCACGACGGTGAAGTCGGTCTCGAAGGTGTAGTCGGTCCAGTTCGACGCGCTCGGCGCCCAGATGGGTGACGAGTCGTCCCACGTCGTGCCCGTGCCGAACTGAGCGACCTCGGACCAGGCCGTCGCGGCGTCGTCGTCGCCCCAGGTCCGCACCGCCCAGTAGTAGCGCTCCGCCGGCGCGAGTGCGGCTCCGTCGTAGGCGATGCCCCGCTGGTCGCTGCTGGCCACCCGGCCGCTGTCCCACACGTCGCCCTCGCCCGAGGCCGCGCCATCGCGCGAGCTGGCGACGACCACCTGGTACGCCGTCTGGTGGGTCGTGCCGACATGCCAGCCGAACAGCGGGGTGCCCTCGACGTCGACCGGTCGTGCGATGCCGTTGACGGAGAGCCCCCGCGGCGCGCTCCCGGCCGCGCTCTCGGACGGCGCGGCGGCGACCGCTCCGGTCCCGGCCGGCGGTCCGGCGGAGGCGAGCGGGGCGACGGCGGTCAGCGAGCCGGTCAGCACGACCGCCTCCAGGGCGACGACGAGGAGGCGACGGATCATCGACTGCGCTTTCTGTTGTCCGGTGACGACCGCCACACTGTCGTTGAATCGGTTCAATCGCGCAACCCGTTGGCCTGATCCGGACAACGCTCACCAGCCGGCCCATCGGGGCGCTCTCCACAGCGCGGGCGGGACGGCACCACGCAGGATCGACGCCAGGTGCTCGGCGAGCCGACAGTCCGGCTCGACGCTCAGACAGCGGTCGACGGCGATCCAGGCGAGCGCGCCGTCGCCGGACTGCCAGGCCGACCAGCCGAGCAGCGCGGCCGGCGCGGCCACGAGGGCGTCCGGGGAGCGGCGTACGGCATCGGTCCAGAGCCGGACGTGCGCCAGGGCGTTGTGGCGCCCGAGGTCGGCCCAGGCGGCGTCCCGGACCCGGGGCGCCTGCAGCACCCAGAGCAGGCGGGCGAGCTCGGCGTCGTCAGGGACCCCGTCGTCGGCCAGCAGCCGGGCGACCGTCCGGCGCACCCACTCGCCGGCGTCGCGGATCGAGCGCCCGTCCGTCGGCACGCCGGCGTCGGCGAACCGGCCGGCCAGCAGCGCCTCTCCGAGCGACGACGCCGCGGCGGCGTCCTGGTCGAGGGAGGCGGCCAGGTCGGCTCGTGACCTTGCGAGCCTCCCGGCGACGGTCGCCCGCACGACGAACGGGTGCGCGGTGACGTCGTAGGCATGCCGCCGTCGGCGGGCGGCCGGATCGGGGTGGTCGAGCTCGCGGTAGTGCGTGCCATCGGCGAGCAGGGCCGTGACGACCGCGATACCGGAGCGCCGGCAGGCGCGCCGCAGGACGCGGTGCACGGCCTCGGCGACCGGAGGATCGTCGGTGTAGTAGAGCAGGACGGCATGGGTGGCGCCGTGGCACCGGGCCGGGCCGAGGAGGTCGTCGGCGAGCTGCCGGCGCAGGTCTCGCGCCTGCAGTCCGGCGGGCGGCAGGTCGATCCGCGCGTGGAACGGGTGCCGGGCGCCGAAGGTCATCAGCACGACGGACCGCTCGGGCCAGAACCCGATGAGGACGGGAGCGGCGGCGAGCAGGTCCTCCGGGCCGTGCACGGTCAGGGAGGTGGTCGGACGGGGCGTCTCGGAGGTCGTGGTCATGACGAGCACGGTGACGCCGGGGGCCGTCGAGCGGGTGGATCGACCGCACGCGCTTGGGGAGGACGGCGGCGCGGACCCGCACTGGGGACGGGCGAGGGCCTCCGCTGTCACTGGTGAGCACTAACGTGACGTCCGTGCGCCCCCACGCCTCGGTCCTCCATCTGGACCTCGACGCGTTCTTCGCGGCGGTGGAGCAGCGCGACAAGCCCTCGCTGCGAGGGAAGCCGGTCATCGTCGGTGGCACCGGCGGTCGCGGCGTGGTCTCGACCGCGTCCTACGAGGCCCGGGTCTTCGGCGTCCGCTCGGCGATGTCGACCCGGGAGGCCCGCGCCCGCTGTCCGCACGCGGCGTACCTCTCCGGCCGCTTCGAGGCCTACCGCGCCACCAGCGCCGCGGTGATGAGGGTCCTGCGCGACTGCTCGCCCCTGGTCGAGCCGCTGTCCCTCGACGAGGCCTTCGTCGACCTCGCGCGGGCCGACCTCCCCGACCTGGAGGTGCCGACGGTGACCGCCCTGGCCGAGGAGCTCCGGGCGCGGGTGCGCGAGGTGACCGGCGGGCTGACGGCGTCGGTCGGCATCGCCTCGTCGAAGTTCCTCGCCAAGATCGCCAGTGACCTGCGCAAGCCCGACGGACTGGTCGTCATCGAGCCCGGCGCCGAGCTCGATCTCCTCCGCCCGCTGCACGTGTCGGTCATCCCGGGCGTGGGACCGGCGACCGTGGAGCGGCTGCGCCGGGCGGGCGTCCACCGGGTCGAGGAGCTCGAGCGCGTCAGCCAGGAGGAGCTGGTGCGGCTGGTCGGCAAGGCGCAGGGGGTCGCCCTCTTCCACCTCGCGCGCGCCGAGGACGACCGGCCGGTCGTCGCGGACCGCGAGACCAAGTCGGTGAGCGTCGAGGGCACCTACGAGCACGACCTGACCGACCGGGCGCAGATGAGCGCGATCGTCACCCGCCAGGCCGGCGAGGTCGCCAAACGGCTGCGGGCCAGCGGCCTGTCCGGCCGCACCGTCACCATCAAGGTCCGCCTCTACGACTTCACGACCCTCAACCGCTCCTCGACCCTGCCCGCGCCGACCGACGATCCCGCGACCGTCGCCCGCCTCGCCCGCACGCTGCTCGAGGACCTCGACACCTCGGGCGGGGTGCGCCTGCTGGGCGTCGGCGTCTCCGGCCTCGCCGACTGGATCCAGGAGGACCTGTTCGCGGCGAGCGGAGCGGAGGACGGCGCCACGGCGGAGGCCGACCCCGAGCCCGAGCCGGACCAGGCCGGGGCGCGCTGGCGCAGTGCCAGCTGGGCGCCCGGGATGGACGTCGTGCACACCGAGCACGGCCGCGGCTGGGTCTGGGGGTCGGGCCGCGGCGTGGTGACCGTGCGCTTCGAGACCGCCGAGACCCCGCCCGGCCCGGTGCGCTCCTTCCCCGCCGACGACCCGGACCTCGAGCGCTGGCGACCGCCGACCTCGGAGCAACCGGCGGAGCAGTAGCGTTCCGGGCATGCCCGTCGACCTGCCCGTCCCGCCAGCAGCACCGAGCGCCCCGCGCCACCCCGTCACGACGACGCACCACGGCCACACCCGCACCGACGAGTACGAGTGGCTGCGCGCGAAGGAGGACCCGGCGGTCATCGCGCATCTCGAGGCCGAGAACGCCTACACCCAGGAGCGCACGGCCCATCTCGCCGAGCTCCGAGGGCGGATCTACGACGAGATCAAGGCCCGCACGCTCGAGACCGACCTCTCGGTGCCCACGCGGGTCCGCGGGTACTGGTACTACGGGCGGTCCTTCGAGGGCCGCCAGTACGGCGCCAGCTGCCGCGTCCCCGTCGGCGACCCGGACGACTGGACGCCCCCGCAGCCCGCGGCCGACGCGACGCCGGACCAGCCCGCGCTGCCCGGCGAGGAGGTGCTGCTCGACCTCGACGCACTGGCCGAGGGCCATGAGTTCTTCAGCCTCGGCGGATCCGCGGTCAGCCCCGACGACCGCCTGCTCGCCTACGCCGTCGACGTGGTCGGCGACGAGCGCTACACCGTGCGGGTCCTCGACCTGGAGACCCGCGAGCTGCACGAGGACGTGCTCACCGACGTCCTCGGCGGCGTGACCTGGGGCGCGGTGTCCGATTCCGGGACCGCGACGCACTTCTACTACACGACCGTCGACGAGACCTGGCGCCCCGACAAGGTCTGGCGGCACCGCCTCGGCACGGCGCAGGCCGACGACGAGCTCGTGTTCCACGAGCCGGACGCCCGCTACTTCGTCGGCGTCGGGCGCACGCGCAGCCGCCGCTACGTGCTGATCGCCGCGAGCTCGAAGACGACCTCGGAGTTCCACGTCCTCGACGCCGCCGACCCGCAGGCGCGTCCGGTCTGCTTCGCGGAGCGCACCGACGGGATCGAGTACTCCCTCGAGCACGCCGTCGTGGGCGGCCAGGACCGCTTCCTGGTGCTGCACAACGCGACCGGCCCCGAGTTCGAGCTGGGCCACGCGCCCGCCGTACCCACGGCGCCGGCGGACTGGCGTCCCCTGCTCGCCCACGACCTCGCGGTCCGGCTGGAGGACGTCGACGCCTTCGCCGGCCACCTCGTCGTCCAGCAGCGCAGCGGTGGCAGCAGCCAGGTCCGGATCCTCGACCTGGGCGACGACCCCGAGCGCCCGGTGACGGGCGACCGCCTGGTCGAGTTCCCCGGCGAGCTGGCCACCGTCGGCGCCGGCAGCAACCCGGCGTTCGAGCAGCCGACCATCCGGGTGGGGATGACCAGCCTCGCCCGGCCGTCGGCGGTCTACGACCACGACCTGCGCACCGGCGAGCTGCTGCTGCGCAAGCAGGCGCCCGTCCTCGGCGGCTACGACCCCGACGCCTACGAGGAGCACCGGCTGTGGGCGACGTCGGTCGACGGGGTGCGGGTCCCGATCTCCCTGGTCGTCCGCAAGGGGGTGCGCGGCCCGGACGGCACCGACCGGGTCCCGGTCCACCTCTACGGGTACGGCGCCTACGAGGCCTCGATCGATCCCTACTTCGCCGTCAGCCGGCTCTCCCTGCTCGACCGGGGCGCGGCGTTCGCGATCGCCCATGTCCGCGGCGGCGGCGAGATGGGCCGGCACTGGTACGACGACGGCAAACTGGAGCACAAGCAGCACACCTTCGACGACTTCATCGCCGTGGCCCGCCATCTCGTCGAGTCCGGCTGGACCACGGCGGAGCGGATCGTCGCTGAGGGCGCCAGCGCCGGAGGGCTGCTCATCGGCGCCGTCGCCAACCAGGCGCCCGAGGCGTTCGGGGGCTTCGTGGCCGGGGTGCCCTTCGTCGACACCCTGACCACGATGCTCGACGCCACCCTCCCGCTCACGGTCCCGGAGTACGACGAGTGGGGCAACCCGACCGACGACCCGGTGGCCTACGAGCGGATCGCCGGGTACGCGCCGTACGAGAACGTCGCCGACCTGCCGTACCCGCCGATCCTCGCCGAGACCTCTCTCAACGACACCCGGGTGCTCTACGTCGAGCCCGCGAAGTGGGTGGCCCGCCTGCGCGAGCGCGCGCCGCGGGCCGACGTCCTCCTGCGCACCGAGATGGCGGCCGGACACGGCGGCGTCTCGGGTCGCTACCGCGCCTGGGAGGACCGTGCGTTCTCGCTCGCGTGGATCCTGGACCGTCTGGGGCTGGCGGACGTGGAGCCCGCAAGTTGAGAACTCCCTGAGATTCACCGCGGAGCGCAACTTCCGGGATTCCCCGGTCGTCAAAGCCGGTGAGAGCAACACCGAAGGTCCTGGGGAATCCCGGGTACCACCCCGGTGTTGGAACCACAGGTGCGGAGGGCTTCCACCGCACGGGCGAAGGAGGGACCGCGATGACGACCACGATGACGAGGCCGGCGAGCACGAAGCGGAACACCGGGCGGGAGATCGAGGGCCGCGACAGCGTCGGGCTGTACCTCGACGAGATCGCGCGCACTCCCCTGCTCGACGCGGCGCGGGAGGTCGAGCTCGCGAAGGCGATCGAGGCAGGCCTGTACGCCGAGCACCTCCTCGCCGAGGGCCGGGTCGGCCGCCGCAAGGGCGGCGCCCCGAAGCAGGCCAGCCAGGCCGAGCTGGAGTGGATCGCCGAGGAGGGCCGCAAGGCCGTCACGGAGTTCATCAACGCCAACCTGCGCCTCGTGGTGTCCATCGCCCGCAAGTACGGCCGGGCGCAGATGCCGATGCTCGACCTGATCCAGGAGGGCAACACCGGCCTGATCCGCGCCGTCGAGAAGTTCGACTACGCCAAGGGCTACAAGTTCTCCACCTACGCCACCTGGTGGGTCCGCCAGGCCATCACCCGCGGCATCGCCCAGCAGGCCCGCGTCGTCCGGCTCCCCGTGCACGTCGTCGAGGAGCTCAACCAGGTCGGCGGAGCCCGCCGCACGCTCGAGCGCCAGCTGGGCCGCGACCCGGAGCCGGCCGAGATCGCCGCCGAGCTCGGCCTGGAGGTCGACCGGGTCCTCGACCTCATGGCCTGGGGTCGTGAGCACGTGAGCCTCGACACCCCCGTCGACGAGGACGGCGACACCTCGCTGGGCGACCTGATGGCGCAGGAGACCGCGCCCGGTCCCGACCTGACCGTCCTCGACGTCGAGGCCCGCGACCGACTCAACACGCTGGTCGATCAGCTCGACCCGCGCGCCGCCGACATCATCCGCTCGCGCTACGGCCTCACCGACGGCCGGCAGCACAAGCTCGCCGACATCGGCGTGAAGCACGGGATCTCCGCCGAGCGGGTGCGCCAGCTCGAGCGCGAGGCGCTGCAGAAGCTGCGCCGACTCGGCGACCCGGACATGGCCGCCTGAGCGACCGCCGGGCCGAGCGCGAAGGATCCGGGGCCGGCCACGGGCGCCGCAGGGCGCCCGTGGCCCTCCAGGGCGAGCATCTGGAAGGTGACCAGGCTCGCCAGCACGGCGACGTAGAGCAGGACGAAGCGCCGATGCGTCGCTCCCACCATGACCACGGTCTCCCTCACCCTGCGGACGGCGCTCCACAGCAGCCCGCCGCGCGACGCTCACCCCTGAGGCGATCGCACGGCGGGCCACTCGGCATGCCCGCCGATGGTGACTCCCGATGGCGCGGTGTCGAGTCCGCGCCACCGCCGGCGGGCACTCGGAGTAGACCACGCCGATCGGGCCGCTGGGGGCCGTCCGGCCGCCGTTTGTGCGCTGCTTGACAACTATTCGTCGAGATTATTCGTCGAGATCGGCCCGGGACCGGGCCCGAAGGGCGCCGAAGACCTCCTCGACCCGCCGGCGCAGCTCCTCGCGGGACCCCGTGTTCTCGATGAGGTACGTCGCCACGGCGCGCCGCTGCTCCCGGGTCGCCTGGGCGGCGATCCGGGCCCGGCCGTCCTCCTCCGTCCAGCCGCGGTCGCGGACCATCCGCTCGAGCTGGACCTCCTCGGGGGCGTCGACGACGATGACGGCGTCGAAGTCCGCGGCGCGGCCGGACTCGACCAGCAGCGGGATGTCGTGGACGACGATGCCGTCGGCGGGGGCGGCCGCCTCGAGCTCGGCGTACCGTTCGAAGACGAGGGGGTGCACGATGCCCTCCAGCACCTTGCGGCGGGCCTCGTCGGCGAAGACGAGCGCGCCCATCCGGGGCCGGTCCAGCTCGCCGTCCGGGGTGAGCATCTCGGGGCCGAAGGCCTCGACCACCGCCGCCAGGCCGGGGGTGCCCTTCGCCACGACCTCGCGGGCGATCTGGTCGGCGTCGATGACGACCGCCCCCAGCTCACGCAGGATCGACGACACGGTGCTCTTCCCCGAGGCGATCCCCCCGGTCAGTCCGACGCGCACACGCGGACCCTACTGTGAGCCCGTGCCGAACGAACGGGTCGCCCTGCTCCTGCCGGGTTCCCACGCGTACGTCGACGCCGTGCTGCGGATGCTGAGCGCCGGCGTGTTCCCGATCCCGTTGGACCCGCGGCTGACGCCGGCCGAGCAGGAGCGGATCCTGGCGGGGCTGGATCCGACCGCCGTCGTCCGGACCGAGGAGGAGCTGGGTGCGCTGTGCGCCACCCTGCCGCCGGCCGGACTCCCGCGGGGCCGGCCGATGCACTGCACCAGCGGCACGACGGGGGTGCCGAAGGGGGTGTTCTCCGGGCTGCTGTCGCCGGCGGACGCCGCCGCGCTGGTCGCCGAGGAACGTGACCTGTGGGGCTTCGGTCCCGACGACGTCAACCTGGTGCTGAGCCCGCTCTACCACTCGGCGCCGCTGCGCTTCGCGATGGGAACGATCCTGGCGGGCGGCCGGATCGTGATCCCGGGGCCGTTCGATCCGGCGGCGGTCACGGCCGCCATCGAGGCCGAGCGGCCGACCACGATGTTCTGCGTGCCCACCCACCTGCAGCGCCTCTTCGCGCACTGGGACGAGCACGGTGTCCCGGACCTCACCTGCTTCCGGCTGGTGGCCCATGCGGGAGCGCCCTGCCCCACCGATCTCAAGCACCGGCTCGTCTCCGCCTTCCCGCCGGGCTCGACCTGGGAGTTCTACGGCTCGACCGAGGGTCAGTTCACCGCGTGCCGCAGCGAGGAGTGGCTGGACCGCCCGGGCACCGTCGGTCGGGCCCGCCCGGGCCGCGCGCTGAGCATCGACCCGGACGGCACGATCTGGTGCACGGTGCCGCCGTTCGCGCGGTTCAGCTACTTCGGGGCGCCGGAGAAGACCGCCGCCGCCTGGCGGGACACGCCCGACGGGCCGGCGTTCACCGTCGGCGATCTCGGGCGACTGGACGCCGACGGCTACCTCTACCTCGACGGACGCCGCGAGGACCTGATCATCAGCGGCGGCGTCAACGTGTACCCGACCGAGGTCGAGCAGGTGCTCGGCACGTGCTCCGGCGTGGTCGACGTCGCGGTGGTCGGCGTCGACGACCCGGAGTGGGGCCAGCGGGTGCGCGCGGTCGTCGTGGTCGGCGTCGCCGGGCCGACCGAGGAGGATCTGCGGGCCTTCGCCCGGGAGCGGCTGGCGCCGCCGAAGCGGCCCAAGGAGTACGTCTTCCTCGACGAGCTGCCCCGCACGCTGACCGGCAAGGTCCGGCGGACCGAGCTCCGCTAGGGCTGGTCCGTCGGGTGGTCGGTCGGCTGGTCCGTCCGCTGGTCGGCGGCCAGCTCCAGCGCCAGCCAGGCGCCGACCCGCGCGGCCGGGTCGTCGAGGTCGAGGCCGCTGAGCCGCTCGATCTCGACCAGCCGGTTGCGCACCGTGTTGCGGTGCACGCCCAGGTCGTGGGCCACGGCGCCGCGGGAGCCGTGATGCCGCAGGAAGGCGGCGAGGGTGGCGCGGTGCTCCGCGTCGAGCGGGGCGAGCAGGCTCGCGGCGTACTCCTGGCCGAGCGCCTCGGGCACCAGCGCGAGCGGGCCGGCGTCGGCGACGTCCTCCCACCGGCGCACCGGGCTCGTGGCGGTCGTGCGCTCCAGGGCGTGCCCGGCGGACTCGGCGCTGCGGCGGGCGTCGTGGGCCGCCGTCGCCCGGCCCACCCCGGCGCGCAGGCCGGTGCCGGAGACGACGTCGAGCACGGCCGGCACCCGGGCCGGCGGGACGACCGCGACCAGCTCGGCGTGGACGAGCCCGGGCAGCACGCCCGCACCGCCGAGCTGCTCCTCCAGCTGGTCGAGCGCATCGTCGAGCGCGTCCTCGGTGCCGCTCATCCGCAGCACCCGCAACCGGTCGGGGACCACCCGGCCGCCCTCCGCGGCGTCCAGCAGGACCTCGGCCGAGCGGAGGTCGCCGGCGAGGAGCAGCTCGAGCGCCCGGCTCAGCAGCCGCCGGTCGGCGGACCGGCGCTCGGCGCGCCGCTCGACGGCGAGGCTGAGCAGCACGGCGGTCGTGCTGATCGCGGCGCGCAGCGGATCGCCCGGGCCGCTCGGCGCGGCGACGGCGAGATAGTGCTCGGGCCGCCCGGCCAGGCCGATCGGTCGCACCACGGTGGTGACCTGGCCGCGGCCGGTCGTCGAGACCGCCCCCAGCCCCTGCCCGCGGATGCCGGCCACCTCGGCTCGCACGAGCTCGAGGTCGAGGCGCTCCGGCCGGGCGCCGAACGGCCCCTCCTCCGGCTCGCCGTCGCGATGCACCAGCGCGACCGCTCCGTCGAGCAGCTGGGCCAGACGCTCCAACAGCGGGCGCAGGTCGAGGCCGAGCGCGGCCTGGGTGAGCCGGCGCTGCAGGTCGAGCGCGAGCCGCGTCGCCGCCGCCTCCTGGTCCTGGAGCAGCTCGGCGGCGGCCCGCGAGACGGCGACGAAGTGCGTGGCGCGCGGCACCTCCAGCAGGGTGAGCCCGCGCGAGCGACAGGCGGCGACCAGGCGGTCCGGCACCCGCTCGTGGGTGAGCCCCACGCCCACGGCGAGCGCGGCGGCGCCGGCCGTGACCAACCGGTCGACGTACGGCTCCCACTCGTCGCTCCACCCGCGCGTGCCCAGCCCGGTGGTGAGCAGCAGCTCCCCGCCCTCGAGGTACGGCGTGGGGTCGGCCAGCTCGCTGGTGGCCACCCAGCGCAGTGCGGGGCCGTCGGCCGGGTGCACGACGCGCAGTCCGAGGCGTCGTACCGCCACCAGGTCCGCCACCGTCACCACGGTGCCATTCTTGCACAGCGTGGGCAGCCATATTGTGCAGATCGTTCATGGTCGTGGGAACCTCCCGGCCCTACCGTCGTCTCAGACCCACCCGGCCTTCCACGGAGGACACCCATGAGCCAGCAGCCCACCGGCGGCCCCAGCATCACGCAGGAGCGACGCCTCGTCACCGCCATCCCCGGGCCGCGCTCGCAGGAGCTGGCCGCTCGCAAGGCGAAGGCGGTCGCGTCCGGCGTCGCGGTCGGCCTGCCGGTCCAGGTCGTCGCCGCCGGCGGCGGCATCCTCGTCGACGCCGACGGCAACCAGCTCATCGACCTCGGCTCGGGCATCGCCGTGACGACGGTCGGCAACAGCGCGCCGCGGGTGGTCGAGGCCGTGACGCGGCAGGTCGCCGAGTTCACCCACACCTGCTTCATGGTCACGCCCTACGAGGGCTACGTGGCCGTCGCCGAGAAGCTCAACGAGCTCACCCCCGGCGCCCACGAGAAGCGCTCGGCGCTGTTCAACTCCGGCGCGGAGGCGGTGGAGAACGCCGTGAAGATCGCCCGCTCGGCCACCGGCAAGCAGGGCGTCGTCGTCTTCGACCACGCCTACCACGGCCGCACCAACCTGACCATGGCGATGACCGCGAAGAACATGCCGTACAAGAAGGGCTTCGGGCCCTTCGCCTCGGAGGTCTACCGCGCTCCCCTGTCCTACCCCTTCCGCGACGGCGGGCTGGACGGCGTCGCGGCCGCACGCCGGGCCATCGACGTCATCGAGAAGCAGGTCGGCGCCGACAACCTCGCCGCCGTCGTGATCGAGCCGATCCAGGGCGAGGGCGGCTTCATCGTCCCGGCCGAGGGCTTCCTCCCGGCCCTGGTCGCGTGGTGTCGCGACAACGGCGTCGTCTTCGTCGCCGACGAGGTGCAGACCGGCTTCGCGCGGACCGGCGAGCTCTTCGCGTGCGACCACGAGGGCGTCGTACCCGACCTCATCGTGACGGCCAAGGGCATCGCCGGCGGACTCCCGCTCGCCGCCGTGACGGGCCGGGCCGAGCTCATGGACGCCGCGCACGCCGGCGGTCTCGGCGGCACGTACGGCGGCAACCCGCTCGCCTGCGCCGCCGCGCTCGCCGTCTTCGAGACGATCGAGACCGAGGGTCTCGTCGATCGTGCCCGCACCATCGGCAAGACCATGACCGAGCGCCTCGCCGCCCTCAAGGAGAGCGACCCGCGCATCGGCGAGGTCCGGGGCCGCGGGGCCATGATCGCCGTCGAGCTCGTCCGGGCCGGCACGACCGACCCCGACGCCGACCTCACCAAGAAGGTGGCCGCTGCCGCCAACGCGCAGGGCATGGTCGTGCTGACCTGCGGCACCTACGGCAACGTGCTGCGCTTCCTGCCGCCGCTGTCGATGCCCGACCACCTCCTCGACGAGGCGCTCGACCTCCTGGCCGGGATCTTCGCCGAGACCGCCCGGGCGAGCTGATGACCGCACTCGACCAGCCCGTCGCCCTCGACGATTCCCTGGGGGTGAGCGGGCCGCTGGCCGACGCCCGCACCCAGCTGCGCGAGGCCACGACGCTCCTCGGCTACGACGAGGGCCTGTTCCAGATGCTCGCCACCCCGCGCCGCGAGGTGACCGTGAGCATCCCGCTGCGTCGCGACGACGGCACGACCGAGCTGGTCGTCGGGCACCGCGTGCAGCACAACTTCTCCCGCGGGCCGGCCAAGGGCGGCCTGCGCTACTCCCCCGACGTCACGCTCGACGAGGTCCGCGCGCTCGCGATGTGGATGACCTGGAAGTGCGCCCTCCTCGACGTCCCCTACGGCGGCGCCAAGGGCGGCGTCGCCATCGACCCGCGGCACTACTCGCAGGCCGAGCTGGAGCGGGTGACCCGCCGCTACACCAGCGAGATCAGCCCCCTGATCGGACCTGAGCGTGACATCCCGGCACCCGACATCGGCACCGACGAGAAGACGATGGCCTGGCTGATGGACACCTACTCCGTCCAGCAGGGACACACCGTCCTCGGCGTCACGACCGGCAAGCCGATCAGCCTCGGCGGCTCGCGCGGGCGCGCCACGGCGACCTCGCGCGGCGTCGTCCACGTCGCCGTCGCCGCGCTGCTCTCGCGCGGCATCGACCCGGCGGACGCGACCGCGTCGGTGCAGGGCTTCGGCAAGGTGGGCCGGTACGCCGCCCGCTTCCTCGCCGAGGCCGGCACCCGGGTGCTGGCGGTGTCGGACCAGTACGGCGCGGTCCATTCCGCCGCCGGCCTGGACATCACCGCGCTGGAGGCGCACGTCGACGCCACCGGATCGGTCGTCGGCTTCGCCGGCGGCGTCGAGGTGCCTGCCGAGGCCGTACTGGAGGCCGAGGTCGACCTGCTCGTCCCGGCCGCCGTCGAGGGCGTGATCCGGGCCGACAACGCGGACCGGGTGCAGGCGCGCGTCATCGTCGAGGGCGCGAACGGACCCACGACGCCGGAGGCCGACCGGATCCTGCAGGAGGCCGGCCGGCTCGTCGTACCGGACATCCTGGCGAACGCCGGCGGCGTGATCGTGTCCTACTTCGAGTGGGTGCAGGCCAACCAGGCCTACTGGTGGAGCGAGAACGAGGTCGAGGACCGGCTGGCCGAGCGGATGCTCGCCGCCTGGGACTCGGTCAACGAGGCCGCCACCCGGCTCGACATCCCCCTGCGTACGGCGGCGACGGTCCTCGCCGTCGAACGCGTGGCCCAGGCGCACCAGCTGCGCGGCCTCTACCCCTGACCGACCGATCGACTGGAGAACGACCATGAGTGACACCACCTTCGAGGTCCACGACCCCGCGACCCGCGCGGTCATCGACACCGTCGCCGACGGCGGTGTCGCCGACGCGTCGGCCGCGGTCGACGCCGCCGCCGCGGCGTTCCCCGCCTGGGCGGCCACGCCCGCCCGGACCCGCGCCGAGATCCTGCGCCGCTGCTTCGACCTGATGGTCCGCGACGCCGACCACCTCACCGGCCTGATCGCGTCCGAGAACGGCAAGTCCGTCGCCGACGCACGCGCCGAGGTCGCCTACGCCGCCGAGTTCTTCCGCTGGTTCTCCGAGGAGGCGGTGCGCGGCGAGGGCACGTACGGCGACGCGCCTGCCGGCAATGCCAAGACGCTGGTCACCCACGCCCCCGTCGGGGTCGCCGCCCTCATCACGCCGTGGAACTTCCCCGCCGCGATGGCGACCCGCAAGATCGCTCCCGCCCTCGCCGCCGGCTGCACCGTCGTGCTCAAGCCGGCCGCGGAGACCCCGCTGACCGCCCTGGCCGTGGCGCGGATCCTGCTCGAGGCCGGCGTACCCGAGGGCGTCGTCAACGTGGTCCCGACCACCGACCCGGCCGCGGTCGTGACCGCCTGGCTCGAGGACCCGCGAGTCCGCAAGGTCAGCTTCACCGGCTCCACCGGCGTGGGCCGGACCCTCCTGCGCCAGGCGGCGGACCGCGTGCTCAACACCAGCATGGAGCTGGGCGGCAACGCGCCCTTCGTGGTCACCGCCGACGCCGACGTCGACGCCGCGGTCGCCGGCGCGATGATCGCGAAGTTCCGCGGCGGCGGCCAGGCCTGCACGGCCGCCAACCGGTTCTACGTCCACGCGGACGTGGCCGAGGAGTTCGTCGCGAAGCTCTCCGCCGCCGTCTGCGCACTGAGGGTCGGACCGTCCGCCGACGAGACCAACCAGATCGGCCCGGTCATCAGCGAGAAGGCGCTCAGCGGCATCACCAAGCTGGTCGAGGCCGCCGTCGCCGACGGCGCGCGCGTCGCCGCCCAGGGCAGCGTCCCGGAGACCGGCTGGTTCTTCCCGCCGACCGTCCTGGTCGACGTACCCGTCGGCGCGCCGATCCTCTCCGAGGAGATCTTCGGCCCCGTCGCGCCGATCGTCACCTGGACCGACGAGGACGCGATGCTGGCGTCCGTCAACGACACCGAGTTCGGCCTCGCCGCCTACGTCTACGCCGGCCGGCTCCAAGACGCGCTGCGCCTCGGCGAGCGGATCGAGGCCGGCATGGTCGGCATCAACCGCGGCATCGTCTCGGACCCCTCCGCTCCGTTCGGCGGGGTCAAGCAGAGCGGCATCGGCCGCGAAGGCGCTCACGAGGGCATCCGCGAGTACCAGGAGACGCGCTACTACAGCGTCGACTGGAGCTGAGCCCGCCCCGTGGCGTCCAGGGACCGTCGCCGCACATCTCTGGACGCCGCGGAGCACAGCTGCTCCACTGGAGAGGTGCGTTTCGAGGTGATGACCCGCGCCGCCCCCGATCAGGTCCTGCGCGCCTTCACCGACTTCACCGAGCGGCGTCCGGAGATCTGGAACCGGACTCTCGACCCGACGACGTACCAGGTCCGCGAGCAGGGCGCGACCTGGGCGGTCGCGCGCGAGAGCACGCCCCGCTCCCCCTTCTGGGTCGTCGCGCGCTACGACTGGTCCGATCCGTCCCTCATCCGCTGGACCGAGATCGAGAACAGCTACGGCGGCAACGGCTCCGGCTCGGTCAGGATCACCCCCACGCCCGACGGCGGCAGTCACCTCGATGTCGAGTGGAGCTCCCGCGACCCGGCCGGCCTCCGCGACCGGTTGTTGCTCTTCATGCTCCACCACGGCCCGATGCACCGGCTGATCGCACGGATGTGGACAAGTGCGTTGGACCGATATGCGGACGCGGGACCCACGTGAGCACCGCGGCCACCGTCCACGGCTGCCGCCCGCTGCGGGAGCACGCACCGCGGACAACTAGAGTCCTACCGTGAAGGCTCTGCTGCTCGAGAACATCCATCCCGCCGCCGTCGAGACCCTGGAGGGCCGGGGCTACGAGGTGGAGTTGCGCCCGGGATCCCTGTCCGAGGACGAGCTGATCGCCGCGCTGCCGGGAGTGCACCTCCTCGGCGTCCGCTCGAACACCAACGTGACCGCGAAGGTCCTCGACGAGGCGGCCGACCTCGTGGCGGTCGGCTGCTTCTGCATCGGCACCAACCAGGTCGACCTCAAGACGGCCGCCGCCAAGGGCATCGGAGTCTTCAACGCGCCGTACTCCAACACGCGCAGCGTCGTCGAGCTCGTCATCGCCGAGATCATCGCCCTCGCCCGCCGGCTGCCCGAGAAGACCCAGCGCATGCACGAGGGCGTCTGGGACAAGTCGGCCAAGGGCAGCCACGAGGTGCGTGGCCGGACCCTCGGCATCGTGGGCTACGGCAACATCGGCACCCAGCTGTCGACGGTGGCCGAGGCACTCGGGTTCAACGTCGTCTTCTACGACACGGCCGACCGGCCGGCCCACGGCACGGCACGGCGGCTGCGCAGCCTCAAGGAGCTGCTGGCGGTCGCCGACGTCGTGAGCCTGCACGTCGACGGCCGCCCGGGCAACGCCGGCTTCTTCGGTGCCGCGGAGTTCGCGGCGATGAAGCCGCGGGCGATGTTCATCAACGCCTCGCGCGGCATGGTCGTCGACTACGAGGCGCTGCGCGACCACCTGCTCTCCGGCCACATCGCCGGCGCCGCCGTCGACGTCTTCCCCTCCGAGCCGAAGGCCCAGGGCGACCCGTTCGACTCGGTGCTGCGCGGTCTCGACAACGTCATCCTGACCCCGCACATCGGCGGTTCCACGCAGGAGGCGCAGGAGGAGATCGGCTGGTTCGTCGCGGAGAAGCTCGCCCGCTTCGCCCTCGAGGGCAGCACCGCGCTGTCCGTCAACCTGCCGGCCGTGCTGCCGCCCGAGCTCCCCGCCGGCCGCCGCCTCGGGCTGCTGCACCGCAACGTGCCCGGCGTCCTCGCCGACCTCAATGCGACCTTCGCCGAGGCCGGCGACAACGTCGTCGACCAGCTCCTGTCGACCAAGGACGGCCTCGGCTACGTCGTCATCGACGCCGCCGACCCTCTCTCGACCGAGGCGCTGGAGCGGCTGCGCGCTGCGGAGTACTGCGTCTGGGCACGCACCTGGTGAGCGTCTGAGGTCCGCACCGCCTCTCCACAGCCGGGCGCCGGTCGGTGGCGTCCTGTGCCCGGGTCGGGATAGCGTCGCGAGGCGTCCCGGTCCGGGCGCTGCTCATCTCGGGAGGACCCATGCGCATCCACCGCACCGCCGGCGGCCCGCCGGCGCTCGGCCTGCTCGTGGCTGTGCTCGTCCTGCTGCTGTCCGCCGCCGCCTGCACCGGTGACGATCCCGATGCCGATGATCTGGATGGTCCGGGTGAGCCGACCTCGTCGTGGAGTCCGACCGGGACCATGGATCCGTCGTCGTCCGGCTCTGGTGAGCCGGTCGATCCGGTGGAGCCGGAACTCCCGGAGGTGGCGCGGGAGGCGAGTGAGGAGGGGGCGCGGGCGTTCATCGCGTACTACTGGGAGCTGATCAACTACGCGCAGGTGACCGGGGACGTGAAGGCGCTGAAGGCGGTCTCAGGCACGACCTGCACGGGCTGCGCCAAGGGCATCGCCGCGGTGAGCGAACTGTACGAGCCGGGCGGTCACGCCGAGGGCGGTGCGTACGAGCTTTCGATCAAACATGTGAAGGTCATCAACTCCGAAGACAAGGCGCTTCGGGGTGTCGAGGCCCGCTACGACGTGCGGAACGCAGAACAAGTGATCGTGCATGGCGACGGGACGCGCGAGACCATCGCACCGGCCACCACGACCTACCTGAGCTACTTGATCTGGATCGACGACGCCTGGCGCACCGACGTTCTGGAACCTCGATGATGCTCCGCACGGGCACGGTGGCCCTCCTGCTCGTCATTTGCTGGCCCGGGCCAGCTCAAGGAGACCCAGAACCGGACGTCGATGCCGGAACGAGGAGTGGCGGTCTCTTCGCGGAGGCAACGAAGCAGCAGGATGCAACGCCGACCCCGACGTCGGCTCAGAGCAGCCAGTCGACGGGTCCGCACATCAGCATCGGCAATCACGCCTGCCAGGGTGCCTCGCAAGTCGCGGAACCTAGCCAGAACGCCGTCTTCTGTTCTGGCGACGAAGAGGAACGCTCACTCACTGCTGAGGATGTGCGGCGGGCGTTCGCGGAGTTGGCCCTTCCGGCGGGAACGTTGAGCATCCAGCCGCCGGACGGGCTGACGTTGGTGAACTTCGAGACGAACTTCTACACCAC